>NZ_JOGX01000003.1 GCF_000719555.1 Streptomyces sp. NRRL F-5727
GGGGCCGGGGGGCGGGGCCGTGGGCCGGGCCCGCTGACCCGGGGCCCGCGCCCCCGTACGACCGTCTCTGTTCTTCCATCACACCGCTCACCGTGCGTTCTCCGCGCACGCCTAGGGGGACCCGCCATGTCCACACCGCCCGCCGCGCAGCCCGTGCTGCGCCTGCACAACCTGACCCGGGTCCACGGGTCCGGCGCCACCGAGGTGCACGCCCTGCGCGGCATCGACCTCGACGTGCACCCCGGCGAACTCGTCGCCGTCATGGGGCCGTCCGGCTCCGGCAAGTCCACGCTGCTCACCATCGCCGGCGGCCTCGACACCCCCAGCTCCGGCCAGGTGATCGTCGAGGGCACCGACATCACCACCGCCGGGCTCAAGGAGCTCGCCGCCCTGCGCCGCCGCAGCATCGGCTACGTCTTCCAGGACTACAACCTCATCCCGGCGCTGACCGCCGCCGAGAACGTCTCCCTGCCGCGCGAGCTCGACGGGATGTCCGCCCGCAAGGCGCGGGTCGAAGCCCTCGCCGCGCTGGAGGAGATGGGGCTCGGCCACCTCGCCGACCGGTTCCCCGACGAGATGTCCGGCGGGCAGCAGCAGCGCGTCGCCATCGCCCGCGCCCTCGTCGGCGACCGCCGCCTCGTCCTCGCCGACGAGCCCACCGGCGCCCTCGACTCCGAGACCGGCGAGTCCGTCCTCGCCCTGCTCCGCTCCCGCTGCGACGCGGGCGCCGCCGGCGTCCTCGTCACCCACGAACCGCGCTTCGCCGCCTGGGCCGACCGCGTCGTCTTCCTGCGCGACGGCGCCATCGTCGACCAGACCGTGCGCAGCGACGCCGACTCCCTCCTGACGGGCCGGGTGGCGGAGGCGTGAAGACCTGGCTCCACTCCTGGCGGGCGGCCGTCCGCATCGCCCGCCGCGACGCCTGGCGCGCCAAGGGCCGCAGCTCGCTCGTCCTCGCGATGATCGCCCTGCCCATCCTGGGCGTCAGCGCCGCCGACCTCACCATCCGCAGCGCCGAACTCTCCGTCTCCGAACGGCTGGAGCGGTCCATCGGCACCGCCGACGCCGCCTTCCGCGACGCCGGCTTCGGCGGCGTCCCCCTCTTCCAGACCCCGCAGGGCGACAACTCCGTCCCGGAACAGGACGACGAGAACACGCCCTGGCCCAGCGGCACCACCGACCCGACCAAGGTCATCCCGGCCGGCTCCCGCTGGATCACCGACACCGTGGGCGGCGCCAAGCTGACCACCGTGCACGGCCTGCTCCAGACCGACGTCCGCGAGCTGAAGGCGGACGATCCGATCGCGAAGGGCATCACCACCCTCCTCGACGGCCGCTATCCGAAGAAGGCCGACGAGGTGATCGCCACCTCCGCCTTCCTGGAGCGCAGCGGCCTCTCGATCGGCTCGACCGTTTCCGCTCGCAATTTCGACCGGCCGTACCGGATCGTGGGCTCCTACGAGCTGCCCGACACCCTGACGACCGCGCAGATCACCGCCCTGCCCGGCGCGTTCCTCGCCCCGTACGCGAAGGCCGCCGAGAAGGCCGGCGCGCCCGGCCCCGGCGCCGGCACCACCTACCTGGTGCAGCGCGCCGGTGGTTTCACGTGGAACACCGTGAAGGAGATCAACACCAAGGGCGTCCTCGTCGTCTCCCGGGCCGTCCTGCTCGACCCGCCCGCCGACTCCGAGGTCCCGTTCTACCAGCGGTCCGGCTGGGGCGACTACGGGTCCAGCGACGGCGCCGACGCCATGCTGCTCGCCTCCCTCGCCACCGTCGTCGGCCTGGCGATGCTGGAGATCTGCCTGCTCGCCGGCCCCGCCTTCGCGGTCGGCGCCCGCCGCTCCCGCCGTCAGCTCGGCCTGGTCGGCGCCAACGGCGGCGCCCGCAGCCACATCCGCGCCATCGTGCTCAGCGGCGGCCTCGTCATCGGCGTCTCCGCCGCCGTCGTCGGCACGGTCCTCGCCCTGGTCCTCACCCTGGCCCTCCAGCCGCTCCTGGAGGACTACCTGGGGCAGCGGTTCGGCGCCTTCGACGTGCGGCCGCTGGAACTCCTCGGCATCGCCCTGCTCGCCGTCCTCACCGGCCTGCTCGCCGCCGTCGTCCCGGCGGTCACCGCCTCCCGGCAGACCGTGCTCGCCTCGCTCACCGGCCGCCGCGGCGTCCGCTCCACCAGCCGGGTGCTGCCCGTCCTCGGTCTGATCGCGCTGCTCCTCGGCGGGGCGATCGCCCTCTACGGCTCCGTCTTCAGCGACCAGTTCGTCATCGTCGCCGGCGGCTCCGCCATCGCCGAGCTGGGCGTGGTCGCCATGACCCCCGCCCTGGTCGGGCTCTTCGGGCGGACCGGGCGCTGGCTGCCGCTCTCGCCGCGGCTCGCGCTCCGCGACGCCGTCCGCAACCGGGGCCGTACGGCTCCCGCGGTCGCCGCCGTCCTCGCCGCCGTCGCCGGCACCGTCGCCGTCGTCACGTACTCGGCGAGCACCGACGCCCAGTACCGCGCCGAGTACACCCCGCGGCTGCCGCACGGCGCCGTCTCCTTCTTCCAGATGGAGGAGGGCGGCCGGGACGTCCGCGCCGTCGCCGACACCGTCCAGCGCCACATGTCCGTCGACACCCGCGCCGACGTCTCCCGCATCGCCGTCGGCAAGCCCGGCTGCTCCGCCTGGGGCGAGGGCCCCGGCTGCGGGCGCTACGAGGTGATGGTGCCGCCCGCCCACGTCTGCCCGATGTGGGCGCCGACGACCGACGGCAGCGACCCCTCGCTGAAGTACACCCCCGAACAGCGGCGCACGATGATGCGCGACGACTGGCGCTGCAAGCAGGAGGAGGGCGGCGGCGTCTACGTCGACGGCGGTCTCCTCGTCGGCGACGCCCGCCTCCTGAAGGTGCTCGGCATCGACGCCCCCGGCGCCGCCGAGGCCCTCGCGGCCGGAAAGGCCGTCACCTTCCAGCGGGCGCTGGTCGCCACGGACGGCACCATCGGCGTCAAGCAGATCACCGACACGAAGGCCGCCGAGAAGGCGTCGATGGAGAACAAGCCCGCCCCGGGCAAGGTCGTCTCGGTCCCCGCCCACCTGGTGAAGTCCGGGACGAAGACCTACGGCCTCCAGGTGCTGATGACGCCCGCGACCGCGAAGGCCGCCGGACTCGGCACCGCCCCGGTCGGCGCCTACTTCAGCACCGACCGGCTGCCCGACACCGAGCAGCGCCAGAAGCTCGACGCCGAACTGGCCGGGATCGGCGCCGGGATCGACCTCGTCATCGAGGAGGGGTACGTCTCCGACGACAGCATCTTCCTGCTCGCGCTGACCGTCTTCGCCGGCCTGGTCACCATCGGCGCCGCCGGCATCGCCACCGGTCTGGCCCAGGCCGACGCCGAGGCCGATCTGAAGACGCTCGCCGCCGTCGGCGCCCCGCCGCGCGTCCGCCGCACCCTCAGCGGCTTCCAGTGCGGGGTGGTCGCCGCGATGGGCGTCGTCCTCGGCTCCGTCGCCGGTCTGCTGCCCGCCGTGGGCTTGCGGCTCACCGAGGAGCGCGAGCAGATCCGCTACCACGAGCAGACCGTCGCGGAGGGCTGGGGCGGCGACCTCACCCCGCCGTACGTGCCGATCGTGGTGCCCTGGGAGACCCTGGCGGCCCTGCTCGTCGCCGTCCCGCTCGGCGCCGCCCTGCTCGCCGCGCTGGTGACCCGTTCGAAGGGGGCCGTCGCCCGCCGCGCGGCGACCTGACACCTTTCCGTGCCGTGACCGTGCCCGGGGAGGAGGGTGGATCACCCTCCTCCCCGGGCACACCTGGTGGTGAAGCATGTGTGCGAGAGAATGGCGGCATGGAGATGCCGAGGAATGACAGGTCGCCGGAGAGCCCGCAGGTCCTCATCGTGGGACAGGACGGAATGGCTCTCGGCGGCGCCCAGGGCGACGACGAACCCCGCGAGGTCCCGGTGACGGAAATGGTCGAGCAGCCTGCGAAGGTCATGCGGATCGGCAGCATGATCAAGCAGCTTCTGGAGGAAGTTCGGGCGGCACCTCTCGACGAGGCCAGCCGGGTCCGGCTGAAGGAGATCCACGCCAGCTCGGTGAAGGAGCTGGAGGACGGCCTCGCGCCGGAGCTGGTGGAGGAACTGGAGCGCCTCTCGCTGCCGTTCACCGACGAGGCTATCCCCTCCGAGGCGGAACTGCGGATCGCGCAGGCCCAGTTGGTGGGGTGGCTGGAGGGACTCTTCCACGGCATCCAGACCGCGCTGTTCGCCCAGCAGATGGCGGCCCGCGCCCAGTTGGAGCAGATGCGCCGGGCCCTGCCGCCCGGTGTCTCGCACGACGATGACGACGAGGGCGGTGGCCGCGGCCACGGCCGCGCGGTCGGCTCGGGGCCGTACCTGTAGGGCGGTCGTACGAGGGAAGGGCCCGGCGCTTCGGACGCGCCGGGCCCTTTCGCGTTCCGTGCGGCGGCTACGGCGCGAGCAGCAGCACCTTGCCGACGTGCGCGCCGGACTCCAGGACGCGGTGGGCCTCGGCGGCCTCCTGCATCGGCAGCGTCCGGTCGACGACCGGGCGGACCGTGCCGCCCTCGACCAGCGGCCAGACGTGCTCGCGGACGGCCGCGACGATCGCCGCCTTCTCCTGGAGCGGTCGGGCGCGCAGGGTCGTCGCCATCACGGCGGCCCGCTTGGCGAGCAGCGCCCCGAGGTTCAGCTCGCCCTTGACGCCGCCCTGGAGGCCGATGATCACGAGGCGGCCGTTGAACGCGAGGGCCCGCACGTTCCGGTCCAGGTACTTGGCGCCCATGATGTCGAGGATGACGTCCGCGCCCGCGCCGTCCGTGGCCGTGCGGAGCTCCTCGACGAAGTCCTGGGTGCGGTAGTCGATCAGGACGTCCGCGCCGAGTTCGGCGCAGCGGGCCAGCTTCTCCGGGCTGCCGGCGGTGACCGCGACCTTCGCGCCGACCGCCTTGGCCAGCTGGATCGCCATCGTGCCGATGCCGCTGGCCCCGCCGTGCACGAGCAGCGTCTCGCCGGGCCGCAGGTGGGCGATCATGAAGATGTTGGACCAGACCGTGCAGGCCACCTCGGGGAGCGCGGCGGCCGTGGCCAGGTCGACGCCCTTCGGGACCGGCAGCAGCTGGCCGGCCGGGACGGCCACCCGCTGGGCGTAGCCGCCGCCGACGAGCAGCGCGCAGACCTCGTCGCCGACCGACCAGCCGGAGACGCCGGGGCCGAGGGCGGTGATCCGCCCGGAGCACTCCAGGCCGGGGTGGGGCGAGGTGCCGGGCGGCGGGTCGTAGAAGCCCTGCCGCTGGAGGACGTCGGCGCGGTTGACGGCGCTGGCCACCACCTCGACGAGGACCTCGCCCTCGCCGGGCACGGGATCGGGCACCTCGGCCCAGACGAGGGCCTCGGGACCACCGGGTTCCGGAATCGTGATCGCATGCATGGCGGCGAGGCTACTCCGGGGCCGGCGGGGAGTGCTCAGTCCTCCGGGGGTGTGGTAAGCGGGGTGACCGGGGCGGCCCGCACGATGGTGATGACCCGGTCGGTGAGCTGGAGCGGGCTGGCCTGCGGGTCGTCGTAGCCGAGCAGCCGGTGGCCGCGCAGCACGCTCACCACCAGGTCGTCGGTCTCGCGGACGCTCCGGCCGGCCTCGGCCTTGGTCACCGGGCGCTCGACGAGGTCGAGGCCGGAGCCCTGCTGGATGAGGTCCTCCATGACCGTGCCCGCGCTGGGGCTGAGCACGGAGAGGCCGAGCAGGCGGCCGGCGGCGGAGGCGCTGGTGATGACCGCGTCGGCGCCGGACTGGCGGAGCAGCGGCGCGTTCTCCTCCTCCCGGACGGCGGCGACGATCTTCGCGCCCCGGTTGAGCTGGCGGGCGGTCAGGGTGACCAGGACGGCGGTGTCGTCGCGCTGGGTGGCGATGACGACCTGGCGGGCCTTCTGCACCTCTGCCCGGAGCAGCACGTCGCTGCGGGTGCCGTCGCCGACGACGCCGACGAAGCCGTCGAGGTTGGCCGCCTCGATGACCTTGCCGGAGGGGTCGACGATGACGATCTGGTCCTTGCGGAGACCGGTGGCGCAGAGGGTCTGGATCGCGGATCGTCCCTTGGTGCCGAAGCCGACGATCACGGTGTGGTCGCGCAAGTGGGACCTCCACTTCTTGAGGCGGAACTCCTCGCGGGTCCGTTCCGTGAGGACCTCGAGGGTGGTGCCGACCAGGATGATCAGGAAGAGCACGCGCAGCGGCGTGATCACCAGGATGTTGACGAGCCGAGCGGAGTCGCTGAACGGGACGATGTCGCCGTATCCGGTGGTGGAGAGGGTGACGGTCGCGTAGTAGGCGGCGTCGAGGAAGTCGACCGTCCCGTTGGCGTTGTCGTGGTAGCCGTCCCGGTCGGCGTAGACGATGAGGACGGTCAGGAAGAGGACCCCGAGGGCCATCAGGAGGCGCCGGCCGACCTGGCGGAGCGGGTCCACGCTCCGGCTGGGCAGATGGATCCGCGCGCCGGTGACCTTTTCGTCGGCATGGCGGGCCATGACGTCACGGCTGGGAAGTTTCACGTGAAACATGCTCCTTGGGCGGACGGCGTCTCGGTCGGCCGGGGCAGGGCGAGCAGTTCGAGCCGCCGGCCGGGCTCGGCGCCGCCGGGCGGGACGACGGCCATGGCGTCGGCGGCGGCGATGCCGCGCAGCATGGCGGGCCCGTTGTAGTGCAGGGGCACGGCGGTTCCGTCCCGGTGGACGACGGGGACGAGACGGGTGTCGTACGGATGGCCCTGGACGGCGTCGTGGACGGGCGCGCGGGGGGCCTCGGCGGCTGCGGCCGGCTCTTCGGTGAGGGCCGCGAGAAGAGGCGCGGCGAGCGTGAGGAGGCCGGAGACGGCGGCGAGGGGGTTGCCCGGCAGGCCGACGAGGTGGCGTCCGGGGTCGAGCCGGGCGAGCAGCATGGGGTGGCCGGGGCGGACCTTCACGCCGTCGACGAGGAGGGTGGCGCCGGCCTTGTCGAGGACCCGGTGGACGTGGTCCACGGGCCCGGCGGCGGTGCCGCCGGTGGTGACGACGAGTTCGGCGGCGGAGCCCGTGACGGCGTCGTACAGGGCCTCCGCGTCGTCGCCGATCCGGCGCGTCGCCAGGACCTCGGCGCCGAGCGCCGTCAGCCAGGGGCCGAGCATCGGGCCGAGCGCGTCCCGGATGAGGCCGTCGCGGGGGAGTCCGGAGGTGAGCAGCTCGTCGCCGAGGACGAGGATCTCCACCCGGGGGCGGGGCAGCACGGCGGGCTCGTCGTAGCCGGCGGCGGCCGCGAGGCCGAGCACGGCCGGGCCGACGACGGTGCCGGCGGGCAGCAGCTCGTCGCCGGCGCGGCACTCCTGGCCCCGGGGGCGGATGTCCTGCCCGGTCACGACCGCACGGAGGGGGTGCAGCAGAACCGTTCCGGCCGGGGAGTCCGCCGGGGGGCCCACCGGAGAGCCGGCTGGGGAGTCCGCCGGGGGGTCCACCGGAGAGTCGGCTGGGGAGTCCGCCGGGGAGCCCGCCGGAGCCTCCGTGCGCGCGTGCTCGCTGCGGACGACGGCGGTGGCGCCGGCGGGGACGCGGGCGCCGGTGGCGATCCGCACCGCCTCGCCGGGGGCGAGGGCGGCGGCCCCGGCGTGCCCGGCGAGGACCGACTCCTCGCGCACGGTCCAGGGGCCCGGTCCCGCGACCGCCCAGCCGTCCATGGCGGAGCTGTCGAAGGAGGGCAGGTCGGTGAGGGCCCGCAGCGGTTCTGCGAGGGTCCGGCCGAGGGCCTGCCCGAGCGGTACGCGGACGGGCGGGCGGCCCGCGGCCGCCCGGGCCTCGGCTCCGGCGCGGGCGGCGCGGGCGCGGGCCTCGGGCCAGGGGGTGGCGCGGTGGTGCCCGTGGGTCATCCGGCCTCGTCCTGTTCGGCCGCCCATCGCTGGGCGAGCGCGGCGGCCTTGCGGGCGGCCTCGGCGACCGCGTCGGCGGGGGCCGTCCCGTCCTCGGCGGCCTTCGCCGCGGCGTAGCCGACGAGGAAGGTCGTCAGCGGCGCGGCGGGGCGGGCGACGCCGTGTGCGGCGTCGCGGGCCAGGTCGAGCAGGACGCCGGTGTCGACGTCCAGGTCGAGGCCCAGTTCGGTCTTGACTGCGGTGATCCATTCGTCCAGCACGGCTCCATGGTCCCTGATGCGGGCCCGGGCCGTGGCGATGTCCTCCCAGGTGTCGCAGTCGAAGGAGGCCGCCGGCTCGTCCGGGCCGACCGGGACGCGGACGAACCGGAGCCCGCCGGTGAGGTCCCGGAGGGGAAGGTGGTCGAGGCCGCGGTGGGCGTGCCGCAGCCCGTCGAGCGCGCGGCGCAGCGGTCCGGCGCGGTAGACGGCGACGAGCGGCTGGTCGCGCCCGTCGGCGTCGGTGAGGAGCGCGGCCTCGGCGTCCGGCGCGGCGTCGAGCGCGGCGAGGAGCCGGCCGACGGTCGCCCCGCCGAGGAACGGCAGATCGGCGGAGAGGACGAGCAGGACCCCGGGGTCCTGCTCCGCCGGGACCGGCTCCGGGGTCTGGAGCGCCTGGGCTCCGGCGTCGAGGGCGGCCACGGGGCCCGTGCCGATCCGCTGCTCACGGGTCCAGCGGACGGGCCGGACGGTCGGGCGGGGGTCGCCGACGACCACGGTCCGGCGGGCCCCGGCGCAGGCGCCGAGCACCCGGTCGAGCAGGGCCAGGCCGCCGACCCGTACCCCGGGCTTGTCCACGCCGCCGAGGCGCCGCGCGGCGCCCCCGGCGAGCACGACGGCGTCGTATGCGGTGGTCACCCCAGCAGTATGGTCCGCCGGCGGCCGCCGGCGCCCCGGCCGGTCTCCTGGTGAGACGGGCCGGGGCCAGCCGGCCTGCGGTCACCGGGGCCTGCCGGGCCTGCAGTCACCAGGGGGCCGGCCGGGCCGGTGGTCGTCGGCTCAGACGGTGCGCAGCAGCACCGCGGGCTGCTCGACGCAGTCCGCGACGTACCGCAGGAAGCCGCCGGCCGTGCCGCCGTCGCAGACCCGGTGGTCGAAGGTGAGCGAGAGCTGCACCACCTGACGGACGGCCAGTTCGCCCTGGTGGACCCAGGGCTTGGGGATGATCCGGCCGACGCCGAGCATCGCCGCTTCGGGGTGGTTGATGATCGGCGTGGAGCCGTCCACCCCGAACACCCCGTAGTTGTTGAGGGTGAAGGTGCCGCCGGTGAGGTCGGCCGGGGTGAGGGTGCCCTGCCGGGCCGACTCGGTGAGCCGGGCGAACTCCTCGGTCAGCGACTCGGCGGTCCGGGTCCCGGCGTCCCTGACCACGGGGACGACGAGCCCGCGCGGGGTCTGCGCGGCGAAGCCGAGGTGCACCCCGGGGAGCCGGACGATCTCGCGGGCGGCCGTGTCCACGGTCGAGTTCAGCTCGGGGAAGCGGGCCAGGGCGTGGACGCAGATCCGGGCGAGGAGCGCGAGGAGCGAGATCTTCGGCCCGCCCGCCGCGTTCATCGCCGCCCGCGCCGCCATGAGTTCGGTGGCGTCGGCGTCCACCCAGCAGGTCGCGTCGGGGATCTCGGTGCGGCTGCGGGAGAGCTTGTCGGCGACGGCTCCGCGCACCCCGCGCAGCGGGATCCGCTCCCCGGCCGGGGCGGTGCCCGTGGCGGGGGCGGCGGCCGGGGCCGCCACGGCGGGCGTCTCGCGGGCGGCGAGGGCCCGCTCGACGTCGGCGCGCAGGATCAGCCCCTCGGGGCCCGAGCCGCGCACCTCCCGCAGGTCGAGGCCCCGGTCGCGGGCGAGCTTCCGCACGAGCGGGGAGATGACCGCGACGGGCCCCTCGGGGACGGCCACCGCGGCGGCGGCCGCCGCGACGGTACCGGCCCCGGCGAGGGGGCCGGCCGTCGTGGGGGGACCGGCCGTCGTCGCGTTCGGCGTGGGGTGCGCGACGGCCGGGGACTGGGGGCGGATCCGGCGGCGCCGGGCCGCGGGGCCCGCCGTGCCGTAGCCGACGAGGACGTTGCCCGAGTACTCCGAGGAGACGGCGGACGCGGCCTCCGCCGCCTCGGCGGCAGGCGCGGGCGCGGGCGCGGCGGCCGGAGCCGTGCCGGCGGAGGCGCCGACGGCGACCGTCAGGAGCGGTGCGCCGACGGGCAGTTCGGTGCCCTCCTCGCCGAAGCGGGCGGTGACCACGCCCCCGTACGGGCAGGGCACCTCGACCATCGCCTTGGCGGTCTCGACCTCGACGACCGGCTGGTCGATGGCGACGACGTCGCCGACGTTCACCAGCCAGCGGACGATCTCGGCCTCGGTGAGTCCCTCACCGAGGTCGGGGAGCTTGAACTCCAGGACCTGGGCCATCAGTTCCCCGCCTCCCACTGGAGCCGCGCGACCGCGTCCAGGACCCGGTCGACGCCCGGCAGGTGGTGCCGCTCCAGCATCGGCGGCGGGTACGGGATGTCGAAGCCCGCGACCCGCAGCACCGGCGCCTCCAGGTGGTGGAAGCAGCGCTCGGTGATCCGGGCGGCGATCTCCGCGCCCGGGCCGGCGAAGCCGCCGGACTCGTGCACCACGACCGCGCGGCCGGTGCGCCGCACCGACGCGGCGACGGTCTCCTCGTCGAAGGGCACGAGCGAGCGGAGGTCCACGACCTCCAGGTCCCAGCCCTCCGCGGTGGCCGCCTCGGCCGCCTCCAGACAGACCGGCAGCGAGGGGCCGTAGGTGATCAGGGTGGCGCTGGTGCCGGGCCGGCGGACCACGGCCTTGCCGATCGGCTCCACGCGCGCGGGGGCCTCGGGCGACCAGTCCGACTTGGACCAGTAGAGCCGCTTGGGCTCCAGGAAGACGACCGGGTCGTCGGAGGCGATCGCCGCCCGCAGCAGCCCGTAGGCGTCCTCGACGGTCGCCGGGGTGACCACGTGCAGGCCGGGCGTGGCCATGTAGTAGATCTCGGAGGAGTCGCTGTGGTGCTCGACGCCGCCGATCCCGCCGCCGTACGGCACCCGGATCACCATCGGCATCGGCATCGCGCCGCGCGTCCGGTTCCGCATCCGCGCCACGTGCGAGACGAGCTGCTCGAACGCCGGGTAGGCGAACGCGTCGAACTGCATCTCGACCACCGGCCGCAGGCCGTACATGGCCATGCCGACGGCGGTGCCGAGGATGCCCGCCTCGGCCAGCGGCGTGTCCGTGCAGCGGTCCTCGCCGAACTCCTTGGCCAGCCCGTCGGTGACCCGGAAGACCCCGCCGAGGGTGCCGACGTCCTCGCCCATCACGTGGACGGTCGGGTCCTCGGCCATCGCGTCGCGCATGGCGCGCTGGAGCGCCTGTGCCATGGTGGCCGGCTTGGTCCGGCCCGCCGCCTTGGCGGCCGCCGCGCCGGTCGTCGCCGTCGTCATCGGCTCTCGCCCTCCGCTTCGAGTTCGGCCCGCAGCTGCGCCGCCTGCTCGCGCAGCTGCGCGGTCTGCTCGGCGTAGACGTGGGTGAAGAGGTCCATCGGGTCGAGTACCGGGTCGGCGTTCATCCGCTCGCGCAGCTCCGCCGCCATCGTCTCCGCGGCCTCGGCCGCCGCCCGCCGGCCCTCCTCGTCGAGCAGGCCGCGCTCGGTCAGCTCCCGTTCGAGGAGGAGCACCGGGTCGTGCGCCCGCCAGGTCTCGACCTCGCCGTCCGCGCGGTAGCGGGTGGCGTCGTCGGCGTTGGTGTGGGCGTCGATCCGGTAGGTGATCGCCTCCACGAGGGTCGGTCCGCCGCCGCGCCGCGCGCGGGCCACGGCCTCGGTGAGGACCTGGTGCACCGCGACCGCGTCGTTGCCGTCCACCAGCCGGCCCGGCATGCCGTACCCGACGGCCTTGTGGGCGAGCGAGGGGGCGGCGGTCTGCTTGGCGAGCGGCACGGAGATCGCGAAGCCGTTGTTCTGCACGAGGAAGACCACCGGCGCCTGCCAGACGGCGGCGAAGTTCAGCGCCTCGTGGAAGTCGCCCTCGCTGGTGCCGCCGTCGCCGACCATGGCGAGCGCGACCACGTCGTCGCCCTTCAGCCGGGCCGCGTGGGCGAGGCCCACCGCGTGCGGCAGCTGGGTGGCGAGCGGGGTGCACAGCGGCGCGATGCGGTACTCGCGCGGGTCGTAGCCGGTGTGCCAGTCGCCGCGCAGCAGGGTCAGCGCCTGCACGGGGTCGAGGCCCCGGGCGACCGCCGCGAGGGTGTCCCGGTACGACGGGAAGAGCCAGTCCCGCTCTTCCAGGGCGAGGGCGGCGGCGATCTCGCACGCCTCCTGGCCGGTGGTGGACGGGTAGACGGCGAGCCGGCCCTGCTTGGTCAGGGCGGTCGCCTGGGCGTTGTACCGGCGCCCGCGGACCAGCTCCGCGTAGAGCCGGCGCAGCAGCGCGGGGTCGGCGTCGGCCACCGCGTCCGTGCCGAGCACGCGCAGCGGCTCGGCGTCGGGCAGCAGCGGTGCGGGGTCGGTCCGCGGACGCCAGGCCGGCGGCGGGGTGGGCCGGTAGGCCGAGTCGGCGAGCGGCTCCTGGACTGTCGAACTGCGCTGTTGCAACGAGTCCACCTCCTCGTGGGAGCGGGCATAAGACCCGAAGGCGGGTGGCGCGAGTGTGGCGCGCCTCACCTACCGATTGTTCGGTCGTGGAGGCATTTTGGCTACAGGCACCTCCAGCCTGTGGACAAACGGTTCTCCACAGCCTGGGATAGAGACAGGTCGTCCACCGGAGAGAGGCGGGGGGACATGGCGGATGAACAAATGGCCGTCGCCCGGGGCGGGACCCCGGACGACGCGACGGGCGACGCCGCGGGCGAGGTGCTGAGCGCTCCCCCGGGCACGCCGGCGTACGCCGCCCCGGCACGCCCGCTGGACGCGATAGACCGGGACATCCTGCGGCTGCTCCAGACGGACGGCCGCGCCTCGGTGCGCTCCGTCGCCGAGCGCGTGCACGTCTCCCGGGCCAACGCGTACGCCCGCATCAACCGGCTCATCGACGACGGCGTGATCCGCGGCTTCAGCGCCCGGATCAACCACGAGCGGGCCGGCCACGGCGCCTCCGCCTACATCACGCTCAAGATCGTCCAGAACTCCTGGCGCACGGTCCGCGAACAGCTCGAAGCGCTCCCCGGCGCCGCGCACATCGCGCTGGTCAGCGGCGACTTCGACGTCCTGCTGCTGGTCCACACCCCGGACAACCGCACCCTGCGCGAACTGGTCCTCACCCGCCTCCAGGCGATCCCGGAGGTGCTCTCCACCCGCACCCTGCTCGTCTTCGACGAGATGGACCTGAACGCCGACCCGAGGCCCTGAGGGCGTCGCACGCGGAAGAGTACGAGAGGGCCCCGGGAAGTTCCCCGGGGCCCTCTCGTACGCCCGCCAGAGCCCTCAGCGGGCCTTCCGCAGCCCGTCGAAGGCCAGGTGGGCGACGGTCTCGGCGAGCTGGTCGCGCTCCGCCTGGTCCGGATGCGGCCGGTACCACTCCACCAGCGAGTTGATCATGCCGAAGAGGAGCCGGGTCGCGAGCCGGATGTCCACGTCCGAGCGCAGATCGCCCTCGGCGGCGGCCGCCCCGAGCAGCTCGGCCACCCGGTGGTCGAACTCCCGGCGCCGCTCCATCGCCCACCGCTCGGTCGCGGTGTTGCCCCGCACCCGCAGCAGCAGCGTCACGTACGGCAGCTCGGCTATCAGCACCTCGACGGTCCGCCGGGTCACGTACTCGACCCGCTCCACCGCCCGGCCGCGCACCGCGCCCGGCTCGTCGAGGATCGCGAAGAGCCCGTCCAGCGCCCGGCTGACCGCCCGCCGCAGCAGCTCCTCCTTGCCCGCCACGTGGTGGTAGATCGAGGACTTGGAGATCCCGGCCGCCTTGGACAGGTGCTCCATGGACGTGCCGTCGTAACCGCGCTCGTTGAAGACCCGCACCGCGACGGAGAGCAGGGTCTCGGGGGTGTAGGTGTCACGTCGGGCGGTGGTCATCGCTCCTCCTCGGCGGCCTCGGCGTATCCCAGGCGCATCAGCGCCAGGCTCGGCGTGTACCGGGCGCCCGGGTACCGCGTGTCCATCTCGTCGAGCAGGGCGGCGAGCCGCCGGTGTCCGACCTTCCGCGCCCACTCCAGCGGGCCCGCCGGATAGTTGACCCCGAGCCGCATCGCCGTGTCGATGTCCTCGGCGGAGGCCACCCCGCGGGCGACCGCGTCGGCGGCGAGGTCGGCGAGCATGGCGACCGTCCGGGCCACGATCATGCCGGGCAGGTCTCGGACGACGGTCACCTTCTTGCCCAGGGCCTGGAAGAGGCCCACGGCCTCGGCCAGGGCGTCGGGGGCGATGCCCTCACGCGCGGAGAGCGCGATCCGGGTGGCGGACGCGTAGTCGAGCGCGAGGTCGAAGGAGACGATGTCCTCACGGTGGTACTCGAACGAGGTCTCCCCGTCCGCGAGCACCAGCTCGACACCGGCCGGCAGCTGGATGAACCCTTGGCCCTTCTTGCGCCGGACGGCGATCCCCGCCTCCTCGACCAGCCCCACCAGCGCCTCGGCCGGCCCGAGGTCGCCGCGGACGGTGATCCGCTCCGGCGCCTTCGCGGGCGCCTCGGTGCGCGGCTCGGGCCGCTCCGCGCCCTCCGCGTACGGGAACCAGCCGTGGCCCGACTTCCGGCCGAGCCGCCCCGACTCGACCAGCCGCCGCTGCGCCAGCGACGGCGTGAACTTCGGGTCCTGGAAGAAGGAGTCCCACACGGAGCGGGTCACGGCCTCGTTGACGTCCTGCCCGATCAGGTCGGTCAGCTCGAAGGGGCCCATCCGGAAGCCGCCGCACTCGCGCAGCACCGCGTCGATGGTGGCCGGGTCGGCGCCGCCCTCCTCGTACACGCGGAACGCCTCCGCGTAGAAGGGGCGGGCGATCCGGTTGACGATGAAGCCGGGGGTGTCGGCGCAGCGCACCGGCGTCTTGCCCCAGGCCAGGACCGTCTCGTACGCGCGCGTGGCGGCGGTCTCGTCGGTGGCGAAGCCGCGGACGACCTCGACGAGGGGGAGCAGCGGCGCCGGGTTGAAGAAGTGCAGGCCGACGAAGCGGCCGGGGAGCCGCAGCCGGCCGGCGATGGCGGTGACGGAGAGGGAGGAGGTGTTGGTGGCGAGGAGGGTGTCGTCGCCGACGGCCTTCTCCAGGTCGGCGAAGAGGCGCTGCTTGACCTCCAGGTCCTCGACGATCGCCTCGACGACGAGGGCCGCGTCGGCGAGCTCGGCCAGGTCCTCGGCGGCGTGCAGCCGGCCGGCGGCGGTCTCGCGGTCGGCGGCGGCCATCCGCCCCTTCTCGACCAGCCGGTCCAGGCGGGCGCCGATCGCGGCGACGGCCTCGGCGGCCCGGCCGGGGGCGCTGTCGTAGAGGCGTACGGGGTGGCCGGCGACCAGTGCCACCTGTGCGATCCCCTGGCCCATCGTGCCGGTGCCGACGACGGCGACCGTCCGGTCCCGCCCGATTGCCTCGTCCATGGTGGCGCTCCCCCTGACGGTGCCGTTGGCACGCATGTCCGCTTCGCTGCCGGCGCTCATAGGAGTGATCCTCCCCGATCGGTTTTCCACAGGATCGACGGACCCCCTTGTCCCGACCGATCGTTCGGTTACTCTAACTCCGTACGCGTCTCCCTGCCCAGCTCGACGAGGAGTTGGTCCATCCATGGCCACCGCCCAGCCGACCACCGACGTTCTGGCCGAGAAGCACCGGTCCACGCTCGATCAGGCCCTCGCCACCATCCGCAGCCGTGCCTACTGGTCGCCCTACCCGGAGCACCCGAAGGCGTACGGGGCGGACGGCTCGCTCGACGCCGCCGCCGGTCTCGCCGCCCACCAGGCGGTGCTGAACGGCCGCTTCGACCTCGACCAGCCGGGCACCGACGGCTGGACCGGCGGCGAGGTGTCGCCGTACGGCCCCGAGCTGGGCGTCGAGTACCCGCACGCGGACGTGGACGTGCTGCTGCCCGCGATGCGCGCCGGCCTGCCCGCCTGGCGCGACGCCGGTCCGGAGACCCGCGCCCTGGTCTGCCTGGAGATCCTGGCCCGGATCTCGGCCCGCACCCACGAGTTCGCCCACGCGGTCATGCACACCAGCGGCCAGGCGTTCATGATGGCGTTCCAGGCCGGCGGCCCGCACGCGCAGGACCGCGGTCTGGAGGCGGTGGCGTACGCGTACGAGGAGCAGACCCGCACCCCCGCCGGCCGGGCCGCCTGGTCCAAGCCGCAGGGCAAGCGGGACCCGCTGGAGCTGAGCAAGGAGTTCACCCCGGTCGGCCGCGGCGTCGCCCTGGTCATCGGCTGCAACACCTTCCCGACGTGGAACGGCTACCCGGGCCTGTTCGCCTCGCTCGCCACGGGCAACGCGGTCCTGGTGAAGCCCCACCCCCGCGCGGTCCTCCCGCTGGCGCTGACCGTGAAGGTCGCCCGCGAGGTCCTCGCCGAGTCCGGCTTCGACCCGAACCTGGTGGCGCTGGCCACCGAGCGCCCGGGCGAGGGCATCGCCAAGACGCTGGCGGTCCGCCCGGAGATCCGGATCATCGACTACACCGGCTCCACCGAGTTCGGCGACTGGCTGGAGGCCAACGCCCGGCAGGCCCAGGTCTACACGGAGAAGGCCGGCGTCAACACGGTGCTGATCGACTCCACCGACGACTACAAGGGGATGCTGTCCAACCTGGCGTTCTCGCTGTCCCTGTACAGCGGCCAGATGTGCACCACCCCGCAGAACCTGCTGATCCCCCGGGACGGCATCACCACCGACCAGGGCCCCAAGTCGTACGACGAGGTGGTGGCCGACCTGGCCGGCGCGGTCGGCGGCCTCCTCGGCGACGACGCGCGGGCCAACGCCCTGCTCGGCGCCCTGGTCAACCCGGACGTGAAGGCCCGCCTGGAGGCGGCCGCCGGTCTCGGCGAGGTGGCGCTCGCCTCCCGCGAGGTCGCCAACCCGGACTTCCCGGACGCGGTCGTCCGGACCCCGGTCATGGTGAAGCTGGACGGCTCGAAGCCGGACGCGGAGGCCGCGTACCTCTCCGAGTGCTTCGGCCCGGTCTCCTTCGCCGTCTCGGTGGACTCCACCGCCGACGGCCTGGAGCTGCTGCGGCGCACGATCCGCGACAAGGGCGCGATGACGGTCGGCGCGTACACGACCTCCGCCGACACCGAGCGGGCCGTGGAGGAGATCTGCCTGGAGGAGTCGGCGCAGCTCTCGCTCAACCTGACGGGCGGGGTGTACGTGAACCAGACGGCCGCGTTCTCCGACTTCCACGGCTCGGGCGGCAACCCGGCGGCGAACGCGGCGCTGTGCGACGGCGCCTTCGTCTCCAACCGCTTCCGCGTCGTCGAGGTGCGCCGCCAGGCGTGACCCGAGCTCCGCGGCCCGGCGTGCCGGTCTCCTATGCGGGGGCCGGCACGTCGGCGTAGCGCTGGATCCAGGCGTGCATGGCGATCGCGGCGGCCGCCCCGGCGTTGATCGACCGGGTGGAGCCGAACTGGGCGATCGAGCAGACCGTCCGCACATGGCGGCGGGCCTCCTCGGTCAGCCCGGGCCCCTCCTGCCCGAAGAGCAGCACACAGCGGCGGGGCAGCACGGTCCGCTCCAGCGGCACCGAGCCCGGCAGGTTGTCGATGCCGATGATCGGCAGGTCCTCGGCGGCCGCCCAGGCGGTGAGCGCCTCCGTGTCGGGGTGGTGCCGCACGTGCTGGTAGCGGTCGGTGACCATGGCGCCGCGCCGGTTCCAGCGGCGCCGCCCCACGATGTGCACCTCCTTGGCCAGGAAGGCGTTGGCGGTCCGCACCACCGATCCGATGTTGAAGTCGTGGCCCCAGTTCTCCACGGCCACGTGGAAGTCGTGCCGGCGGGTGTCCAGGTCGGCGACGATCGCCTCCCGCGTCCAGTACCGGTAGGCGTCCACGACGTTGCGCCGGTCGCCCTCGGCCAGCAGCTCGCGGTCGTAGCGCGGGTCCTCGGGCCACGGCTCGGGGTGCGGGCCGACGCCGACCTCGGGGCCGTAGCCCTCGTCGTACTGCAGCGGCTCGGCGCCGGCCGGGACGGGGTTCTCTTCGGTGGTGCTCACCCGACGAGGGTACGGGGGGCGGCCTCGCCGCCCGCGTCCCCGCCGGACGGCCCCTCGGCGGGCTCCCCGGCGGGCCGCTGCGGGGGCGGCTCCGGGGCGGTGTCCTTCCGGCGCAGCAGCCGGTCCCGGCTGCGGGCCGCGCGCGCCCCGAGCCACACCAGGAAGACGGTGGGCAGGAAGACGGCGTCGGCGGCGATCATCGCCATCGAGAAGGCCGGCAGGCCGAGCAGCAGCGCGATTCCCGCGTGCTCCAGCATCATCACGACGAGCAGGACGTTCTTCACCTTGCGCTTGAACAGCGTGAAGGGGAAGGCGACCTGCACGATCACGGTGCCGTAGCTGAGCAGCATGACCATGATCCCGCTGGAGGCGAGGAGCTCGGAGAGGGCCGGCCAGGGCGTGAAGTAGTCCAGGTGCAGCGGGTAGAAGAGGGCGGTGCCGTCCTGCCAGCGCGAGCCCTGGATCTTGTACCAGCCGGCGGTGGCGTAGATCAGACAGACCTCGGCCATGAGGACCACGAGCGTCGCGTTGTGGGTGAGGTTCGCGAGGACGTCCAGGAGGACGCGGGGCTCGCCCGGCGCGTACTGCTCCACCAGCCACCACAGGCCCTGGCCGAGCCAGAGCACCCACAGCAGCACGTACATCCACCACTCGCCGGTGAGCGGGCTGAACCAGGTGGCGGCGACCAGGAAGCCGCCGAGGACGATCCAGAGGACCGGTCCGGCGAGTTCCACCCGCCGGGCGGCCTCCTCGCCCCGGGCCGCCTTGCGGGCCGCCCGCCGGGCGTCCAGGGACCACACCTGGCCGCAGCGGAGCAGCGTGAGGTAGAGCGAGACGAGGTGCACCACGTTGTCGCCGCCGTCGCCGAGGAAGACGGACCGGTTCTGCAGCGACAGCGCGCCGACCATGAAGACCACCGACATGGCCCGGGTGTGCCAGCCGACGAGCAGCAGCGCGGCGGCCACCACCGCGAGCCCGTAGACCACCTCGAACCAGAGCCGCCCGTCGGACCACATCAGGACCGAGAACGCCCGGTTGTCGGCGATCAGCCGGCGGGCGAGGTCGAACGACCAGGGGCCGTCGGGGCCGTACATCTCGTGCCGGTGCGGGAACTCCCGCAGCAGGAAGAAGAGCCAGGTCAGTGAGAAGCCGATGCGGACGATCGCGGTCTGGTACGGGCCCAGCGCGCGCGAGGTGACCGTCTGCGCGGCGCGGGCCAGCCTGCGGTCGAAGGGCACGCGCGCCGGATCCGCGGCCGGTGCGGGTCGGGGGGCGGTCATCGGCTCGTCTCCGTACGGCTGCGGTCGGCGTCGGTGATGTCCCACCACGGCATGGTGCTGATGGAGGGGGTGGTGGAGCGCTTCTCGGTGCTCCAGTGCGGGGCCTGCACCGGACGGAGGACCCGGCGGAGCTGGATCCGCTCCACCGTCCCGCCGACGTCCGCGCGGGCCTGCGGGCCCTCGATGCGCGGCAGCACGATACGGCGCATGTACTGCTCCGACAGGCGGCCCCGCATGCCCTTCGGACGGCCCTCGTCGTCGTGGGCGTTGCCGTACCAGTCGATCGCCCGGCGCAGCTGGTTCTGCTGGGTGTGGCTGGGGAAGACGTTGCCCCGGACGTCCTCGACGTCCTGCGCGGTGAGGTCGATCCAGCCGGTGGTCCGCCGGATGCCCGACGCGTCGGCGACCTCGGCGCGGACCTCGACGGAGACGTTCTGCTGGAGCGGATTGGGGGCGAAGAGCTTCCAGTTCTGCTCGAACTCGGGGTAGATCCAGTCGTCGACGGCCTGGCCGTGCTGCTTGGTGATCGTGTTCGACGGGGCCACGTGCAGGAAGACCATGGCCAGATGCAGGCAGGCGAGGACGGCCAGGGCGGCCAGCGCCACCGCGGCCACCACCTGGTACGGCATGGACAGCGCCAGGATCCCCCCGGCCGGCCGCCGCTCCCCGCTGCCGTCGATGTGCGCGCTCATCCCACCCCGTTCCCGGGCTTCCCGACCCGATCCCGTCCCACCGGTGACCCGCTCGTTGCGCCCCGAACGGAGCAGGCGGTTATCCACAGGGTTGACACCATACGGGCCGCCGACCCACCATTGAAGTCATTCAACCGAACGATCGGTCGGTAGGGGGTCCGATGACCGCAGGGACGGCAGGGACGGCAGTGACCGCGGAAGCGCCCGGCACGGATGCCGCGGACGCGGCGGCACAGGCCGCCCGCGAGGCGGTGTTCGACGCCGCCGTGGCCGCCGACGAGCGCATCGAGCCGCGCGACTGGATGCCGGAGGCGTACCGCGCCTCCCTCGTCCGCCAGATCGCGCAGCACGCCCACTCCGAGATCATCGGCATGCAGCCCGAGGCCAACTGGATCACCCGCGCGCCCTCGCTGCGCCGCAAGGCCATCCTCATGGCCAAGGTCCAGGACGAGGCCGGCCACGGCCTGTACCTCTACAGCGCCGCCGAGACCCTCGGCGTCAGCCGCGACGAGCTCCTCGACAAGCTCCACAGCGGCCGCCAGAAGTACTCCTCGATCTTCAACTACCCCACCCTCACCTGGGCCGACGTCGGCGCCATCGGCTGGCTCGTGGACGGCGCCGCCATCACCAACCAGGTCCCCCTCTGCCGCTGCTCCTACGGCCCGTACGCCCGGGCCATGGTCCGCGTCTGCAAGGAGGAGTCCTTCCACCAGCGCCAGGGATACGAGGCGCTGCTCGCCCTCTCCCGCGGCACCGAGGCCCAGCACGCCATGGCCCAGGACGCGGTGGACCGCTGGTGGTGGCCGTCCCTCATGATGTTCGGCCCGCCCGACGACGTGTCGACCCACTCGGAACAGGCCATGGCCTGGAAGATCAAGCGCCACTCCAACGACGAACTGCGCCAGCGCTTCGTCGACATCGCCGCCCCGCAGGCGGAGGCCCTCGGCCTCACCCTCCCCGACCCCGACCTGAAGTGGAACGAGGAGCGCGGGCACTACGACTTCGGCCCCATCGACTGGGACGAGTTCTGGGACGTGCTCAAGGGCAACGGCCCCTGCAACGACCAGCGGATCACCAAGCGCCGCCAGGCCCACGAGGACGGCGCCTGGGTCAGAGAGGCCGCCGCGGCCTACGCGCGCAAGCACACCGGACAGCACGGGGAGGCACAGGCATGAGCAGCGACACTTGGCCCCTGTGGGAGGTGTTCGTGCGCTCCCGCCGAGGGCTCTCCCACACCCACGCCGGCAGCCTCCACGCCCCCGACGCGGAGATGGCCCTGCGCAACGCCCGGGACCTCTACACCCGCCGGATGGAAGGCGTCTCCCTCTGGGTCGTGCCCTCCGCCGCCATCACCGCCTCCTCCCCGGACGAGAAGGACCCCTTCTTCGAGCCGGCCGCCGACAAGCCCTACCGGCACCCGACCTTCTACGAGATCCCGGAGGGGGTGAAGCACCTGTGACCACCACCCACACCACCGACCCCGGCGACACCACCGGCACCACGCCCGCCGCACCGGCCGCCGACCCGGCCGTCACCGCCGCGGCCCTCGCCCTCGGCGACGACGCCCTCGTCCTCGCCCAGCGCCTGGGGGAGTGGGCCGGCAGCGCCCCCGTCCTGGAGGAGGAGGTCGCCCTCGCCAACATCGCGCTCGACCTCCTCGGCCAGGCCCGCGTCCTGCTCTCCCTCGCCGGCGACGAGGACGAACTCGCCTTCCTCCGCGAGGAGCGCGCCTTCCGCAACGTCCAGCTGGTCGAGCAGCCCAACGGCGACTTCGCCCACACCATCGCCCGCCAGCTGTACTTCTCCACCTACCAGCGGCTCCTCTACGCCGCCCTCGCCGACGGCGACGGCCCGCTCGCCGGACTCGCCGGCAAGGCCGTCAAGGAAGTCGCCTACCACCAGGACCACGCCGAGCACTGGACCCTCCGCCTCGGCGACGGCACCGACGAGAGCCACCGCCGCATGCAGACGGCCTGCGACGCCCTCTGGCGGTACACCGGAGAGCTCTTCCAGCCCCTCGACGGCCTCGGCCTCGACACCACCACCCTCGAAGCCGCCTGGCTGGACTCCGTCACCGCGGTCCTCACCCGCGCCGGCCTCACCGTCCCCACCGGCCCCCGCACCGGCGCCTGGCGCGCCGGAGCCGGCCGCCAGGGCCTCCACACCGAACACTTCGGCCGGATGCTCGCCGAGATGCAGCACCTCCACCGCAGCCACCCGGGGGCGACATGGTGACCGCCACCACCACCCCGCTCGAAGCGGAACTGGCCCGGATCGCCGGCGCCGTCCCCGACCCCGAGCTGCCCGTCCTCACCCTCGCCGAACTCGGCGTGCTCCGCGGCGTCCACGTCACCGGCCCCGGCCGCGTCGAGGTCGCCCTCACCCCCACCTACACCGGCTGCCCCGCCGTCGAGACGATGTCCACCGACATCGAGCACGCCCTCCACGAGCACGGCATCCCCGAGGTCACCGTCGTCACCGTCCTCGCCCCCGCCTGGTCCACCGACGACATCAGCGAGGAAGGCCGCCGCAAGCTCACCGAGTTCGGCATCGCCCCGCCCCGCCCCCAGGGCCCGGCCGGCGGACCCGTCGCCCTCACCCTGGCCATCCGCTGCCCCCACTGCGGCTCCACCGACACCGAACTCCTCAGCCGCTTCTCCTCCACCGCCTGCAAGGCCCTGCGCCGCTGCGCCGCCTGCCGCGAACCCTTCGACCACTTCAAGGAGCTGTAGATGTTCCATCCGCTCCCGGTGAGCCGGGTCGAGCGGCTCACCGACGACTCCGTGGCCGTCACCTTCGCGGTCCCCGACGACCTCCACGAGACCTTCCGGCACCGCCCCGGACAGCACCTCGCCCTGCGCCGCACCGACGAGTCCGGCCAGGAGATCCGCCGCACCTACTCGATCTGCTCCCCCGCCGCCCCGGCCGGCGAGCGGCCCGAACTCCGTGTCGGCATCCGCCTCGTCGACGGCGGCGCCTTCTCCACCTGGGCCCTCAAGGAGCTCACCCCCGGCCACACCGTCGAGGTCATGGCCCCCACCGGCCGGTTCGTCCTCGACCCGCGCCCCGGCCACTTCGCCGCCGTCGCCGGCGGCAGCGGCATCACCCCCGTACTCTCCATGGCCGCCACCCTCCTCGACCGCGAACCCGAGGCCCGGTTCTGCCTGATCCGCAGCGACCGCACCGCCGCCTCCACGATGTTCCTCGACGAGGTCGCCGACCTGAAGGACCGTCACCCCGACCGGTTCCAGCTCGTCACCGTCCTCTCCCGCGAGGAGCAGCAGGCCGGCCTCCCCTCCGGCCGCCTCGACGAGGACCGGCTCACCGCCCTCCTGCCCGCCCTCCTCCCGGTCGGCGCCATCGACGGCTGGTTCCTCTGCGGCCCCTACGGCCTCGTCCAGGGCGCCGAGCGGGCCCTGCGCGGCCTCGGCGTCGACCGCGCCCGCGTCCACCAGGAGATCTTCCACGTCGACGACGGCTCGGGCCCCGCGCCCGTGCCCACCGCCGACACCCCCGCCCACGCCACCCTCACGGCCACGCTCCACGGCCGCTCCGGCACCTGGCCCGTGGAGCGCGGCGAGAGCCTCCTCGACACCGTCCTGCGCGCCCGCTCCGACGCCCCCTACGCCTGCAAGGGCGGAGTCTGCGGCACCTGCCGCGCCTTCGTCGTCGGCGGCGAGGTCCGCATGGACCGCAACTTCGCCCTCGAACCGGAGGAGACCGACGCCGGCTACGTCCTGGCCTGCCAGTCCCACCCGGCCACCCCGGACGTGGAGCTGGACTTCGACCGCTGACAGCCCATTCCCTTCCGCTAGAACCTGTTCTATCTTGACGGCCCGTCAGAAAAGCGGCACCTGACGGGCCGCCGGAACAGCAACGGAAGGACAGGGCCATGGACTTCACGTTCACCGAGGAACAGCAGGCGGCCGCGGAGACGGCCCGCACCGTCTTCGCCGACGTCGCACCCGACGCCGTACCCAGCCCCGCCCTCACCCCCACCGCCGTCGCCGACGACCTCGACCGCCCCCTGTGGCAGCGCCTCGCCGCCACCGACCTCCTCGGACTCCTCGTCGCACCCGAGCACGGCGGCACCGGCCTCGACCCCGTCGCCCTCTGCCTCGTCCTGCGCGAATCGGCCCGCGTCCTGGCCCGCGTCCCCCTCCTGGAGACCACCGCCGTCACCCACGTCGTCCAGCGGCACGCCCCGGCCGGCACCGCCGCCGCGCTCCTGCCCGACGTCACCGCCGGACGACTCGTCCTCACCGCCGCCGCCCACGGCACCACCGGCCACGAACCCGCCGAGCGAGCCGTCACCGCCCGGCACGACGGCACCCACTGGATCCTCGACGGCACCACCGACCACGTCCCGTGGGCCCACCACGCCGACCTCACCGCCGTCCCGGCCCACACCGCCGACGGCCACACCGTCCTCGCCCTGGTCCCCAGCGGCCACCCGGACCTCACCCTCGACGCCCAGTACGGCACCCACGGCGAACGCCTCGCCCGGCTACGCCTCGACGGCGCCCGCCTCCCCGCCGACCGGGTCCTCGACTCCGCGGACGCCTGGCCCGCCCTCCGCGCCCTGCTCACCACCGGAACCTGCGCGCTCGCCCTCGGCCTCGGCGAACAGGTCCTCACCATGACGAGCCAGTACACCGGCAAGCGGGAACAGTTCGGCCACCCCGTCGCCACGTTCCAGGCCGTCGCCGTCCAGACCGCCGACCGCTACATCGACCTCCGCGCGATGGAGGCCACCCTGTGGCAGGCCGCCTGGCGCGTCTCCACCGACGCCGACACGGCGCTGCCCGCCGAGGCGGACCTCGCCGTCGCCAAGATCTGGGCGGCCGAAGGCGTCCGCCGGGTCGTCCAGACCGCCCAGCACCTGCACGGCGGCTTCGGCGCCGACACCGACTACCCGCTGCACCGCTACCACGCCTGGGCGAAGTACCTCGAACTCTCCCTCGGCCCGGCCGCCGCCCACGAGGAGGCCCTCGGCGACCTCATCGCCACCCACCCCCTGGGATGACCCCCACGAAGGAGGCCAGGGCTCAGGCGACGAACCCCGGCCCGCTGTCCGACACCACGGGACGCCCGGCACCCTCCCAGGCCACCATCCCGCCGTCCACGTTCACCGCGTCATAGCCCTGCTGCACCAGGTACTGCGTGACCTGCGCCGAACGGCCGCCCACCCGGCACATCACATAGGCGCGGCCGTGCTCGGCAAGCTGCTCACCGACCTCGGCGAACCGCGCCACGAAGTCGCTCATCGGCACGTGCAGCGCACCCTCGACCCGGCCGGCCGCCCACTCGTCGTCCTCCCGCACGTCCAGCACCAGGGCATCAGCGGGCACGGACGCGGCGGGCACCGACGGCAGCGGGGCGAAACTCATGGCACTGACCTTCTCTCGTGTACGGCGGAACCGCCTCGACCTGAAAAAACCTACTGCACCAGCGTGGCCAGCTCGGCCTCACGCTCGGACACCTGGCCGCGCAGCTGCTCGGCGATCTCCTCCAGCAGCCGGTCCGGGTCCTCCGGCGCCAGCCGCAGCATCGACCCGATCGCGCTGTCCTCCAGCTCCCGCGCCAGCGCCGACAGCAGGTCCTTGCGCTGCGCCAGCCACTCCAGCCGCGCGTACAGCTCCTCGCTCTCGCTCAGCCGCTCCTCGGCCGGCACCGGACCGGCCTCCCACTCGTCGGCGAGCTCACGCAACAGCCCCTCGTCGCCGCGCGCGTAAGCGGCGTTCACCCGGGTGATGAACTCCTCCCGCCGCTTCCGCTCGTCGTCCTCACGGGCCAGGTCGGGATGCGCCTTGCGCGCCAGCTCGCGGTAGAGCCGGCGCACCTCCTCGCTGGGCCGCACCCGCTGCGGCGGCTGCACCGGCCGCTCGGTCAGCATCGCGGCCGCCTCGGGGGAGAGCCCGTCGGAGTCGATCCAGTCGTCGAAGAGCACCTCGACCCCCGGCAGCGGCAGCACCGCGGCCCGCGCCTCCCGCGCCAGCCGCAGATCCTCCGGGTCACCGGTCCGCGCCGCCCGCGCCTCCGCGATCGACGCGTCCAGCTCGTCGAGCCGCGCGTACATCGGCCCCAGCTTCTGGTGGTGCAGCCGCGAGAAGTTCTCCACCTCGACCCGGAAGGTCTCCACGGCGATCTCGAACTCGATCAGCGCCTGCTCGGCCACCCGAACAGCCCGCTCCAACCGAGCCTCCGGCCGCTCCCCACCCTCCCCGGCCGCCACACCGGCGTCGGGCTCCGGGTCGGACGCCCGACGCTGCTCCCGCTGCGAACCCGGGCCCGGCTCCGGCTCCTGGCCCTGCCCCAGCTCCCGGTCCCGGTCCTGGTCCTGGTCCCGGCCCTGGCCCTGGTCCTGGTGCTCGCCCTGGTCCTCGCTCACGTTCACGCCCGCCCACGTCCTCGTTCCGGCCCGACCCCTCAAGCGTAGGTCCTCACAAGGGGGCCCCTCCCCCCTCCCTCCCCCTCCCTCCCCTCCCCCTCGTTCACTTCTCAGGCGCCCGGCTCAGACACCCAGCTCAGCCGCCATGCGTCCGCTGCGGATGGCCGTGAGCAGGTCGGCGTGGTCCTCGGTGGTGCGGTCGGCGTAGGTGACCGCGAAGGCGGCGACGGCCTCGTCGAACTCCTCGTTCTTGCCGCAGTAGCCGGCTATCAGGCGCGGGTCGGCACTGTGGGCGTGGGCGCGGGCGAGGAGCGCGCCGGTCATGCGGCCGTAGTCGTCGACCTGGTCGGCGGTGAGCGCGGCGGGGTCGACGCTGCCCTTGCGGTTGCGGAACTGGCGCACCTGGAAGGGGCGCCCGTCGACCGTGGTCCAGCCGAGCAGGATGTCGCTGACCACTTGCATGCGCTTCTGCCCGAGGACGACGCGGCGGCCCTCGTGGCCGGGGTCGGGGACGGCGAACCCGGCGGCGGGCAGGTGGGGCAGCAGCACGGACGGCCGGGCTTCCTTCACCTGGAGGACGAGCGGTTCGCCGCGGTGGTCGAGGAGCAGGACGACATAGGAGCGGGTGCCGACGCTGCCGGTGCCGACGACCCGGAAGGCGACGTCGTGGACGGCGTACCGGGCGAGGAGCGGGCGGCGGTCCTCGGAGACGGTCTCCAGGTAGCCGCCGAGGGCGGCGGTGACGGCCGCGGCCTCGGCGTCGGGCACCCGGCGCAGGACGGGAGGCGCGTCGACGAAGCGGCGTCCGCCGCCGTCGGTGTCGGCGACGGTCTCGGTGGAGCGGGCGGCGAACCGGGCGCTGGTGTTGTTGCGGGCCTTGGCGGAGACGCGCTCCAGGGTGCCGAGGAGGTCGCGGGCGTCGGTGTGGGAGACGAGCTCCTCGTCGGGTATCGCGTTCCAGGCGTCGTGGGCGGGGAGCCGGGCAAGGAGGCGCATGGTGCGCCGGTAGGCGCCGACGGTGTCGAAGGCGGCGGCCCGGCAGGTGTCCTCGTCCGCGCCGACCACCCGGCCGGCGAGGACGAGGGAGGTGGCGAGCCGCTTGAGGTCCCATTCCCAGGGGCCGACGACGGTCTCGTCGAAGTCGTTGAGGTCCATCACGAGCCGGCCGCGGGCGTCGCCGTAGAGGCCGAAGTTGGCGGCGTGGGCGTCGCCGCACAGCTGGGCGGCGATGCCGGTGACGGGGGTGCCGACGAGGTCGTGGGCCATGAGGCCGGCGGAGCCGCGCAGGAACGCGAAGGGGTTGGCGGCCATGCGGCCGACGCGGATGGGGGTGAGTTCGGGGACGCGGCCGCGGCTGGACTCCTCGACGGCGCGGACGGCGTCGGGGCGCCCGGCGGGGAGGTCGAGCCGCGCGTGGGAGGAGCGGGGGACTGCGGTCCGCAGCTGCTTCCCGCGCGCCCTGGGGGAGTGCTCCGTGGTGCCGCCGCGCCGTGCGAATCCGGGCACGTGCGGGATGCGCTCCCCGCCTGCTTCTCCACGCTGTCCTGGCACGACGGCCTGAATCTCGCCCATGGGACGACCTCCCCCGATGACTGGTCCGACACGTTTCGATGAGTTCCGGGCCTGACGGTACAGCCGCTCTTGATCGGCCGTCTCCCCCTGTGGACAACGGCCTGTGGAAAACCTTCGACCCCCTGGTCGGACGGCTCGGAGGACGCTGCCGGCTCGGAGGTCTCTGCCGGCTCCGACGCGTCAGACGGCCACGGCCTCCTCCATCTCTTCCTCGGCCTCGGCCCCCTTCGCCTCGGCCCGCTTCGCCGCGGCGGCGGCCAGGGCGTTCCGCCGCGCCTCGGTGCGGCCGGCGAGGGTGACGAGGACGACGCCGGCGAGGAGCCAGAGGACGAGGACGAGGACGTTGCCGCCGAGGGCGTGCCCGTCGAGGTAGACGTGGCCGCGGATGCCTTCGACGAGGCCGGCGCCGTTCCAGAAGGCGTGCAGGGAGCCGAAGAAGCCGGGCTGGAGCTCCGGCCGGTAGATGCCGCCGGAGCTCGTGAAGTTGAGCATGACGAAGAGGACCATCACGCCGAGCGTGGTCCAGCGGCGGAGGTAGGTGTGGAGGCCGATGCCGATGAGGAGGATGCCGGCGGCGTAGAGCCAGGAGAGGGCCCAGACGCCGGCGAGGCCGTGGTCGACGAGGTGGAAGACGGGGCCGGCGAAGAGGGTGCCGATGAGGCTGACGACGAGGGAGGTGCCGGCGGCGAGGAGGGCGCGGATCCGCATGGGGAGGGCGGCTCCGGCGGCTCCGATGACGGCGACGGAGGCGTAGGCGCCGATGCTGACGGCGACGAGGAGGAAGAAGACGCCCTGGCCGGTGGGGTCGCCGGAGGCGGTGGGGGCGAGGTCGGTGACCTTGAGGGGGGCGTCCTGTCGGGCGGCGACCTCGGTGAAGACCTTCTCGACGGCCATGGCGCTGGTGTCGGAGGAGGCGGAGGCGACGAGGAGCTCGGGGTGGTCGCCGGGGATGTAGGCGCCGAAGCTGTCCTGCCGGCGGAGGGCGGTGGCGGCGGTGGCCCGGTCGGGGACGGTGCGGACGTCGAGGGCGCCGGCGCCCTTGTCCTGGAGGGTCTGCGCGAGGACCTGGGCGGCGGGGCCGGAGCCGACGACGTCGACGCGGAGGTCGTGGGGCTGGGGGGCGTGGAAGGCGCCGAGGTAGGCGAGGCCCATGCCCAGGCACATGAGGAGGGGGGTGAGGAGGTGCCCGAGGACGTGCCGCAGGGCGCCGGCGGTGGGGTGGGGTCCTGTGGACACCGTGACCTCCGAGGCTTTGGTTGGCTTTTACAACTAAAGAACCGTTGTACTATACAACTGAAAGCCCGGAGGGGGCGAGTGCGGCAAGGGAGCCCATATGTCCGACGTCGGCGGCGAGGCGCCGCGCGAGGCGTCCGTGGACGTCATCCAGCGCGAGCTGACGGCCTTCGCGCGCCGGGCCCGCGCCGCCGCGGCCCGCGTCCACCCGGAGCTCCCGCTCGTCTCGTACACGCTCCTCGCCCACATCGAGGACCAGCGCGGCTGCCGCGCCACGGATCTCGCGGCGCACTACCTGCTGGACAAGTCGACGGTCAGCCGCCAGCTGGCGGGCCTGGAGAAGCTGGGCCTGGTGGAGCGCCGGCCCGCCCCGGACGACCACCGGGTGCAGGGGCTGCATCCGACGGAGGCCGGTCTCGCGGTGCTCGCCACCGCCCAGGCCAACCGTCGCGCCGCCTATCAGGAGCGCCTGAAGGACTGGTCCGGCGAGGACCTGGCCCGGTTCGCCGAGTACCTCCTCCGCTACAACGCCGCGGGCTCCGCCGGCCTCCCCGACCCCTCGTGACCCCGACGCCCGACGCCCGACGCCCCCGCGCCGGCGCCCGCCCCCACCCGTCGCCCCCTCAGGGCCGGTGACCTCGCCGCTACAGCCCGGCGTCGCGGGCGAGGAGCGCCGCCTGGACGCGGTTGTCGCACTGGAGCTTGGCGAGGATCCTGCTGACGTACGTCTTCACGGTCGCCTCGCTCATGTGCAGCCGGCGGCCCGCGTCGGCGTTGGAGAGGCCCTCGCCGAGGAGTGCGAGGACCTCCCGCTCCTTCTCGCCGAGCGCGGCGACCCGGCCGCGGGCCTCTTCGGCGCGGGCGGTCTCGCGGCCGGAGGCGAGCCGTTCGACGACGTGCCGGGTCGCCGCGGGCGAGAGGTAGGCGTCGCCGGCGGCCGCGGCCCGTACGGCGCCGATCAGTTCGGCGGGGGCGGTGTCCTTCAGCAGGAAGCCGGCGCTGCCGTGCTCCAGCGCCCGCAGCACGTTCTCGCGCTCGCCGAAGGTGGTCAGGACGATCACCCGCGCCCCCGGGGCGGCCCTGCGCAGCTCGGGGAGGGCGGAGAGCCCGTCGAGGACCGGCATCTGGATGTCGAGCAGAACGACGTCGGCTGCGTGCGCGCGGGCCGCGTCGACGGCCTCGCGCCCGTTCGCGGCCTCGGCGACCACGTGGATGTCCGGATCGGAGTTGAGGATCATCCGGATCCCCGCCCTGATCAGCGGCTCGTCGTCGGCCACCACGACCTTGACGGTCCTTCCGGACCGTCCCGTCCGCCCTGACAGCACTACGCCTCTCCCCCAACGCCTCCGGTACGAGGCGGCCGTGACGCTACGGCCGCACCTCGTACGCCTTCTTCTCGATCAGCTTGCCGTCCTTGAAGCAGAACCGGAAAACGGGCTCGGTGTCGAAGTCGTCGCTCATCTCGGTGGAGAGGAAGGTGAGGCAGGCGGCGCCCTTGGGCTCGGGCGGCGCGCCGTCGCCCGAGGTGGCCATGGCCGCGAGGGAGTCGCCGTCGGGCAGCATGGGCCGGACGTCCTTCTCCGCCATGCCGACCTCGATGGACTCGTACTTCGCGGGCGTGACCATCGCGTCCTGGACCGAGCCGACGAAGTGGTAGATGCCGAGGCCGGCGGCGACGACGAGGACGACGAGCGCCGCGAAGGCGATGCCGCAGCCGATTGCGATCGATCCGCCGGTGCTGCGGGTCTTCCCTCCGTGCAGTGCCATCGCCAACTCCCGTTCCGTGAAACTCCAGTCGGGCTCTCCGACCGGTACGGGACGAGCCTCCCCGCCGAAGGGCTTCGTCGACTGCTGCCGGAAGTCGTCGGCGGCGTCGACCAAAGGCGCCGATTCGCCGGTCGGTGCGGAGCCGTACGGCAGCATTCCGGCGACCCGGAAGCCTCCGCCGTCGGCGGGTCCGGCGTGGCACATGCCGCCGACGAGCCGGGCCCGTTCCTCGAGTCCGGCCAGCCCCTGGCCGCCGCTGACGACCCCCTTCGCGGGCCCTGCGGGCGGCTCCTCATTGAAGATCTCGACGACGAAGGTGTCGGGCTCGTAGCGCAGTTCGACGCTGATGGCGGCGCCCGGGGCGTACTTGTAGGCGTTGGTGAGCGCTTCCTGTGCCATGCGGTACGCGGCGTGTCCGGCGGCCGGCTCCAGGGGCCGCTCGTCGCCGATCCGCCGCAGCGTGACGCGGGTCCCGGCGGCACGTGCGGAGGCGACGAGTCCTTCGATGCCGGCGAGCCCGCGGGCGGCCCGTCCGCTCTCGTCGCCGGTTCCCACCGGTCCGGTGTCGGGGTCGGCGGCCTCGGTGCCGTCGCGGAGTATGCCGACGACCTCCCGCAGTTCGTGCATGGCGGTCACGGAGGCGTTCCGCAGCACGCCGACGACCTCGCGCTGCCGCTCGGTCAGTTCGCGGTCGACCTCCAGCGCGCCGGTGTGGACGGCGATCAGGGCGAGTTGGTGGCCGAGGCTGTCGTGCATGTCCTGGGCGATGCGCTGGCGTTCCCTCAGCCGGGCGTTCCGCCCGATCATCGCCCGCTCGCGCACCAGCTGTACGTTGCGCTCCTGGAGGGCGTGCAGGAGGGTGCGGCGCTGGGCCCAGTAGCGGTGGGCGAGGCCGGGGGCGAGGGTGGTGCCGAGGTAGTAGAGGGTCGCCATGAAGGCGACGGTCAGCATCCGCTGCTGGTCCCAGACGTCGATCAGCGTGGCGGCGACGTTGAGGACGTAGGCGGCGATGAACGCGTGCAGGGCCCGGCCGACGCCGACGATGTGACCGCCGGCGGACCAGCCGAGGACGAGCAGCAGCGGGCCGAGGCCGGGGACGACGGGGCTGAGCGCGGCGGTGACGACGAGCACGGTGGCGGGGAAACGGCGGCGCAGCAGCGACAGCACGGCCGAGGCGGCGGCGACCGCGGCGAGCTGCCGGCCCTCGCCGCCGAGGAGTTCCTCCGTGCCGGCGGCGAGCAGCGCCACGACGGCGGTGAGGGCCGACTCGCCGACCGTCCTGCGCCGTGACCATTCCCCCGCGGGCACGAGCCATCTCCACGCGGCGGCCGTCCTGGTTCCGATCCCGCGCCCGACCGCCGTCGGCGTCGTTCCCCCACTCGTCGCTTCCACGCTCGCACCCTAGGCAGCGTCAGGAGCCCCAGGCTTCTCTCTTTCGTCGCGACCCGGAGCGACGAAAGGAGGTGCACGGCGATGGAGGGGACGTGGGAAGCGTCACATGCCGGGGAGAACGCAGAAGCCCCGTAGGTCTGGGACCTACGGGGCTTCCGTCTGGTGCGCGAGGGGGGAGTTGAACCCCCACGCCCTTTCGGGCACTGGAACCTGAATCCAGCGCGTCTGCCTATTCCGCCACCCGCGCATTGGGTGGTCTCCCGGTCTCTCACCTTTTCGGTGGGAGCGCCTGGCGACATCTGAAGATTAGCACGTCGCGGACGGTGGATTCACATCCGTTGTTTCGGCCCTCCGTGAGCAGAACAGAGGTGAGGGAGGGGCGACGGGAGGAGGGCGACGGCGAAGGGAGCGGGGACGGCGATGCGGGCGGCAGGGACAGGGACGACAGGCGCGACAGGGCGACCGCTCCCCCTGCCGCCCAGCCCCGAGTGAAGCCCCTGCCGCCCCACAACGCCCTCCACCGCCACCGATGCCGAAGCGAACCCCTCGCCCCGGCCCCTCCGGGCCCTCTCGGGGGAAGCCCTGAGAGTCGCCGCGCGCACCGGAGGGGAGAAGTAGGGAGAAGAAGGAGAGAAGGGACACAGGGGAGAGAGGGGAGAGATGGGAGAGACAGGGGAGAAGCGGGAGGTTGCGGCGTCGGCGGCACTTCCCGACGCGCGCACTCGCGTACTCCGCCCCTCCTGTCGGACAGCCGCGTGCGGGACACTGTCCACAGGCCCCCTCTACGATCCCTGGGGGGAGGGCCTGTGAGAGGTGACACTCGTCCACAGGGCAGAGAAGGGGAACCAGCCGATTTCCCGACGCGTGGATACGATCAGTAAGCAGTACCAGGACGGCAACGACGGAGGAGGTGCCCCATGGGAGTCCTGAAGCGTTTCGAGCAGCGTCTCGAAGGTCTGGTCAACGGCACCTTCGCCAAGGTGTTCAAGTCCGAGGTCCAGCCGGTCGAGATCGCCGGCGCGCTCCAGCGCGAGTGCGACAACAACGCGCAGATCTGGAACCGCGAGCGGACCGTCGTCCCCAATGACTTCATCGTGGAGCTGAGCGCGCCCGACTACGAGCGTCTGAGCCCCTACTCGGGCCAGCTGGGCGACGAGCTCGCCGGCCTGGTCCGCGACTACGCCAAGCAGCAGCGGTACACCTTCATGGGCCCGATCAAGGTCCACCTGGAGAAGGCCGACGACCTCGACACCGGGCTGTACCGGGTGCGCAGCCGTACGCTCGCGTCGAGCGCGTCCCAGCCGCAGCCGCACGGCGGCCAGCACCAGCCTCAGGGGCAGGGCGGCGGCTACGGGTACCCGCAGGGGGCCCCGGCCGGGGCCCCGCCGATGCCGTCCTCGCCGCCGCCCGGCGGCGCGGGTCACCGGCCGGCCGGCGGCGGCCGTCCTCCGGCGGCCGGCGGCGCCCAGGTGCGCCGCTGGATCGAGATCAACGGCAACCGCCACCAGATCTCCCGCCCGACCCTGGTCCTCGGCCGCAGCACCGACGCGGACGTGAGGATCGACGATCCCGGCGTGTCCCGCCGGCACTGCGAGATCCGGACCGGAACGCCCTCGACGATCCAGGATCTCGGATCCACCAACGGCATCGTGGTGGACGGGCAGCACACCACCCGCGCTACGCTCCGCGACGGCTCGCGGATCGTCGTGGGCAGCACCACCATCGTTTACCGGCAAGCCGAAGGGTGAAGCGGGGGCAATGTCAGAGCTGACCCTGACGGTCATGCGGCTGGGTTTCCTGGCCGTTCTGTGGCTGTTCGTCATCGTGGCCGTCCAGGTCATCCGTAGCGACCTGTTCGGTACGCGGGTGACCCAGCGCGGCTCCCGCCGCCAGGAGGCGCGACCCCAGCAGGGCGGGCGGCAGCCCGCCGCGCCGCCGCAGCAGCGCGCGCAGCAGCAGCCGGCCGGCGGTGGCCGGTCGCGCCGCGGCGCCCCGACGAAGCTGGTCGTCTCCGAGGGCACCCTCACCGGCACGACCGTGGCCCTCCAGGGCCAGACGATCACCCTGGGCCGGGCGCACGACTCGACGATCGTGCTGGACGACGACTACGCGTCCAGCCGGCACGCCCGGATCTACCCCGACCGGGACGGCCAGTGGATCGTCGAGGACCTCGGGTCCACGAACGGCACCTACCTGGACCGGACCCGCCTCACCACCGCAACGCCGATTCCGCTGGGGGCGCCGATCCGCATCGGCAAGACCGTCATCGAGCTGCGGAAGTAGTACGACAATGAGCGAGCTGACCGGAGCGACCGGAGGGCGGGCAGTGTGGGTCGAGACCGGCTGTACCCCGATGCAGCGGCGACAGGGCAGGTGGGCATGAGTCTCTCCCTGCGATTCGCCGCGGGCTCGCACAAGGGCATGATCCGCGAGGGCAACGAGGACTCCGGCTACGCCGGTCCCCGGCTGCTCGCGATCGCCGACGGCATGGGCGGCCAGGCCGCCGGCGAGGTCGCCTCCTCCGAGGTGATCTCCACGCTCGTCACGCTCGACGACGACATCCCCGGCTCCGACATCCTCACCTCGCTCGGTACGGCGGTGCAGCGCGCCAACGACCAGCTCCGGATGATGGTCGAGGAGGACCCGCAGCTGGAGGGCATGGGCACCACGCTCACCGCCCTGCTGTGGACCGGACAGCGGCTCGGCCTCGTGCACGTCGGCGACTCGCGCGCCTACCTGCTGCGCGACGGCGTCCTCACCCAGATCACCCAGGACCACACCTGGGTCCAGCGGCTCGTCGACGAGGGCCGGATCACCGAGGAAGAGGCCACCACCCACCCCCAGCGCTCGCTCCTCATGCGCGCGCTGGGCAGCGGCGACCACGTCGAGCCCGACCTCTCCATCCGTGAGGTCCGCGCCGGCGACCGGTACCTGATCTGCTCCGACGGCCTGTCCGGCGTGGTGTCCCACCAGACCCTGGAGGACACCCTCGCCAGCTACCAGGGCCCGCAGGAGACGGTGCAGGAGCTGATCCAGCTCGCGCTGCGCGGCGGCGGCCCCGACAACATCACGGTGATCGTCGCCGACGTCCTCGACGTCGACGGCGGCGACACCCTCGCCGGCCACCTCAGCGACACCCCGGTCGTCGTCGGCGCGGTCGCCGAGAACCAGCAGCAGCTGAACGACGGCGGCGCGATGCAGACCCCGGCCGGCCGCGCCTCCGGGCTCGGCCGCCCCGCCCACCACCAGCCCCCCGCCGGCGGCTTCGGCCCACCCGGCAGCGGCGACGACCACGGCTACGGCTCGATGCCGCCGCACGGCGCCTTCGACGCGTACACCGACGACGACTTCGTCAAGCCGCGGAAGAAGCGGCGGTGGATCGGGCGCACCGTGATCCTCGTCCTCGCGCTCGGCGTCCTCGCCGGCGGCGCGTACGGCGGCTGGTGCTGGACCCAGACCCAGTACTACGTGGGCTCCAACGCCGAGCACGTGGCGCTGTACCGGGGCATCAGCCAGGACCTCGCCTGGGTGAAGCTCTCGGAGGTCGAGAAGGACCACCCCGAGATCGAACTCAAGTACCTCCCCGCCTACCAGCGGAAGCAGGTCGAGGACACCATCGCGGGCGGCAGCCTCGCCAAGGCCCAGACGAAGATCTCCGAGCTGGCGGTCCAGGCTTCGGCCTGCAAGAAGACCGAAGAGCGCCGCGTGGCCAAGGAGAAGGCCGACAAGGAGAAGGCCGCCGAGGCGGCCGAGAAGCCGGCCGACGGCGACAGCGCCGACGCCAAGCCCGACCCCAAGCCCACCGCAGCCGCTCCGACCCCGGGTCCCACCCTCACCTCGGAGGAGCAGAAGCTGGCCTCGAACTGCGGCAAGCAGTAAGCACCCGTAGGGGGCCTGTCACCACCATGAGCGTTGTCACCAACACGACCACCATCGGCGCGATCGAGGCGCCGAGCCGCCGCAACACGGAGCTGGCGCTCCTCGGCTTCGCCGTCGCCATCCCGGTGTTCGCGTACCTCAACGTCGGGCTCGCGCTGGACGGCGAAGTCCCGGCCGGCATGCTCGGGTACGGGCTCGGCCTGGCGCTCCTCGCGACCGTCGCCCACCTCGTGGTGCGCAAGTGGGCCCCGTACGCGGACCCGCTGCTGCTGCCGCTGGCGACCCTGCTCAACGGCATGGGCCTGGTGCTGATCTGGCGACTGGACCAGTCGCCGCGGCTGATCGCGACGTCGATGCGGCTGTACAAGAGCTTCAGCCCGGACGCGCCCAGCCAGATGATGTACTCGGCGATCGGCATCGCCATGTTCGTCGGTGTGCTGCTGCTGCTCAAGGACCACCGCGTCCTGCAGCGCTACACGTACATCTCCATGGTGGTGGCGCTCGTCCTGCTGCTGCTGCCGCTCGTCCCGGGCCTCGGCGCGGACGTGTTCGGCGCCAAGATCTGGATCCGGATCGGCGGCTTCTCCATCCAGCCCGGTGAGTTCGCCAAGCTCGTCCTCGCGATCTTCTTCTCCGGCTACCTGATGGTGAAGCGGGACGCGCTGGCCCTGGCCAGCCGCCGCTTCATGGGGCTCTACCTGCCCCGCGGCCGCGACCTCGGCCCGATCCTGACGATCTGGGCGGTCAGCCTCCTCATCCTGGTCTTCGAGAACGACCTCGGTACCTCGCTGCTGTTCTTCGGCATGTTCGTGATCATGCTGTACGTGGCCACCGAGCGGACCAGCTGGATCGTCATGGGTCTGCTCATGGCCGTCGCCGGCGCGGTGGTCGTGGGTTCCACGGCGGGTCACGTGAAGTCGCGTGTGGCGGCCTGGCTCGACCCCTTCGGCTGTCTGGAGACGGCCACCGACCAGAACATGCTGAACGCCTGTGACCAGATGACCCAGGTGCTCATGTCGTTCGGTTCGGGCGGCATCCTCGGCACCGGTCTCGGGCAGGGCAACTCCGACCTGATCAGCTTCGCCGCCAACTCCGACTTCATCTTCGCCACCGTCGGCGAGGAGCTCGGTCTCGCCGGCGTCATGGTCTTCCTGCTGCTGTACGGCCTGATCATCGAGCGCGGCATCCGTACCGCCCTCGCCGCCCGCGACCCCTTCGGCAAGCTGCTGGCGATGGGTCTCTCCGGCGCCTTCGCGCTGCAGATCTTCGTCGTCGCCGGCGGTGTGATGGGCCTCATCCCGCTCACCGGTATGACGATGCCGTTCCTCGCGTACGGCGGTTCGTCCGTGATCGCCAACTGGGCCCTGATCGGCATCCTGATCCGGATCAGCGACACCGCGCGCCGCCCCGCGCCCGCCCCCGCACCGAACCCCGACGCCGAGATGACCCAGGTGGTCCGTCCGTGAACAAGCCGCTGCGCCGGGTCGCGATCTTCTGCGGCCTGCTCGTCCTCGCCCTGCTCCTGCGCGACAACTGGCTCCAGTTCGTGCGCGCCGACGAGCTGAACGCGCACCCGAAGAACACCCGCGTCCGCATCGAGCGGTACGCCAACGAGCGCGGCAACATCATCGTCGACGGCAAGCCGATCACCGGCTCCGTCGACTCCGGCGGCAACTACTACAAGTACAAGCGGACCTACGTGAACGGCCCCATGTGGGCGCCGGTCACCGGGTACGCCTCGCAGGTGTACGACGCCAACTTCATCGAGAAGATCGAGGACGGCATCCTCACCGGCAACGACGACCGGCTCTTCTTCGACCGCACCCTGTCGATGTTCACCGGCGAGAAGAAGCGCGGCGGCGACGTCGTCACCACCCTCAACGGCGCCGCCCAGAAGGCCGCCTTCGAGGGCCTGGGGAAGAACACCGGCGCCGTGGTCGCGATCGAGCCGTCGACCGGCAAGATTCTGGCGCTGGCGTCCACCCCCTCGTACGACCCCTCCACGATCGCGGGCAGCGACGACGAGAAGGCGTGGGTGGCGCTGACCGAGTCCAAGGCCAAGCCGATGCAGAACCGCGCGCTGCGCGAGATCTACCCCCCCGGCTCGGTCTTCAAGGTCGTGACCGCGGCCGCCGCCCTGGAGGCCGGCAAGGTCACGGACATCGACGCGGCGACCGAGACGCCCGAGGGCTGGAAGATCCCGCTCTCCACCGTCCCGATGAAGAACCACTCGGGCGGCTGCGCCAACGCCAGCCTCAACGAGGCGCTGCGGATCTCCTGCAACTCGGTCTTCGCCAAGCTCGGTGACGACGTCGGCGTCGAGAAGATGAACGAGATGGCGGAGAAGTTCGGCTTCAACGCCGAGCAGTTCACCCCCGTCCGGTCCGCCGCCTCGGTCTACGACAAGAAGGCCGACCGCGGTGGCAACGCGCTCTCCTCCATCGGCCAGTTCAACACCGCGACCACCCCGCTCCAGATGGCGATGGTCACGGCGGCGATCGCGAACGACGGCAAGCTGATGAAGCCGTACATGATCGACCAGCTGCGGGCGCCGAACCTGGACGTCATCAAGCAGAACGAGCCGGAGCAGCTGAGCCAGCCGGTCTCCCCGGAGAACGCGCAGAAGCTCCAGGCCATGATGGAGAACGTGGTCGCCAAGGGCACCGGCGGCAAGGCCGACCTGAACATGTCCGGCGTGAAGGTCGGCGGCAAGACCGGTACCGCGCAGCACGGCGAGAAGAACGCCAAGCGCCCGTACGCGTGGTTCATCTCGTACGCCAAGACGGACCAGGGTTCCCCCGTCGCGGTCGCCGTGATCGTCGAGGACGCCGAGGGCGTCGGCCGTGAGGACATCAGCGGTGGCGGCCTGGCCGCGCCGATCGCGAAGGCGGTCATGAAGGCGGTTCTGAAGAGCCGCGGCTGATCTTGCGAAGGGCCGGTGCCCCCCAGGTACCGGTCAGGTATCAGCTGCCCTCCGCGCGCGGTACGGCTCTTCGGGGCCGGTACCGTATGCGCGGACAGCACACACCGCCGGACCACGGTGCGGTCGGGACAGACGGAGAGGGCTGGATCAACTATGGAAGAGCCGCGTCGCCTCGGCGGCCGGTACGAGCTGGGCTCGGTGCTCGGCCGCGGTGGCATGGCCGAGGTGTACCTCGCCCAGGACACCCGGCTCGGCCGCACCGTCGCCGTGAAGACGCTGCGGGCCGACCTGGCCCGTGACCCGTCCTTCCAGGCCCGGTTCCGCCGCGAGGCACAGTCCGCCGCCTCCCTGAACCACCCGGCGATCGTCGCCGTCTACGACACCGGCGAGGACTACGTCGACGGGGTCTCCATCCCGTACATCGTGATGGAGTACGTCGACGGCTCGACCCTCCGCGAGCTGCTGCACTCCGGCCGCAAGCTGCTGCCGGAGCGGACGCTGGAGATGACCGTCGGCATCCTGCAGGCGCTGGAGTACTCGCACCGCGCCGGCATCGTGCACCGCGACATCAAGCCCGCCAACGTGATGCTGACCCGCACCGGCCAGGTCAAGGTCATGGACTTCGGCATCGCGCGCGCGATGGGCGACGCGGGCATGACCATGACGCAGACCGCCGCGGTCATCGGCACCGCCCAGTACCTCTCCCCGGAGCAGGCCAAGGGCGAGCAGGTCGACGCCCGGTCCGACCTGTACTCCACCGGCTGCCTGCTGTACGAACTCCTCACCGTCCGGCCGCCGTTCATCGGCGACTCCCCCGTGGCCGTCGCCTACCAGCACGTCCGGGAAGAGCCGCAGCCGCCGAGTAACTTCGACGCCGAGATCACGCCCGAGATGGACGCCATCGTCCTGAAGGCGCTGGTCAAGGACCCCGACTACCGCTACCAGTCCGCCGACGAGATGCGCGCGGACATCGAGGCGTGCCTCGACGGGCAGCCGGTCGCGGCCGCCGCCGCGATGGGCATGGGCGGCGCCCCGGCGTACAACGGCTACGGCTACCCGCCGGAGGACCAGCCGACCACCGCGCTGCGCCAGGCCGACCCGGTCGGCCAGACGTCGATGATGCCGCCGGTGTCGCCGGACGGCGGGGGCTATGGCGGGTACGACGGTTACGACGACCGTCCGGACCGCCGCCGCGGCGGCCAGAAGAAGTCGAACGCCTCGACGATCCTGCTGGCGCTCTGCGGTGTCCTGGTCCTGGTCGGCGCGATCTTCATCGCCCAGTACCTGATGAACACCAACGACACCCCGCAGCAGACGACGGTGCCGCAGCTCGTCGGCCAGAAGATGGACGAGGCGCAGAAGTCCGCGGTCAACGCGCAGGTGAAGGTGCAGGAGGCGGGCAGCGAGCGCTGCGAGCAGCCCACCGGCGCGATCTGCCGCCAGAACCCGGCCGCCGACGGCTCCGCCAAGATCGACGTCGACGCCACGATCCAGGTGTGGGTCTCCGAGGGCGCGCCGCTCGTCGAGGTCCCGGACGTCCAGGAGCAGTCGCTGGAGCGGGCCCGGGAGACCCTGGAGGGCAAGGGCTTCAAGGTCAAGGTCGAGGAGGAGGAGTCCGAGGAGGACCCCGGCACCGTCCTGCGGCAGAACCCGCAGAACGGCACCAAGGCCGAGAAGAACTCCGAGGTGACCCTCACGGTCGCCAAGCAGAAGCTGACGCAGCTGCCGGACGTCCGCAACCGTGACATCAACCTGGCGCTGCAGCAGCTGAACGGCCTCGGCTTCACCAACGTGAAGCAGGAGGAGGTCGACAACGACCAGCCCAAGGGCATGGTCCTGGAGCAGACCCCCGGCGGCCCCAGCAACCAGCCGCTGGACGTCGCGATCGTCCTGAAGGTCTCCAAGGGCCCGGCGGTGACCCAGGTCCAGATCCCGGCCGACATCGTCGGGAAGACGCTCAAGGAGGTCCGGGACAACCTCCAGGGCCAGGGCGTCACGGTCACCGTGGTCGGCGTCGACAAGGACGACGCCCGGGTGTTCCAGTCGAACCCGCCCGCGGGTTCCATGGTCAAGCAGGGCGACACGGTCACCCTGGTCACCGTGGACGGCGGCGGCGGTGGCAACCCCGGTGGCGGCGACCAGCAGGGCGGCGGCGACAACAACAACGGCGAGAGCAACATCGGCGGCTGGTTCGACTAGCCCCGGTCCGCCGGTCGGTACGAGGGGAGAGCCCCGGAGTCCTTCACAGGACTCCGGGGCTCTCCCCTTTCTGCTCGCGCCCGCCTCAGCGCAGTTCGGCCGGCGGGGTGCGGTTCGCGTCGACCTTCTCGGTGCGGGCCAGTTCGCCCCAGACGATGTAGCGGTAGTCCGAGGTGTACATGGGGGTGCAGGTGGTGAGGGTGATGTACCGGCCGGGCGTGGTCTTGCCGGACTCCTCGGGGACCGGCTGGAGGACGTCCACGTTGTACTTCGTGGTCTCCGGGAGGGTCTTGTAGACCTTGTAGACGTACCAGGTGTCCTTGGACTCGAAGACGATCGGATCGCCGTTCTTCAACTTGTGGATGTTGTGGAACTTGGCGCCGTGGCCGTCGCGGTGCGCGGCCAGGGTGAAGTTGCCCTCCTTGTCCTGCGGGAGGGCCGACTTGACCGGTTCGGTGTAGTAGCCGGCGACGCCGTTGTTGAGGATGGGGCTCTCGGTGCCGCGCTTCACCAGGATCTCGTCGCCGCCGAAGGCGGGGACGTGGAGGAAGCCGAGGCCGCCCTTGGTGTCGAGGGCGCCGGGGCCCTGGTCGGCCCATTCGCCGCGGACCTGGGCGCCTTCCTTGTCGGCGGCGCGGTCGGCGAGGACGTTCGTCCACCACAGCGAGTAGACGACGAAGAGTCCGAGCACGAGGCCGGCTGTGATGAGGAGTTCGCCGAAGACGCTGATGAGCCCGGCGATCCGGTTGCGCGCGCGTGACACTGGGTCGGCCCTCGTCCCTTCTGGAGGTGTTGGGGTCTCAGCCTACGAGCGCGCTCGGCTTTCCCTTGCTGCGCGGCCGTTCCTCGACCAGCTTTCCCCACACGATCATGCGGTAGGTGCTGGTGAACTCGGGCGTGCAGGTGGTCAGCGTGATGTACCGGCCGGGCTTGGTGAAGCCGGAGCCCTTGGGGATCGGGTCGATGACGGCGATGTTCGACGGCGGGGTCTGCGGCAGGATGCTCGCCATCGCGTAGGTGTAGTAGGCGTCCTGCGTCTCGACCACGATCGGGTCGCCGGGCTTGAGGCGGTTGATGTAGCGGAACGGTTCGCCGTGGGTGTTGCGGTGGCCGGCGACCGCGAAGTTGCCCTGCTTGTCGGAGGGCATGGCGGTCTTCAGCTTGCCCTCGCCGTAGTGGCCGACCATGCCCTTGTCGAGGACCTTGGGCTTGCTGATGCCCTCGGCGACGGGGACGACGACGTCGAGCTTGGGGATGTACATGATGGCGAAGCCCTCGCCGGGGGCGAAGACGTCCGGCTTGCTCTCGCCCTTGGCCCAGGTGTCCTCGATCCGCTCCTTGGCCTGGTTGGTCTCCTGGCCGGCGAGGACGTTGGTCCACCACAGCTGGTAGGCGACGAAGAGGAGCATGACGACGCCGAGGGTGATGAACAGCTCGCCGACGACGACGCCGACGCTGTCCTTGGCCGCCTTGGCCTCGCGGGCGGCGCGGCGCGCCTCGACCCGCGAGAGGGGCCGCGCGGGGGCGTCCGCGCCCTGGTCGCCGTCGGCCGCGGGGGCCGGTGCGGCGGCCCTGCGGCTCTTCCCGCGGCCCTGCTTGGCGGCGGCCCGGCGCCGCTCGGCCCGTCCCGGCCCGGGAAGGGGCTCCACGGGCCGCGGGGGCTCCTCGGCGACCTGGGGCAGCTCCCGCGTCTCGCCGGCCCCGTACGGCTCATGTATGGGCTCGTAGGAGGTCTCCTGCGGGACCTGCGGGGCTTCGGGGGCCCGGGGGGTCTCCGGGACCTCGTACGCCTGCGGCTCGTACGGGTACGGCGCCTGGTTCCCGTACGCGGTCTCGTACGAGGGCTCGGGCTGGTACGGATACGCGTACGGGCCCTGCTGCTCGTACGGCTGCGGGGGCCCCTGCTCCTCGGGTATCGGCTCGGCTCCTGGCTGCCCGGTGGGCCGGAACCACGGCGAGCCCGTGGTCACGCGACGGCCTTGCCCACCACCGGCGCGAGCCCCGCGGACCGGCCGACCGCGCCCTTGTCTCCGCACTGCACCAGCCAGTTGGCGAGCATCAGGTGGCCGTGCTCGGTGAGCACCGACTCGGGGTGGAACTGGACTCCCTCGACGGGCAGTTCGCGGTGGCGGAGGCCCATGATGATGCCGTCCTCGGTCCGCGCGGTCACTTCGAGCTCGGCCGGCAGGTCGGCCGGCTCGGCGGCGAGCGAGTGGTAGCGGGTGGCGGTGAACGGCGAGGGGAGGCCGGTGAAGACGCCCTTGCCCTCGTGGAGGACGGGCGAGGTCTTGCCGTGCAGCAGCTCGGGGGCGCGGTCGACGACGCCGCCGTAGGCGACGGCCATCGACTGCATGCCGAGACAGACGCCGAAGATCGGGACGCCGGTGGCGGCGCAGTGCCGCACCATGTCGATGCAGACGCCGGCCTGCTCGGGGGCGCCCGGGCCGGGCGACAGCAGCACGCCGTCGAAGCCGTCCTGGGCGTGGCTCAGCTCCACCTCGTCGTTGCGGACCACCTCGCACTCGGCGCCGAGCTGGTAGAGGTACTGCACGAGGTTGAAGACGAAGCTGTCGTAGTTGTCGACGACGAGAATTCGCGCGCTCACTGGCCGTCCACCGTCACATCGTTGAACGGAAGCAGAGGCTCCGCCCAGGGGAACACGTACTGGAAGAGCACGTAGACGACCGCGAGGACCAGCACGACCGAGATCAGCGCCCTCACCCAGGCGTTGCCCGGCAGATGCCGCCAGATCCATCCGTACATGACGTCCGACGCCCCTTCCGTTCGTTACGGGCACCAGAGTACGGGGCGCGGGCGCCGTCGTGGGGAAGCTGTCCGAAGCCTGTGGACGACCCGGTCAGGCGGCCGGCCTGGCGTAGTGGAGGTCGACCGCGCCGGTGTAGCCGGGGAGGGTGACGTCCTGGTGGTCGTCGACCTTCCAGCCGAGCCCGTACGCCTTCACGTAGAGCTGGTAGTTCTGGAGCGCCGGGGAGGCGGCGAGGGCCTTGTCGAGCTTCCCCCGGTCGCCGACCGCGGTGATCTTGTACGGCGGCGAGTAGACGCGGCCCTGGAGGATGAGGGTGTTGCCGACGCAGCGGACCGCGCTGGTGGAGATGAGCCGCTGGTCCATGACGCGGATGCCTTCGGCGCCGCCCTCCCAGAGGGCGTTGACGACGGCCTGGAGGTCCTGCTGGTGGATGACCAGGTCGTTGGCCTGCGGCTCGGGGTAGCCGGGGGCGGCCTGGGCGCCGGGCGGGGCGTCGTCGAGGGTGACGGTGAGGCCGGGGCCGGAGATCTCGGTGGTGCCCGCGGAGGTCTCCAGGGCCTTCAGCCGGCGGTCCTCTGCGGCGGTGGAGCCGTCGTCGCGGGCGGCCAGGGAGTCGACCTCGCCGCGCAGGGCGGCGGTGGTCTCGTCGAGTCCGGCGTTCTTGTGGCTGCGCTCCTCGATGAGGTCGGAGAGCCTCAGGAGGGAGCCGTCCGTGCGGATGTTGGTGCCCTTGGCGGTGTTGAAGCTGGTGACGAAGAGCAGACCGGCGAGGGCGAAGACGGCAAGGGTCAGCAGCCGGACGGGGCGCCACCTGGTGGTGCGGCCCGGCCCGGCGAGCGGGTCGCGCGGAGTGCCGGCGGAATTGCTCAACGTACCCTGATCCCCTTCTGCGCCGCGGAACCACTACGCTAACGGACGCCCGGGGGGCGCAGTCGACCTGCTACGTCACATCCCGGCGACAGCCACAGTTCCCTGCGCGGTCACGCAGCGCATCGACAGGAGAGTCCCTCGTGCCGAAGTCACGGATCCGCAAGAAGGCCGACTACACGCCGCCGCCGGCGAAGCAGGCCGCCACCATCAAACTGACGAACCGCAGCTGGGTCGCTCCGGTGATGCTGGCGCTGTTCGCCATCGGTCTGGTGTGGATCGTGGTCTTCTACGTCACCGACGGTTCGCTTCCGATCGAGTCGATCCGGAACTGGAACATCGTGGTCGGCTTCGGTTTCATCGCCGCCGGGTTCGGTGTCTCCACGCAGTGGAAGTGAGCCTCTTAGCGGCGCCTAGCGGGTTCGCAGGTCCGCCGTCAAGCTCACCCCAGAGTTTATCCACAGCGTTGTGCACAGCACTGGATAACTTACGAAGATCTGTGGATAACTCGCACCGGGTTGACGCCGGTATGACCGCGGGGATCCCCTCAGAAGCAGACTGAAGCCCCCTACCTCCCGGGAGAAATCCCAGGTCAGAGGCAGGGGGCTCCGTCACACCCAGGACGGTGGGGAGAACCCGCCGCACACTGTGGATAACTCTGGGGAAAGCTCCTCTCCCCAGCTCGTCCACAGCCCCCAGCGCTCAGGTGAGCGCCATCGTGCGGGCCATCACGACGCCCGCCTCGATCAACAGCAGCAGTCCACAGGCGCCGTACTGGATCAGCTCCCGGCGGGCCCGCGGCGCCTGCACGAGCACGTACGTCAGCACCAGGCCGGCCACCAGACCCCCCACGTGGGCCTCCCAGGAGATCCCCGGACGGGTGAATGTCATCAACAGGGACAGGGCCACGAAGAGGACCACCGGCCGCATGTCGTGACGGCGCCGGCGGGCCAGCACCACCCACGCGCCGATCAGGCCGTAGACGATCCCCGAGGCCCCCAGCGAGGGCTGGTTCGGCGCGGCGACCACATAGGCGAGGGCCGAGCCGGCCAGGCCGGAGAGCAGGCACAGCAGCGCGTACCTGGACCGGCCCAGCTCGGGCTCGACGATCCCGCCGATCACCCACAGGCCGAGCAGGTTGAAGAGGATGTGCCACGGCTCCTGGTGCAGGACCGTGGCGGTGAGGAGCCGGTACCACTCGCCGTCCGCGACGCCCACGACCTCGCCGAGCAGCGGGTTGTACGCGTAGCCGATCAGCACGAGCTCGTCCACGAACCGGTCGCCGACGACCAGCACCGGGAGGTACACGGCCAGGCAGATCCCGATGAGGACCTTGGTGACCAGCCGGTCGTCCGTCCTGACCCGGCCGCCGGCCAGCGTCCGCGGCTGGTTCGCGCCCGCCGCGTGCCCGGTCCCCGAGCCGCCGCGGACGCAGTCGGGACACTGGAAGCCGACCGAGGCCGGGATCATGCACTGGGGGCAGATGGGCTTCTCGCAGCGGGTGCAGCGGATGCCCGTCTCGGTGCCCGGGTGCCGGTAGCAGGGCTGGAGTCCGGCCTGCGCGTCCATGAGCGGGGTCCCGTCCTTCCCGGTCAGCGCTGCTCGATCACCACGGACTCGACCACCACGTCCTGCAGCGGCCGCTGCGTCTGCGGGTCGGTCGGGACCGCCGCGATGGCGTCCACGACGGCCCGGCTCTTCGGGTCCACGACCTCGCCGAAGATGGTGTGCTTGCGGTTCAGCCAGGTCGCCGGGCCCACCGTGATGAAGAACTGCGAGCCGTTGGTGCCCGGCCCCGCGTTGGCCATCGCCAGCAGGTACGGCCGGTCGAACCACAGCTCGGGGTGGAACTCGTCCGCGAACTCGTACCCGGGGCCGCCGGTGCCGGTGCCCAGCGGATCGCCGCCCTGGATCATGAAGTCGCCGATGACGCGGTGGAAGACCGTGCCGTCGTAGAGGGGGTCCGAGGAGACCCGGCCGGTGCCCGGGTGCGTCCACTCGCGCTCGCCCGAGGCGAGCTCGACGAAGTTGCGCACCGTCTTCGGCGCGTGGAACGGCAGCAGGCGCACCTCGATGTCGCCCGCGCTGGTCTTGAGGATCGCGTACGGCATCGCCACGGTCCGCCCCTCCCTGATCGTGCGTCACGCCGCGGAACGGATCGCCTCACGCTCCGGCGGCTCTGGCGAGTCGATCCTCGCATGCCCCGGCCCGGCCGCCCGCATGCCTCACATGCCTCGCATGCCCCGGATGCCCGCCCCGCATGCCGGACGTCGCTCCGGCAGGCATGATGCCGAAAAGGATGGAAAGGCGAAATACCGACATCGCTCGCCACCGAGGAGGAGGAACCCGTGACTCGCATGGACAGCGTGCGCACCGCTACGGATTCGGCGAAGGAAAGCGTCCTGCACGCCGCGGACGTGGTGGCGCCGTACGCCGGCACGGCCAAGGACCAGGCCGCGCGCTATGCGCACGAGGCGCGGGTGCGGATCGCACCCAAGGTGTCGAGTGCCGCTCGGCAGGCGCGCGCGCAGGCGCGTGTGCAGTACGCGGCGCATGTGGCGCCGCACGTGCCGCCGCGGGTCGACGAGGCCGCGCATCGCGCCGCTGCCCGGACCCGCTCGGTCGCCCATCAGGTGACCGACTACACCGTCCCGCGTGTCGAACACGCGGTCGCCGCGACCGGTCCCGTGCTGGAGGAGGCCGGGGCGCGTTCCACTGCCGCCTGGGCCGCGCTACGCGGTCAGGTGACGCCGGACGACATCCGGAAGATCGTGAGGAAGCATGAGCGCCGGGCCAGGGCCGGGCGTCTGGTCAAGGGGCTCGCCGTGCTCGGCGTGCTGGTCGGCGGCGCGATCGTCGCCTGGAAGTGGTGGGACAGGCAGGCCAACCCCGACTGGCTGGTCGAGCCGCCGGCTCCCACGGAGGTGGACGAGGGCTCGGGCATGCCGTCCGCGTCGGAGGTCTACACGGGCGCGGAGGACGAGGCCGGCAGGAGTGTGGTCACGGAGTCCGGGAGCGACGTGGACGTCGAGACCGGGACCGTGTCCGGGATCGAGGCGGAGACGGAGACCGAGTCCACGGAGCCCGACGAGCGCCGCTGACCTGGAGCCGCTTCGACCGTACAGTCTGTTCCGGCTGTTCCATCGGGTCTGGCTGTTCCATCGGGTCTGGCGGTTCCATCGGTTCAAGCTGTTCCGGCTGTTCCATCGGGTCTGGCGGTTCCACCGGTTCAAGCTGTTCCGGCTGTTCCATCGGGTCTGGCGGTTCCATCGGTTCCGGCCGTTCCGGCTGTTCGGCGCGGGCCGGGGTGCCGGGAGGGAAGCGTGCTCTCCCCGCACCCTAGGCGGCCGTCGCGAGCGCCAGCTCGGTCAGCGCGGCCGGGTCGCTCGCGAGCGGCGTGGCGGCGCGCAGCTGCCGGACGGAGGGCGAGGAGCCGTGCGCCTCGGCGCCGATCCGCTGCTTGATGGTGGGCGGCAGCGAGCCCTGCCGGACGGGTGCCCACGGCTCCGCCTGCCGCTGTGTCACGACGGTCGCGGTGCGCTCCGCGGCGGTGGCCGGGGCGGCGGGGGCGGCCGGCTCCTCGGGCTGGGTCACGGGGGCCTGGCCCCGGGCGGCGGCGGGGGCCGCCAGGCCGACGGAGGCGAGCAGGGCGAAGAGGACGGAGATGAAGGCGGTCCAGAACTGCTTGACCTTGGCGGTGGCCATGGCCCCTCACTTTCGTGTCTGCGGTGTTCTCCGGGGTCGTACGGAGACGAGGGCGGTATGCGCGCTTCCCGGATGGTTCATTTCGGGTTGCGCGCTTTTCATACCTTCCTCATGATCTGTACCGGGCCCCGGATTCGGCGGAGCGACGCCGCACCCGCGCAGTTCTTCCGATGAACACCACCCGTCCGGCCCAAGCCCCGTTCCCCACCCCCCACTGGTGATCCACGTCACACCCGCGTCACAGGCGACGACCCCTCGGTGTCTTGAGGTCGAACCCCTGAAGACGGGGCAGACGGAGGAGGCATCATGGGCGGGAACACCGAAGTGGTCGTGATCGGCGGCGGGTACGCCGGTGTCATGGCGGCCAACCGACTCACCCGGCGCGACGACGTGACCGTGACGGTGATCAACCCCCGTCCCTCGTTCGTCCCCCGGCTCCGCCTCCACCAGCTGGTCGGCGGCAGCCACTCCGCGGTCGTCCGGTACGAGGAGGTCCTGGCCGAGCGCGTCCGGCTCGTGGTCGACTCGGTGGCCCGGATCGACGCCCACGCGCGCGTGGTCACCCTGGAGTCGGGCGCCACGGTCCGCTACGACCACCTGATCTACGCGGTCGGCAGCACGGTCGCCCGGCCCGCCGTGCCCGGCGTCGCCGAACACGCCCACCAGGTCGCCGAACTGGAGGCGGCCGAGCGGCTGCGGACCGCCGTCGCGGCGCTGCCCGCCGGCGTCCCGGTCACCGTCGTCGGCGGCGGCCCGGTCGGCATCGAGACCGCCGCCGAAATCGCCGAGGGCGGCCGCCCGGTGACGCTGGTCTGCGGCGGGGTCCTCGGCCCCTATCTGCACCCCCGGGCACGGCGCTCGGCCGCCCGGCGGTTCGCCGCCCTCGGAGTCACCGTGCTCGACGGCCCAGGCACCAAGGTCACCGAGGTGACCGCGGACACCGTCCGCCTCGCCGACGGCCGCACGGTGACCGGCGGGCTCGCCGTCTGGACCGCCGGCTTCGGCGTCCCCGACCTGGCCGCGCGCAGCGGACTGACCACCGACGCCACCGGACGGCTGCTCACCGACGAGACCCTCACCAGCGTGGACGACGAGCGGATCGTCGCGGCCGGGGACTGCTCGGCCCCCTCGGACCTGCCGTTCCGGATGAGCGCCTACGTCGCCGGCTGCCTCGGCGCGCACGCCGCCGACACGGTGCTGGCCCGGATCGCGGGCGCCCGGCCCGAGCCCGTGGACATGGCGTTCAACGCGATGTGCCTCAGCTTCGGGCGTCGCACCGCGATCTTCCAGATCGCACACAAGGACGACCGGGCGATGGCAATCTACGTCAGCGGGCGTGCGGGGGCGAAGCTCAAGGAGATCGCCTGCACGCTCAGCGTCAAGCACCTGACGGAAGAGGCCCACAAGCCCGGTGCGCACTCCTGGCCCAAGGACGGCAAGCACCGGCCGCAGCTGCTCCGGGAGCGCGCGGTCCGCACCACGGACGCCCCGGAGCGCGTGGCCTGACCCGGCGGGACCGCGCACACCGACGACGGGGAGAAGACCGCAGCATGACCGGCACGCACGACACGGACCCGGCGACCGAGACCTTCGTCGCCCACCGGAACCTGCTCTTCACGGTGGCCTACGAGATGCTCGGCTCGGCCGCCGACGCCGAGGACGTCCTCCAGGAGACCTGGCTCCGCTGGACCGGCGTCGACCTGGAGCAGGTCCGCGACCAGCGGGCGTACCTCGTCCGCATCACCACCCGGCAGGCGCTCAACCGGCTCCGCACGGTGCAGCGCCGCCGGGAGGCGTACGTCGGCCAGTGGCTGCCCGAGCCGCTGCTCACGGCGCCGGACGTGGCCGAGGACGTCGAGCTCACCGAGTCCGTGTCGATGGCGATGATGCTGGTCCTGGAGACCCTCACCCCGACCGAGCGGGCCGTCTTCGTCCTCCGCGAGGTGTTCGACGTGGGGTACGACGAGATCGCGGCGGCCGTCGACAAGACCCCGGCCGCCGTCCGCCAGATCGCGCACCGCGCCCGCAAGCACGTCGACGCCCGCCGCCCCCGCACCACGGTCTCCGCGCGGGAGGCGCGGGCGGCCGTGGACTCCTTCCGGCGGGCCCTCGAGACCCGCGACCCGCAGGACTTCCTGGACCTGCTCGCCCCCGACGTCGTCCTCGTCAGCGACGGCGGCGGCATCAAGAAGGCCGCGCTCCGCCCGGTCGTCGGCGCCGACAAGGTGACCCGCTTCTACCTCGGCGGCTCCCTCAAGGCCGAGGCGACCGTCACCACCGAGCTCACCGTCGTCAACGGCGCCCCGGCCCTCGCCGTGCACCTCGACGGCGAGCTGGACGGGGTCATGGCGCTGCGCGTCGAGGCCGGCCTGGTCAAGGGCCTGTACTACGTCCGCAACCCCGAGAAGCTCACCCACGTCATGGCCGAGACCTCCCTCACCCTCCGCTGACGCCCGCCCTCACCGTCCCCCGCCGGTCGCGGTGAGGGACACGGTCCGTCAACTCCCGCCCGCAACCTGGATAGTTGCAGGCTCCATGTCCGTCACCGGCTGACTAGCTTTCGAGTGGGCCGGCACAGAGGACCGGCTCCGGTCATCGGGACATGGGGGTAGACGGATGCGGATGCGTCAGCGGGAGACGGGACTGGTGGTGACGGGGCTGACGCTGGCCGCCGTCATGCTGGGCGCGGTGGCGCCGGCGGAGGCGGCGAAGACGCCGAAGCGGAACGACAGCAAGACCGAGGACGTGCTCCTGGTCCACGGCATCGACTGGCTCGGCGAGGCGTCGTTCGACTGCAAGAGCGGCTGGAACAACCTCAAGAAGGAGTTCAAGGAGCATTACTGGAAGGGCAAGGTGCGGAGCGTCGCGTTCTACAAGAAGGACAAGAACTGCGATCTCCGCATCGCCAAGGCGGGCGCCAACGACAGCATCGAGAAGCTCGGCAAGGCGCTCGCCAACAAGATCTACTCGGAGTACACCTCCAAGGGGAGGTCGGTCGACCTCGTCGGCCACTCCATGGGCGGCCTGGTCATCCGGGAGGCGCTGTCGGGTGTCGCGAAGAAGAAGCGGGGCTACCCGAGCAAGCTCTTCGTCGAGGACGTCGTGACGCTGGGGACGCCGCACGAGGGCACGAACTCGTCCCTGTGCCTGTACACGGCCTGCGCGCAGATGCGGAAGAAGTCCGGCTTCCTCAAGCAGCTGCAGAAAAACCCGCAGTCGGCGCAGGGAACGGACTGGACGGCCATCGCGAGCGACTCCGACGAGGCCGTCGGCGAGGACACCGCGACCGCCGGCGGCGTGAAGCACTGGGTCCGCTACAAGAACCTCCCGGGGGCCAAGGACCACTCCGGCCTGCGGACCACGCGCAACAAGACGCTGACGCTCAAGTGGCGCAACCTGCCCAAGGCGGCGACGGGCTGGCGCCAGGGCGACGCCCCGCTGGAGATGACCCGCTCGGCCCTGTACTGGCACTCCAAGTGGTAGTCGCGCACCCGGTCTGAGTCACGGGCCGCTTTCCACCGGCGTCGCCGGGACACCTCCTGTCCCGGCGACGCCGTCGGTGGTGCGGGGGGGTCACGAGAAGATCGACAGGATCGTCCACACCACGTTCCTGGACGAGCAGCTGTCGACGAGCCGGTGGGAGCGGGGCGCGTAGGTGCCCGCCAGGTTGCCCATGCTGTTGACGGCGTTGCAGCCGGTGCGCTGGGCCATGCGGCGCCGGTCCTTTCCGGTGGGGCTGAAGTCCGGGCCCCGGAAGAACTCGACGTCGTGGAGCCGGCGGGCGTCGGCGATGTTGTTGAAGGCGGAGCGGACGGGGCGGTCGCGGGCCCACGCACAGGTGCGCTCGCCGGCGAGCCAGTCGCTGTCGGCCTCCTTCCAGCTGCACATCTCTCCGTTGCCGTTGTGCTCGCTGAAGAAGCAGACGGAGTCGCTCGGGCAGCGGTGGTAGCCGTAGACCACCTCGCCGTCCGGCCCGGTGGGGAACGCCGACGCCGGATCCAGTGCCTGGTAGACCGGGGCGCCGTCGTCGTCGTTGACGTACGCGTACACCGCGCCCGCTAGGACCACGGCCGTCAGGAGCACCGTGGCGGCGAGCGCCGTCAGGACGGGGTGGCGGCGCGAGAAGCGGGCCCGGCGCCGAGGCCGTCGGGCCGGAGCGCCGCCCGCGGCCTGCTCGACGCGGCGCAGGAGCGAGGAGCTGTCGTGAGCGGCGCGCGCTTCGTGCGTACGGGCCAGGCAGTCGGTGATGATGTCCCGCCAGTCGGGGCGCAGCGCGGGGGAGAGACGCAGTTCCTCGCTGCCGCGGGCGTAGCGGATCGCCGCTTCGGAGCGGGCTTGGGGGGTGTTGCCGGGCAGGGGGTGGGTGCCGGTCAGGACGAGGTGGGCGAGGACTCCGAAGGCCCAGGTGTCGGCCGTGGGACGGATGCGGGTGCCGCGTTCGTCGACCTCCGGCCAGAGCAGTTCGGGGGCCGTGTAGTCGGGGGTGACGAACGCGTGGGTGTACGCGTGCGTGCCCTGCATCTCGGCGGCCGTGTTGAAGTCGGCGAGGCGGGCCGAGCCGTCGTCCATGAGGAGGACGTTGGCGGCCTTGAGGTCCCCGTGGACCCAGCCGGCGTCGTGCAGCTGGTGCAGGCCCTCGCAGACCTGGGTGAGGACGGTGTGCCCGGACGGGGGGACGGGGGTGCGGGCCAGGAGGTCCTCGAGCGAGGACGCGGCCTGCTCCAGGACGAGGACGGTGACGCCGTCGAGGCCGGGCCGCCGGGGGTCGTCGACGTTCAGCACCTCGTACATGCGGATGAGCCGGGGCGAGCGTAATCGGCTGAGTAACTCGATCTCCTGCTGGGTGAGCTCCTCCAGATACCGCAACTGGCGAGGTGTACGTGTCCCGGTGGGGAGGAACTTCAGCGCGGCGCGTTCGGGCAGTTCGACGGAGCCCTCCCGGGCCGGGTGCCCGTGCGCCCTGCGGGCGGCGTAGACGGTGGCGAAGGCGCCGGACGCGAGCGGCGCGCCGACCTCCCAGGCGCCGACGCGGTACCCCTCCGGCACGGCGACCACGGGCTCCGGCCCGGTCATCGCCCCGCCTCGGCCCGGTCGTGCGCGAGGACGAGCAGATCGTCCTCGCGCACGAGGTCGAAGCGCAGGGCGAGCGAGACGAGCGACTCCTTCTTGCCGTGGGCGCGCCGCCCTTCCGGCGCGGTGTCCGGGTCGGGCCGCAGGCGGAGCTTGACGGCGAGGTAGTCGATGTTCCACGAGACGGACGACCGGCCGGCCGCGGGCCAGGTCGGCCGCAGGCGCTCCACCACCTGGTCGATCGTCGGCAGCGGCGCGTGCGGTGCGCCACGCAACCGCGGCTCGCACAGGGCGGCCAGCACGGCGAAGTAGCGCGTGCTGCGGTCGAGACTGAAGGCGGGAGCGGTGACCAGGGCCCCGGGAGCGCCGCGCCGGCTGCCGTACGAATGCCGCGGAGCCCACACGTCGAAGCTGAGCAGATCGCCCGCGGCCGGCAGGATCACCCGGGAGAACTCGAACGGGACGGGCGCGTCGAGGCGCCCGGGGGCGACCTTGACGTGCTCCCCGGCTCCCTCCGGGTTCTCCACGACGTAGGTCTGGTCGGCACTGTGGTTGCTGAGGGTCCAGAAGACGCCCTGCGCGGTGATCTCACCGGCGTACCGGGACACCCCGTCGTGCGCGAGAACGAGGTTGTCCGCCGGCGCCTGCCGGCCGAAGACGATCCGCTCACCGGGAGCGATCTTGAGGTGCTCGTTCGGCCCTTCGGACAACGGTGGCACGATGATGATGGTGTGCATGCTGGCCTGCCTCCCCCCGTCAGGGTGGAACAGCGTACGGGGTCGCCCCGGGGCTTTCGAACCTTTACCGCGGCGCGTGGAGGGCGGCCTCGTCGGTGTCGTCCTGACCATCGCGGAGGGCTCCGTCCGCTTGGCCGCCGCAGCGTCGTGGGCGGGCCGTCGAGGCGCCGCGCGGCCCGCGCCCGGCACACCAAAAATGCCCTCTGAACCACGTTTCCGCAGTCCAGAGGGCATTTCACGGGTGGAGCCTAGGGGAGTCGAACCCCTGACATCTGCCATGCAAAGACAGCGCTCTACCAACTGAGCTAAGGCCCCGGAACGAGGACAGCGTACCGGTTCTCCCCCTGTCCCGGGCAAAAGGTGGGGTCTCCCGATGAACGACCACGCTCCGTAAGATGCTGACCGAGGTTCGCAGTGGCGAACCGCAGGGATGGGGAGAACTGATGGACGCAGCGCAGCAGGAAGCCACGGCAAGAGCCAGAGAGCTTCAGCGCAGTTGGTACGGGGAGCCGCTGGGGGCGCTCTTCCGTCGGCTGATCGACGATCTCGGGCTCAACCAGGCCAGGCTGGCCGGGGTGCTCGGGCTGTCCGCGCCCATGCTGTCCCAGCTCATGAGCGGCCAGCGCGCCAAGATCGGCAACCCGGCCGTGGTCCAGCGCGTCCAGGCCCTCCAGGAGCTCGCCGTGCAGGTCGCCGACGGCAGCGTCAGCGCCGCCGAGGCCACCGACCGCATGGACGAGATCAAGAAGTCCCAGGGCGGCTCCGTCCTGACCGGCACCAGCGGCCAGACCGCCAACGGATCCGGCGCCCCGACCGTGCGCCGCGTGGTCCGCGAGATCCAGTCGCTGTTGCGCTCCGTGGCCGCCGCCGGCGACATCATCGACGCCGCCGACTCCCTCGCCCCGCACCACCCGGAGCTGGCAGAGTTCCTCCGGGTGTACGGCGCCGGGCGCACCGCCGACGCGGTGGCCCACTACGAGTCGCACCAGAACTGACGCAGCACGCACGACTGACGACGGACGACGAACGGGGAGCGGGCGCAGCGCGATGGGTGAGGTCTTCGCCGGCAGGTACGAGCTGATCGATCCGATCGGGCGGGGCGGGGCCGGCGCGGTCTGGCGCGCCTGGGACCACCGGCGGCGCCGCTATGTGGCGGCCAAGGTGCTCCAGCAGAGCGACGCGCACACGCTGCTCCGCTTCGTCCGCGAGCAGGCGCTGCGGATCGACCATCCGCACGTGCTGGCCCCGGCCAGCTGGGCCGCCGACGACGACCAGGTCCTCTTCACGATGGACCTGGTCGCCGGCGGCTCGCTCGCCCATGTCATCGGCGACTACGGGCCGCTGCCGCCCCGCTATGTCTGCACGCTCCTCGACCAGCTGCTGTCGGGGCTGGCGACGGTGCACGCGGAGGGGGTCGTGCACCGGGACATCAAGCCGGCCAACATCCTGATGGAGGCGACCGGTACGGGCCGGCCGCATCTGCGGCTGTCGGACTTCGGCATCTCGATGCGCAAGGGCGAACCCCGGCTCACCGAGACCAACTACGTGGTGGGCACGCCCGGTTACTTCGCGCCCGAGCAACTCCTCGGAGCCGAGCCCGACTTCACGGCGGACCTGTACGCGGTCGGGCTGGTCGCGCTGTATCTGCTGCACGGCACCCGGCCGGACTCGCAGGCCCTCATGGAGCACTTCCTGACGCACGGCACCCCGCCGGCGCCCGCGAGCGTCCCCGAGCCGCTGTGGCAGGTCCTGGCCGGGCTGCTGCAGCCCGATCCGCAGGCCCGCTTCCGGACGGCCACGGGCGCGCGGAAGGCGCTGAACGCGGCGGCGGAGATGCTGCCCGAGCCGGAGGGCGGGGAGGAGCCGGTCGAGATCTTCGACCAGCTCGGCCCGCTGCCCGCCGGTTTCGGCCCGGAGGGCCCGGTCGCCCGCCCCGTCCAGGACACTCCGCCGGCGCCACCGGTCCCGGCCGCCGCGCAGGCCCCGCAGACCCCGCCGGCGCCACCGGTCCCGGCCGCCGCGCAGGTCCCGCAGACCCCGCCGGCGCCACCGGTCCCGGCCGCCGCGCAGGCCCCGCAGACGTACCAGGAGCCGAACCGGGATCCGTACGAGCAGCAGCGGCAGAACCCGTACCGGCAGCCGGTGCCCGGGCCCTCGGAGACGGGCAGCTTCCACCTGCCCCCGCCGGTCGCCCATCCCGTACCCCCCTTCGGTCCCGCTGTGCCGCAGACACAGCCGCAGCTGCAGCCGCACACACAGCCGCAGTCGCACGCCTCTACGAATCCATACACCGCTCAGACCGTTCAGGTTCCCGATCGGCGGCTGGAGGCACCCGAACGACGTCCGGGACCGCCCCCGAAGGTGGCGGTCCCGGTGCTGCTGCTCGCGCTGGTGTCGCTGGCGGTCGGCTTCTGGGCGCTGACCCAGGTCTGAGAGCGCCTAGGAACGGGCCGTCCGGCGGGCCAGCAGGGTCCACGCGCCCAGGCCGACGAGCAGGACGGTGCCGAGGCCGATGCCGCCCGCGGCGAGGGCGACCATCAGGGTGTTGCCGTCGGCCGCCGCTGCCCCGCTCGCGCCGCTCGCCGCCGCGGCCCGGTCCCCGTCCGTCACCTGGAAGATGCCCGGGTCCGCGTCGTAGTCGGGCGCGGGCTTCTTCTCGCCCCCGACGTTGACCCGCAGGATCAGCGGCAGGGCCGTGTCGCCGTACTCCTCGGCGATCTCGGGGCTGAGCGTGGCGGTGAGGTAGTACCAGCCGGCGAGCCCCATGGCGCTCGTGGCGGTCTCGAACGAGGAGCGGTTGTCGTGGGCGACCGGCCGCCGCGGGACGAGGGCCACGGTGGTCTGCTTGCCGTTGTAGCTGGCGGTCTGGAGGTCGACGAAACCGCGCGCCGGGTTGTCGAGGCCGAGCGCGAGCGCGTTGCTCACCAGCTCGTCGCCCGCGTTGCTGCTGCCCAGCTCGGCGGTGGCGAAGATCTGCTGGCCCCAGTCGACCGGCACCCGCCAGAAGAGCGTCTGGCCCGGCCGGATGTTCGCCCGCCACTCGCCTTCCTTCAGCGAGACGGCGGTGTGGAAACCGGCCCCGCCCTCCCGGACCTCGGGCTTGCCGACGGGCGGCGCGGGCGTCCCGGAGGGCCACGACTCGGGCAGCTTGTCCGGGCCGATCTTGCGCAGCAGCGGCTCGGTGACGTGCTGGAGCTCCAGCTCCCAGTCGTCCGGGGTGGAGGTGGCGTCCGACTCGCGCTCGACGAGCACGTAGTACGTGCCGGCGTCCTGGCAGTAGTTCTCGTCCGGGTGGACGATCCGGCGGGCGTAGCCGGTCAGCGGCCGGACGTGGTCGCCGGTGGCGAAGTTCACCTCCTGGTAGCCGCAGTCGCTGCCGGAGCCGTCCTGGATCGTGATCCGGAAGCCGTCGCCGTACTCGGCCTTGCCGCCCGGCTTGGGGACGGCGACGGCGGAGACGTACGAGTTCTTCGTCGTGTCCAGGTTGAGCCGGTAGTAGACCTTCCCGTCCTTCCTGAGGGTGTCCCGGTAGGTCTTGCCGGGCTCCAGGGCGACGGCGTCGGCGCTGGAGGCGGCACCCTGGATCCGCTGCCCCGAGGGGTCGAAGGCGTACGCGGGCAGGGGAGCCTCCTCGGCCGCCCACGCGGGCAGCGCGGTGAGCGTGCCCACCGCGGCGGCGGCCGTGAGGAGCGCCGCCGCCTTCCGTGTCCTGGCCGCGCTCCTCCCCCGGCGTCCGGTCCCGTCCCCGGCCGTGGCCCCCGCCTGCGTGCTCACGCGCTTCTCCTCGTCGTGTCCGTCACCGCGCCCTGCCCCGTGCCCGCCGGACGCCGAGGAGGACCCCCGTGAGCAGGAGGAGCGCCCCGCCGCCGGCCGCCAGGGCCGTCGTGCCGGACCATCCTGCCCCGCTCGTGCCTCCGGTGTCCGCACCGGGGGCGGATTCACCCGGCTCCGCGGGGGCCTTGGGGTCCGCCACGCGCGCGTGGTGCTCGGGTCCGGCCTTCTCCTGGCCCAGGACGCTGACGCGCAGGACGAAGCCGATCTCGGGGTCGCCGGGGATCCGGGCGGCGTCGGCGCCGAGGGTGACGGCGATGTAGTGGCCGCCGGGGAGGTGGACGGCGGTGACGTTCTGGTTCGGCTCGTAGCGGTTGGTCCAGGCGACCGGGACCGTGCCCATGCGCAGCTCGGCCGGCTCCCCGGTGTAGACGGTCCGTGAGTCGAAGACGCCGGTGCCGGTGCCGACCGGCTGCCGGGCGGGGGTGTAGACCTCGGTGGCGACGTAGGAGCGGGCCGGTCCCGTCATGCCGCCGGCGGCCGGTACGTTGCCGAACTCGACGTCGTAGCGCAGCTGCTGGCCCCAGCCGACGGGCACCTTGTACCAGCGGGTCTGGGCGGGCAGCAGGCGGTCGCGCCAGGCCCCGGTGGAGAGTTCCGTGGCGTCGTTGAAGCCGGTGCCGCCGCGGACCTCCCGCGGCTCTCCGGCGGGCACGGCGGCCTCGGGTCCGCCGGCGCCGTACTCGGGCTCCGACTGGGCCGGTACGGTCCCGGCGGGCAGCGGCTTCTCGACGCGGAGGAGCAGCTCCAGCGGCCAGCGTGCGGCGTCCGAGCCGGGCTTGCTGGTGCGCTCGACGGTCAGCCAGAAGCGGCCGGGCCGGTCGCAGGCGGAGTAGCGGGTCTGGGTGGGGACGCGGGCGACGGAGGAGGTAAGCGGGACCGCGCCCTCGTCCTGGTGGAAGATCTCGCCGCGGGTCTCGCAGCTGCCCTCGTCGCCGGTGGAGGAGAGCCAGACGAGGCTGGTGGTCAGCTTGTCGACGGTGTCGACAGCGGCGCCCGGCTGCGGGACGGCGGTGGCGGCGAAGTGGGCGTTGGAGTCGGCGTCGAGGGTGGTGGCGTAGTAGCGCTTCTCGCCGGGCCCGATGGTGTCGAGGTACTGCCCGGGGGCGAGGTCGGGCGCGCCGGAGCGGCCGGGGGTGCCCCGGACGGGCGTGCCGTCGAGCCGGTAGCCGTCGGCGGAGAGCCGGGCGGCGCGCTGGAGCTGGCGGGCGAGGGCGTCGGCGTCCGGGGCGTCGTAGTAGCGGCCGTTGCCGGCCTCGGCGACGCACTCCAGGTCCTCGCGGGCCCGGCCGGCGACCTGGAAGCCGACGGTGTCGATGCGCAGGCCGACGCCCTGGCGGGCGAGGTCGGCGGCGACCTCGCAGGGCTTGGGGGTGCCGCAGGTGTCCTCGCCGTCGGAGACCAGGAGGATCGTGCGGGTGGCGAGGGCGCCGCCGGCGGGCTTCGGCAGGTCCTCGGCGGCCTTGCGGAGGGAGAGCCCGATGGGGGTGTCGCCCTTGGGCGTGAGCGCGGCGACGGCGGCCTTGAGCCCGGCCCGGTCGAGCGGGGCGACGGGCCGGGCGAGGCGGGTGTCGTCGCAGCCGCTCGCCTGGTCGGCGCCGTAGACGCGCAGTCCGGTCGGGTGGCCGTCGGGGAGGCCGTCCACGACGGTGCCGATGGCGTCGCGGGCCGCCGCCATCCTCGTACGCCCGCCGGCCCCCGTGCCGCTCACCGGGTCGGCCATGGAGCCGGAGGAGTCGAGGACCATCACCAGGGCGCCGCCGGGGGCGGCCTCGGTGCCGTCCTCGGCCGCCGCCTGCGGTGCCGGGCCGAGCAGCAGCGCGAGTACGCCTGCCAGCGCGCCTCCCGCCGCGGCCCTTCGTCGTCCTGTGGTCACGGTGTCCCCCCGGTCGTCCTTGTTCGCGAGCACTCAACTTTGCCAGTGCAAGCTAGTCATTTGCTCAGGCGAATTCAAGGACTTTGTGTCACGGCCCTGGAACAGCGGGTGGAGGCGGGACCCGGAAACGCCGAGATCCCGGCCGCGCGTGGCGCGACCGGGATCTCTCGGTTTCAGATGGGTGGGGCCTCAGACACCGGAACCGGACGGCACGGAGTCGGTCGCCTCCGTCCACAGGTCCTGCTCGGCGCGATCCGCCTGGATCTGGCGGTACACGAGGAGCCCGCCGATGGCGGCCAGTGCGACCAGGAGCAGCTTCTTCACCGCGCGACCTCGTCTTTCGTTGACGTAGGAGTCTTCCTGACGCCCACTCTACACATCGACCGATACCGATCGGTGACCTGTGCGGGCGCCAAACCTCACACAACGAGATCGACCCGGACGGTGGAACCGTCCGGGTCGATCACTTCTGTGGGGCTAACAGGATTTGAACCTGTGGCCTCATCCTTATCAGGGATGCGCTCTAACCAACTGAGCTATAGCCCCGCCGCGCTTTGCGGTTTGTTTCCCGCCGCGCTGACTCCTGAACATTAGCGCACGTGGGGGCCAGTCCCAAAATCGGTTCCGGTGCCGGCCCCCTCGCGGTCTACTCGTCCTCGGCCAGCGTCAGCTCGACGCCGCCGACGAAGCCGGCGGACAGGTTGTAGATGAACGCGCCGAGGGTCGCCAGGGCGGTCATCAGGACCACGTCGATCACCGCGATCACCGAGGTGAACATCAGGACCCGGGGCAGCGACAGGAACGACTGCAGGTCGAAGCCGTTGGACTCGTTCGAGCCCGTCGCCTCGCTGATCGTCCCGCCGACCGTCGAGAAGACGCCCATGGCGTCCATGACCATCCACAGCACGGCCGCCGCGACGACCGTGCAGATGCCCAGGGCGATGGAGAGCAGGAAGCTCACCTTCATCACCGACCACGGGTCGGCCTTCGCCACCCGCAGCCGCGCCTTGCGGGTGCGCGGGGTCGTCCGCGCGCCCGTCCGGGGCCGCCGCACCGCGCCGGACTGGCCGCCCTGGGTGGGGCCGCCGCCCTGCGGGCCGTCGTAGGCCCGCGGCGGGTGGTAGGCGCCCGCCGGGGGCGCCGCCGGGCGCTCGCCGGGCAGGGCGCCGTTGTAGCCCTGATAGGGGGGCTGCTGCCCCCGAGTGTCCGTCACCGCAACCCCCTGGGAGTCCGTGGCCGAGCCACGGGCGCCGTGCGCTCCAGCACCTGCAGAAGCTCCGGCAGCCGCCGATCCGGCGCCCGTGGCTCCACTCACGCTCTACTCCTCGTGATCCCCGGTCGCAGGCTCCGTGCCCTCGACCGCTGCCTCGGCCTCGGCTGCCTCAAGGGCACCCTCGGCGTCGACGACGTCCTCGCCGTCCTCGTCCTCGCTGCCGGCCTCGGCGTTCCGTGCGATGCCGACGACGGCATCGCGCTTGCCCAGGTTGATCAGCTGGACGCCCATGGTGTCACGGCCGGTCTCCCTGACTTCGTTGACTCGCGTACGAATCACACCGCCGGACAGCGTGATGGCGAGGATCTCGTCGGTCTCCTCGACCACCAGCGCGCCCACGAGCGAGCCGCGGTCCTCCACGATCTTGGCGGCCTTGATGCCGAGGCCGCCACGGCCCTGGACGCGGTACTCGTCGACGGGGGTGCGCTTCGCGTAACCGCCGTCGGTCGCGGTGAAGACGAACGTACCGGGCCGGACGACATTCATCGAGAGCAGTTCGTCGTCCGCGCGGAAACTCATGCCCTTGACACCCGATGTGGCGCGTCCCATCGGGCGCAGCGCGTCGTCGGTGGCGGTGAAGCGGATCGACTGCGCCTTCTTCGAGATGAGCAGCAGGTCGTCCTCGGCGGAGGCCAGCTCGGCGCCGATCAGCTCGTCGTCGCTGCCGTCCTCCCGCTCCCGCAGGTTGATGGCGATGACACCGCCGGAGCGCGGCGAGTCGTAGTCCTTCAGCGCGGTCTTCTTCACCAGCCCGGAGCGGGTGGCGAGGACCAGGTACGGCGCGGCCTCGTAGTCGCGGATCGCCAGGATCTGGGCGATCTGCTCGTCCGGCTGGAAGGCCAGCAGGTTGGCCACGTGCTGGCCGCGGGCGTCCCGGCCGGCGTCCGGCAGCTCGTACGCCTTGGCCCGGTAGACCCGGCCCTTGTTGGTGAAGAAGAGCAGCCAGTGGTGGGTGGTGGAGACGAAGAAGTGGTCGACGATGTCGTCCTGCTTCAGCTTCGTCCCGCGCACGCCCTTGCCGCCGCGCTTCTGCGAGCGGTAGTCCTCGGTCTTGGTCCGCTTCACGTAGCCGCCACGCGTGATGGTGACGACGATGTCCTCCTCGGCGATGAGGTCCTCGATGGACATGTCACCGTCGAAGGGCACCAGCTTGGAGCGGCGGTCGTCGCCGAACTTGTCGACGATCGCGGCCAGTTCCTCGCTGACGATGGCCCGCTGCTTCTCGGGCGAGGCGAGGATCGCGTTGTACTCGTTGATCTTCGCCTGCAGCTCGTCGTGCTCGGCGATGATCTTCTGGCGCTCCAGGGCGGCGAGCCGGCGGAGCTGCATCTCCAGGATCGCGTTGGCCTGGATCTCGTCGATCTGGAGGAGGCCCATCAGGCCCTCGCGGGCGACCTCGACCGTCTCGCTGCGGCGGATGAGGGCGATGACCTCGTCGATCGCGTCGAGCGCCTTGAGGAGGCCGCGCAGGATGTGGGCGCGCTCCTCGGCCTTGCGCAGCCGGAACTTGGTCCGGCGGACGATGACCTCGATCTGGTGCGTCACCCAGTGGCGGATGAACGCGTCCAGGGAGAGGGTGCGCGGCACGCCGTCGACGAGCGCCAGCATGTTGGCGCCGAAGTTCGTCTGGAGGTCGGTGTGCTTGTACAGGTTGTTGAGGACGACCTTGGCGACCGCGTCCCGCTTGAGCACGATGACCAGGCGCTGGCCGGTCCGGGACGAGGTCTCGTCGCGGACGTCGGCGATGCCGCCGATCTTGCCGTCCTTCACCAGGTCGGCGATCTTCTGCGCGAGGTTGTCCGGGTTGACCTGGTAGGGCAGCTCGGTGACCACCAGGCACTGGCGGTTCTGGATCTCCTCGACCTCGACGACCGCGCGCATGGTGATGGAGCCGCGGCCGGTGCGGTACGCCTCCTCGATGCCCTTGCGGCCGACGACGAGCGCGCCGGTCGGGAAGTCGGGGCCCTTGATCCGCTCGATGAGCGCGTCGAGGAGCTCCTCGTGGCCGGCCTCGGGGTTCGCCAGGTACCACTGGGCGCCCTCGGCGACCTCGCGGAGGTTGTGCGGCGGGATGTTGGTGGCCATGCCGACCGCGATACCGGCGGAGCCGTTGACCAGCAGGTTCGGGAAACGGGCCGGGAGGACCGTCGGCTCCTGGTTGCGGCCGTCGTAGTTGTCCGTGAAGTCGACGGTCTCCTCGTCGATGTCGCGGACCATCTCCATCGACAGCGGCGCCATCTTGCACTCGGTGTAGCGCATGGCGGCGGCCGGGTCGTTGCCCGGGGAGCCGAAGTTGCCGTTGGAGTCGACGAGCGGCATCCGCATCGACCACGGCTGGGCCAGACGGACCAGCGCGTCGTAGATGGAGGAGTCGCCGTGCGGGTGGTACGTGCCCATGACGTCGCCGACGACGCGGGCGCACTTGTAGAAGCCCTTCTCGGGCCGGTAGCCGCCGTCGTACATCGCGTACAGCACGCGCCGGTGGACGGGCTTGAGGCCGTCACGCACGTCGGGCAGCGCGCGGGACACGATGACGGACATCGCGTAGTCGAGGTACGAGCGCTGCATCTCGGTCTCGAGCCCGACGGGCTCGATGCGCAGCACCGGCTCTTCTTCTTCGGTGGTCACGGGAGGGTTCTCGTCGGCCATTGCTGGTGGTCAGTCCTTTCGTGCGGTCAGCTGAGACCGACTCAGATGTCGAGGAAGCGAACGTCCTTGGCGTTGCGCTGGATGAAGGAGCGCCGTGCCTCGACGTCCTCGCCCATCAGCACCGAGAACAGGTCGTCGGCCTGGGCGGCGTCGTCCAGGGTGACCTGGCCGAGCACCCGGTGCTCGACGTCCATGGTGGTGACGCGCAGCTCCTCGGCGTTCATCTCGCCGAGACCCTTGAAGCGCTGGATCGAGTCTTCCCTGATCCGCTTGCCGTTCTGCTTGCCCAGCTCGACCAGCGCGTCGCGCTCGCGGTCCGAGTACGCGTACTCGAAGTCGTCCCGGCCCCACTTGATCTTGTAGAGCGGCGGGCGGGAGAGGTACACGTGCCCGTGCTCGATCAGCGGCCGCATAAAGCGGAAGAGGAAGGTCAGCAGCAGGGTGTTGATGTGCTGGCCGTCGACGTCGGCGTCCGCCATCAGGATGATCTTGTGATAGCGGAGCTTCTCGATGTCGAAGTCCTCGTGGACCCCGGTGCCGAAGGCCGAGATCAGTGCCTGGACCTCGGTGTTCTGGAGGATCTTGTCGATCCGGGCCTTCTCGACGTTCAGGATCTTGCCGCGGATCGGCAGGATGGCCTGGTACATCGGGTTCCGGCCGGACTTGGCGGAGCCGCCGGCGGAGTCGCCCTCGACGATGAAGATCTCGCACTTGGTGGGGTCGTTCGACTGGCAGTCGGAGAGCTTGCCCGGCAGGGAGGCCGACTCCAGCAGACCCTTGCGGCGGGTGAGGTCGCGGGCCTTGCGGGCGGCCACGCGCGCGGTGGCGGCGGTGATGCCCTTGCGGATGATGTCCGCGGCCTCGTTCGGGTTGCGGTCGAACCAGTCCGTCAGGTGCTCGTGGACGACCTTCTGCACGAAGGTCTTCGCCTCGGTGTTGCCGAGCTTGGTCTTGGTCTGGCCCTCGAACTGCGGCTCGCCGATCTTGATCGAGATGATCGCGGTCAGACCCTCGCGGATGTCGTCGCCCGTGAGGTTGTCGTCCTTCTCGCGGAGCAGCTTCTTCTCGCGCGCGTACTTGTTGACGAGCGTCGTCAGCGCGGCGCGGAAGCCCTCCTCGTGGGTACCGCCCTCGTGGGTGTGGATCGTGTTGGCGAAGGAGTACACGCCCTCGCTGTACGACGAGTTCCACTGCATCGCGATCTCGGCGGAGAGCAGGCGCTCCTTGTCCTCGGCCTCGATGTCGATGACGGTCGGGTTGATCAGCTCGCCCTTGCGCGAGTTGAGGTACTTCACGAAGTCGACGATGCCGCCCTCGTAGTGGTACGTCACCGTGCGCGCGGCCGGCTCTGCGGCGGCCTCGGCGTCCGGGTCGTCGGCGCCGACGGTGGCCTTGGCGGACTCGCGCTCGTCGGTGAGCGTGATCGTCAGGCCCTTGTTGAGGAAGGCCATCTCCTGGAAGCGGCGGGAGAGCGTCTCGAAGGAGTACTCGACCGTCTCGAAGATGTCGGGGTCGGACCAGAACGTGACCGAGGTGCCGGTCTCGGAGGTCTCCTCGTGCTGGGCGAGGGGCGCGGTGGGAGCACCCATCTTGTAGTCCTGCGTCCAGCGGTAGCCGTCCGTCTTGATCTCGACGGAGACCTTCGTGGACAGCGCGTTCACCACGGAGACGCCGACGCCGTGCAGACCGCCGGAGACCGCGTAGCCGCCGCCGCCGAACTTGCCGCCCGCGTGGAGGACGGTCAGCACGACCTCCACGGCCGGCTTGCCCTCGGACTCGACGATGCCGACGGGGATGCCACGGCCGTTGTCGACGACGCGCACGCCGCCGTCGGCCAGGATCGTCACGTCGATGGTGTCCGCGTGGCCGGCCAGGGCCTCGTCGACCGAGTTGTCGACGACCTCCTGCACCATGTGGTGCAGGCCGCGCTCACCGGTCGAGCCGATGTACATACCGGGGCGCTTGCGCACCGCATCCAGACCCTCGAGGACCTGGATGTTGCTGGCGGTGTACTGGTTGTTCTCGTTGGGGTTGCCGGAATCGGCCACGAAGCGCCCTTTCTGGCACAGCACAGGCCGTGCTCCGGGCATAGAGGAGCCGGCTGCGTCGTTCGACAGTTCCGCAGTGTGGCGGGATTGTCTTCCAGTCTACCGGTACCGCCGACAGTCATGGGGGTTTGCGGGTACCTGAAAGCGCATGTGCCGCCCTGAGCGCCCCCGAGACGACTCCCCATATCCGGACAGGGTCTCCAGGGGCCCCTGACGGCCACCTAGCGCTTCGAGTCGTAGCTCGTAGTGGGCAGGCGCTCCGCCGCGTTGTGGGCAGGCGTTCCGCAAGGGCGGAACGGGTGGGCACAACGCCCTGCGCGACGGCGCCCGACTGCTTGGGCCCGCGCCCGAGGACCGTCCCCGTCCTACCCGTACGTATCCCCGGGCCCCACAGACCCCGGCGCCCGCAACGGCCCGAACCGCCGCGCACCCGCCCCCGGCCCCAGCACCTTGATCAACCGCACGGTCCCGTGCCCAAGGTCCTCGTTGAGCCGGGCGACCAGCGTCGGCGCGAGCAACCGCAGCTGCGTCGCCCACGCCGTCGAGTCGCACTGCACGGTCAGCACGCGCGCGTCCGGCTCCTCCTCGTACTTCACCGGTACGCAGTGCTTGGCGAGGTCCTCCCCGACGATCTGCGGCCACCGACCCATGACCCCGCCGACCGCGGCCGGCGTCTCCCAGCCCCGCTCGGCGAGCAGCCGGTTGATCGCGGCGCCGAGCGCCATCGGGTCCCGCCCGTCGGCACGCGCGCCGGAGCGCAGGCCGCCGCCGCGCCGGGCCTGCTTCTTCTGCTGCGCGGCCGCCCCACGCGCGCGTGCCTGCTCCTTCGCGGCGCGCAGGGCGACCCGGGCGAGGTCCACCCCCGAGGGCTCGGGGGCCGCGGGCTTGTCCACAGGCTGTGGGGAAGTTTCCTCGGTGCCGCTCATACGCGCTCCACCGTCCCTCCGCTCACCGCGTACCGCGTCCCCGCCAGGACGCCCGGCACGTCGTCGTCGACCGCCGCGGTCACCAGCACCTGCTCGCCGTGGGCCACCAGCTCGGCCAGCCGCTCGCGCCGGCGCGCGTCCAGCTCGGCGAAGACGTCGTCCAGGACGAGGACCGGCTCGTTGCCCTCGGAGCGCAGCAGGTCGTACGAGGCGAGGCGGAGCGCCAGCGCGTACGACCAGGACTCGCCGTGGCTCGCGTACCCCTTGGCCGGCAGGTCGCCGAGGCGGAGCAGCAGCTCGTCCCGGTGCGGGCCGACGAGGGTGACCCCGCGCTCGATCTCCTGCTTGCGGGCCTCCGCGAGGGCGGCGATCAGCTGCTCGTACAGCTCCTCGCGGGTGTGTCCGGTGCCGGGGGCGGAAGGCCGGTACTCCAGCAGAATCGGTCCGCCGCCGGGCGCGAGCTGTTCGTACGCCTTGTCCGCGAGCGGCTGGAGGGTGTGGACGAGGTCGAGACGCTGGGCGAGCAGCTCGGCGCCGGCCCGGGCCAGGTGCTGGTCCCAGACGTCGAGGGTGGAGAGGTCCATGCCGCGGCCGCCGTGCCGGCGGGCCATCGCGGCGGACTTCAGCAGGGTGTTCCGCTGCTTCAGCACCCGCTCGTAGTCGGAGCGCACGCCCGCCATGCGCGGCGCGCGCGCCGTGATCAGTTCGTCGAGGAAGCGCCGGCGCTCGCCGGGGTCGCCCTTGATCAGCGACAGGTCCTCGGGGGCGAAGAGCACGGTCCGCACGATGCCGAGCACGTCACGCGGTCTGACCTGCGAGGACCTGTTGATGCGGGCACGGTTGGCGCGGCCCGGGTTGAGCTCCAGCTCGACCAGCTGGGAGCGCTCGCCCTGGGTGACGGCGGCCCGGATGACGGCCCGCTCGGCGCCCATCCGCACCAGCGGGGCGTCCGAGGCGACGCGGTGGCTGCCGAGGGTGGCGAGATAGCCGACGGCCTCGACGAGATTGGTCTTGCCCTGGCCGTTCGCCCCCACGAACGCGGTGACGCCCGGGTCGAGGGGTACCTCGGCCCGGGCGTACGAGCGGAAGTCGGCCAGCGAGAGATGCGTGACGTGCATGGTGGGCGCCGGCCTTCCCCCGGTCGCTGTGCACCGGGTGGTGCACAGCCTGTGGATTGCTACTTCTTCTCGACCGCGTGGCCGCCGAACTGGTTGCGCAGCGCGGCGATCATCTTCATCTGCGGCGAGTCGTCCTGGCGGGACGCGAACCGCGCGAACAGCGACGCGGTGATCGCCGGGAGCGGTACGGCGTTGTCGATGGCGGCCTCGACGGTCCACCGGCCCTCGCCGGAGTCCGACGCGTAGCCGCGCAGCTGGTCCAGGTGCTCGTCCTCGTCGAGGGCGTTGACCGCGAGGTCGAGCAGCCAGGAACGGATGACCGTGCCCTCCTGCCAGGAGCGGAAGATCTCGCGGACGTTCTCCACGGAGTCGACCTTCTCCAGGAGCTCCCAGCCCTCGGCGTACGCCTGCATCATCGCGTACTCGATGCCGTTGTGGACCATCTTCGCGAAGTGGCCCGCGCCGACCTTGCCCGCGTGCACGGCGCCGTACGGGCCCTCGGGCTTGAGCGCGTCGAAGATCGGCTGGACCTTCGCGACGTTCTCGGCGTCGCCGCCGTACATCAGCGCGTAGCCGTTCTCCAGGCCCCAGACGCCGCCGGAGACGCCGCAGTCGACGAAGCCGATGCCCTTGGCGGCGAGCTCCTCCGCGTGCTTCTCGTCGTCGGTCCAGCGGGAGTTCCCGCCGTCCACGACGATGTCACCGGGGGAGAGCAGCTCCGCCAGCTCGTCGACGGTGGACTGGGTCGCCGCGCCGGCGGGGACCATGACCCACACGACGCGCGGACCCTTGAGCTTGTTCACAAGCTCTTCGAGGCTGTGGACATCGGCGAGGTCCGGGTTGCGGTCGTATCCGATGACGGTGTGGCCTGCGCGGCGGATGCGCTCGCGCATGTTGCCGCCCATCTTGCCGAGACCGACGAGACCGAGCTCCATCAGAGTGTTCCTTTAGCGTCGTGTGCGGTTCCTACCCGGGTCCGAGCCTACGCCCGGACCCGGCCGCACACCTGTGGGGTCAGCCGCTCAGTCGACGCCCCTCACCCGCAGGTCAGCCCGGCGTCAGCCGCTCAGTCGCACCGGCATGATCAGGTACTTGTAGGCGTCGTCCGCCTCCGCGTCCACCGCCGGGCGACCGCTCAGCAGGGCGGGCTTGGTGGAGGTCGTGAAGGACAGCTGGGCGACCGGGGAGTCGATCGCGCTCAGGCCGTCCAGCAGGAAGGTCGGGTTGAAGGCGATCGAGATGTCGTCGCCGTCCAGCTGCGCGTCGACCCGCTCCACAGCCTGTGCGTCGTCGCTGGAGCCGGCCTCCAGGATGAGGACGCCCTGCTCGAAGCTGAGGCGGACGGGCGTGTTGCGCTCGGCGACCAGGGCCACGCGCTTGACGGCCTCCACGAAGGGGGCGGTCTCGATCACCGCGACCGAGTTGAACTCGGTGGGGAAGAGCGTGCGGTACTTCGGGAGGTCGCCCTCCAGGAGGCGGGTGGTGGTGCGGCGGCCCGCGCCCTCGAAGCCGATGAGGCCCTCGCCCTTGCCGGAGCCGGAGAGCGCCAGCGTGACGGTGTCGCCGCTGGTGAGCGCCTTCGCGGTGTCCAGGAGGGTCTTCGCGGGCACCAGGGCGACCGCGGAGGCGTCCGGGGACTCCGGCTTCCACAGGAACTCGCGGACCGCGAAGCGGTAGCGGTCGGTGGAGGCCAGGGTGACGGTGTCGCCCTCGATCTCGATGCGCACACCGGTGAGGACGGGCAGCGTGTCGTCACGGCCGGCGGCGATGGCCACCTGGGCGGCGGCGGCGGCGAAGACCTCGCCGGGGACGGTGCCGGTCGCGGTGGGCATCTCCGGCAGCGCCGGGTACTCCTCCACAGGGAGGGTGTGGAGGGTGAAGCGGGAGGAGCCGCAGACAACGGTCGCCCGTACACCGTCTGTGGAGATCTCCACCGGACGGTTGGGGAGGGCGCGGCAGATGTCGGCGAGGAGGCGGCCGGAGACGAGGACGGTGCCGTCCTCCTCGACCTCGGCCTCGACGGAGACGCGGGCGGAGACCTCGTAGTCGAAGCTCGAGAAGCTCAGCGCGCCGTCCTCGGCCTTCAGCAGAAGGCCCGCGAGTACGGGAGCCGGCGGACGGGCCGGAAGGCTGCGGGCCACCCACGCCACCGCCTCCGCGAGTACATCGCGCTCCACCCGGATCTTCACCGGAACCGCCTCCTGCTTGTTGCTGGCTCTTCGTCGACTGCGGGATCCAGTCTGACGTACGCCGCCGACACTCGGTGCGGCTCGGGGTCAAGTCGTGACGAGAGCGCGTCAGGGCTCCGGCGCCGAGTTGTGCACAGGCCCCGCTTCAAAACGATTCCCGGGCTAACTATGAGTGGAAGTAGTAGTAGGGCCTGTGGAAACCGTGGATAACGCCATCTGCGCAGGTCAGAGCCCGTTTTTTGTCCACTGCCCCTGTGGGTGGAACCGGTGGACAACCACGGTTCTCTGTGGACACGCGAAAGTTCTGCACACCCGATACACAGGCGAGGGGTAGTTCTCCCCAGTGCTGTCCCCAGCTTTCCCCAGGTTCCCCACAGCCCAAACGTCTCCCTTGGTGTGACGCCTTTCACTCCGGCTGGTGAGAGGGGGTGTTTTGTTGCCGAACAGTGGACAGCGGTGTGGAGAAGCTGTGGGCAACCGGCCCGCCCCTGTGGGCAGCCGGTGGACAACTCTTCGGGCCCCCTGTGGACGAAAGATTCATCCACAGCCTGTGGAGATCGGTTGCCAACAAATCCACACCCCTCTGAGCTGGCGTGATGGTCTGTCACCAGCCCGGCCTGTGGACACAATCCGGATAACTCGACAGTCCCCACCCTGTGGACGGGAGATCATCCCCCAATCTGTGGAGAACCCGCCACCGGAACGGAGTAATCGAACACGGCCATCCGGGGCATGGCGCCTCGTGGCGTCCGGACGCCACCGACAGCCCCACCGCAGCCCCACCGACAGCCCCACCGCAGCCCCATTCGACAGACGCCATCGACAGACGTCTCCCGGCAACGCCGAAGGGCGCCCCGGGAGGTGTCCCGGAGCGCCCTTCGAGGCACGTACGGCGGTGTGTCAGCCGTTCTTGATGCGGTTGGTCAGCTCGGTGACCTGGTTGTAGATGGAGCGCCGCTCCGCCATCAGGGCCCGGATCTTCCGGTCCGCGTGCATCACCGTCGTGTGGTCGCGGCCACCGAACTGCGCACCGATCTTCGGCAGCGACAGATCGGTGAGCTCCCGGCACAGGTACATGGCGATCTGGCGGGCCGTCACCAGCACCCGGCTGCGGGAGGAACCGCAGAGGTCCTCCACCGTCAGCCCGAAGTAGTCGGCCGTGGCCGCCATGATGGCCGGCGCCGTGATCTCCGGCGACGAGTCCTCGCCGCCCGGGATCAGGTCCTTGAGGACGATCTCGGTCAGCCCCAGGTCCACCGGCTGCCGGTTGAGGCTCGCGAAGGCCGTCACCCGGATCAGCGCGCCCTCCAGCTCGCGGATGTTCCGCGAGATCCGGGAGGCGATGAACTCCAGCACCTCCGGCGGGGCGTTCAGCTGCTCCTGCACCGCCTTCTTGCGGAGGATCGCGATGCGCGTCTCCAGCTCCGGCGGCTGCACGTCGGTGGTGAGTCCCCACTCGAAGCGGTTGCGCAGCCGGTCCTCCAGGGTCACCAGCTGCTTGGGAGGCCGGTCCGAGGAGAGCACGATCTGCTTGTTCGCGTTGTGGAGCGTGTTGAAGGTGTGGAAGAACTCCTCCTGCGTCGACTCCTTGCTCGCGAGGAACTGGATGTCGTCGACGAGCAGGATGTCCACGTCGCGGTAGCGCTTGCGGAAGGCGTCGCCCTTGCCGTCGCGGATCGAGTTGATGAACTCGTTGGTGAACTCCTCCGAGCTCACGTACCGCACGCGCGTGCCGGGGTAGAGGCTCCGCGCGTAGTGCCCGATGGCGTGCAGCAGGTGCGTCTTGCCGAGCCCCGACTCGCCGTAGATGAAGAGGGGGTTGTACGCCTTCGCCGGCGCCTCGGCCACCGCGACCGCGGCCGCGTGGGCGAACCGGTTCGAGGAACCGATGACGAAGGTGTCGAAGAGGTACTTCGGGTTCAGGCGCGCGTGCGGCTCGCCGGGCCCGCCGGAGCCGGAGCCCGTACCGGAGGAGCCGAGCGAGCCCTGGCCGATGCCCGGACCCACGCCCTGGCCGCCGGCGCCAGGCCCGGGCCGCGGACCGGCCCCCGGCGGCTCGGGCAGCTCGGCGCGCTCGGGCCGCTGCGGCTGCTCGTAGCCGCGGGAGGGCTCGTCGTAGCGCGGCAGCCCGGTCTGCTCCGGGGCCGGGCCGGTGTACGGGGCGCGCTCGGGGAAACCGCCGAGGCGCGGCTGCTGCCAGGAGAGGTCCTCCTGGGACCGCGGCCAGGCGCCCGGCTCGGGGCGCGGCGGCTGCGGGTAGTCCGGGTAGGCGGGGCGCGCGGTGGGCAGCCCGTCGTCGGACAGCGCCCGGTGGCCGTACCCGTCGTACTTCTCGTACGGCTCGGGCTGCGGCCGCTCGTCGTAGCGGGGCTGTGGCGGCCGGCCGGGGGAGGGCGCGGGCGGCTGTTCGCCGACGGAGTCGTCGACGGTGATCGCGATCCGGATCGGGCGGCCGCACTCGCGGCTGAGGGTCTCGCTGATCAGCGGGGCCAGCCGGCCCTCCAGGACCCGCTTGCCCCATTCGTTGGGGACGGCGAGCAGGGCCGTGTCGGCGACCAGGGCGAGCGGCTGGCAGCGCTCGATCCACTGTTTGTCCTTCGGCTCGATGCCCTGCTGTCCTTCTCCGAGCAGCTGGTCGAGCACGCGTGGCCACACTGCGGCAAGATCGGCAGGTACGTCAGCCACAGGGCACGCTTTCTCGCAGGTCCCACGAATGTGTGGTTCTCGGGACGACAGGAACAGAACGGAAGAGACAGTCGAGTCCAGTCACGGTAGTCGTGGCGGCTGACGTGGTTCAAGTTGTTGTCCACAGCCTGTGCACAAAGGGGCCCGCCGACGGGTCGGTTTGACCGGATGGCGTAACCGCGCGTACCGTAACCAGGTCGAGTTGTCGATGGCTGCTGCCGCCTGCCTCCGATGGGCAAAGATCACCTTGTGTGGTCGCGTAGCGGTGCACTCGAGCGTATGCGAGCTACTCGTGGGCGCACGGTGACAGCCAGGCGATGTCCCGCCACCACCCGAATCATTTCTGGAGCCCCCGAGTGAGCAAGCGCACCTTCCAGCCGAACAACCGTCGTCGCGCGAAGACCCACGGCTTCCGCCTGCGCATGCGTACCCGTGCCGGCCGCGCCATCCTGGCGAACCGCCGTGCCAAGGGTCGCGCGAGCCTGTCCGCCTGATCTTCTAAACAGGTCATGACGTGCTGCCTACCGAGAATCGGCTGAGGCGGCGCGAGGACTTCGCAACCGCGGTACGCCGAGGACGCCGGGCCGGTCGCCCGCTCCTCGTCGTCCACCTACGAAGCGGTGCAACGGACCCGCACGCGCCTGGGGAGAGCGCTCCCCCGACGCGTGCGGGTTTCGTCGTGAGCAAGGCCGTGGGCGGTGCGGTCGTCCGCAACCAGGTGAAGCGTCGTCTGCGCCACCTCGTCCGCGACCGGCTGTCCGCGCTGCCCCCCGGTAGCCTGGTGGTCGTACGGGCGTTGCCCGGAGCCGGTGACGCCGACCACGCCCACCTGGCCCGCGACCTGGACGCCGCTCTCCAGCGGCTGCTGGGAGGGGGTACGCGATGAAGTACCCGTTCCTCGCCCTCATCAAGCTGTACCAGTGGACGATCAGCCCGCTTCTGGGCGACGTCTGCCGGTACTACCCGTCGTGTTCCCACTACGGATTCACGGCCATAGACCGGCATGGCGCGATCAAGGGCATCGCCCTGACCGCCTGGCGCATCCTGCGGTGCAACCCGTGGTCGCCGGGCGGAGTGGACCATGTCCCCCCGCGGAAGCGTCCGCGCTGGCACGAGATGCTCAGGAACGCGCTGCGCGGCGACAAGGGCGGGATCTCCGCCGAGACGAGCCCGGCCGCAGAGACCTCGCCCAATGCTCAAGGAGCCTGATTAGTGGACACGATTGCCAGTCTGTTCAGCTTCATCACCTGGCCCGTTTCCTGGGTCATCGTCCAGTTCCACAAGCTGTACGGGGCCGTCTTCGGTCCTGACACGGGCTGGGCCTGGGGTCTGTCGATCGTGTCCCTCGTGGTGCTGATCCGCATCTGCCTGATCCCGCTCTTCGTGAAGCAGATCAAGGCGACGCGGAACATGCAGGCGCTCCAGCCGAAGATGAAGGCGATCCAGGAGCGCTACAAGAGCGACAAGCAGCGTCAGTCCGAAGAGATGATGAAGCTGTACAAGGAGACGGGCACCAACCCGCTCTCCTCGTGCCTTCCCATCCTCGCCCAGTCGCCGTTCTTCTTCGCCCTGTACCACGTGCTGTCCAACATCGCGTCGGGCAAGGAGATCGGTGTCCTCAACCAGGAGCTGGTCGACAGCGCCCGTCAGGCGCACATCTTCGGTGCCCCGATCGCCTCGAAGTTCATGGACTCGCCCGAGGCCGTCGCGGCCCTCGGCGCCTCGCTGACCGATGTCCGCGTCGTCACCGCGATCATGATCGTCCTGATGTCGGCCTCGCAGTTCTTCACCCAGCGCCAGCTGATGATGAAGAACGTCGACCTCTCGGTGAAGACCCCGTACATGCAGCAGCAGAAGATGCTCATGTACATCTTCCCGGTGATCTTCGCCGTCATGGGCATCAACTTCCCCGTCGGTGTCCTCGTCTACTGGCTGACCACCAACGTGTGGACCATGGGCCAGCAGATGTACGTGATCAACCAGAACCCGACCCCGGGCAGCAAGGCGCAGGACTCCTACCTCCAGCGCCTGCTGAAGAGCGTCACGCACCACGGTGAGGTCCGCAGCCGGCGCCACAAGGCCGTCGTCAAGGCGATCGTCGCCAAGGGCTCCGACCGCAACGAGAACGAGCGCCGCTTCATCGGCGCCCTGTCCAAGGCCGGCTTCGCCGCCCAGGCCGACGGCACCGTGGTGAAGAGCGACGCCGCCGTCGCCGAGGCCGAGGGCACCGCCGCCCCCAAGCGGCAGCAGCCCAAGCGCCAGACCAAGGCCCAGCGCCAGGCCGGCGGCCAGCAGGCCAAGGGCGACGAGGCCGTCACCGAGACCGCCGAGGAGTCCGCGGGCGAGACCGCCCAGGACACCGGGGCGAAGACCTCGCTGGAGAAGAAGCCCGAGACGCCCGCCAAGGGCGGCACGCAGGGTGGCGGCCGCAGCCGCGCCAACTCCGGCGGCTCCCGCCAGCGCAAGGGCCAGCAGCGGCCCAAGCACCCGTCCTCCAAGAAGTAGAAGCGTCCCCGTAGCTTCGTAGCCAGAAGGAGTCCATCCGTGACGGAAGGCACCACCTCCGCCGCCGCCGAGGGTGGCGACACCCTGACCCGCCTGGAGCAGGAGGGTGAGATCGCGGCCGACTACCTTGAGGGTCTGCTCGACATCGCCGACCTCGACGGCGACATCGACATGGACGTCGAGGCGGACCGGGCCGCGGTCTCGATCATCAGCGACTCCGGCAGCCGCGACCTGCAGAAGCTCGTGGGCCGCGACGGCGAGGTGCTGGAGGCGCTCCAGGAGCTGACCCGCCTGGCGGTGCACCGGGAGACCGGTGACCGCAGCCGGCTGATGCTCGACATCGCCGGGTTCCGCGCGCAGAAGCGCACGGAGCTGGCCCAGATCGGCGCCAAGGCCGCGGACGAGGTGAAGTCCACCGGCCAGCCGGTCAAGCTGGACCCGATGACCCCGTTCGAGCGCAAGGTCGTGCACGACGCGGTCGCCGCCGCCGGTCTGCGCAGCGAGTCCGAGGGCGAGGAGCCGCAGCGCTTCGTCGTCGTCCTCCCTGCCTGACCCCCCTCATCGCGTCGGCCCCGTCTGTTCGCAGACGGGGCCGATCTTTGTCAGCCTGATAGTTCAGCCACCACAGTGCGCTCGCACGGTACGCGTGCGGCACGGAAGGACGGTTCCCGTGACGGAGGCAGCGGAGCTCCCCGAGGCGCCCGAGCAGGCACGGAAGGTCTTCGGCGAGTACTTCCCCGAGGCCGTGCGGTACGCGGAACTGCTCGCGGACGCCGGTGTGAAGCGCGGGCTCATCGGCCCCCGCGAGGTCCCGCGGCTGTGGGAGCGCCACCTGCTGAACTGCGCCGTCCTCGGCGAGGTCGTCCCCGAGGGCGTGACCGTGTGCGACGTCGGCTCCGGCGCCGGTCTGCCCGGCATCCCGCTGGCCCTGGTGCGGCCGGATCTGAAGATCACGCTCCTGGAGCCGCTGCTGCGCCGGATCACCTTCCTCCAGGAGGTCGTGGAGCTGCTCGGCCTCGACCACGTGACCGTCGTACGCGGTCGCGCCGAGGAGATGCTCGGCAAGTTCCCGCCGGTCCACGTCGTGACCGCCCGTGCCGTGGCGCCCCTCGACCGGCTGGCCGGCTGGGGCGTCCCCCTGCTCCGTCCCTACGGAGAGATGCTGCTGCTGAAGGGCGACACCGCGGAGGAGGAGCTCGACGGGGCGCGTGCCGCGCTCTCCAAGCTGGGCGTGGTGGAGACCTCGGTGCTCCACGTCGGCGAGGGCATCGTCGACCCGATGTCCACGGTGGTCCGGGTCGAGGTCGGCGAGAGCCCCGGCGGTGTGCGCTTCGCGGCCAAGCGGGCCAAGGCCGCCCGGACGAGCAAGACCCGTAGGCGCCGCTGAGCGTCGCATTCGTCCGCATTCACGGAGTGTCGGACGGTCCCGGCAGGGCCGCAGGGGCATCGTGTTTCACGTGAAACGTCGCTCACTGCTCCAGGGGATCATCAGCCGCGGGCGTGCGGCTGCCACCCCCCGGGACCGCCGACCCCGTGTGAAGCCACCCGCGAGGGTTACGGAGTTTTCCACAGAGGTGGATTCACCCACAGATCCACCGACCTCGCTGGTTCCGGACCCCGAAGGCATGGCAGGCTCTTCCCATCGCGAGCTTGATGCCGAGGAGAGTGAATCCTTGCGGTCCGACGCCAACATCGCGGGACCGATGACCGATCCGGTCCCCGGTCCCCGAACCGAATCGGCGGGGGAGGATGTTTCACGTGAAACACTGCCCCCGATGGACGACACCCCCATTGGCCGTGCAGCCCAGCTGGCCGTAGAGGCCCTGGGCCGGGCCGGGGAGGGACTGCCCCGTCCCGAGCAGACCCGCATCATGGTGGTGGCCAACCAGAAGGGCGGCGTGGGCAAGACGACCACGACCGTCAACCTGGCCGCCTCCCTGGCGCTGCACGGTGCCCGCGTCCTCGTCATCGACCTGGACCCGCAGGGCAACGCCTCCACGGCCCTGGGCATCGACCACCACGCCGACGTCCCCTCCATCTACGACGTCCTCGTCGACAGCCGGCCGCTCTCCGAGGTGGTCCAGCCGGTCCTGGACGTCGAAGGTCTCTTCTGCGCCCCGGCCACGATCGACCTCGCCGGCGCGGAGATCGAGCTGGTGTCGATGGTGGCGCGGGAGAGCCGGCTCCAGCGCGCGATCCAGGCGTACGAGCAGCCGCTGGACTACGTCCTGATCGACTGCCCGCCCTCCCTCGGCCTGCTCTCGGTGAACGCCCTGGTGGCGGGCGCCGAGGTGCTCATCCCGATCCAGTGCGAGTACTACGCGCTGGAGGGCCTGGGCCAGCTCCTGAAGAACGTGGACCTGGTCCGCGGACACCTCAACCCGACGCTGCACGTCTCGACGATCCTGCTGACCATGTACGACGGCCGGACCCGGCTCGCCTCGCAGGTCGCCGAGGAGGTCCGCAGCCACTTCGGGAAGGAGGTGCTCCGGACCAGCATCCCGCGGTCCGTCCGCATCTCCGAGGCCCCCAGCTACGGCCAGACCGTGATCACCTACGACCCCGGTTCCAGCGGAGCCCTGTCGTACATCGAAGCGGCGCGCGAGATCGCCTTCCGGGGCGTCGCCGTCCACTACGAGCCCCAGCAGCACGGCCGCCTGGGGCACCAGAACAACCAGCACAGCATGGCGGAGGAACTTCAGTGAGCGACCGACGTAGGGGACTGGGGCCGCGGGGGCTCGGCGCGCTGTTCGCCGGCGCCCCCCAGGACCAGCAGGCGCCGGAGACCGGCGCCGTCTCCACGCTCCCCGGGAGCGGCGCGGCACGCCTGTTCCCCCAGGGAGCCCCGCAGCCCGAGACCGCCGCCGAGCCGGCGCAGCCCGAGCCGACGCTGGTCGCCGGGGCGTACTTCACCGAGATCCCGATCGGTGACATCAGCCCCAACGCACAGCAGCCCCGCAAGGTCTTCGACGAGGACGCCCTCGCCGAGCTGGTCACCTCCATCAAGGAGGTCGGTCTGCTCCAGCCCGTGGTCGTCCGCAAGGCCGAGGGCGGGCGCTATGAGCTGATCATGGGCGAGCGGCGCTGGCGGGCCTCCGACGAGGCCGGTCTGCAGACCATCCCCGCGATCGTCCGGGCCACCGACGACGAGAAGATGCTCCTGGACGCGCTCCTGGAGAACCTGCACCGGGCCCAGCTGAACCCGCTGGAGGAGGCCGCCGCGTACGAGCAGCTGCTCACCGACTTCAGCTGCACCCATGACCAGCTCGCCGACCGGATCGGGCGTTCCCGCTCGCAGGTCTCCAACACCCTCCGGCTGCTGCGGCTCTCCCCGGCGGTCCAGCGCCGGGTCGCCGCCGGGGTGCTCTCCGCCGGCCACGCCCGCGCCCTCCTCGGTGTCGAGGACCCGGAGGCGCAGGACCAGCTGGCGCAGCGGATCGTCGCCGAGGGGCTCTCGGTGCGCTCGGTCGAGGAGATCGTGCGGCTCATGAGCTTCGACGAGCCCGCCGCCGCGAAGACGAGGAAGCCCCGGGCGGGCGGCCGGGTCTCGCCGGTCTTCTCCAGCCTGGCCACGCGCCTCTCGGACCGTTTCGAGACCCGGGTGAAGGTCGACCTGGGGCAGTCGAAGGGCAAGATCGTCGTCGAGTTCGCCTCGGTGGAGGACCTCGACCGGATCCTTTCGACGCTGGCCCCCGGCGAGGACAACGTGAAGCAGATGCTGAAGGCGGAGCAGGAGTGGGAGGAGGACGGGGAGTAGTCCCCGTAGGACCCCCCCAGGGCGGGTCGCGTTCCGGTCGTCATCGGAACGCGGCCCGCCCTTTGCCTGTGTGCGGTGTCGCCCCGACAGCCCGCTGGTTACGATTCCGAGAGCCGTATCCGTGCTCGGTTGGCCGTCCGACGGCCAGGGAAGCGAGGGGCAGCCGTGGGGCGTCGGCTCGTACCGCTCACGCTGGACAATCTTCCGCACCTTCCGAAGCGCTGTCGCTCCTGTGTCTTCTGGGAGCTCGATCCGGTGAGCGGGGAGGCCGCCGTGAAGGCGGCCCGCGCGGAGGTCGAGAAGGAGGCGTGGATCTCCGCCGTGCTGCTGGAGTGGGGGTCCTGCGGCCGGGTCGTCTACGTGGACGACGTGCCGGTCGGCTATGTGCTCTACGCTCCCCCGGCCTATGTGCCTCGGTCGACGGCCTTCCCCACGAGCCCCGTGGCGGCCGACGCCGTCCAGCTGATGACGGCCTGGATCATGCCGGAGTACCAGGGGCAGGGCCTGGGCCGGGTGATGGTGCAGACGGTCGCCAAGGACGTGCTGCGGCGCGGCTTCAAGGCGATCGAGGCGTTCGGCGACGCCCGCTGGAAGGAACCGGCCTGTGTGCTGCCGGCCGACCACCTCCTCGCGGTCGGCTTCAAGACCGTCCGGCCCCACCCCGCCTTCCCCCGGCTCCGCCTGGAGCTGCGGACGACGCTCTCCTGGAAGGAGGACGTCGAGATGGCCCTGGACCGCCTGCTCGGCGCGGTGCAGAAGGAGCCGGCCCTCCGGCCTCTGTGAGCCCGGCGACGGAGAACGTGAAACAACGCGGGGTCACTTCGCCTCGACGAAGGGCTCCAGGTCGCGGAGGATGGCGGCCTTCGGCTTGGCGCCGACGATGGTCTTCACGACCTCGCCGCCCTGGTAGACGTTGAGCGTCGGGATGGACATGACGCCGTACTTGGCGGCCGTGGCCGGGTTCTCGTCGATGTTGAGCTTCACGATCTCGATCTCGCCGTGCTCGGCGGCGATGGCCTCCAGCGACGGGGCGATCTGACGGCACGGGCCGCACCAGGCAGCCCAGAAGTCCACCAGGACGGGCTTGTCGCTCTTGAGGACGTCCTCTTCGAAGGAAGCGTCGGTCACGTTCTTCAGGGCGCCGGCCACGGCGGCCTCCTTAACTTCGCGGGGTGTGGGGTGGGGAGAGTTCGGGTCAGACCGCGGGGGTCTCGGCCAGCTTCTCGCTGTCGGCGAGGGCGGCCAGGAAGCGCTCGGCGTCGAGCGCGGCGGAGCAGCCGGTACCGGCTGCCGTGATCGCCTGGCGGTAGGTGTGGTCGACGACGTCGCCGGCGCCGAAGACACCCGTCAGGTTGGTGCGGGTCGACGGGGCGGCGACCTTGAGGTAGCCCTCCTCGTCGAGTTCCAGCTGGCCCTTGAACAGCTCGGTCCGCGGGTCGTGGCCCACGGCGATGAAGAGACCGGTCACCGGCAAGGCGGTGGTCTCGCCCGTCTTGGTGTTGCGCAGGGTCAGACCGGAGAGCTTCTGCTCGCCGTGGATCTCGGTCACCTCGTTGTCCCAGGCGAACTTGATCTTCGGGTCGGCGAAGGCGCGCTCCTGCATCGCCTTGGAGGCGCGCAGGGTGTCACGACGGTGGACGATCGTCACCGACTTGGCGAAGCGCGAGAGGAAGGTCGCCTCCTCGATCGCGGTGTCGCCGCCGCCGACGACGGCGATGTCCTGGTCCTTGAAGAAGAAGCCGTCGCAGGTGGCGCACCAGGAGACACCGCGGCCGGAGAGAGTGTCCTCGTTCGGCAGGCCCAGCTTGCGGTGCTGCGAGCCGGTGGTGACGATGACGGCCTTGGCGCGGTGCACGGTGCCGGCGGTGTCGGTGACCGTCTTGATGTCACCGGTGAGGTCCACGGCGACGACATCGTCCGGGACGAGCTCGGCACCGAAGCGCTCGGCCTGCGCCCGCATGTTGTCCATGAGGTCCGGGCCCATGATGCCGTCACGGAAACCGGGGAAGTTCTCGACCTCGGTGGTGTTCATCAGGGCGCCACCGGCGGTCACGGCGCCCTCGAAGACCAGCGGGTTCAGCGACGCGCGGGCCGTGTAGAGCGCGGCGGTGTAACCCGCGGGCCCGGAGCCGATGATGATCACGTTACGGACGTCGCTCACGGGTTTCTTCCTCGTCTCTGCAGACTGCCTACTGCCTACGGGGCGGTGTCTCGGTCACTCTCACCCCACCCAACGGATCCTAAGGGGCCAGCATTCCCGAGGGCGCCGCGCGGCGCGTACGTGAGACGGACAGTGAGACGGAGAGTGGGACGGACGGCGGGACGGGGGCTTGCTCAGGGCTTCGGGTAGGACGCTGTCCGGAGCAGTTGAGCCGGGGTGTCCCCGGTGCAGGAGGCGTTGACGACGTATGCCTGGACGCGGTCGGCGTCGGACCGGTCGGGCAGGACGAGCAGATAGGCGGCGACGCCCTCGTACTCGCCGCGCTCCGAGGCGAGGACGGTGTCCTGGCGGCCGGTGCCCGCGAGCACGCAGCCGGGGAGGGCGGGGTCGCTGTTCCGCTGGGCGGCGCCGACGCCCTCCGTCTCCTCGGCGGCGAGCGATTCGGGCTGCTCGCCCTTCGGCGTACGGGCGGTGAGGTCGTCCGCGAGCAGACCCCGGACGCGGTCCTCGACCGGTTCGCCGGAGAACGTGCCGAGGGGCGCGCTCACCGCGACGTCGGCCTTGGCGCCCTGGCTCTCCGATGAGCCGTTCTGGGTGAGCGCGTAGAGGCTGAACGCGCAGAACGCGGCGACGACCGTCCCGGCGATCCCCGTGAGGGCGGCGATGCGACCCCGGTGGCGGGTGCGCCCCCGCCCGGGACCGGTGGCCGCCCGGGGGCGGCCCTGCGGGCGGTCGGAGCCCGTCGTACGCCCGCCGGCGGGCCGGGCCGCGGAGTCCGACTCCGCTGTTTCACGTGAAACAGCGTCCTCGGGAGCCGTGGTGGTTTCACGTGAAACAGGCCGGGTGGACTCCGGGGCGGTGGCGTCGAGGAGGGCCTCGGCGGCGAGGGCGGCGTCGATCCGGCCGGCGATCTCGGCGGGCATGCGCGGCGGGCCCGGGAGGGTGCCGAGGAGTCCGCGGATCTCCTCGAGGGAGCTCCGGACGTCGGCACAGAGGGGGCAGCCGTCCAGATGCCGGCGGATCGTGGCGGAGCGGCTCGGGGAGAGCAGCCCCTCCGTCAGGTCGGAGATCTCCGAGACGTCCGGGTGCTGTGCTGTGTCGGCCTTGTCGGTCGTGGTCACGCGCGCCCACCTCCGCCCTTCACAGCAGCTGGATCGATCGGTCCGGTTTCCGTCGGCTCCGACACCGGTGGGACGGATGCCCCCGGCGTCCGGTTCCTTCCCCCGTCGGGAGCCTCGTTACCCACGGTGTCGGCGCGCAGATGAGTGAGCATCGGCAGCAGCCGGGCCCGGCCGCGTGCACAGCGGCTCTTCACGGTGCCGGTGGGAACGCCGAGGATACGGGCCGCCTCCGCGACCGGGTATCCCTGCATGTCGACGAGGACGAGCGCTGCGCGCTGGTCGGGGGCGAGGGTGGCGAGCGCGCCGAGCAGCTGCCGGTGGAGGTCCTGGCGTTCGGCGGGTGCCTCGGCGGACTCGTGCGGTTCGAGGAGCTGCTCGAAGCGGGCGGTGTCGTCCACCGGGGAGGTCCTGCGGCTGGCGCTCTTGCGCAGGCGGTCCAGGCAGGCGTTCACGGTGATGCGGTGGAGCCAGGTCGTGACGGCCGACTGGCCCCGGAAGGTGTGGGCGGCCCGGAAGGCCGAGAGGAGGGCGTCCTGGACGGCGTCGGCGGCCTCCTCGCGGTCGCCCAGGGTACGGAGCGCCACCGCCCACAGGCGGTCGCGGTGGCGCCGTACGAGCTCACCGAAGGCGTCCGGGTCCCCGGCGACATGACGGGCCAGGAGTTCCCGGTCGTCTGCGGCGTCTATCGGACGGTCCAACGGTGACAGCCCCCCTCCCCTGTGGTCGTCAGCCCATGACCTTGACGTCGCTCAACTGTCCGCGGTACTCGCCCTCGTTGAGGGGGAGCTCCGTGAGCCAGACGAGAACGTACCGGGTCGTGACCGGCTTGGTGAGCTCCACCTTCAGGTCGGTGCCGGCCTTGGACGCCTGGGTGGTGAAGCCCTCCGCCGTGGACGGTGCCGTGGAGGCGTCCTCGGGCGCCGTGCGGATCTCCACCGAGGTGTGTCCGACGAGCGAGAGGTCGACCTCGCTGACCTTCTGCGCCGATCCCAGGTCCAGGACGATCCCGACGCCGTCCTTCTGGTTGCCGAGGTTGGCGCTCGCGTAGTTCTTGGTGTGCCAGTAGGTGCTCGGGTCGCCGTCGAGGGCGTTCGGCACCGACTCCGGGTACTCCTCGCCGTTGCCGTCGGGGAAGGGGTCGAAGTCCTGGGCCGAGGCGATCGTGAGCGGCTTCGGCGGTTCGGGCTTCTCGTCGACCGGGGGCTGCACGACCGGCGTCTTCTGCTTGGGCTCCTTGGGCAGCAGGCGGTCGGCGATCTGCCAACTGCCCAGGCCCAGGGCCGCGATGAGGAGGGCGCCGACGGCCCACTTCAGCGCCTTGCCCGTGCGGCTCTCCAGCGGGGCCGGCGGCTGCGGGAGGGGCTGGGTGACCATGGGGCGCGGCTGGGGGCGCCCGTACGTGCCCTGCTGGTACGTGGTGCGCTGGTACTCGGCGGGGGCGGGGAACTCCGGCTCCGGCGGCTTGACGCGGGGCATCGCGGCGACGGCCTTGGCGAGTTCGTCCGGCGTGGTGCAGGGCGGCTCCTGACGGGACGCGGTGGCCCCGTCGTTGGCGAGGGCGCGCATGGCGATCTCGGAGAGGCCCCGGTGGACGCCGGCGCGGACCTGGTCCGGCGGGATCAGGCCGACGCCCTTGGGCAGCCCGGAGAGGCCGTAGGCGTCGCTCTCGTAGGGCCAGCGCTGGGTGAGCGCCGCGTAGAGGAGGGCGCCGATGGCCTCGGTGTCGGTGCGCTGCGGGCGGTCGGCGGTGATGCCGCGCAGGGCGGCGTTCACGGCGAGGCCGCGGATGCGGTACTGACCGGTCGAGCTGCGCAGGACGGCGCTGGGGGTGAGCCGCAGGTGGGCCAGGCCCTCGCGGTGCGCGGCGGCCATCGCCTGGGAGACCTGGGTGACGAGCTGGTAGGCGTCGTGGGCCGGCAGCGGGCCGTCCGCGAGGAGCGCGGTCAGCTCGGTGGTGTCCGGGAGCCACTCGTGGACGACGTAGACGAGGTCGTTCTCCTCGACCGCGTCGAGGACCTGGACGAACCGGGGGTCGCCGAGCAGGGCCGCCGAACGGGCGGCGGCCAGGACGGAGCGGGCGCGCGGGTGGTCGGCCGGGAGCAGGTGCACGCCGACGGCCCGCCGCAGCTTCTCGTCGACCGCACGCCAGCTGCTGAATCCGTCCAGACGGGTGACGCACTCCTCCAACCGGTAGCGCCGGGCCAGTTTGTGGCCGCTGTGCAGCTCCGGCGCCGTGATGGAGGGATGTTCGCCGTTCTTCCGTTCGACCGCCTTCTGCTCGGGGGCCTCGGTGGGCTCCTCCACCGTCTTCCGCTCTTCCGCCACCCCGTCGGTCGCGGCCGTGTCCGCCTGCGCGGTCAGCGGGTCGTCACCGCTGTTGTCGGCCACGTCGACGGCAGCCGTGCTACGTTCCGCCACCGTCGTTCCTGCCTCCCCATCCGTTGCGCCACATCCAACAGCCAAGCCAATTGTGCCCACAGTCGGACGCTATGCACGACACACGGTTCCCCCCGATGGTTGTCCTGGGGGACGGGATCAGCGTCCCAGGCGTCCCCGCACCATGCCGACGAGGGTGTTCAGTTCGGTGATCCGCATGCGGCGCGCGGCGACGAAGAAGGCCCCGAGGAGCACCGCCCCGCCGACGACGAGTGCGACCAGCGAACCGAGGGCGCCCTCGCCGAGGAGCTTCAGCAGGCCGAAGCCGGCGGCGCCGGCCAGCACCGCGGCCGGCAGCGAGGCCATGCAGAGGCGGGCGTAGGTGCGCAGCACGTGGGCGCCGTCCAGGTCGCCGCCGAGGCGGTTGCGCAGCCGGCGCCAGGCGATGCCGACGCCGACGGCGTAGGCGAGGCCGTAGGAGGCGGCCATGCCGACCACGGCCCACTGGGCGGGCAGCAGGACGTAGCAGAGGGCGGAGGCCGCCGCGTTGACGGCGGCGACGATGACCGTGTTGTAGAAGGGGGTGCGGGTGTCCTCGTAGGCGTAGAAGCCGCGGAGGACGACGTACTGCACCGAGTACGGGATCAGGCCGAGACCGAACGCCATCAGGATGAAGCCCATGCCCTGGGCGGCCTCGACGCCGCTGGAGGCGTACAGCAGGGTGCACATCGGGACGCCGAGGGCCAGGAAGGCGAAGGCGACCGGGACGATCGCGACGGCGGAGTTGCGCAGGCCCTGGGAGATGTCGTCGCGGACGGCGCCCGGGTCGTCGTCGCTGGCGGCGCGGGAGATCCGGGGCAGCAGGGCGGCCATGACGGAGACCGTGATGATGGCCTGCGGCATGCCCCAGATCAGCTGCGCATTGGAGTACGCGAGGAAGCCGGCGCCGTTCTTGCCGGACTCCTCGCCGGCCGCGGTGGCGAGCTGGGTGACGACCAGGACGCCCGCCTGGTTGGCGAGGACGAAGAGGACGGTCCACTTGGCGAGCTTGACGGTCTTGCCGAGGCCGTGGCCCTTCCAGTCGAAGCGGGGCCGGAAGCGGAAGCCCGTCTCGCGCAGGTACGGGATCATCGCCAGCGCCTGGACCACGAGGCCGAGCAGGGTGCCGATGCCCAGGAGGCGGATGCCCTCGTCGGGGATGGTCTGCACGCCCATGTGGGACTCGGCGGAGGTGCCGTAGACCCAGATGAACAGGCCGAAGGTGATGATCATGACGATGTTGTTGAGGACCGGGGTCCACATCATCGCGCCGAACTTGCCGCGGGCGTTGAGGATCTGGCCCATCACCACGTGCACGCCCATGAAGAAGATCGTGGGCAGGCAGTAGCGGGCGAAGGTGACGGCGACGCTGTTGGCGGCGGAGTCGTCGGCGATGGTGTTCGACATCAGCCGGATCAGGACGGGCGCCGCGAAGACGGCGGCGACCACGATCAGGCCGAGCGCCACCATGACGAGGGTGAGCAGCCGGTTGGCGTACGCCTCGCCGCCGTCCTCGTCGTTCTTCATCGAGCGGACCAGCTGCGGCACGAAGACCGAGTTGAGGCCGCCGCCGACGGTGAGGATGTAGATCATCGTCGGCAGGGTGTACGCGATGGTGAAGGTGTCGCCGAGCAGCGCGGCGCCGAGGGCGCCGGTGATGACCAGCGAGCGGACGAAGCCGGTGAGCCGGGAGACCAGGGTGCCCGCGGCCATCACGGCGCTCGACTTCAGCAGCCCGGAGGCGCGGCCGGTCCGCTTCGGCGCGGGCGCCGGCAGCGGGTCGGGCTCCGCGGCGGGGGCGGGCACCTGGCCCTGCTGGTCCCGGTAGAGGTGGGCGAAGGCGTCCTGCTCGGGCCGCTCGTCCTCGCTCGCCCGGGTCACCAGGTCGTCGACGCCGGTGAACTGGACCGTGCGGGCGTCGTCGCCGTACGGGAGGTGGCGGGAGGGGCCGTCGGGCTCGGGCGCCGGGGTGTGCGCCCAGACCCGCGGATCCGGGGCGTGCTGGGGCGCGGCGGGCTGCTGGTAGAGCGCCGAGGGGTCCTGGTACGTGCCCGGCGGGGGCGGCGGGTGGGCGGCACGGTCGTAGAGCGCCTCGCCCACCGGGTCCTGGGCGGCCAGGTCCTGCGCGCGGTACGGGTCGTGGGCGTAGGCGTCCTGGACGTAGGGGTCCTGGGCGTACGGGTTCTCGGGGTTCTGCGCGGTCGGGTCCTGCGGCGCGGCCGGGTACGGGCCCTGCGCGTACGGACCCTGCCCGTAGGGGTCCTGCGGCGGGTACCCGGGGTGCTGTCCCTGTTGCGGGGCCTGCCCCTGCTGTGGGGGCGTGCCGCCGGACGGTGCGGCGCCGCCCGCACCCTGGCCGCGGTCAGCGTCGTACGGCGCGTTCATGGTTACCCCACCTCATCGTCCCCGGCCGACCGGCCACGACATCGCTCAACGGTCCACTTTCTCACTCGGGCTCGACGGGTCGCCGCTTTCGGGGCCGGTGTCCGTGTCCGGGTCACTCGGGTGCCCGGCCGCGTCCGCCGTCTCGCGCTCCGCCGTGTCGGGCTCCGTCCTGTCGCGTTCCGCCGTGTCGTCCTCGGGTGCGGCCGCGGTCGTGTCGTCCTCGGCCGGGTCCTCCGCGGTCGTGTCGTCCTCGGATCCGGCCGTCTCGGCCTCGGCCTCGGCGGCGCGGGCGGCCAGGCGCTTGCGCTGGCTGTACATGCGGACGCCGGCGAGGACGAGCAGCAGCACACCGCCGGCGATGACCAGCATCACCGTCGGGGTCATCTCGGAGACCCGCACGGAGAAGGTCATCGGGGCGCCGTAGGGCGTGCCGTCCACCGTGTAGAGCTGGGCGGTCATCGAGACCTGGCCGTTGGCGTTGGCCGAGGCGGGGAACTTCACCGACTGGCTGTGCCCGGCGCGGACCGTGATGGGCAGGTCCGCCGAGCCCTCGCCGTCGACCTTCAGACGGGCCTTGTTGCTGGAGGACAGCCGCAGGACCAGCCCCTCCACGTCCTGGAGGAGCTTGTTCTGCACCGTGACCGGGATGGTCGCGCTGCGCCCCGAGAGGGTCAGGTCGGACTTGTCGACGAGGACGACGCTCTTGGTGAGCCGCTGGAGGACGTCCCGGACGTCGACGCGGTAGATCGCCGCCTCGCTCGCCCGGCCGCGCCAGGAGGTGGACATCTCGCGGTTGATCGCGTTGCCGACCGGCGGCACGACACGGGTCGCGTCGGTGAGGATGACCTTGAAGTCGTCCAGCTCGTCGCGGGTGGTCTTCATGTCCCGGAACGCCTGCACCGGAAGCTCGCTGTCCCGGAGCTTCTTCGGGTACTGCGAGCCGCGCGGCACCGTGGTGGAGGCGTCCGGGTCGGGCTTCACCGCCGCCGCGGCGACCAGGTCGAGCGGCTGCGTCCAGCGGCGCGCGCCGAGCCCGCGCACGGCGGCGGCCATCGCCTGCGCCTGCGCCACGGTCGGCCGGCGCTGCGGGGCGACCACGACGCTGCGCTGGTCCTGCGGCTGCTCCAGGGTGATCGCGAGGGTCTGCGCCAGGAACTCCTGCACGGCGAGCGTCGAGGTCTCGGCGCGGACCATGTCGCCCTGGAAGGCCGTCGACAGCTCCGCGTCGCTCACCACCGCCGTCGTCCCGCCGCCGAGAGGACGGGCCGCGGTCGGCGTGTACGGGAGGTCGTCGTCCTGGATGCTGTCGCTGCGGGCGATCACCTTGCGGGCGCCGGCCGAGGTCGCGACCGCCATGACCGAGGGGTCGACGGCGCCCTCGACGGGCCAGGCGAAGTCGGTGGCGGGCTGGACGTGGAGGATCGTCTCGACGGTCGGCCCGGCCAGCTCCGTCGCCGACTGGAGGTGCTCGAGCGAGCCCGGGACGGCCTTGCCGTGGTGGGCGAGGGAGGCGAGGTCGGGGTCGGCGAAGGGCAGCGCGACCACCTTGCGGCCCTGCACCGCCTTCTCCAGCAGGCCGAGCCAGCGCTCGGCGAGCTTCCTGTTCGCCTCCGTGCCGGCGGTGTGACCGGTGCCGTCCTTGACGCGGTAGCCGTTGGCCATGGCGTCGACGGAGGCCAGCAGATCCGGGTCGATCACCCAGGTGACCGGGAGGCCCTGGCCCAGGGTGACCAGCTCGTCGAGCCGGCCGCCGGGACGGAGCTCCTCGGCCAGGTCGTCCTCCTGGAAGACGGGGGTCTGCTGGTCGTCCGAGGCGGTGTCGGCCGAGATGTGGGCCGAGGACATCAGCGGCCAGAGGTACGTGAGCTGGGTCCGCTTGTCGGTCGGCTCGGGCTGGTACGGCAGGAAGGTCCGCTCGATGCCGAGGACGCGGTCGTACTGCGCCTCGGAGGTCTGCCCGGTGATCGAGACGCCCAGCTGGTAGACGCCGCCCTCGTCGTCGAGGCCCAGCTTGGAGACCGGTACGGAGATCCGGAAGTCGTGCGCGACGCCGACGTCCAGCCGGGGGATGTCGATCTCGGGGGCGGCGTCCAGCGGCTGCGGGTCGCTGTCGGAGCGGAAGCCCTTCCGCCGGGTGACCTGGTCGATCTCGCTGCGGCTGTCCATCCGCGGGCCGACCCGCAGGTTCACCGTGGCGTCGGTGATCGCGCGCTTGCCGCGGTTGGTCATCGTCCCGGTGACGGTGACGGTGTCCCCCTCGACCGGAGCGCTCGGGGTGAGCGTGTCGATCGACACATCGACCGTCCGGGAGACCTGGCCCTCCTCGGGTGCCTGGGCCGACGCCGAGGGGTGGTGGAGGAGACCGGCGAGCAGGGGCGCTCCGACGGCGATGGTGAGGGTGCGCCGCAGCCATCGGCGGGCAGGTGAGGGACCGGTTCCCTGGAAAGCTGCCGCCTCAGCCACGCGTTCGCCCGTCCTCGTCGTTGTCGGTGGTGCCCGTGATGCCAGTGGTTCCCGGTTGCTGTGTCCAGGCATGGTAACGAGGCATGGCGGGGCCGAGTGCCGGGGACTCCTCCAGCCGATGGCCCGGGCGGGGGCCGTTTTCACAGGAACCCCACAGGCGTCCTCCGCCGGGGTGGACGGGGCGGCCGGGAAAACGGGGACGTCGGGGCGGGACGGGGCACGTACCCTTTTCTGTTGTGCCGAACGCCAACGAAGACACCTCGACCGAACTGAGCCAGGTGCAGCGCCGCGCCGTCAGCGAGCTGCTGCGCGTGTCCCCTGTCGCCGACGACCTCGCCCGCCGCTTCCAGGCGGCCGGATTCCGCCTCGCCCTGGTCGGCGGCTCGGTACGGGACGCCCTCCTCGGCCGGCTCGGCAACGACCTGGACTTCACCACGGACGCCCGTCCCGAGGACGTCCTGAAGATCGTCCGCCCCTGGGCCGACGCCGTCTGGGAGGTCGGGATCGCCTTCGGGACCGTCGGGTCGCAGAAGGACGGCTACCAGATCGAGGTCACGACGTACCGCTCCGAGGCGTACGACCGCACCTCCCGTAAGCCCGAGGTCTCCTACGGCGACTCCATCGACCAGGACCTCGTCCGGCGTGACTTCACCGTCAACGCGATGGCCGTGGCACTCCCCGAGAAGGAGTTCGTCGACCCGTACGGCGGTCTGGAGGACCTCGCCGCCCGGGTGCTGCGCACCCCCGGCACGCCCGAGGAGTCCTTCTCCGACGATCCGCTGCGCATGATGCGGGCGGCCCGCTTCGCCGCCCAGCTCGACTTCGAAGTCGCCCCCGAGGTCGTCTCGGCCATGACGGAGATGGCGGACCGGATCGAGATCGTCTCCGCCGAGCGCGTCCGGGACGAGCTGAACAAGCTGCTGCTCTCGGCCCACCCGCGGAAGGGCCTCGGCCTGCTCGTCGACACCGGCCTCGCCGCGCACGTCCTCCCCGAGCTGCCCGCGCTGCGGCTGGAGAGCGACGAGCACCACCGGCACAAGGACGTGTACGAGCACTCGCTGACCGTCCTCGACCAGGCGATCGACCTGGAGGAGGACGGCCCGGACCTGGTGCTGCGCCTGGCCGCGCTCCTCCACGACATCGGCAAGCCGCGCACCCGCCGCTTCGAGAAGGACGGCCGGGTCTCCTTCCACCACCACGAGGTGGTGGGCGCCAAGATGACCAAAAAGCGGATGACCGCGCTGAAGTACTCCAACGAGATGGTCAAGGACGTCTCGCGTCTGGTGGAGCTGCACCTGCGCTTCCACGGATACGGGACGGGCGAGTGGACCGACTCGGCGGTGCGCCGCTACGTCCGCGACGGCGGCCCGCTCCTCTCCCGGCTGCACAAGCTGACCCGCTCGGACTGCACCACGCGCAACAAGCGCAAGGCGTCCGCGCTCTCCCGTGCCTACGACGGGCTGGAGGCGCGCATCGCCCAGCTCCAGGAGCAGGAGGAGCTGGACTCGATCCGTCCCGACCTCGACGGCAACCAGATCCAGGAGATCCTGGAGATCAAGCCGGGTCCCGCCGTCGGGCAGGCGTACAAGTTCCTGCTGGAGCTCCGCCTGGAGAACGGCCCGATGGAGTACGAGCAGGCCGTGGCCGCGCTCAAGGAGTGGTGGGCCGCGCGCGACTGACGCGGACCCCTTGTTTCACGTGAAACACCGCGGAGGGTCACCTCGGTGTTTCACGTGAAACACCGCGGAGGGTCACCTCGGTGTTTCACGTGAAACATCACCGCTCCTCGCGCTCCCCGCGCAGCAGCAGGGCGATCGCCGCGTAGCCGGCCGCCACCAGCGCGATGAGCAGCGGGGAACGCCCGTCGGGCGGCAGCATCAGGGCGGCGGCCCCGGCCGCCGCCACGAAGGCGACGTTGAACAGCACGTCGTAGAGGGAGAACACCCGCCCGCGGAAGGCGTCGTCCACGTGCGTCTGGACCACGGTGTCGGTCGCGATCTTCGCTCCCTGGGTGATGAGCCCCAGCACGAAGGCGGCGACGAGGAAGGGCGCGGGCGTGAACGGCAGGGCGAGCGCCGGGACGAGGACGGCGGCCGCGGCCGAGCACACGATCATCCAGCCGAAGGGCCCGAACCGTCCCACCGCCCAGGGTGAGAGCACGGCGGCGGCGAAGAAGCCGGCACCGGAGGCGCCGACGGCGATCCCCAGGAGCCCCAGCCCCTCGGTCTCGGTGGAGCTCCAGGCGTACCGCGAGAGCATGAGCACGGTCACGAGCAGGGCGCCGTAGCAGAAGCGCATCAGCCCGACGGCGGTGAGCGCCAGGGCGGCCGGGCGCCGCTCGGACAGGTGGCGCACTCCGGCGGCCAGCTCCCGGGCGGTGGAGGCGAGCGCTCTGGAGAGCCGGGGCGTCACCTGGTCCGGGTCGGGGCCGAGCAGCGTACGGGGGATCCGCAGCGAGGCGAGCGCGGCGCAGAGGTAGAGGACGGCGCCGAAGGCGACCACGGCCGCGTCCGAGTCGTCGGCGAGCAGCCGGACGCCGAACGCGAGGCCGCCGCCGAGGGTGGCGGCGAGGGTGCCGGCGGTGGGGGAGAGCGAGTTGGCGACGACGAGCCGTTCCTCGTCGACGACCCGGGGCAGGGCGGCGGAGAGCCCGGCGAGGACGAAGCGGTTGACGGCCGTGACGGAGAGGGCGGAGGCGTAGAAGAGCCAGTCCGGGACGGCGGCCAGGACCAGCACGGCGGTTCCGGCGGCCAGCAGGGCGCGGAGCAGGTTCCCGTAGAGGAAGACCTGGCGGCGCTGCCAGCGGTCGAGGAGGACTCCGGCGAAGGGCCCGACGAGGGAGTACGGGAGCAGAAGCACGGCCATGGCGGAGGCGATGGCGGCGGGGGAGGTCTGTTTCTCGGGGGAGAAGACGACGTACGTGGCCAGGGCCACCTGGTAGACACCGTCGGCGCACTGGGAGAGCAGCCGGACGGTGAGCAGGCGCCGGAAGTCGCGCAGGCGCAGCAGTACGCGCAGATCACGTACGACGGACATGGCAGCAAGACTCACATACGGCGAGGGTCCCCGGGCAGTGCCGCGGGGACCCTCGTCAGGTGAAACGCATCGGACCTCGGAAGGTCAGCGCTCGACCTCGCCCTTGATGAACTTCTCGACGTTGGCCAGGGCCTCGTCGTCGAAGTACTGGACCGGCGGGGACTTCATGAAGTACGAGGAAGCGGAGAGGATCGGGCCGCCGATGCCGCGGTCCTTGGCGATCTTCGCGGCGCGCAGGGCGTCGATGATGACACCGGCCGAGTTCGGGGAGTCCCAGACCTCGAGCTTGTACTCCAGGTTCAGCGGGACGTCGCCGAAGGCGCGGCCCTCGAGGCGCACGTACGCCCACTTGCGGTCGTCCAGCCAGGCCACGTAGTCCGAGGGGCCGATGTGGACGTTCTTCTCGCCCAGCTCGCGGTCCGGGATCTGCGAGGTGACGGCCTGCGTCTTCGAGATCTTCTTGGACTCCAGGCGCTCGCGCTCGAGCATGTTCTTGAAGTCCATGTTGCCGCCGACGTTGAGCTGCATCGTGCGCTCGAGGCGGACACCGCGGTCCTCGAACAGCTTGGCCATCACGCGGTGCGTGATGGTCGCGCCGACCTGCGACTTGATGTCGTCACCGACGATCGGGACACCGGCCTCGGTGAACTTGTCCGCCCACTCCTTGGTGCCGGCGATGAAGACCGGGAGGGCGTTGACGAAGGCGACCTTGGCGTCGATGGCGCACTGGGCGTAGAACTTCGCCGCGTCCTCGGAACCGACGGGCAGGTAGCAGACGAGGACGTCGACCTGGCGGTCCTTCAGGATCTGGACGACGTCGACCGGCTCCTCGGCGGACTCCTCGATGGTCTGGCGGTAGTACTTGCCGAGACCGTCGAGCGTGTGACCGCGCTGGACCGTGACGCCCTTGTTCGGGACGTCGCAGATCTTGATGGTGTTGTTCTCGCTGGCGCCGATGGCGTCGGAGAGGTCGAGGCCGACCTTCTTCGCGTCGACGTCGAAGGCGGCGACGAACTCGACGTCACCGACGTGGTAGTCGCCGAACTGGACGTGCATCAGGCCGGGCACCTTGGTCGCCGGGTCGGCGTCCTTGTAGTACTCGACGCCCTGCACCAGCGAGGCGGCGCAGTTGCCCACGCCGACGATGGCTACGCGAACCGAACCCATTCCGGTTGCTCCCTGTGTGATCGTGGAAGCCCTGCTGGCGCAGGGTTTCACTTGGTGGTGTCGTCGGACGGATCCGGCCGGGTACTGCCCCCGTGCCGGGGCAGGCCGCCCGTCTCTCCAGAATCGTTGTCGTGCGGAGCGTCGGTGTCGGGCCGCTGGTCGCGGCCCGCCCGCTCGCTCTCGATGAGCTCGTTCAGCCAGCGCACTTCGCGCTCCACGGACTCCATTCCGTGGCGCTGGAGCTCAAGCGTGTAGTCGTCGAGTCGCTCGCGCGTCCGGGCCAGCGAGGCGCGCATCTTCTCCAGGCGCTCCTCCAGCCGGCTGCGGCGGCCTTCGAGGACCCGCATCCGCACCTCGCGCTCGGTCTGGCCGAAGAACGCGAAGCGGGCGGCGAAGTGCTCGTCCTCCCAGGCGTCGGGGCCGGTGTGGGAGAGGAGCTCCTCGAAGTGCTCCTTACCTTCCGGCGTCAACCGGTAGACGATCTTGGCCCGGCGTCCTGCGAGTGACGAGGCCACGGCGTCCTCGGGAGCGCTGCCCGGTTCCTCGATCAACCAGCCGTTGGCGACCAGCGTCTTGAGGCAGGGATAGAGCGTCCCGTAGCTGAACGCCCGGAAGATGCCGAGCGAGGTGTTGAGGCGCTTGCGCAGCTCGTAGCCGTGCATCGGGGCCTCGCGCAGCAGGCCGAGAACGGCGAACTCGAGGATGCCGGAGCGTCTGCTCATCCGTCGCCTCCTCCGTACCGCGGTCCGCCTCGGAACACTTTATGCCGTGCTGATGTATCGACTCGATACATCACGACGATAGAACGGCCCGAGAGGTCCGACAAGTGGAGGTGCCGTGACCGGCGTCACATCGTCAATTCACAGCGTGCGACTTGCCTGATTTGGGGTGAACTCCGGCGCTAGAGGGGTTTTGGCCGTGCGTAGTCTGTGCGGCATGCACACCACCGGGAACCAGGAGCCGCGCTGGGGCGTCAGTGCAGCGGGTGACCGGCTGCGATACGAAAGGGGCCTTCGATGGGCTCCGGTCGTGCGCATTTCGGGGGGACCGGAACTCAACTGCCGCTTCCAGGCGTACGCGCCTGCCCGAGGAGTAGTCGTTCGATGAGCGAGCACCGTCGCAGGATGCCGTCGCAGGAGCCGCCGACGGGCGGCCGCGCGGCGGCACGACGCGCCGCCCAGCAGCCGACGGGCCGCAGGTCGGCCCCGGCCCATGACACCGGTACGGGGACGCCCCCGTACGGATCGCCGGCCCCTTACGGGTCGTCCGGCGGGTACGGGGGGGCCTCGGCCTCCCATGGGGAGGAGGCGCGTCCGTACGGCGGCCGCGCGGAGGCCCGGCGTGCCGCCCAGCGGGGCGGTCGCCGACGCGCGCCCGCGGCCGGCCCCGGCGGACCGAACGGTCCCGGCGGCGGTGGCCGTCGCGGCGGTGGCGGCGGTGGCGGTGGCCGCGGTGGCGGCCCGGGCGGTCGTCCGCCGGGCAAGAAGCGGATCATCGACTACCCGCGCCACGACAAGGACGGCTGGCGTCGCTGGATGCCGTCCTGGAAGCTCGTGACGGGTACGTTCCTGTTCTTCTGCGCGCTCCTCATGGGCGGCGCGGTCATCGCGTACTCGCAGGTGGTCATCCCCAAGGTGGACGCCACCGCGACCTCGCAGAACAATATCTACTACTGGTCCGACGGCAGCCGCATGGTGGCCACCGGCGCCGGCCAGAACCGCCAGATCATCGGCATCGACCAGATCCCGAAGGTCATGCAGGAGGCCGTGATCTCGGCCGAGAACAAGACCTTCCGGGACGACTGGGGCGTCGACCCCATGGGCATCGGCCGCGCCGTGTGGAACATGGCGAAGGGCGGCGAGACCCAGGGCGGCTCGACCATCACCCAGCAGTACGTGAAGAACGGCCTGCTCGCCGACCAGTCGCAGACCCTGTCCAGGAAGGTGAAGGAACTCTTCATCTCCATCAAGGTCGGCAACGAGGTCGAGAAGCCCGAGATCCTGGCCGGCTACCTCAACACCGCGTACTACGGCCGCGGCGCCTACGGCATCCAGGCCGCCTCCCGCGCGTACTTCAACAAGGACGCCAAGCACCTCAACGCCTCCGAGTCGGCGGTGCTCGCCTCCGTGCTCAAGGGCGCCACGTACTTCGACCCGGCCGGCTACCCCGAGGTCGACCCCAACGCCACTCCCGCGAACAACCTGGCGCGTCTGACCGAGCGCTGGACGTGGATCCTCGACGAGATGGTCAAGGACGGGAAGATCCCGGCCGAGGAGCGGGCGAAGTACACGACCCTGCCGAAGATCCAGAAGCCGAAGCAGGACGCCCAGCTGAGCGGCCAGATCGGTTACCTGGTCGCCACCGCGAAGGCCAACTTCCGCAGCAAGTACGACATCAGCGCCGAGGCCCTGGATCTGGGCGGCTACGAGATCCACACCACCTTCGACAAGAAGAAGGTGAAGGCGATGGAGGAGTCGGTCAAGAAGATCTACGACGAGTACATCGACGAGAAGAAGCGTCCGGAGGACGACACCAACGTCGAGTTCGGCGGCGCTTCCGTCGACGTCAAGACCGGTGCCCTCGTCGCGCTCTACGGCGGCCAGGACGCGACCAAGCACTACACCAACAACGCCGACACCACCGGCGCCCAGGTCGGTTCGACGTTCAAGCCCTTCGTGCTCGCCGCCGCGATGAAGGACGGCGTCCGCGACCCCGAGGGTCCGGCGGAGCAGGGCCCCTCCACGCGCACCCTGGTCGACCCCGACAAGAGCCGCTACAGCGGCAAGGACGACCTCAAGGTCCGCACCTACGACGGCGAGATCTGGCACGACGAGAAGGGGAAGGAGTGGGAGCAGGACAACGAGGGCGACCAGAGCTACGGCAACATCAGCCTGCGCCGGGCGATGATCGTCTCCGCCAACTCCCCCTACGTGCAGCTGGGCATGGACGTCGGCATCGACAAGGTGCGTGACGCGGCCATCACCGCCGGTCTGCGCCCCGACTCCCTGGTGAAGGGCGAGGTCCCGTCGTTCTCGCTGGGCATCTCCAGCCCGAGCGCGATCCGCATGGCCGGCGCCTACTCCACCTTCGCCAACCAGGGCATGCGCAACGAGCCCTACTCGGTGACCAAGGTCCTCAAGGAGGGCCAGGTCATCTACAAGCACGAGCCGAAGGCCCAGCAGGCGTTCTCCTCGGCCATCTCCTCCAACGTCACCGACGTGCTCCGCAGCGTCGTCGAGGACCCGGACGGCACCGGTAACAACGCCGCCATCCCGGGCCGCGACGTGGCCGGCAAGACCGGTACCACCGACGACAACATGTCGGCCTGGTTCGTGGGCTACACCCCGCAGCTCTCGACGGCGATCGACATGTACCGCTTCGACGACGACGAGACGAAGAAGGACCGCAAGTTCCAGGAGATGTACGGCACGGGTGGCCAGGACTCGATCCACGGTTCGTCCTTCCCGTCCCAGATCTGGAACGACTACATGACGGACGCCGTCGCGGACCTTCCCGTCGAGCGGTTCCCGGAGCCGGAGAAGCTTCCGGACGCCAAGGCGGTCTACGGCGGTGGCGCCACGCCCAAGCCGACGGCGACCCCGACCCCGACCGAGACGGCGACGCCGACCGAGACGGCCACCACCGCTCCGACGACGACTCCCCCGGCCACGCCCACCGACCCGGGCCGTCCGACCACCAAGGAGCCGAAGCCCGGAAAGACGACCTGCGACATCTGGGGTGGCTGGGGCTGCGACACCACCGGCGGTGGCGACCAGGGCGGCAGCACCGGCGGGACGACGGAACCGACCCCGACGGACAGCTCGGAGCCGACACCGACCGACACCACGACGGACCCGGGCGGCCCAGGCGGCGGCAACGGGAACGGCGGTGGCGGCGATGAGCCGACCGACGGATCCACAGGAGACGGAAGCCTCTTCGGCTGACATGGCCGGGGCCGGGCCGTGAGGCAAGACCCCGGCGAAGCGAGGGCCGTCGCGGCCGCTCCGTACGACACGTACGGGGCGGACCGCGGCGGCCCTTCGTGTTTCACGTGAAACAACGGCGACCCCGGCGCCGGATTTCCGTCCTGGTCGCGGCCGGATTCCCAGGGGCGTACGGCAGGATGTCCCCCATGCCGAGCCTGAAGAAGACGAGCGGCCCCCTGGACGGGCCCGCGGCGCCGGACGGAGCGCGCGGGGGCGAGCCCCCCGTCGTCGCCCCCACCCGGCGCGACGAGGTGGCCGCCGCGGGCAGCGAGCTCATCGGCGGCCGCTACGGGCGCCGTGCCCTGCCGGGCAGCGGACCCGTGGGCGGGCAGTTCACGCCGGTGCGGGTGATCGCCCTCGTCGCCATCGGCATGTTCGCCCTCGGCATGGTGCAGAAGCTGCCCTGCTACAACTGGGCGTGGTTCCGCGGCACCACCTCCCAGTACACCCACGCCTGCTACTCGGACATCCCGCACCTGTTCGCCGGACGCGGCTTCTCCGAGGGCCTGGTGCCCTACTTCGACCGGCTCTCCGGCGACATACCGTTCCTGGAGTACCCCGTTCTGACGGGGCTCTTCATGGAGGTCGCGGCCTGGCTGACGCCCGGCGGCGAGCTCCAGGCCCAGGAACAGGCGTACTGGCTGATCAACGCCGGCCTGCTGATGGTCTGCGCGGCCGTCCTCGCCGTCTGTGTGGCCCGGACGCACCGCCGGCGCCCCTGGGACGGCCTGCTGGTCGCCCTGGCGCCCTCCGTGGCCCTGACCGCCACCATCAACTGGGACCTGCTGGCCGTGGCGCTGACCGCCGCCGCGATCCTGATGTGGGCCCGCTCCCGCCCGCTCGCCGCCGGCATCCTGCTCGGCCTCGCCGTCGCCGCCAAGTTCTACCCGGTGCTGCTCCTGTGGCCGCTGCTGCTGCTCTGCGTCCGCGCGGGAAGGCTGCGCGCCTTCGGCACCGCGCTGCTCGGCGCGGCGGGCTCCTGGCTCGTGGTGAACCTGCCGGTGATGCTCCTCGCGCCCGAGGGGTGGAAGCAGTTCTACCTCTTCAGCCGCGACCGGAACGTCGACTTCGGCTCCGTCTGGCTGCTCGTCAGCCAGCGTGCCGGCCAGACGATCCCGCCCGAGCGCGCCAACCTGTACGCGCTGCTGCTCATGCTGCTGGCCGCGGGCGGGCTCGGCTGGCTGGCCTTCGCCGCGCCCCGCCGGCCGCGGCTCGTCCAGCTGGCGTTCCTGATGGTCGCCGCGTTCGTCCTCACCAACAAGGTCTACTCACCGCAGTACGTGCTCTGGCTGGTGCCGCTCGCCGCGCTCGCCCGGCCGCGCTGGCGGGACTTCCTCATCTGGCAGTCCTGCGAGGTCCTGTACTACCTCGGGATCTGGATGTACCTCGCGTTCACCGGCAGCGGCAGCAAGCAGGGACTGCCGCTCGACGGCTACCACTTCGCGATCGTGCTGCACCTGCTGGGCACGCTGTACCTGTGCGCCATGGTCGTACGGGACATCCTCGCGCCCGATAAGGACCCGGTGCGGCGGGACGGCTCCGACGACCCCTCGGGCGGCGTCCTGGACGGCACGCCCGACGTCTTCGTCATGGGCCGGGCCGCCCACCCGGCACGGCACGCCGCCCCTGCGCCCGACTCCGGCACGCAGGAAATGCTCGTGACATGGGGAACCCCCGGGGCCGAGGGCTCCCGGGGGTGACCCGATGAGGTGACGTACGGCCGGCTCGGCGCGCTCAGCGCTCGACGAGTCGGTCGTACTGCGTCGTGGTGTGGCGCAGGTGCGCCACCAGCTCGTCGCCGACCTGCGGCTCCTGGGCGTCGGCAGGCACGAACAGGATCGACACCTGCATGTGCGGCGGCTCGGCGAACCAGCGCTGCTTGCCCGCCCAGACGAACGGCGACAGGTTCCGGTTGACCGTGGCCAGCCCCGCCCGGGCCACGCCCTTGGCGCGCGGCATCACGCCGTGCATCGCCTTCGGGGCCTCCAGGCCCACGCCGTGCGAGGTGCCGCCGGCGACCACGACCAGCCAGCCGTCCGAGGCGGCCTTCTGCTGGCGGTAGCCGAACCGGTCGCCCTTGGCGACCCGGGTGACGTCCAGGACGGAGCCGCGGTACTCGGTGGCCTCGTGGTCGCCCAGCCAGAGCCGGGTGCCGATCCGGGCGCGGAAGCGGGTCTGCGGGAACTGCTGCTGGAGCCGGGCCTGTTCCTCGGCCCGCAGGTGGCTCACGAACATGGTGTGCAGCGGCAGCCGGGCGGCCCGCAGCCGGTCCATCCAGGCGATGACCTCCTCGACGGCGTCCGTGCCGTCCGGGCGGTCGAGCGGCAGGTGCAGGGCGAAGCCCTCCAGCCGCACGTCCTCGATCGCGGAGGCGAGCAGCGCGAGCTCCTCCTCGCGGACGCCGTGCCGCTTCATCGAGCTCATGACCTCGATGACGACCCGCGCGCCGACCAGGGCGTGCACGCCGTCCACGGAGGAGACGGAGCGGATCACCCGGTCGGGCAGCGGCACCGGCTCCTCGCCGCGCCGGAACGGCGTGAGGACCAGCAGGTCGCCGCCGAACCAGTCCTTGATCTTCGCCGCCTCGTAGGTGGTCCCCACCGCGAGCATGTCGGCGCCGAACCGGGCCGTCTCCTCGGCGAGCCGCTCGTGCCCGAAGCCGTAGCCGTTGCCCTTGCAGACCGGGATCAGACCGGGGAACTGGTCGATCACCGACTTCTGGTGCGCCCGCCAGCGAGCGGTGTCGACGTAGAGGGAGAGCGCCATGGCCGGCCCGGAACCTTTCTGATGGCTGCGGTGGGGTGTCGGAGATGTGTACGAGACCCGCGGAACTACGAGGGTACGCAAGCCCCGCGGGGAGCGTCAGCGGCGCGACATGTAGATGTCGAGCGCCTTGTGCAGGAGCTTGTTCAGCGGGAAGTCCCACTCGCCGACGTACTCCACGGCCTCGCCGCCGGTACCGACCTTGAACTGGATCAGGCCGAAGAGGTGGTCGGTCTCGTCGAGCGAGTCGGAGATGCCGCGCAGGTCGTAGACGGTGGCGCCCATCGCGTACGCGTCGCGGAGCATCCGCCACTGCATGGCGTTGGACGGACGGACCTCGCGGCCGATGTTGTCGGAGGCGCCGTACGAGTACCAGACGTGCCCGCCGACGACGAGCATGGTCGCCGCGGAGAGGTTCACGCCGTTGTGGCGGGCGAAGTAGAGGCGCATCCGGTTGGGGTCCTCGCTGTTGAGGACCGTCCACATGCGCTGGAAGTACGAGAGCGGGCGCGGCCGGAACTTGTCGCGGACCGCGGTGATCTCGTACAGGCGCTGCCACTCGGCGAGGTCCTCGTAGCCGCCCTGGACGACCTCGACGCCGGCCTTCTCGGCCTTCTTGATGTTGCGGCGCCACAGCTGGTTGAAGCCCTTGAGGACGTCGTCGAGGGAGCGGTTGGCCAGCGGGACCTGGAAGACGTAACGCGGCTGTACGTCGCCGAAGCCGGCGCCGCCGTCGTCGCCCTGCTGCCAGCCCATCTTCCGCAGCCGGTCGGCGACCTCGAACGCCTGCGGCACGATCTCGGTGGCCTGGACGTCCTTGAGCCGCTTGACGTCCGGGTCCTGGATGCCGGACTTGATCGCGGCCGCGTCCCAGCGGCGGATGACGACCGGCGGGCCCATCTTCACGGAGAAGGCGCCCTGCTGCTTGAGGTGGGCCAGCATCGGCTGGAGCCACTCGTCGAGGTTGGGGGCGTACCAGTTGATGACCGGGCCCTCGGGGAGATAGGCCAGGTAGCGCTTGAGCTTGGGGAGCTGGCGGTAGAGCACCAGACCCACGCCGACGAGCTCGCCGTTCTTGTCGAACCAGCCGAGGTTCTCCGAGCGCCACTCGGTCTTCACGTCAGCCCACGCCGGGACCTGGCAGTGGCTCGCACCGGGCAGTGTCTGGATGTACGCCAGATGCTGCTCTCGGCTGATGGTCCTCAGGGTCAGGCTCATGCGGGGCGCTCCTCGGCAGGTGTGTCCCCATCGGTCAGGGGCTCCGGCTCTCGCGCCGAAGCCTACTGCGACCGGGGAGCGCCCCGAAGGGCCGTGGGGGCCCTGACGTGCTCGGCGTCAGCTGATCACGCCGCCGAAGAGCCCTCCGTGCGCCATGCCGAGGTAGAAGCCCACCGCTGACGCGCCGAGTCCGAGGATCAGGAAGAAGCGTTCGCGGGTGGTGACCGAGATGAACTGTCCGTAGGCGCCGGTCAGGATGCCGATCAGGCCCGACCACGAGCTGAGCAGGTGCAGGTTGTCGAACTGCGCCGTGACGAAGGACAGGATGCCGAGCACCAGCGTCAGGGCGAGCAGGGTGTCCTGCAGCGGATGCGGCTTGCCGTCCGTCGCGAAGAGGGAGTGGCCGGGGTCGGGTCGCATTGCCTGTGCCATGGGGCACCTCCTGGCGTGCCGTGCGGAGGGCGGCGCATCCTAGCGCCGCCGACGTCCGATGTGTACAGATTGCGTCCCCTCCCCGCCGGATTTCAACCGCAAGGCGATGTGCAGGTACTCTGTACGGTCTGCGCCGGTGTCTGCCCTGGTCCTGCCAGTGGGGACGCCGTCGCTCACGCATCACGACCCTCCTGCCACGGAACGACCGTGGCCGCTGAGTCCAAAGGAGGTGGGTTCCACATGCGTCACTACGAGGTGATGGTCATCCTCGACCCCGATCTCGAGGAGCGCGCTGTCTCCCCGCTGATCGAGAACTTCCTCTCCGTCGTCCGTGAGGGCAACGGAAAGGTCGAGAAGGTCGACACCTGGGGCCGTCGTCGTCTCGCCTACGAGATCAAGAAGAAGCCCGAGGGCATCTACTCGGTCATCGACCTGCAGGCCGAGCCTGCGGTCGTCAAGGAGCTCGACCGCCAGATGAACCTGAACGAGTCGGTCCTCCGGACCAAGGTCCTCCGCCCCGAGACCCACTGAGCTTTCGCTCAGAGGTAATCGGGTCCGAGTAGCAGCAAGCAGCCAGAAGCAATCCCGCCGAGAGGTTCACCCATGGCAGGCGAGACCGTCATCACGGTCGTCGGCAATCTCGTCGACGACCCCGAGCTGCGCTTCACCCCGTCCGGTGCGGCGGTCGCGAAGTTCCGCGTCGCGTCCACTCCCCGCACCTTCGACCGGCAGACCAACGAGTGGAAGGACGGCGAGAGCCTGTTCCTGACCTGCTCGGTCTGGCGTCAGGCGGCGGAGAACGTCGCCGAGTCCCTTCAGCGAGGCATGCGCGTCGTCGTGCAGGGCCGGCTGAAGCAGCGGTCCTACGAGGACAACCAGGGCATCAAGCGCACGGTCTTCGAGCTGGACGTCGAGGAAGTCGGCCCCAGCCTGCGCAACGCCACGGCCAAGGTCACCAAGACCACCGGCCGCGGTGGCCAGGGTGGCGGCGGCGGTTTCGGCGGCGGCGGTGGCCAGCAGGGTGGCGGCGGCTGGGGTGGCAACTCCGGTGGCGGCCAGCAGGGTGGCGGCGGTGCTCCCGCCGACGACCCCTGGGCCTCCGGCGGCTCCTCCGGTGGCGGCCAGCAGGCCGGCGGCGGTGGCGGCTGGGGTGGCAACTCCGGCGGCGGCTACTCGGACGAGCCCCCCTTCTAGGGATCCCTCGGGGCCCTGGAAGCAGCTCGTACCCCACACTTCTTGATCACACAGGAGAAACACCATGGCGAAGCCGCCTGTGCGCAAGCCTAAGAAGAAGGTCTGCGCGTTCTGCAAGGACAAGACCGCGTACGTGGACTACAAGGACACGAACATGCTGCGGAAGTTCATTTCCGACCGCGGCAAGATCCGTGCCCGCCGCGTGACCGGCAACTGCACGCAGCACCAGCGTGACGTCGCCACGGCCGTCAAGAACAGCCGTGAGATGGCGCTGCTGCCCTACACGTCCACCGCGCGATAAGGGAAGGGTGACCGAAAAATGAAGATCATCCTCACCCAGGAAGTCTCCGGCCTCGGTGCGGCCGGCGACGTCGTCGAGGTCAAGGACGGCTACGCTCGCAACTACCTGGTCCCGCGCGGTTTCGCGATCCGCTGGACCAAGGGTGGCGAGAAGGACGTGGCGCAGATCCGCCGCGCCCGCAAGATCCACGAGATCGCGACCATCGAGCAGGCCAACGAGGTCAAGGCCAAGCTCGAGGGCACGAAGGTGCGCCTGGCCGTTCGCTCCGGCGACGCCGGCCGTCTCTTCGGCTCCGTGACCCCGGCCGACGTCGCCACGGCGATCAAGTCCGCCGGTGGCCCCGAGGTCGACAAGCGTCGCGTCGAGCTCGGTTCGCCGATCAAGACCCTGGGCTCGCACCAGGTGCTCGTGCGTCTGCACCCCGAGGTCGCCGCGAAGCTCGGCATCGAGGTCGTTGCCGCGTAACGCTGCGCTCAGCAGTACGGATGGGCCGCTCCCCGCTGGGGGGCGGCCCATCCGCCGTTTCACGTGAAACACGCGCTTGTGGCTCTTTGCGGTGTTTCACGTGAAACACCGCCCTCGGTCAGCGGGTGGCGCCCGTGACGATCCAGCGGCCCGAGCGCATGCGGAACCAGAGCGTGCCCATCCGGACCGTCATCATCAGCGTCATCGCCCACCAGAGCGCGGTCAGCCCGCCGCCGAGCACCGGCACCAGCAGGGCGACGGGGGCGAAGACCGCCAGGGTGAGCAGCATCGCCCAGGCGAGGTAGGGGCCGTCACCCGCGCCCATGAGGACGCCGTCGAGGACGAAGACGACCCCGGAGATGGGCTGGGAGAGCGCCACGACGAGCAGCGCCGGGAGCAGGGTGGACTGGACGGCGGGGTCGCCGGTGAAGAGCGGGACGAAGAGCGGGCGGGCCAGGACGAGGAGCAGTCCGAGGACCATGCCGGAGACCACGCCCCACTGGACCATCCGGCGGCAGACCTGACGGGCGCCCTCGGCGTCGTCGGCGCCCAGATAGCGCCCGATGATGGCCTGGCCGGCGATGGCGATGGCGTCCAGGGCGAAGGCCATCAGGCTCCACAGGGAGAGGATGATCTGGTGGGCCGCGACCTCGGTGTCGCCCATGCGGGCGGCGACGGCGGTGGCGATCATCAGGACCGCGCGCAGCGAGAGTGTACGGACCAGGAGTGGGGCGCCGGCCTGGGCCGAGGCCCGGATGCCGGCCACGTCGGGCCGGAGCGACGCGCCGTGGCGGCGGGCGCCCCGGACGACCACGACGAGGTAGGCGGCGGCCATGCCGCACTGGGCGATGACGGTGCCCCAGGCGGAGCCCGCGATGCCGAGTCCGGCTCCGTAGACCAGTCCGGCGTTCAGGGCGCCATTGGCCGCGAAACCGCCGATGGCCACGTAGAGCGGGGTCCGGGTGTCCTGGAGGCCGCGCAGGACGCCGGTGGCGGCCAGGACGATCAGCATCGCGGGGATGCCCAGGATCGAGACCCGCAGATACGTGGTGGCGTAGGGCGCGGCGGTGTCGGAGGCGCCGAAGAGCTGGACCAGCCCGGGGGCCGTGGGCAGGGTGACGGCGACGACGGCGAGGCCGAGGAGGAGGGCCAACCAGATGCCGTCGATGCCCTGCCGGAGGGCGGCGGGCAGGTCTCGTGCGCCGACCCGTCGTGCGACGGCGGCGGTGGTGGCGTAGGCGAGGAAGACGAAGACGCTGACGGCGGTGGAGAGCAGGGTGCCGGCGATGGCGAGGCCCGCGAGCTGGGGGGTGCCGAGGTGCCCCACGATGGCGCTGTCGACCATCAGGAAGAGCGGTTCGGCGACGAGGGCGCCGAAGGCCGGCAGGGCGAGCGAGAGGATCTCGCGGTCGTGTCGGCGCAGTGCGGCCTTGGTGCTCGTGGGGGCCTGGGTCATGGGGTCAATCTAATCGTCCACAGGTAAGAGATGCAATGCATGTGTGATCCTTACTTTGAGGGGGATCGAGGCTTCGGGTGTGGGCAGTTTGTTCTGATCGTGGCCCGGGCTGAAAAGTTTTTCTCCCCCACAGCCCGTGGACGGAAAAGCCGCAGGTCAGGGCCGTAGCGGTAGGTGGGCTATGAGTTTGTCCACATGGCTGTCCCCCGGTCCGTGCACAGGATCCGGCGGCTTATCCACAGCATTGGGGCCTTCGCCCACAGAGCCTGTGGATAACCAGATTGGCTGATGCCCCTCGCGGGCCTACCGTGGACCGGCGCCCGACGCGCCAGCAGCGGACGCAAAGCCACTCTTTGATCAAGGCCGTGGCGTAAGAAGGAGTGGCACGGCGAGGTCCGCTGAGCGGACGGGAAGAGGTGGCCTGGTGAGCGTTCCCGAGCCCATGGACGACCCCTGGGCCGACGGCGGACCGAGCGACCGGCTGCCCGTCCGCACCCGGGGCGAAGGCCGCGGGGACGGCCGTGGCGAGGGCCGCGGACGCGGACGTGGCCGCGACGAGCAGCACGAGCGCGGCAGCGACGGACCCTGGGACGGCGGACTCTCCGGCTTCGAGCGGGTCCCCCCGCAGGACCTCGACGCCGAACAGTCCGTGCTCGGCGGCATGCTGCTCTCCAAGGACGCCATCGCCGACGTCGTGGAGATCATCAAGGGCCACGACTTCTACAAGCCCGCGCACGAGACCGTCTTCGGCGCGATCCTCGACCTCTACGCCAAGGGCGAGCCCGCCGACCCGATCACGGTCGGCGCCGAGCTGACCAAGCGCGGCGAGATCAACCGCGTCGGCGGCGCCTCGTACCTGCACACCCTCGTCCAGTCGGTGCCGACCGCGGCGAACGCCTCGTACTACGCGGAGATCGTCCACGAGCGCGCCGTGCTGCGCCGGCTCGTCGAGGCCGGCACCAAGATCACCCAGATGGGATACGCGGCCGACGGCGACGTCGACGAGATCGTGAACTCGGCCCAGGCGGAGATCTACAAGGTCACCGAGCAGCGGACCACCGAGGACTACCTGCCGCTCGGCGACATCATGGAGGGCGCGCTCGACGAGATCGAGGCGATCGGCTCCCGCAGTGGCGAGATGACGGGTGTGCCCACCGGCTTCAGCGACCTCGACTCGCTCACCAACGGTCTCCACCCCGGTCAGATGATCATCATCGCGGCCCGCCCCGCCATGGGTAAGTCGACCCTCGCCCTCGACTTCGCCCGGGCCGCGTCCATCAAGAACAACCTGCCCAGCGTCATCTTCTCCCTCGAAATGGGCCGCAACGAGATCGCGATGCGCCTGCTGTCCGCCGAGGCCCGGGTCGCCCTGCACCACATGCGCTCCGGCACGATGACCGACGAGGACTGGACCCGGCTCGCCCGGCGCATGCCGGACGTCTCCCAGGCCCCGCTCTACATCGACGACTCCCCGAACCTGTCGATGATGGAGATCCGGGCCAAGTGCCGCCGTCTCAAGCAGCGCAACGGCCTCAAGCTCGTCATCATCGACTACCTCCAGCTGATGCAGTCCGGCGGCTCCAAGCGGCAGGAGAGCCGTCAGCAGGAGGTCTCCGACATGTCGCGAAACCTCAAGCTCCTCGCCAAGGAGCTGGAGCTCCCGGTGATCGCGCTCTCGCAGCTGAACCGTGGTCCCGAGCAGCGCACCGACAAGAAGCCGATGGTCTCCGACCTCCGTGAGTCCGGCTCCATCGAGCAGGACGCCGACATGGTCATCCTGCTCCACCGCGAGGACGCCTACGAGAAGGAGTCCCCGCGCGCCGGCGAGGCCGACATCATCGTCGGCAAGCACCGTAACGGCCCGACGGCCACCATCACCGTCGCCTTCCAGGGCCACTACTCGCGCTTCGTGGACATGGCACAGACCTGATCGTGCCCGGGCGGGGCGGCGCGGCATGATCGGTTCATGACCTCAGCCTTCGAAGCCCTGCTGCCCACCACCGAGCGTTCCCTGCTGCACCGTGTGGCCCGCGCCCAGAGCGAGGGCCGCGCGCCCTCGTTCGTCGGCGCCGTCGCGCGCGGGGGCGCGATGGTCTGGAGCGGTGCCCGCAGCTGCGTCGACGGGCACGCCCCCGACGCCGACACGCAGTACCGGATCGGATCGATCACCAAGGTGTTCACCGCCGTCCTCGTCCTGCGGCTTCGCGACGAAGGGCTGATCGGTCTCGACGACCCGCTGGAGAAGCACCTGCCCGGTACGGGGGTGGGCGAGGCGACCGTCGCCCAGCTGCTCGCCCACACCGCGGGGCTCGCCGCGGAGACACCCTCGCCCTGGTGGGAGCGGACGCCCGGGGCCACGCGGCCCGAACTCTCGGACGTCCTGGGGGAGACGCCCCTGCTCCACCCGACCGGCCGGAGCTTCCACTACTCCAACCCCGGCTACACCCTGCTCGGCTCCCTGATCGAGGCGGTCCGCGGAGTCTCCTGGGAGGAGGCACTGCGCACCGAGATCCTGGAGCCGCTGGGCATGGACCGGACGACGGGGCAGCCGGTCGCCCCGCACGCGGGGGGCTGGGCGGTGCACCCCTGGGCCGACGTCATGCTGCCCGAGCCCTCGGAGGACCTGGGGGTGATGGCTCCGGCCGGCCAGCTGTGGTCGACGGCCGCCGACCTCTGCCGGTTCGGCCTCTTCCTCGCAGAGGGTGACGACCGTGTGCTGAGCGCCGCCACCGTCGCCGAGATGCGGGTTCCCGCCTCGCCGCCGGCCGCGGGCGACGTGCAGATGGGGTACGGCCTCGGGCTCCAGCTCGCCCACGAGGAGAGGGGCACGCTCATCGGTCACGGCGGCTCGCTGCCCGGCTTCGTCGCCGGGCTGTGGGTGGACGTCGCGGAGGGCCTGGTCGGCGTGGCCCTCGCCAACGCGACGAGCGGACCACAGCCCGGGGTCGTCGCCGCCGACCTGGTACGGATCGTGGCGGAGGCCGAGCCCAGGCTGCCCGAGCCGTGGCGCCCGCTGCCCGCGTCCGAGGTCGACCAGGACCTCCTGGCGCTGACCGGCCCCTGGTACTGGGGAACGTACTCCTACACGCTGCGGCTCGGAGCGGAGGGCGGGGTGGTGCTGGAGCCGCTGCGGGGCGCGGGCCGGCGCGCGGCTTTCCGGGCGCTGCCCGAAGGCGGCTGGATCGGTCTGGACGGCTACTACGCGGGGGAGACGCTCCGGGTGGTGCGGCGCCCCGACGGCACCGTCAGCCATCTCGACCTCGGCTCCTTCGTTTTCACGCGGGACCCGTACGAGCCCGGGGACGCGGTCCCGGGCGGGGTGGACGAGAAGGGCTGGCGCGGGCTCTGATCCGGCCTCCGGGGGCGAAGGGCCGTGTTTCACGTGAAACACGGCCCTTCGCCCCCGAACGGTCAGAGCGCCCGCTTGAACCCCACATGGCTGGCCTCGAAGCCGAGCCGCTCGTAGAAGCGGTGGGCATCGGTGCGGGTGACGTCGGAGGTGAGCTGGACCAGCGCGCACCCCTGGCGCCGGGACTCCTCGACGGCCCATTCGATGAGCACGGTCCCCAGGCCGCCGCCGCGCTCCTCGGAGTGGATCCGTACCCCCTCGATGATCGAGCGGGTGGCGCCGCGCCGGGAGAGCCCGGGGACGATCGTCAGCTGGAGCGTGCCGACGACCTTCCCGGCGCGGACGGCGACCACGAGGTGCTGGTTCGGGTCGCCCGCGAGCCGGGCGAAGGCGGCGAGGTAGGGCGTCGGGTCGTCCGGGGACTCCCGCTGGGCGCCGAGCGGATCGTCGGCGAGCATTGCGACGATGGCGGGCACGTCCTCCGCGGTGGCGGGACGGATCTCGAGATCGCTCATGCCCGCAGCGTACGACCCGCGTCGAAGGGCGCCGGGCCCGGCTTCGACGACCCGGACCCGACGGGCCGGCTTCGGTTTCCTCGTGGCCTCGTCCAGAGCGTGCCGACGGCTGAGGGCGGGTCAGCCCGCCGCGACGGTCAGCGGGGCGAAGCGCCGGTCGGCGTCGCCGGGGAGACCGGGGAGCGAGCGGACCATCATCGCGTTGACGGCGATCGGCTCCAGGCCGTTCTCCTTGAGCCAGCCCAGCAGCTCGGTGTGCCGGAGATCGACGTCCGTGCGCAGCGGACGGTCACTGGCGGCCGCCAGTGACTCCACCAGTGCCTGGGCGGTGGCGGTGTCGCGGGCGATCAGCGGGCCGACGACATGGGTGTCCATGTTGGGCCAGGCCGCGGCGAAGCCGGTGATCGCGCCGTCCTCGACGGCGACCCGCAGATGGTCGGCGAAGGCCGGGAGCCGAGTGATGAGCGGGGTCCGGTCGAGGCCGAAGATCTCCTCGTCCAGACGGAGCACCTCCTGGAGGTCCTCGGCGGTCGCCGGGCGGACCGGCACGCGGGGTGCGGGCGCCGAGGCGGTGAAGCGGCCCTTCACCATCTCGGAGCGGCCGAACACGGTGAAGCCGAGCCCCTCATAGAGCGGCTGCCCGTTCGGGGTGGCGTAGAGCGTCAACGGGGTCTCCCCGGCCGTCTCCAGGACGTACTCCATCAGCCGGCGCCCGACGCCGCGGCGGGCGTAGCGCTCGGCGACGAGCACCATGCCGATGGCCGCGAGCTCGGGGCCGTACGAGGTCACCACGCAGCACGCGAGCAGGCCCTCGCCGTCGGGGTCGTCGATGCCGTACCCGGTGCCCGCGGCGAGCAGCAGGCCCCACTTGTGCTCTTCGCGCGGCCAGCCGCGGTTCTCGGAGAGGTCGGCGCAGGCCAGGAGGTCGTTCGGGTCGAGGCGCCGGACGGGGAGCTGTGCGAGGTCTGTGGGGGAGATCGGCATGACGGCCAGGCTCTCCGACGGGGTGATCTTCCGTCCAGAGGTTTTCAGGTGATGTTTCACGTGAAACGCGCCCGGCTGTGCTCCGTGAACCGCGGCCCTCGTCGTGCCGTATGAGGCGCACCGCGCCGGTTTCACGTGAAACAGGCCCGCGCCGAAAGAGTGGAGCCTAGTCCGCAAGCCTGCCCTTTGGCCCGAGAACGCCGCTTTCCGCCCGAAGCCTCTCCGGCGGCCGTCATGCTGCGAGCACGGAAGCCGGCTGCGTGAGGCGAGGCACATGATGGATGGTCCGACCAGCACGACCGACGGGACGGGGGCCCGAATAGCGGGGCCCTCCCCCGATGCGGTGCTCGTCCGCCGCACCCTTGAGGAGATCGCCCCGGTCGCCGACAAGGTGACCTCGTACTTCTACGCGCTGCTCTTCGTCCGGAACCCGGCCCTGCGGGAGCTCTTCCCGGCCGCGATGGACACCCAGCGGGACCGGCTGCTCAAGGCGCTGCTGACGGTCGCCGAGCGGATGGACGACAGCGCCTTCCTCGGCGAGTACCTGGGCCATCTCGGGCGCGGGCACCGCAAGTACGGTGTCGAGGCGGCCCACTACCCGGCGGTCGGGGAGGCGCTGATCGGCGCGCTCGTCCGGTACGCGGAGCGGAGCTGGGACGCGGAGACCGAGGCGGCCTGGGTCCGGGCGTACACGGTGATCTCGCAGATCATGATCGACGCGGCCGCCGAGGACGAGGTGAAGGCCCCGGCCTGGTGGCAGGCCGAGGTGGTCTCGCACGATCTGCGGACCCCCGACATCGCGGTCCTCACGCTGCGGCCGGACGCGCCGTACCCCTTCCTCGCCGGGCAGTACACGACGCTGGAGACGCCTTGGTGGCCGCGCGTCTGGCGGCACTACTCCTTCGCGTCGGCGCCCCGCCCGGACGGACTGCTCACCCTGCACGTCAAGTCCGTGCCGGCCGGCTGGGTCTCCCAGGCGCTGGTGCACCGGGCCCGGCCCGGGGACGTGCTGCGGCTGGGCCCGCCGGCCGGTTCGATGACGGTCGACCACGCCACCGACACGGGCCTGCTCTGTCTGGGCGGCGGGACCGGCATCGCGCCGATCAAGGCGCTGGTGGAGGACGTCGCCGAGCACGGTGACCGGCGGAAGGTCGACGTCTTCTACGGGGCCCGCAGGGGCCATGACCTCTACGACATGGACACCCTGCTGCGGCTGCAGAAGACCTTCCCCTGGCTCGCCGTGCACCCGGTCACCGAGGCGCAGTGCCCGCTGCCGGAGGCGGTCCGCGAGGCGGGCCCGTGGACCGAGCGGGACGCGTACCTCTCGGGCCCGCTGGGCATGGTCCGGGAGGGCATCGACGTGCTGCGTGGCTCGGGGGTCCCGACGGAGCGGATCCGCCATGACTTCCTGGCGGAGCTCGCCGTGGTGGGGGCCGGGTCAGCCGAGGTCGGGGGCGTGCATGGCGCGCACCCCCTCGATGTTCCCGTCGAGGTAGTGGCGCAGTGAGAGCGGCACCAGGTGCACGGCGGCGATGCCGACGCGGTTGAAGGGCACCCGGACGATCTCGTACTCGCCGACGGGTTCGTCGACCTCGGGGCCGTGCCGCTGCCTGAGGTCCATCGACTCCAGCCGGCAGACGAAGAAGTGCTGGACCTTCACGCCGGAGACGCCGCCGTCGACGATGTGCTCGACGGTGTCGACGAAACAGGGGACCACATCGACGATCTTGGCGCCGAGTTCCTCGTGCACCTCGCGGTGGAGGGCCTCGACGACGGTGGAGTCGGAGGGCTCGACGCCGCCACCGGGCGTGACCCAGTACGGATCCATCCCCGGCTTGGTGCGTTTGATGAGGATGAGGTCGTCTCCGTCGAGCAGGATGGCGCGTGCGGTGCGCTTGACCACGGGGCGTTCGGGCATGGGAAGAAAATGGCCCGTTCCCACCCGGCTGAAACTCACCAGTCCCCCGCGGCCCGCACCAGTTCCTCGTGGGCCCGTGCGATGTGGGTCAGTGCGAGGGTTCCCGTCCGGGCCACCAGGAAGTAGGTCCGCAGTGGTGGCACCGGCGGATCGAGCAGCGCCACGAGCCGTCCCCGCTCCAGCGCCTCCTCGCAGAGGTAGCGGGGCAGCACGGCCAGCCCCGCCCCGGCCGCCGCGGCCTCCCGGACGGCCCGCAGGTCGGGGGCGATGACGGTGGCCGCCGTGGCCGGCGCCGTCTCGAAGACGGCGGCCCAGTAGCGGGCGGCGAAGGGCAGCGACTCGTGCACCTCGACCACCGGGAGCTGGTCCAGGACCACCGCGCCGGTGGCGAGCAGCACCTCGGGGGAGAGCCGGGCGGCCCAGCGCGGGGCCGCGACCAGGACGAGCTCCTCGTCGCAGAGCGGGGTGGCGGTGAGCAGTCCGCCGCGCGGCCGGGCGGTGGCGAGGGCCAGGTCGTGGTGGCCGGCGGCGAGCCCGTCGAGCAGTTCCTCCGTGTTGCCGACGAAGGAGGCGCGCAGGGCGAGGCCCTGGGCGACGAGCGGGGCGAGCGCGGGCAGGGCGCGCAGGGAGGTGAACTCGGGAGGCCCGGCGACGTGGAGGGTGCGGACGCCGCGCTCGACGTCGAGCCCCGTCTCGGCGATCTCGACCAGGGCGTCCAGGTGCGGGGCGGCGCGGTGGGCGAGTTCGTCGCCGATGCTGGTGGGGGTGACCCCGCGGGCCTGTCTCAGGAAGAGCGGCCGGCCGAGCTGCCGCTCCAGGGTGCGGATCTGGCTGGTGACGGCGGGCTGGGAGAGGCCGAGGAGCGCGGCGGCGCGGGTGAAGGAACCGGCCCGGTGCACCGCGACGAACGTGCGCAGCAGGGCCAGATCCATGTGCGCCCCTCCCCGGCCGGCCGTGCCTCATCGCAGGATCGTCCCACTATAAATATGTCGATAGGTCGCTGTCGCTCCCGTGATTGGACACTGACGCACAGTCAACTAGCCTTGTCCGGGCGGGTTCCGCGTGAGGACCGGGGCGTTCCGAGCCACGAGGGGGGAGGCTCGGAGCGCCCCCGTCCGAGCCTTGTCAGCCGGCCTTGCGCGCCGCGTCGAGCGCCCGCAGCACGTCGGCGATCAGGTCCTCCGGGTCCTCCGCGCCGACCGAGAAGCGGATGAAGCCCTCCGCGACGGCGTCCCCGCCCCAGCGTCCGCGCCGCTCCGCCGAGGAGCGCACCCCGCCGAAGCTGGTGGCGTCGTCGACCAGGCGCAGTTCGTCCAGGAAGCGTTCGGCTCGTGCGCGGTCGGCGAGCTCGAAGGAGATCACCGAGCCGAAGCGGCGCATCTGCCGGGCGGCGACCTCGTGCGAGGGGTCGTCCGGGAGTCCGGGGTGGCGCAGCCCGGTGACGTCGGGGTGGCCGGCCAGGACCCGGGCGAGCTCCAGGGCGGTGGCGCACTGGCGGTCGATCCGCAGCTGGAGCGTGGCGAGCGAGCGGTGGGCGAGCCATGCCTCCATCGGCCCGGGGATGGCGCCGACGATCTTGCGCCAGCGGCGTACCTCCGCGGCCCGGCGCGGGTCGCGGCAGCTGACGTGGCCGAGCAGGATGTCGCCGTGGCCGGTCATGCCCTTGGTGTCGCTGGCGACCGAGAAGTCCGCGCCGAGCTCGAGCGGCCGCTGACCGAGCGGGGTGGCGAGGGTGTTGTCGACGGCGACGAGGGCCCCGCCGGCGTGCGCCGCGGCGACCAGCCGGCGGATGTCGCAGACGTCGAGGCCGGGATTGGACGGGGTCTCGATCCACAGCAGCTTGGCGCCGTCGAGCACGTCGAGCTGCGCGTCCCCGCCGGTCGGGGCGGTGCGCACCTCGATCCCGTACGCGCGCAGCTGCTCGTGGAGGAGCGGCAGGGCCTGGTAGCCGTCGGTCGGCAGGACGACGGCGTCGCCGGCGGAGAGCTGGGAGAGGAGGACGGCGGAGATGGCGGCCATGCCGGAGGCGAAGACCACGGTCTCGACCGCGGCCTCCCCGGGCGCCTCCAGGGTGCCGATGGCCCGTTCCAGGTGGGTCCAGGTCGGGTTCTCGTCGCGGCCGTAGGTGTACGGGCCGGTGGGCTCGCCGGGGAGGTGGAAGTGGGCGGCGAAGACCGGTCCGGGCAGGGTCGGTTCGTACTTGACGGGCTCGGGCAGGCCGGCCCGTACGGCGAGGGTGCCGTCGCCGGCGCCCTCGCCGGGGTGGTGCTGTTCCTGGGGGCTCACGGGTTCACAGGGTCCTTTCCTCGATCTCGTCCCCCGATGTGCCGGCCCGCAGTCCGGCCCGGACCGCGTCGAGCAGTCCCTCGCTCGCGGCCTCGGTCATCCGCAGGCATTCCTCGAACCCTTCCCGCCCGCCGTAGTACGGATCGGGGACGTCGAGCGCGTCCCCGGCGGCGGGGTCGTACGAGCGGAGCAGCCGGATCTTCGCCGCCTCGTCGGGGGTACGGGCGAGGCGGCGGAGTTCCCGGAGGTGGCCCTCGTCGAGCGCGATCACCAGATCGAGGGCTGAGAACCAGGAGGCGCGGAACCGCCGGGCGGTGTGGGCGGAGGTGTAGCCGTGCTCCGCCAGGACGGCGACGGTGCGCGGGTCCGCCCCTTCGCCCTCGTGCCAGCCGCCGGTGCCCGCACTGTCCACCTCGACCGCACCGCCGAGGCCGGCCTCCTCCACGCGCGCGCGGAAGACGTGCTCGGCCATCGGGGAGCGGCAGATGTTGCCGGTGCAGACGAAGCAGACGCGGTAGGTCATGGCGGCCGCTCAGTCCCCGTCCGGGAGCACCACGTTGAGCGCCCACGAGACGACGGAGATGATCAGGCCGCCGAGTACGGCGGTCCAGAAGCCCTCGACGTGGAAGCTGAGGTCGAACTGGTCGGCCAGCCACGAGGTGAGGAGCAGCATCAGGGCGTTGACCACCAGGGTGATCAGGCCGAGGGTCAGAATGAAGAGGGGCAGCGTCAGCAGCTTCACGATCGGCTTGACCAGGAAGTTGACGAGGCCGAAGACGAGGGCGACGAGCAGCAGGGTGACGACCTTGTTGCCCGTGCTGTCACCGGTCAGGGTGATGTCCTGGAGGAGCCAGATGGCGACCCCCAGGGCGCCCGCGTTGGCGAGCGTCTTGACTACGAAATTCTTCATGTGTCTGATCGTGGCAGAGACGATCGGGCCTAGGGCAGGGGCGAACGGCAGTGAAGGCATTCCGGCTGGACGATCTGGAGGCGGAACGCCTCGCCAACCAGGGGGCGTACCTCCAGTTCCTGCGCGAGCGGAACATGTCGGTCGGGCTGTACGCGCTCGACGCGGGCGAGCTGGACCCGCAGTCGCCGCACGGCCAGGACGAGGTGTACTTCGTGGTCTCCGGCCGGGCGGCGATCACCGTCGGGGACGAGACGACGCAGGTGGCGCGGGGCAGCGTGGTCTATGTGCCGGCCGGGGTGCCGCACCGCTTCCACCACATCAGCGAGGACCTGCGGGTCCTGGTGGTCTTCTCGCCGCCGGAGGCGTGAGCCGGGCCGGCGGGAGGGCGTGAGCCGGGCCGACGGGGCCCGAACCGGGCCGGCGCGAGGCGGGATCCGGCCCGGGGAACGGGGGGCCGACTCGGGGTGGGACCGTGAATCCTCCCTGATTCCCCTAGGGGGTGGATCAGGGGAGAGCCCGGGCCCCGGAGCCCCTGCGGCGCCGGTCCGCCGCCTAGCCTTGACCGTGTCCGGGACGCAGGCTTCCGGACGGGGCTTCGAGAGCGAGGGAGAGAGCCATGGCCGTACAGGAGATGCTCGCGGGACTGCCGTGGTGGGTGAAGTGGGTCGCGATACCCGCTCTGGTCCTGCTTGTCTTCGGCGGATTCATCACCAGCGTCCTCACCTTCGTGATCAGTCTGCTGTTCAAGGTGCTGCTGTTCGTCGCGCTCGTGGCCGGACTCATCTACGCCGTACGGAAGTTCGGCAGCCCGAAGAAGTCGGACCGCGACTGGTAGCACAAGCTACTCATCGGTATTCGGCGTCTGCCGGGCGTTAGCCCGGCAGGGGGAACGCGCTGGTGGAAACAGGGTGGGGGGTGAGGACGAGCCACTAGAGTGGCAGATCTCCGCCGAGTCGGGGCTACGGGCGTAGATCTCCCGGCAGACCAGCGGTTTCCCGCTCGTCCCTGAGGGGTCCGATCCGTCGGACCCCATCGGTGTCCCAGGCCCGGCGGGAGCGCGGGGGCGGCCCCCGCGAGCGGGTGCGACGCATCCGTTGTCACGCCTGGGGGTGACCTTTGGCCATGGCTATGCAGACAGCTGCGCCGACGCTGATCGGCTCGGTGCAGCGGGCGCTGAGACTTCTGGAGGCCGTGGCCTCCCACGCGGACGGTGCCCCCGCCAAGCAGCTCGCCCGGGAGACGGGCCTTCCGCTGCCCACGACGTACCACCTGCTCCGCACCCTGACGCACGAGGGCTATCTGGTCCGCGACAAGGGCGTCTTCTATCTGGGGGAGGCAGCCGCCCGGCTGGCCGGCGGCGGGGCTGTGCAGAATCGTCGCACCAAGATCGAGGACTCCCTCGCCCACTGGCGGGACGAGATCGGTGTGCCGGTCTACTTCGCGCTCTACCGCGAGGGCGAGATCGAACTCGTCTCCGTCGCGGACACCCCCAACTCCCCCGCCGTCGAGGAGTGGGCCGACTTCCGGGAGACCGGCCACGCCCACGCGATCGGGCAGTGTCTGCTCAGCCAACTCGATCTGAGATCTCGTCAAGACCACCTCGACCGCCACCCGGTGGAAGCCATCACTCCGTACACGGTGCGTAACCGGCAGGTGCTTTTGGATCGTTTGGCCGGTTTGGGGCGAATGGAACCCCTGGTGGAGCGTCAGGAATATGCGCTCGGCACGGTTTGCGCGGCCATCCCCATCACGGTGGGCTCCACGGCGGCCACTCTGGCCATTTCCCTCCCGCTTCACCAGGAAGAACGGTTGCTCCCAGCAGTCGAGCGGCTACGTACCGAGATCGGAAGCCTCTTCAGTTCGCTCGCCTTCTCTATCAGTATCTGAAAAATCACTCCTTGTGATCCGCTAGCGCGTACAGCACGATTGCGTCAAGAGGGCCACGGGGGATCATTCCTGGCCGTTTCGGTCACAGCTTTCAGCAGCTGTGTTTACACAACTGCTCCATCTACTGCGGGGTACATGATGCGAGAGTCGGTTCAGGCCGAGGTCCTGATGAGCTTCCTCGTCTCGGAGGAGCTCTCCTTCAAGATCCCGGTCGAACTGCGATACGAGACCCGGGATCCCTACGCGGTGCGGATGACCTTCCACCTTCCCGGAGACGCGCCGGTGACCTGGGCGTTCGGCAGGGAGCTGCTGCTCGACGGGATCAACCGCCCGAGCGGGGACGGCGACGTCCACATCGCCCCGACCGACCCCGAGGGCCTGTCGGACGTCTCCATCCGGCTCCAGGTGGGCGGTGACCGCGCCCTCTTCCGCGCCAGCGCCCCGCCGCTCGTCGCCTTCCTCGACCGTACGGACAAGCTGGTCCCGCTCGGTCAGGAACAGACACTGGGCGACTTCGAGGACAGCCTGGAGGCCGCGCTCGGCCGGATCCTCGCCGAGGAGAGCGCCGGCCCGGCCTGACCCCGGCGCCCCCTCCGTACGGCCGTCGCCCGCGCCTCCTCCGTACGGCTCCCGACCCGACCCGACCCGACCCGACCCGGTCCGAGCCGACCGACCCGACCCGGCCTGACTCCGGCCCGAGCCGACCGACTCGGTCGACCCGATCCGACCGACCTGACCCGCCCCGCTCCGTACGGCCGCCGCGCGCCCGTCACTTGGCGCGGCGCCGGCGTCCGCCGCGGCCCGGCGGCCGGCCGCCGGCCTCCTCCGACGGGCGGTCGGCCGACACGACCAGCGCCGCGAGCGCCGTCGTGACCGGCACAGAGGCGACCAGGCCGATCGATCCCACCAGGGTCCGGACGATCTCCTCCGCCACCAGCTCGCTGTTGGCCACCGTCCCCATGCTGCTGTCCGCGATGGTGAAGAGCAGCAGCAGCGGGAGCGAGGCGCCGGCGTAGGCCAGGACCAGGGTGTTGACCACCGAGGCGATGTGGTCGCGGCCGATCCGGATCCCGGCCCGGTAGAGCGCGCGCGGACCCATGCCGGGGTCGGCCTGGTGCAGCTCCCAGACCGCCGAGGTCTGGGTGACGGTCACGTCGTCCAGAACACCGAGCGAACCGATGATCACACCGGCGAGCAGCAGGCCGGACATGTCGATCTCCGGGTAGAGCCCGTGGATGAGCCCGGTGTAGTCGTCGGTGTTGCCGCTGAGCGAGGCCCAGCCGATGAAGAAGGACCCGAGCAGTCCGATCAGCAGCAGCGAGATCAGCGTGCCCAGGACGGCGACCGAGGTGCGGGCCGACAGGCCGTGGCACATGTAGAGCGCGAGCAGCATGATCGCGCTCGATCCCACCACCGCCACGATCAGCGGGTTCGAACCCTCAAGGATCGCGGGCAGGATGAAGAGCGTCAGCACCAGGAAGCTCACCGCGAGCGCGATCAGCGCCATCACGCCGCGCATCCGGCCGACGAGCACGACCGCGAGCGCGAAGATGGCGGCGAGGACCGCCATCGGCACCTTCCGGTTGACGTCCGTCACCGAGTACTGCAGGTCCTTCGGGGCGTCGGGGGCGTAGGCGACGACCACGCCCTGCCCCTCCTCCAGCTGGCGCGGGGCGTCCGGCTGCACGATCTCGGTGAACCGGCGGCCCTTGTCCGGACCGCTGGTGACCTCGATCGTCGCCTTCGCGCACTGGCCCTGCTGGGCGTTGACCGCCTCGCGACCCTGCGGGGTGGAGGTGTCGCCGGTGGGCGGCACCTGCGCCGCGTTCACGTCCCTGCAGTCCACCTGCTCGACCGCCACGACCTTGCCCTGCTCGGTCTGCCGGTCGAAGCCGACCCCGGTCCGCTCGTGCGCCGGCGTGCCCCCGGGCCAGAGCACCAGGAGACCGACGACGACGGCGGTGGCGAAGGGAATCAGGACGGCCGCGATGACCCTGCGCAGATGGCGGGAGACCGGCGCGGCCGGCCCGTGGCTGTGGCTGTGACCATGGCCGGAACCGTGGTCCGGTCCGGGCCGGCCGACACCGTGCCCGTGCTCGTGGCCGTGCTCGTGGCCCTGCGGATCGGGGGACTGCTGGGGGGAAGTCACCGACCGATCATCGCAAGAACGGTGGGGGCCCACTGTTCAGCACGCCCGGGATGGCGCTAGCCTCGTGACACCTTTGCACACGCGGGAGCTCGGAGCACCGGGCTGAGAGGGCGCTGATCACCGTACGCACGTACGGGAGGAGGCTGCGCCGACCGCCGAACCTGTTACCGGGTAATGCCGGCGTAGGGAGATTCGGTCTCATGACCATTCAGGATGCACGCACGCCTGCCTCCGACCAGAACGACGGCCAGGGCAACGGCCAGAACGACGGCCAGGGCGAGCGCACGCCGGGCTGGCACAAGGGGTACGTCGAGGGCTCCCGCCCCGACATCCGGGTGCCGGTCCGTCAGGTGCACCTCACCAACGGCAAGGACGTGACGCTGTACGACACGTCCGGCCCGTACACCGACCCCGCCGTCGACACCGACGTCCGCCGGGGCCTGCTCCCGCTCCGCGAGAACTGGATCATCGCGCGCGGCGACACGGAGGAGTACCCGGGCCGACCGGTCCGCCCCGAGGACGACGGCATCAAGCACACCTCGCCGCGCGGCGGCGGGCTCAGGAACCTCGACGCGGTCTTCCCCGGCCGCCCGCGGCTGCCCCGCCGGGGCCGCGCCGGGCAGGCCGTGACCCAGCTCGCGTACGCCCGCCGGGGCGAGATCACCCCGGAGATGGAGTACGTGGCGATCCGGGAGAACGTCTCCCCCGAGGTCGTCCGCGAGGAGATCGCGGCGGGCCGCGCGGTGCTGCCGGCCAACGTCAACCACCCGGAGATCGAGCCGATGATCATCGGCAAGCGTTTCCTGGTGAAGGTCAACGCCAACATCGGCAACTCCGCCGTCACCTCCTCCATCGAGGAGGAGGTGGAGAAGATGACCTGGGCGACCCGCTGGGGCGCCGACACGGTCATGGACCTGTCCACCGGCCGCAACATCCACACCACCCGCGAGTGGGTGCTGCGCAACTCCCCCGTGCCGATCGGCACCGTGCCGCTCTACCAGGCCCTGGAGAAGGTCGACGGCAAGGCCGAGGAGCTGACCTGGGAGATCTACAAGGACACGGTCATCGAGCAGGCCGAGCAGGGCGTGGACTACATGACCGTGCACGCCGGCGTACTCCTGCCGTACGTGCCGCTCACCGCGCGCCGCAAGACCGGCATCGTCTCGCGCGGCGGCTCGATCATGGCCGCCTGGTGCCTCGCGCACCACAAGGAGAACTTCCTCTACACGAACTTCGAGGAGCTCTGCGAGATCCTGGCGGCGTACGACGTCACCTACTCGCTCGGCGACGGGCTGCGCCCCGGCTCGATCGCGGACGCCAACGACGACGCCCAGTTCGCGGAGCTGCGCACGCTCGGCGAGCTCAACACGATCGCCAAGCGGCACAACGTGCAGACGATGATCGAGGGCCCGGGCCACGTCCCGATGCACAAGATCAAGGAGAACATCGACCTCCAGCAGGAGATCTGCGAGGAGGCGCCGTTCTACACGCTCGGCCCGCTGACCACGGACGTCGCGCCCGCGTACGACCACATCACCTCCGGCATCGGCGCCGCGATGATCGCCTGGTGGGGCACGGCGATGCTCTGCTACGTCACGCCCAAGGAGCACCTCGGCCTGCCGAACCGCGACGACGTGAAGACCGGCGTCATCACGTACAAGATCGCGGCCCACGCGGCGGACCTGGCGAAGGGCCACCCGGGCGCCCAGGAGTGGGACGACGCCCTCTCCGACGCGCGCTTCGAGTTCCGCTGGGAGGACCAGTTCAACCTGGCCCTCGACCCGGACACGGCTCGTGAGTTCCACGACGAGACGCTGCCGGCGGAGCCCGCGAAGACGGCCCACTTCTGCTCGATGTGCGGCCCGAAGTTCTGCTCGATGAAGATCTCGCAGGACATCCGCCGGGAGCACGGCGGTGACCTGAAGAAGGAGGAGATCGAGGCCGGCATGGCCGAGAAGTCGGCGGAGTTCGCCGCTTCCGGCAACCGCGTCTACCTGCCGATGGCGGAGTAGCGGCCGGTCGTACGGGACACACCCCGGCCCGCGGTCCACGGGGGGATCGCGGGCCGGGGTGTGTCACGGGGGCGGCGGAGCCGGGTCGGGGCCGGTGGCGGTGAGGGCGGCCTGGAGGAAGGGGATGACGCCGCGTTCCAGGAGGGCGTGGCGCCAGGCGGCGCGCGCCCGGGTGAGTTCGTCGTCGGGGGTGTGGGTCTCGGCGGGGCTGTTGCGGAGGGCGGTACGGAGCAGGCCGGCGCCCGCGCAGAGCAGACCGGCGGCGGCGAGGGCGCCGAAGACCAGGCCCGCGGTGAGCAGCGTGGTGCCGAGGGCGGCCGTCGGGGCGAGCAGCCGGACCACGGCGCCGACCAGCAGGAAGATCCCGGCGGCCGTGCCGGCGAGGACCGGGACGAGGACGGTGAGGACCGCGACGGCGCCCGGTGACTCGTCGGGCGCGGTGGTCCGGGGGCGGTTGGACGCGGCGCGGTGCTGCTCGCGGACCTTGACGAAGTGCTCGTACTCGCTGGCGGCTGCCGCGGTGATCAGCGCTGTCGCGTTCAGCGCCATCACCCGGAGCTGGGCGGCCGTCAGTCGGGCGCCGGCTCCGGCGAGTTCCGGCCGTTCCGGTGCGGTGCGCAGTGCGTCGTCGAGGACGCGCTCGTACTCGGCGCGGTCCTCGGTCAGCAGGTGCGGAGCCACGTTCATGTGCATCCCCCGATGCTCGGTGGGCCGGGACCGGCCGTGGAGCACGGGCGGTCCGGGCGGAAGCGGAGGAGAGCCTGCCTACCTGGGGAGCACGATGGTAGGGCCGTGACCGGGCGCGCTGACAGGGGGTTTCCGGAAATCGCCTGCCGCGGATGCGCTGGGTGAGAGTCAGTCCCCCAGCGGGAGTTGGACCACCAGCAGTTTTCCGGCCATGGTGACGCCGCCGTCCATGGCGATGGCCAGCCCGTCGGCGTAGACGTGCGGGCCGTCGACGGCCGGGCGGGAGTCCTCCTCGCCGTCCTCCGTGCCCACCTGGCCGAGGAGGTAAGGGATCGGGCTGTGGCCGTGCACGACCCGCGAGCCGCCGTAGGTGCCGAGCAGCTCCTGGACGGCCTGGGGGCCCGACTCGTCGCGGAAGGCGAAGCGCTTGGTGAACTTCCGGAAGAGGTCCCAGACCTCGTCGGCGTCGTTGCGCCGGAGGATCTCGTGGACGGTCTCGTTGACGTCCTCGATGGTCTGGCCGTAGTCGAGGTACGCGGTGGTGTCCGAGTGCAGCAGCAGGTGGCCGTCCTCGTGGACGACCGCGTCGAGCCGGGACATCCACTGGAGGTGCACGTCCTGGAGGCGGTCCATGTCGTGCTTCTGCCCGCCGTTGAGCAGCCAGGCGGCCTGGAAGGTGGCGGTGCCGGCGCCGGAGTTGACCGGGGTGTCGCCGAAGCGCTTGGCGCCGATGAGGAGCAGCTCGTGGTTGCCCATGAGGGCCTTGCAGTAGCCGCCGGCGGCGGCGGCCTCGGCGGAGAGCCGCATGACGAGGTCGATGACGCCGATGCCGTCGGGGCCGCGGTCGGTGAAGTCGCCGAGGAACCAGAGCCGGGCGTTGCCCGCGGCCCAGCCGCCGTTCTCGTCGACGAGGCCCTGGGCGCGCAGGGCGGCGACGAGTTCGTCGAGGTAGCCGTGGACGTCGCCGACGACGTAGAGCGGGCCCGGGCCGTCCCCGGCGGGGGCGGGCGCCGGCGCGGCGGCCGGGGCGACGGGGACCTGGAGGGTGTCGCCGCGCTGGATGACCGGGAGGTCGCGCGCGGTGGGGGTGTAGCCGTCCGGGAACTCGTCGGGGTAGCCGCCGGAGTGGGCCGCGGTCACGGTGACGCCGGGTTCCGCGTACGGGGCCGGCGCCTCGGGGAGCGGGGCGGGGGCGGGGTACGCGGCGGGCTCGGGGCGCGCGAGGGGCTCCGGGCGCGCGGGCGGTTCCTGGTGGGTGACCGGCTCCTGGCGGGCGCCCGGCGAGGGGAAGCCGACCGGGTCCGGGAACGCGGCCGGGCGGGTGCCCAGCTGCAGCGTGGGGTCGGCGGGCGGAACGGGCGCGGTGGGTGGGACGGGCGCGGCGGGCGGCTCGGCCGGGTGGCCCTGCACGGGCACGCGGGCGTACGGGGGTACGCGGAAGTCACGCAATGTCGCCGTGCGCTCCACGGGATCCTGACCGGCCCCCTGAGTCATCGACCCCTCCACCACCGTCGCGATGCCCTGCACATCGCGGACCGGCCTGGTCGGGGTGGTCCGCGGTGTCGTGCGCCCATCATAGGAATGAGGGTCCGCCTGTGTGACGCACCAGGGGTGGTGAATCCGGGTTCGCTCCGGGTTCACCGGTTGTTTCGCCCGAATTGAGAAGGTCCAGTCCAGGGTCGGGTACGGCGGGGTGGCCGGTTTCGGCGTCTCCGCCCACGGGCAGGGGCGGGACGGCGAGTCGTTCGTGCGTTCGTGCGGTTGTGTGCGTCCGGCCGCTCCTTCGGCGCGGCCGGAGTCCGGCGGGGTGGTCAGTCCTTCGCGGGCGAGCGCGGCGGGCTGACGGTCGTCCGCGGCGAGCGGCGCTGCGAGGAGGTGCGGACGATGAGTTCGGTCGGTATCACCTGCTCGACCGGGCCGTCGCTCTCGATCCCCTCGATGGCGTCGATGAGGAGCTGGACGACGGCGGTGCCGATGCGGCGCGGTTTGAGCGAGAGCGTGGTGATGGGCGGTTCGGTGGTGGCGTAGACGGTGGACTCGCTGCAGCACACGATCAGCAGGTCGTCGGGGACGCGCAGGCCGTAGCGGCGGGCGGCGGCGAGGAGGTCGGTGCCGTTGGGGTCGAAGAGGCCGTAGACGGCGTCGGGACGGTCCGGGCGGGCGAGCAGCCGGTCGGCCGCGACGGCGCCCGCGCACGGGTCGTGCGCCGGGTATGCCTCGTAGACGGGGTCCTGTCCGACCCGCTCGCACCAGTTGAGGTACGCGGTGGTGGAGAGGCGGGTGTACGTGTCGGTGGTGGTGCCGGTGAGGAGGCCGATGCGGCGGGCGCCGGCGTCGGCGAGGTGGTCGAGGAGGTCGAGGACGGCGGCCTCGTGGTCGTTGTCGACCCAGGCGGTCACCGGGAGCGTGCCGGCGGGGCGTCCGTCGGAGACGACGGGGAGGCCCTGGCGGACGAGCTCGGTGACGACGGGGTCGTGGTCGGAGGGGTCGATGACGACGGTGCCGTCGAGGGCGACGTTCGACCAGACGTCATGGCGTGAGGTCGCGGGGAGGATGACGAGGGCGTAGCCGCGGGCGAGCGCGGCCGAGGTGGCGGCCCTGGCCATCTCCGCGAAGTAGGCGAACTCCGTGAAGGTGAAAGGTTCATCCCCGTACGTGGTCACGGTCAGGCCGATGAGTCCCGACTTCCCGGTGCGGAGCGTGCGGGCCGCCGCGGAGGGGCGGTAGCCCAGCCGGTCGGCGACCTCGCGGACGTGTCGGCGGGTGGCGTCCGGGAGTCGGCCCTTGCCGTTGAGCGCGTCGGAGACAGTCGTGATGGAGACCCCGGCGGCGGCGGCCACGTCCCGGATGCCTGCCCGGCCCTGCCGGCTTCCCCGGGTCTGTGCCCGGCTCACCTGGTGCTTCCCTGCTGCTGTCATGGCGAGCCGATAGTAGGGCGATGAGGGGTGGGTGAGACGGCCGCATATGCGGGCGTTGACAGGCACGTTTCTGCAAGGCCGAGGGGTGCCAATGGTGCTGTAATCCAAGGTAGTTGAGGGGTTTTCCATGCGACTCGATGTCGTCCGATGGGATGGGCCTGGCGTGGGGGCGAGGTCTCGAAGAGGTCTCAACTCACCTCTACGGGGGATGCGCGCCACGGCGCTCGCCACCAGCGCGCGCCACCCGTGCGCGCGCCCCCTCGGCCCGGGAGGGCCGCCGGGCGGGTTTTCCACAGCGTTGCAGGGCTGTTGTCCACAGCCCATTCGCAGCGGGCGGGAATCCTCATAAAGTGAGAAGCATTGGCGGTACGGACGGTCGAGGAGGCCACCTGTGAGCGAGACCAGCGGGACGAGCAAGCCCACCCCGAAGCTGCGCGCCGAGCTGGACGGCGTCCCCACCTACAAGCCGGGCAAGCCGGCCGCCGCGGGCGGCCCGGTCGCCTTCAAGCTGTCCTCGAACGAGAACCCCTACCCGCCGCTGCCGGGTGTGATGGAGAGCGCGCTGGCCGCCGCCGCGAGCTTCAACCGCTACCCGGACATGGCCTGCACCGAGCTGTCGGCGGAGCTGGCCGACCGCTTCGGCGTCCCGGTCTCCCACATCGCCACCGGCACCGGCTCGGTCGGCGTCGCCCAGTCGCTGCTCCAGGCCACCTCCGGCCCGGGCGACGAGGTGATCTACGCCTGGCGCTCCTTCGAGGCGTACCCGATCATCACGCAGATCAGCGGGGCCACCTCGGTGCAGGTGCCGCTGACCGACGACGAGACGCACGACCTCGACGCGATGGCCGCGGCGATCACCGACCGGACCCGGCTGATCTTCGTGTGCAACCCCAACAACCCCACGGGCACCGCGGTGCGCCGCGAGGAGCTGGAGCGCTTCCTGGACCGGGTGCCCTCCGACGTCCTGGTGGTGATCGACGAGGCGTACAAGGAGTTCGTCCGCGACACCGACATCCCGGACGGCGTCGAGCTCTACCGCGACCGGCCGAACGTGGCGGTGCTGCGCACCTTCTCCAAGGCGTACGGCCTGGCCGGGCTGCGGGTCGGCTTCGCGATCGCCCATGAGCCGGTGGCGGCGGCGCTGCGCAAGACGGCGGTGCCGTTCGGAGTGAGCCAGCTGGCGCAGGACGCGGCGGTGGCCTCGCTGCGCGCCGAGGACGAGCTGCTCGGGCGGGTCGGCTCGCTGGTGGCGGAGCGCGACCGGGTCCGCGCGGGGCTGGTGGCCCAGGGCTGGACGGTGCCGGACGCCCAGGCGAACTTCGTCTGGCTGCGGCTCGGCGAGCGGACCGTGGACTTCGCGGCGGAGTGCGAGCGGCACGGCGTGGTGGTGCGGCCGTTCGCGGGGGAGGGCGTGCGCGTCACGATCGGCGAGACCGAGGCGAACGACCTGTTCCTGAAGGTGGCGGAGAGCTTCCGCCAGGGGTCCTGACGGATCCGACAGCGGTGGCGCCGGCCCCTGACGGGTCAGGCGCGTTCCACGCGGATCGGGTCGCCGTCGCGGACGGTGGCCAGGATCCGCGGGTCGTCGTCGAGCGAGCCCAGCAGATTGCAGGGGCTCGCCAGGCGGCACTCCTCGCCCCGGGAGATCGGGGTGGGTCCGTAGGGGAGGGCGAGGGCGTCGCCGTCGGTCCAGAAGGCCACCGTGCCGGGATCGACGACCTGGCGCGCCCCGTCCTCGCGCGGCACGGAGACCGGCGTGTCGAAGTAGACCTCCTCGCCCCAGGTGCGGGCGGTGGAGACGATCGGCAGGGCCCCCAGGAGCGCGGTGCTCGTGGGGGTCTCGTCGAGGGTGGCCGTGGTGTGTCCGGCCGGCCAGCTGAGGCGTATGCGAAGGGTCACGGCCCGGATTCAACAATATGTTGAAGGGTCTTGGGAAGGTGTGACCTTCGGTACAGCCCCCCACCCTCCAGTACGGATTTCGTATGAGTCATAATGCTTGTGAATGTGAACGCGTTCACAAGCGTGTCCCTGTTCGTCCCATAAGAGGAGGGACTAAAGGGGCAAACTGCCGATGTGACCACGGCGACGTAAGGAGAAGACGACGTGGACCTCGCTTTGGCGCCCGAGACTCTGGCGCGCTGGCAGTTCGGCATCACCACCGTCTACCACTTTCTCTTCGTCCCGCTGACGATCTCCCTCGCCGCACTCACCGCCGGTCTCCAGACCGCCTGGGTCCGGACCGAGAAGGAGAAGTACCTCAGGGCGACGAAGTTCTGGGGAAAGCTCTTCCTCATCAACATCGCGATGGGCGTCGTCACCGGCATCGTCCAGGAATTCCAGTTCGGCATGAACTGGTCGGACTACTCCCGCTTCGTCGGTGACATCTTCGGCGCCCCGCTCGCCTTCGAGGCGCTCATCGCGTTCTTCTTCGAGTCGACCTTCATCGGCCTGTGGATCTTCGGCTGGGACAAGCTGCCGAAGAAGATCCACCTCGCCTGCATCTGGATGGTGTCGATCGGCACCATCCTCTCCGCGTACTTCATCCTGGCCGCCAACTCCTGGATGCAGCACCCGGTCGGATACCGCATCAACGAGGACCGGGGCCAGGGTGCCCGCGCCGAGCTCACCGACTTCTGGGCGGTGCTCACCCAGAACACCGCCCTCACCCAGTTCTTCCACACCATGACGGCCGCGTTCCTCGTCGGCGGCGCCTTCATGGTCGGCATCTCCGCCTTCCACCTGGCGCGCAAGCGGCACATCCCGGTGATGCGGACCTCGCTGCGGCTCGGCCTGATCACCCTGATCATCGCCGGCCTCGGCACGGCCATCAGCGGCGACATGCTCGGCAAGGTCATGTTCAAGCAGCAGCCGATGAAGATGGCCGCCGCCGAGGCGCTGTGGGACGGCGAGGCGCCCGCACCCTTCTCGATCTTCGCCTACGGCGACGTCGAGAAGGGCCACAACAAGGTCGCCGTCGAGATCCCCGGAATACTGTCCTACCTCGCCAACGGCGACTTCGACTCGTACGTCCCCGGCATCAACGACGTCAACAAGGCCGAGCAGGAGAAGTACGGCCCCGGCGACTACCGGCCCAACATCCCCGTCGCCTACTGGGGCTTCCGCTGGATGATCGGCTTCGGCATGGCCTCGCTCGCCATCGGCGTCGTCGGACTCTGGCTGACCCGCAAGAAGTTCCTCATCGCCCCCGGCCTGAGGACCGGTGAGGACGAAGTGCCGAACCTCGTCCTCTTCAAGAGCAAGGCGCTCAGCCCGAAGATCGGCAAGTGGTACTGGATCGTGGCCCTCTGGACCATGCTCTTCCCGCTGATCGCCAACTCCTGGGGCTGGATCTTCACCGAGATGGGCCGTCAGCCCTGGGTCGTCTACGGCGTGATGCGCACCAGCGCCGCCGTCTCCCCCGGCGTCTCGCAGGGCGAGGTGCTCACCTCGATGACCGTCTTCACCACCCTGTACGCGATCCTCGCCGTCATCGAGGTCAAGCTCCTCGTGAAGTACGTGAAGGCCGGCCCGCCGGAGCTCACCGAGGACGACCTCAACCCGCCCACCAAGATCGGCGGGGACACCCGTGACCCCGACCGGCCCATGGCCTTCTCGTACTGAGGCTCAGGAGATCGAGGCATGGAACTCCACGACGTCTGGTTCGTACTCATCGCCGTCCTCTGGACCGGCTACTTCTTCCTGGAGGGTTTCGACTTCGGGGTCGGCATCCTCACCAAGCTGCTCGCCCGGAACCGGCCCGAGAAGCGGGTCCTCATCAACACCATCGGACCCGTCTGGGACGGCAACGAGGTGTGGCTGCTGACCGCCGGCGGCGCTACCTTCGCCGCCTTCCCCGAGTGGTACGCGACCCTCTTCTCCGGCTTCTACCTGCCGCTGCTGATCATCCTGGTCTGCCTCATCGTCCGCGGTGTCGCCTTCGAGTACCGGGCCAAGCGCCCCGAGGAGAACTGGCAGCGCAACTGGGAACAGGCGATCTTCTGGACCTCCCTGATCCCCGCGATCCTGTGGGGCGTGGCCTTCGGCAACATCGTCCGGGGCGTGAAGATCGACGGGAACATGGAGTACGTCGGCACCTTCTGGGACCTGCTCAACCCGTACGCCCTCCTCGGCGGGCTGGTGACGCTCACCCTCTTCACCTTCCACGGCACGGTCTTCGTCGCGCTCAAGACGGTGGGCGACATCCGGACCCGGGCCCGGTCGCTCGCGGTGACGCTGGGCCTGGTCACGGCGGCGCTCGCGCTCGCCTTCCTGATCTGGACCCAGGTCGACACGGGCGACGGCTGGAGCCTCGCGGCGATGCTGATCGCCGCGGTCTCCCTGGTCGGCGCGATCGGAGCCGTCAAGGCGGGACGCGAGGGCTGGTCGTTCGCGCTCTCGGGGGTGACGATCGCCGCCGCGGTTGCGATGCTGTTCCTGGCGCTCTTCCCGAACGTCATGCCGTCCTCGCTCGACCCCGCGTGGAGCCTGACGGTGACGAACGCGTCGTCGAGCCCGTACACGCTCAAGATCATGACCTGGTGCGCGGCCATCGCCACGCCCCTGGTCCTGCTCTACCAGGGGTGGACCTACTGGGTCTTCCGCAAGCGGATCGGCACCCAGCACATCGCCGACGCCCACTAGGCGCTGTCACACCGCAGCTCGCACCAGAGCTCGCACCAGGGCTCCCGTCAGGGCTCACATCAGAGGGGCATGTTTCACGTGAAACCGATCGACCCGCGTCTGCTCCGGTACGCCCGGGCGACCCGCTTCTTCCTCGTCGCGGTCGTCGTCCTCGGCCTGGTCGGGGCGGCGCTGGTCATCGCCCAGGCGATGCTCATCGCCGAGATCGTGGTCGGCGGCTTCCAGCGGGGCCTCTCGGTCTCCGCCCTGACCACTCCCCTGCTGCTGCTCGCCGGGGTCGCGCTGGGGCGGGGGCTCGTCTCCTGGCTGACCGAGCTCGCCGCCCACCGGGCGAGCGCGGCGGTCAAGTCCGAGCTCCGCGGCCGGCTCCTGGAGCGGGCCACCGCCCTCGGCCCCGGCTGGCTCGGCGGGCAGCGCACCGGCTCGCTCATCGCGCTCGCCACCCGCGGCGTCGACGCGCTCGACGACTACTTCGCCCGCTACCTGCCCCAGCTCGGCCTCGCGGTCGTCGTCCCCCTCGCGGTCCTCGCGCGGATCGTCACCGAGGACTGGGTCTCGGCCGCGATCATCGTCGTCACCCTGCCGCTCATCCCGGTCTTCATGATCCTCATCGGCTGGTACACCCAGGCCCGGATGGACCGGCAGTGGAAGCTGCTCTCCCGGCTCTCCGGCCACTTCCTCGACGTCGTCGCCGGACTGCCCACCCTCAAGGTCTTCGGCCGGGCCAAGGCCCAGGCCGCCTCGATCCGTGCCATCACCGCCGACTACCGGCGGGCGACCATGCGCACCCTGCGGATCGCCTTCCTGTCCTCCTTCGCCCTGGAACTGCTCTCCACGCTGTCGGTGGCGCTCGTCGCCGTCACCATCGGCATGCGGCTCGTCCACGGCACCCTCGACCTCTACACCGGCCTCGTCATCCTGGTCCTCGCCCCCGAGGCGTATCTGCCGCTGCGCCAGGTCGGCGCCCAGTTCCACGCGGCGGCGGAGGGGCTCGCGGCGGCCGAGGAGATCTTCGAGGTCCTGGAGACGCCGGTGCGCTCCGGCGGTACGCGGGCGGTGCCGGCCGAGCCGCGGCTGGAGCTGGACCGGGTGACGGTCCGCCACGCGGGGCGCGCCGCACCCTCGCTGGACGCCGCGAGCCTGACCGTGGAGCCGGGGGAGACGGTGGCGCTCGTCGGCCCGAGCGGCGCCGGGAAGTCGACCCTGCTCGACGTCGTGCTCGGCTTCGCGGAGCCGGAGGAGGGCGTAACCGTACGGGTCGGGGGCGTGGACCTGGCGGAGCTGGACCTGGACGCCTGGCGGTCGCGGATCGCGTGGGTGCCGCAGCGGCCGTACCTCTTCGCCGGGACCATCGCCGAGAACGTGCGGCTCGCCCGGCCGGAGGCCGGTGACGAGGAGGTGCGGCGGGCGCTGCGGGACGCCGGGGCGGACTCCTTCGTCGACGGGCTGCCCGAGGGCGCCGCGACCGTGCTCGGCGAGGACGGGGCGGGGCTCTCCGCCGGTCAGCGCCAGCGGCTCGCGCTGGCACGGGCCTTCCTCGCGGACCGGCCGCTGCTGCTGCTCGACGAGCCGACGGCGGCGCTGGACGGCGAGACCGAGGCGGGGATCGTCGACGCGGTGCGGCGGCTCTCCGCGGGGCGGACCGTGCTGCTGGTCGTGCACCGGCCGGCGCTGCTGGCCGTGGCGGACCGGGTGGTGACGGTCGGAACCGCCGCCGAGGCGGTCGGCTCCGGTGCGGCGGTGGGCGCCGCACGGACGCCGACCGGCCCCGCCGCCGCGCCTGTCCCGGACATGGTGCCCGCCGCGGCGGAGCCCGTATCCGCGTCCGGACAGGGCGTCCTCGCCCGCGTGCGCGGAATGGCCGGGGAGCTCAAGGGGCGGATGGGGCTCGCGCTGCTGCTCGGGAGCCTGGCGCTCGGCTCGGCCGTGGGGCTCATGGCCGTGTCCGGGTGGCTCATCTCGCGGGCCTCGGAGCAGCCGCCCGTGCTGCACCTGATGGTCGCCGTGACCGCCACCCGCGCCTTCGGCATCGGACGGGCCGTCTTCCGGTACGCCGAGCGGCTGGTCTCCCACGACGCCGTGCTGCGGATGCTCGCCGAACTCCGCGTCTCCGTCTACGCCCGGCTGGAGCGGATCGCCCCCGCGGGGCTGCGCCGCGCCCGCCGCGGCGATCTGCTCGCCCGGCTCGTCCACGACGTCGACGCCCTCCAGGACTACTGGCTGCGCTGGCTGCTCCCGGCCGGTGCCGCGCTCGTCGTCGGGCTCGGCGCGGTCGGCTTCACCGGCTGGCTGCTGCCCGAGGCGGGCGCCGTGCTCGCGGTGGGCCTGCTCGTGGCGGGCGTGCTCGTGCCGCCGCTGGGCGCCGCGCTGGCCCGGCGGGCCGAGCGAAGGCTCGCCCCGGCGCGCGGGGCGCTCGCGACTGCCGTGGCCGATCCGCTGCGCGGCTGCGCCGAACTGACCGTGGCGGGTGCGCTGCGGGACCGGCTCGACCGGGCGCGGGCCGCCGACGGCACCCTCACCCAGATCGCCTCCCGGCAGGCCGCCGCGGCCGCGCTCGGCGCCGGGCTCTCCGCCCTTGTGTGCGGGCTGACGGTGGTCGCCGCGGCCTTCGTCGGCGTGCAGGCGGTCCGGGACGGGCGGCTCGACGGGGTCGCCCTCGCGGTCGTCGTCCTCACCCCGCTCGCCGCGTTCGAGGCCGTGACCGGGCTGCCGCTGGCCGTCCAGTACCGGCAGCGGGTCAGGCACAGCGCCGAGCGGGTCTTCGAGGTGCTGGACGCGCCCGTCCCCGTCCACGAGCCGGCGGTGCCCGCCGCTCCCCCGGCCGGGCCGTTCCCGCTGGAACTGGCCGGTCTCGGGGCCCGGTACGCCGGGCAGGACCGGCCCGCGCTCGACGGCTTCGCGCTCACCCTGGACGCCGGGCGGCGGGTCGCCGTCGTCGGCGCCTCCGGCTCCGGCAAGACCACGCTCGCCCAGGTGCTGCTGCGGTTCCTGGACGCGGAGGCGGGGACGTACCGGATCGGCGGTGTGCCCGCCCGGGAGCTCGACGGCGACGCCGTACGCCGCTTCGTCGGGCTGTGCGCGCAGGACGCGCACCTCTTCGACAGCTCCCTCCGGGAGAACCTGCGGCTGGCCCGCACCGACGCGAGCGACGAGCAGCTGCGGGAGGCGCTGCGCCGGGCCCGGCTGCTCGACTGGGTGGACGGCCTCCCCGACGGGCTCGACACCCTCGTGGGCGAGCACGGTTCGAAGCTCTCCGGCGGGCAGCGGCAGCGGCTCGCGCTGGCCCGCGCCCTCCTCGCCGACTTCCCTGTCCTCGTCCTCGACGAGCCGGCCGAGCACCTGGACCTGGCGACCGCCGACGCGCTCACCGACGACCTGCTGCGCGCCACCGAGGGCCGTACCACCGTCCTCATCACCCACCGGCTGCGCGGACTCGACGCCGTCGACGAGGTGGTGGTCCTGGACGGCGGCCGGACCGTGCAGCGCGGACCGTACGCCGAGCTCGCCGCCGAGGACGGGCCGCTGCGGCGGATGCTGGAGCAGGAGCGGGCCGCCGACCTCCTCCTCGCGGGAGCCGCCGCGACCGGCGCCGACCGTCCGACTTTTCTCTCTAAATAGGACTAACTAGGCTCGACGCCATGACCGCCGCCACGCCCGACTCCCCGGACCCCCTGCTCACCGCCACCGAGGCCACCCGCAGCCTCCAGGGGCTGTCGACGGAGCTGACCGCCCGCGTGCCGCAGCTGCTCGAAGCGATGCGGTCGGTGGGCAGCGGTCTGGAGCTGCACACCACCCTCGACCGGATCTGCGAGACGGCCGCCGAACTGGCCGACGCCCGCTACGCGGCCATCGGCGTCGTCGACGACGAGGGCAAGGGGCTCTCGGACTTCGTCACGTACGGCGTCGGCGACGACGTGGCCCGCCGCATCGGGCGCCGCCCCGACGGGCACGCCGGGCTGCTCGGCGCGCTCATCCGCGAGCCGCGCACGATCCGGCTGACCGACCTCGCCACGGATCCGCGGTCGGCCGGCTTCCCGCCCGGCCACCCGGTGATGCGGACCTTCCTCGGCGTTCCCATCCGCGTCCAGGGCGAGATCTTCGGCAACCTCTACCTCGCGGAGAAGCGGGGCGGCGAGCAGTTCAACGACTACGACGAGCACATGGTCCGGGTCCTCGCCACCGAGGCCGGCATCGCCATCGGCAACGCCCGCCTCTACGAGGCCGCGCGCCAGCGCGAGCGGTGGATCGACGGCTCGGTCGCCGTCACCACCGCCCTGCTCTCCGGCGGCGACGCCGACGACGCCCTCGCCGTCGTCGCGGAGCAGGCCCGGCGGCTCGCCGACGCGGACGCCGGGATCGTGCTGCTCCCGGCCGAGGAGGGCGGCCTGGAGATCGTCGCCGTCTCCTCGCCCCGGCCCACCAAGTCCCTCGGCGTGGTGATCCCGCCGGAGAGCCAGGTCGTGGAGCTGCTCCTGGAGGGCGAGGCGGTCTTCGTGCAGGACGCCTCCACCGACCCGCGCATGATCAGCCGGCTGACCTCGCCGTACGGGCCGAGCATGCTGCTGCCGCTGCAGAGTGGTGGGCGGGTGCTGGGCGCGCTCGCGATGCCGCGCGCCCGGGGCGCCCGGCCGTTCTCGGAGGCCGAGCGGACCCTCGCCACCCAGTTCGCCTCGCAGGCGGCGCTCGCGCTGATGATGGCCGAGGCGCAGCGCGACCGGGAGCGGCTCGCGGTCTTCGAGGACCGCGACCGGATCGCCCGCGACCTGCACGACCTCGTCATCCAGCGGCTCTTCGCCACCGGGATGATGCTGGAGAGCGCCCAGCGGAAGGCGGTCGTGCCGGCCGTCCAGGAGGGCGTCGGCAAGGCCGTGGACGAGTTGGACGTGACCATCCAGGAGATCCGTACGGCGATCTTCGCGCTCCAGCAGGGACCGGCGGAGGCGCCGTCGGGGCTGCGGACCCGGGTGCTGCGGGAGATCAACATGGCGGCGGTGCCGCTGGGCTTCAAGCCCGCGCACCGCTTCCTCGGCGCGATCGACGCGACCGTCGGCGAGCTGACCGGCAAGAACCTGATCGCCGCGCTGCGCGAGGCGCTCTCCAACGCCTTCCGGCACGCCGGGGCGGGCCGGATCGAGGTCGTCGTCGACGCGACCGTCACCCTGCCGGACGGTTCGCCGGGGGTACGGCTCACGGTCGCGGACGACGGCGTCGGCCTGCCGGAGGGCGGCCGGCGCAGCGGCCTGCGCAACCTCGCCCGCCGCGCCGAGTCCCTCGGCGGGGCGAGCTGGTGCGGCCCGGGGCTCGCCGAGGACGGCGGGGGGACGTCGGTGGTGTGGGAGGCACCGCTCTAGCCCAGTCGGTCCTCCGGCCGTCCGTGGGTCCTACCGCCCCCCGGGCCTCGTGCCCTACCGCCCCCGGCCTCGTGCCCTACCGGCTCCCGGCCTCGGGGATCCGGCCCTCTTCGGCCAGGGCCGCCGGGTCCGTCGCGAGGGCTTCGGCGACGAGCTGCTCGATGACGACGGCGACGCCGTCCTCGTTGTTGCCGACGGTACGGCCCGAGGCGGCGGCGATCACGTCGGCGTGGGCGTTGCCCATCGCGTACGAGCGGCCGGCCCAGCTCAGCATCTCGATGTCGTTCGGCATGTCGCCGAAGGCCGCGACCTGGTCCGCCGTGATGCCGCGCTGCGCGCAGCAGAGCTCGAGCGTCGACGCCTTGGAGACGCCGAGGCCGCTGATCTCGATGAGCGCGTTGGGGCTGGAGCGGGTGAAGGATGCCAGGTCGCCGGCGGCCTCCCGGGCCGTCGCGAGGAAGACGTCGGGGTCGAGTTCCGGGTGCTGGGCGAGCAGCTTGAGCACCGGCGCGGCGGCGCCCGGCGCCTCCTCGTAGAGCAGCTTCTCGGCGGTGGCGACGCTGGCGCCGGGGTCGAGGAAGAAGGGCGGGTACTGCGGCTCGTAGTGGATCCCGGTGGTCAGCTCGACGGCGAAGCTCGTGCCGGGGGCGGCGGCCCGCAGGGCCCGTACGACGTCGAGCGCGGTGGGCCGGGGCAGCGGGCGGACCTCCAGGAAGGCGCCGCCCGCGTGCAGGTCCACGACGGCCGCGCCGTTGGCGCAGATGGCCAGGCCGTGGCCGTGGACGTGGTCGCTGACCACGTCCATCCAGCGGGCCGGGCGGCCGGTGACGAAGAAGACCTCGATCCCCGCGCGCTCGGCCGCGGCGAGGGCGGCGACGGTGCGCTCGGAGACGGATTTGTCGTCGCGCAGGAGGGTGCCGTCGAGGTCGGTGGCGATGAGCCGGACGGCGGGGCGGGCAGGGGCCGGGGAAGAGGGGCGGGGAGAGGTCACCTCCCCATGGTGCCGCACCGCGCGCACGTGCGTGCGGGTCCCCGCACATTTGAGTGGCGGCGCCTCCTCCCCGGGCGGGTCCGTCCGATCCGGGCCGCGGCCGGCACTCGCTCGCCGCGGGCCTGAGCGTGGTGCCGGGCCGCGTCGTCGCCCTCGTCGACAGCCTGGAGCAGAGGGGCCTGGTGGAGCGGCGGCGCGGCACCGAGGACCGCCGGAACTACGAGCTGTACGTCTCCGGTGCCGGGCACCGCGGCCTCGGCCGGGTCTCCGCGCAGCGGGCCGGCCGGACTTCTGAGGGAGCCGCCGGCCGGTCGGGCGGGGGCGCGCGTGCGGGAGGGGGCTTGCGCGCGTGCGGGAGGCGGCTTGCGTGCGTGCGGGGGCTTGCGTGCGAAAGGGGGCGCGGGGCGTTCCGACGTACGCTCGGGGCATGAGCCTGCGTCTGAGCACCGTGATCCTGCCCGTCGACCGTTGGCACGAGGGGGGCCGCGCCACCTGGCAGCGGGCCGAGGAGCTCGGCTTCCACGCCGCGTACACCTACGACCACCTGTCCTGGCGCAGCTTCCGGGACGGCCCGTGGTTCGGCGCCCTGCCCACCCTCACCGCCGCCGCGGCCGCCACGGACCGGCTGCGCCTGGGCACCCTCGTCACCTCGCCCAACTTCCGCCACCCGGTGACGCTGGCCAAGGAGCTCATCTCGCTCGACGACGTCTCCGGCGGCCGGGTCACCCTCGGCATCGGCGCCGGCGGCGACGGCTTCGACGCCACCACGCTCGGTCAGGAACGGTGGACGCCGAAGGAGCGGGCGGACCGCTTCGCCGAGTTCGTCCCGCTGCTCGACCGACTGCTCACCGAGGACGTCGTGACGGAGAGCGGCACGTTCTATTCGGCCGACGAGGCCCGCAACATCCCCGGCTGTGTGCAGCGCCCCCGGCTGCCGTTCGCGGTCGCGGCGACCGGCCCGCGCGGCATGCGGCTCGCCGCCCGGCACGGGCAGGCGTGGGTGACCACCGGCGACCCCAAGCTGTACGAGACGGGCACGGCGGAGCAGTCCGTGGAGGCGCTGCGCGGCCAGATCGAGCGGCTCGGCAAGGCGTGCGCGGACATCGGCCGGGACGTGGACGAGCTCGACAAGGTCCTGCTCACCGGCTTCACCCCGGAGAAGAACACGGTGCTCGACTCCCTGGAGCGGTTCGTGGACTTCGCCGGTGCCTACCGCGACCTGGGCTTCACCGAGATCGTCATCCACTGGCCGATCGAGGACTCGGTCTTCGCCGCCGACCGGTCCGTCTTCGAGACCATCGCCACGGAGGCCCTCGGCCGGCTCGGCTGACCCCCGGGCCGAGCGGTCCGGGTCCGAAAGGTGCGGGCTGTGCGAGCGGGGCGAGCGGGGCGAGCGGGGCGAGCGGTCGGGTCAGCGGGCGCGGCCGCTCAGCGGGTGTGGTCGGGTCAGCGGACGCGGCTGCTCAGCCACGGGGTGAGCGTCATCATCGGCACGAGTTCCTTGTAGGTCTCGCCGCCGGGCACGGGGACGATCAGCCACTGTCCGGGCGGGAAGAACCGTCCCTTCACATGCGCCAGGCCGGTGTGGATCGCCCGGACGAAGCCGGGGACGGCGTCCCTCGGCACATCGGCGAACTCCACGCCGTCGACGGTGATCCGGGCGTCGTCCTCGGGGTAGAGCTGCACGGAGAGGTACGGGGAACCGCCGAGCTCGACGAACGCCTCGTGCGGCAGCGATCCGTCGGCGTCGAACACCTCGAAGGCACCGGCGGACGTACGGCGGGAGGTCTGGTCCGCGCCGATGTCGTCGCTGACCGTCATCTCCAGGTGGAACTCCTCGGCGAGCGCGCGGACGGCGTTGACGGCGGCCTGGGTGCTGGGCAGGTGCGGAAGAGACATGACCCGATCATGCCTCAGGGGCGGGAGCGTGCCGGGGCCTCCGTCACCCCGGGAAGCGGATGAACTCCGCCGGCACGGCCGCGGTCAGCCAGACCCCGTTCGCGCTCACCCGGAACTCGTGGCCCGCCCGGTGCATCGCCCCGGCGTCCACGCTGAGCACCACCGGCCGGCCGCGTCTCGCCCCGACCCGGGTGGCCGTCTCGCGGTCGGGGGAGAGGTGCACGTCGTGGCGGGCCATGGGCCGCAGCCCCTCCGCCCGGATCGCGGGAAGCCGGTCGGCGACCGTACCGTGGTACAGGTACGCGGGCGGTTCGGCGGCCGGCAGGTCCAGGTCGACCGTGATCGTGTGGCCCTGGCTGGCCCGGATCCTGGTGCCCTCGACGGCGAACCGCTTCTTGTCGTTGGTGGCGACCACGTGGTCCAGCTCCGCGCGGGTGATCGGGAAGCCGTGCGCGGCCGTGGCGGCGAGCAGCGCGTCGATCTCGGTCCAGCCGTGCTCGTCCAGCGTCAGTCCGATCCGCTCGGGCTGATGCCGCAGATGCTTCGACAGGTACTTCGACACCTTCACCGTGCGACGTTCGTCCATCGTTCTTTTCCCTCCAGGTTTGATCCACAAGCAAAGTGGTTTATCCACAGGCCAGTTGGCGATTCTGTGGACAACTCCCCTGAAGAATCAAATGGTTTAGTGAACCCTGGGGGAATTAGCGCCATTTATCGTCAATGAGTCCAATGTCCTTTTGTTGAGCTCACGTTCGGTGGCCGCCGTCACGAACGCCGCGACCCCCTCCGCGCCAACCAGCGCCTGTACGGCCCTGATCGTCCCGGCCGGAATCTGCACCGGGCGCGGCTCGTCGTCCCTGACCGGGGGCGGCTCGGGGGAGAGGTGGAGCTGGAGGTGACGGGTCGCCAGGATCCGCATGGCGCGGGCGAGTTCGGCGTCCACGGTCTGCTGCGCGAGCGGCCGGAGCCGTCGGACCATCGCCGCCGCCTCGGCCGCGTCGGAGTCCGTCGGCGGCCGGTGCTCCAGATAGCGGGCGAAGACGTGCTCGGTGGTGAACTCCAGGAAACGGCCCGCCATGTGCTCGACCTGCTCCCGAAGTTCCCTCAGGTGCCCGGTGATCGCCGACAGCGGCACTCCCGCCGCGTGCAACTCCACGGCCACCGCCAGCTCTTGGGGGCTCGGTACCAGGTACTCCTCGGTGTCCCGGCCCGGGATCCGCTCCAGCACCCCGAGCTCGACGGCCTCCCGGACCGCCTCCTCGTCGGGGGTTCCTCCGAAGCGGGCGTCCAGCTCCGCGCGGGTGATCCGGGCCGCCTCCTCGTCGGTCCACGGCCCCTGCACCTCGGCGACGAGCCCGAGCACCCCGCCCAGTCCCCGGCCGGTGTCCCAGGCGTCGAGCAGCTCCTTGATCGACGCCAGCGTGTAGCCCCGGTCCAGCAGGTCCGCGATCTGGCGCAGCCGGGCCAGATGGCTGTCCCCGTACACGTTCGACCTGCCCCGGCGCTCCGGGCGGGGCAGCAGACCGCGGTCCTGGTAGGCGCGGATGGTCCGGACCGTGGCCCCGCTGTGATGGGCGAGATCCTCGATCCGGTACTCCGGTCGCACTGCTGACTGCTCGGACAAACCCGCTCCCACCGACCGATCGCTCCACCCCGCACGGGGCCCCTCCTGCGAGGGATCGTACGACCGTCCGCCCGCCCCGGCCCCCGGACGGACGCCCGGGGACCCGGCGGGCGACCCGGCCCGGACGGACCGACGGACGGACGGACGGGTCCGCCCGCTACGCCGGCGGCTGCCAGCGGGCCAGGGCGCGCAGGGCGCCGGGGGCCAGCCGGGAGAGGGCGTGGGCGCTCCGTGCCTCCGGGGTGACCGGCACGACCGCCCGGTCGTGCAGCACCGCCCCCAGGATCGCGTCCGCGACCTTCTCCGGCGGGTAGTTGCGCAGCCCGTACAGCCGTGACGCCTTCCGCTGCCGGCGCTTCTCCTCCGCCGCGTCCGTGACCCCGGCGAACCGGGCGGTGGCCGTGATGTTGGTGTTCACGATCCCCGGGCAGATCGCGCTCACCCCGATGGACTGCCCGGCCAGTTCGGCCCGCAGGCACTCGCTCAGCATCAGCACCGCCGCCTTCGAGGTGCTGTACGCCGGCAGTGCCCGTGAGGGCTGGAAGGCCGCTGCCGAGGCGGTGTTGACGATGTGGCCGCCCTGGCCGCGGGCGGCCATCTGCGCGCCGAATATCCGGCAGCCGTGGATCACGCCCCACAGATTGACGTCCAGGACCCGCTTCCACTCCTCGCTGGTGGTCTCGAAGAAGGAGCCGGTGAGCCCGATCCCCGCGTTGTTGACGAGGACGTCGACGATTCCGTAGTCGGCGGCCACCTTGGCGGCCAGCTTCTCCATCGCCTGCTCGTCGGAGACGTCCACCGTCTCGCCCCAGGCGTCCGGGGCCCCGATCAGCCGCGCCATCTCCGCCGTCCGGGCCGCGCCCTCGCCGTCCCGGTCCACCGCGACCACCCGGGCCCCGGCCTCCGCGAAGGCGAAGGCGGTGGCCCGGCCGATGCCGCTGGCGGCGCCGGTGACCAGCACCAGCTGCCCGCCGAACCGCTCCGCGTACTCCGGCCGCACCCCGCTCTTCGCCGCCGTCTCCGCCACCGGCCGCGGCGCCCGCGTCTCCGGTTCCTCGTGGGTGCGGACGAAGTCCGTGATCCACGCGGCCAGTTGGTCCGGCCGGGTGCGCGGCACCCAGTGCTTGGCCGGGAGGGTGCGCCGGGTCAGCTCCGGCACCCAGGCGGCCAGGTCGTCGTAGAGCCGCTCGGAGAGGAAGGCGTCCCCGGTCGGCGTGATCAGCTGCACGGGCACGTGCGCGAAGGCGTCGGGGCGCGGCCGGGAGAGGCGGGCCCGGATGTTGTCCCGGTAGAGCCAGGCCCCGTGGGCGGCGTCGCCGGGCAGCGAGGGCGTCGGGTAGACGCCGGACGGGATCCCCTCCACCCGCTCCAGGAGCTTCGGCCAGCGCTTGCCGAGCGGGCCGCGCCAGGCGAGCTCCGGCAGGACCGGGGTGTGCAGCATGTACACGTACCAGGACTTGGCGCCCTGTCCGAGGAGCTGCCCGACCCGGCGCGGGGTGGGGCGGGTCATCCGGCTCTTGATCCAGTGCCCGAAGTGGTCGAGCGAGGGCCCCGACATGGAGGTGAAGGAGGCGATCCGGCCCTCGGTGCGCTCCACGGTGACGAACTCCCACGACTGCACCGAACCCCAGTCGTGCCCGACGAGGTGGACCGGCCGGTCCGGACTGACCGCGTCGGCGACGGCCAGGAAGTCGTCGGTCAGCTTCTCCAGCGTGAAGCCGCCCCGCAGCGGCGTCGGCGCCGTCGAACGGCCGTGGCCGCGCACGTCGTACAGCACGACGTGGAACTCCTCGGCGAGCCGCACCGCGACCTCGGACCAGACCTCCTTCGAGTCCGGATAGCCGTGCACGAGCACCACCGTCGGCCGGTCGGCGTCGCCGAGCTCGGCGACGCACAGCTCGATCCCGCCCGTCCGGACCCGGCGCTCCCGCGCCCCCTCCAGTCCCGCGCCCGCCATCACACCGCTCCTTCGTTCCACCGCCGCACGTGCGGCAGGTCGTCGTCCAGCCAGAACGCGCTCTGCTCGGGGTCCCTGGAGTCGGTGACGACCAGGATCTCCTCGAACTTCGCGCCCGTCCCCCGGAATCCGAGGTGCGGCTCGACCGCCCAGAGGCCCGGCGTGGGCGGGTGGTCGGAGAACTTGTACGGGGACCAGAGCGGCGACCAGCCGTCCCGGTGGCCGTGCACGGCGTCGCTCAGCAGCCCCTTGAGGGACTGGGTGCCGAAGCCGAACAGGGTCGGGGCGAAGCGCCGCTCCCGCACCCGGTCGATCTTGTGGGCGATCACGCCGAACGGGTAGGCGCGGTGTCGGTTGGCGTACCCCTGGCGGACCATGAGCCGGTCCACGTCCTCGTATATCTCGCGCAGGCTGCGCCGCTCGCGCACCTCGCGCAGGATCAGCTCGCGGTGGTCGCGCAGATCGGCGAGGAGCTTGTCGTGCAGCGGATTGAGCCCGAGGCAGCCGCTGTAGCCGATGTCCGCCGTGTACCCCTTGTACACGGGCGCCATGTCGAGGATGAACGGCATCCCCGCCTCCAGCCGCCGGTCGGTGGGGAAGAACTGCAGCGGGATCCTGAAGTCGACGAAGGCGGTGCGGTCGCCGAACCAGGCGAACGGGCGGTGGAACCAGTCCTTCACCCCGCGCTCGTGCAGCCACTCGCGCTGCATCCGCGCCGCCTCGCGCTCGGTCACACCCGGCTTGAGCTGGGCCGCGACCGCTTCCGCGCAGGCGTAGGAGAGCCGCTGTACTTCCCTGAACCCCCGCAGGTCCGCGGTCGGTTCGCTTGCCACTGCTGAGGTCATGCCACCCGCCGTCCCGGTGTGAGCGTACGGTCGCACTACGCGTCCGTAACTTGACACCGATGAATGTGACAATGCCCGGCGGCTACGTCAAGGGGTGTGCACGAGGCCCTGTGGAAAACTCCGCCCCGCGGCCGCGACGACTTTCGTCGCGACCTGCCTCGGGGTTTCGTACGCCGGAAGTCGGAGAGGGTTCGATCCGTAGGGCTGACGACGGCTGTGGCGCCCGCCACTACCGTCGAAGCGTGACTGTGATCGCCACCGAAAGCCTCAGCAAGCGGTTCCCCCGGGTGACCGCTCTCGACCGGCTCTCCCTGGACATCGGGCCCGGTGTGACCGGACTGGTGGGTGCCAACGGAGCCGGCAAGTCCACGATGATCAAGATCCTGCTCGGTCTCTCCCCCGCCACGGAGGGCCGCGCCGAGGTCCTGGGCCTCGACGTCTCGACGCACGGACCGGAGATCCGCGAGCGCGTCGGGTACATGCCCGAGCACGACTGCCTCCCGCCGGACGTCTCGGCCACCGAGTTCGTCGTCCACATGGCGCGGATGTCGGGACTGCCGGCCACCGCCGCCCGCGAGCGGACGGCCGACACCCTGCGCCACGTGGGCCTGTACGAGGAGCGCTACCGCCCCATCGGCGGCTACTCGACCGGCATGAAGCAGCGCGTGAAGCTGGCCCAGGCCCTGGTCCACGACCCCAAGCTGGTCCTCCTCGACGAGCCGACCAACGGCCTCGACCCGGTCGGCCGGGACGAGATGCTCGGCCTCATCCGCCGCGTCTGGACCGACTTCGGCATCTCCGTGCTCGTCACCTCCCACCTCCTCGGCGAGCTGGAGCGGACCTGCGACCACGTCGTCGTCATCGACGGCGGCAAGCTGCTGCGGTCCAGCTCCACCAGCGACTTCACCCGCACCACCACGACCCTCGCGGTCGAGGTCACCGACTCGGACGCGCACCCGGACGGCACCGGCGCGCTCCGCGCCGCCCTCGCCGACGCCGGCGTCACCCTCCACGAGGGCGTCGAGGAGGGCCTGCCCGGTGCCGGTCACATCCTGCTCCTGGAGGCCGCCGGCGAGGAGACGTACGACCTGGTGCGCGACACCGTCGCCGACCTCGGCCTCGGCCTGGTCCGCATGGAGCAGCGCCGCCACCACATCGCCGAGGTCTTCCGTCCCGAGGCCGCCGCGCAGCACGAGGAGGTGAAGGCCCGATGAGCACCCCCGCCCCCGAGGCCGCCCCCGACACCACCCGGATCCACAACATCGGATACCGGTCCTACGACGGCCCCAGGCTCGGCCGCTCCTACGCCCGCCGCTCGCTCTTCTCGCAGTCCCTGCGCGGGGCGTACGGCCTGGGCCGCAGCGCCAAGTCGAAGGTGCTGCCGATGCTGCTCTTCGCGGTGATGTGCGCGCCCGCGCTGATCATCGTCGCCATCGCGGTGTACCTGAAGAGCGACAAGCTCCCCATGGAGTACACCCAGTACGTGGTCTACCTCCAGCTCGTCATCGCCGTCTACCTGGCCTCCCAGGCCCCTCAGTCGGTCTCCCGCGACCTGAGGTTCCGGACGGTGCCGCTGTACTTCTCCCGGCCCATCGAGCGGGTCGACTACGTGCTCGCCAAGTACGGGGCGATGGCCTCGGCGCTCTTCGTCCTCACCGCCACCCCGCTGCTGATCATGTGGATCGGCTCGATGCTGGCCAAGATGGACTTCGCCGAGCAGGCCAAGATGTTCGGCCAGGGGCTCGTCTCCGTCGCCGTCCTGTCGGTGCTCTTCGGCGGCATCGGCCTGGTCATGGCCGCGCTCACGCCGCGCCGCGGCTTCGGTGTCGCCGCCGTGATCGCCGTCCTCACCATCACCTACGGCGCCGTCTCCACCCTCCAGGGCATCTCCTACGCCACCGACAACACCGACGCCATCGCCTGGCTCGGCCTCTTCTCCCCCCTCACCCTGATCATCGGCCTGCAGAACGCCTTCCTCGGCGCTCCCGCCTCCTTCCCCGGTGAGGCGCCCGTCGGGGCCGGGACCGGCGTGGTCTACCTCCTCGTCGTCCTCGGCCTCATCGCCGCCTGCTACGGCATCCTGATGCGCCGCTACCGAAAGGTCGGACTGTGAGTGCCCTCCCGTCGCCCGCCACCACCCCTCTAAGGAATGGGCTGCGCCCATGAGCACCCTTCACATCGACCACGTCTCGCGCTGGTTCGGCAACGTCGTCGCGGTCAACGACGTCACGATGTCGATCGGCCCCGGCGTGACCGGCCTGCTCGGCCCGAACGGCGCCGGGAAGTCCACGCTCATCAACATGATGGGCGGCTTCCTCGCCCCCTCCACGGGCAGCGTCACCCTCGACGGCGAGCCGGTCTGGCGCAACGAGTCCGTCTACCGCTCCATCGGCGTCGTCCCCGAGCGGGAGGCGATGTACGACTTCCTCACCGGCCGCGAGTTCGTGGTGGCCAACGCGGAGCTCCACGGCCTCGGTGCCGCGGAGGCCCAGCGGGCGCTGGCCACCGTGGAGATGGAGTACGCGCAGGACCGGAAGATCGCCACGTACAGCAAGGGCATGCGGCAGCGCGTGAAGATGGCCTCGGCCCTCGTCCACGAGCCGTCGGTGCTGCTGCTGGACGAGCCGTTCAACGGCATGGACCCGCGCCAGCGGATGCAGCTCATGGAGCTGCTGCGGCGGATGGGCGCCGACGGGCGCACGGTTCTGTTCTCCTCGCACATCCTGGAGGAGGTCGAGCAGCTTGCCTCCCACATCGAGGTGATCGTCGCCGGCCGGCACGCCGCCTCCGGCGACTTCCGCCGGATCCGCCGCCTGATGACCGACCGGCCGCACCGCTACCTGGTCCGCTCCAGCGACGACCGGGCGCTCGCCGCCGCGCTGATCGCCGACCCGTCGACGGCCGGCATCGAGGTCGACGCGGTGGAGGGCGGGCTGCGGATCCAGGCCGTCGACTTCGGACGGTTCACCGAGCTGCTGCCGCAGGTCGCACGCGCGCGTGGGATCCGGCTGCTGACGGTCTCACCGTCCGACGAGTCCCTCGAATCCGTCTTCTCGTATCTCGTCGCGGCCTGAAAGGAGCACGATCCCGATGTACGACCCCACCGTCGCCCGGCTCACCTACCGGGCCCTCCTCGGCCGCCGCCGGGCGGCGATCCTCTTCCTCCTGCCCGGCCTGCTCCTGCTCATCGCCACAGCCGTCCGCATCATCAACGGCGCGGACGACCAGGTCGCGGCCGACCTCCTCGGCGGCTTCGCCCTCGCCACGATGGTGCCGCTGATCGGTGTCATCGCCGGCACGGGCGCGATCGGCCCGGAGATCGACGACGGCTCCATCGTCTACCTGCTCTCCAAGCCGGTGAAGCGGCCGACGATCATCACCACCAAGCTGATCGTGGCCATCGCCGTGACCATGGCCTTCTCCGCCGTGCCCACGCTGATCGCCGGCTTCATCCTGAACGGGAACGGACAGCAGGTCGCCGTGGCCTACACGGTCGCCGCGCTGGTCGCCTCGATCGCCTACAGCGCGCTCTTCCTGCTGCTCGGCACGGTCAGCCGGCACGCCGTGGTGATCGGCCTGGTCTACGCCCTGGTCTGGGAGGCGCTGTTCGGCTCCCTGATCGCCGGCGCCCGCACCCTCAGCGTCCAGCAGTGGTCGCTCGCCCTCGCCGAGAAGGTCACCGGCGAGGGGCTGATCAGCTCCGACGTGGCGCTGCCGACGGCGACGGTCCTCCTGATCGCCGTCACCCTCGGAGCCACCTGGTTCGCCGGCCACAAGCTGCGCACGCTGACGCTGGCCGGCGAGGAGTAGGCCGGCCCGGACGCGGCGTCAGACGGTACGGTCGCGGGCGGCGAGCATGCCGACGCCCGCGGCCGCCGCGCAGACCCCGAGCACCAGCGAGATCGGCAGCGTCCACGAGCCGGTCGCCTGGTGCAGGGCGCCGGCCGCCAGGGGACCGGCGGCGGCCATCAGATAGCCGACCGTCTGGGCCATCCCGGAGAGCCGGGCGGCCGTCGGGGCGTCCTTGGTGCGCAGCACGATCAGGGTCAGCGCGAGCCCCAGGGCCCCGCCCTGGCCGATGCCGAGGACCGCCGACCAGAGCCAGGCGCCCTCGGCCGGGGCGACGAGCAGCCCCGCGTAACCGGCCGCGACCAGCGTCGTCACCAGCGCCACCAGCGGGCGCTGGCTGCGCCTGCGGCCCGCGAGCAGCGGCACCGCGAAGGCCCCGGCGATCTGGATCAGGTTGTTGAAGGCGAAGACCACGCCGGCCTCGGAGCGGCTCATCCCGTGGTCGGTGAAGATCGTCGGCATCCAGGCGATCAGCACGTACGACCAGAGCGACTGCAGGCCCATGAAGAGGGTCACCTGCCAGGCGAGCGCCGAGCGCCACACCCGCACCGGGGCGGCGCCGGCGGCCGGGACGGCCCGTACCTCGTGACCGGTACGGCCCCGGGCGATCAGCACCTGCGGCAGCCAGGCCACCGCCGCCACCACGGCGAGCAGCGACCAGGAGCCGAGCGAGCCCTGCCAGCCCCCGCCGAGGGCCTCCTCCAGCGGGACGGCGGCCGCGGCGGCGACCGTCGCACCGGCGACCATCGCCCCCGTGTAGACGGAGGTCATGGCGGCCGCCCGGTCCGGGAAGTCCCGCTTGATCAGGCCCGGCATCACCACGTTGAGCAGGGCGATCGCGGTGCCGACGAGGACTCCGCCGCCGTACAGCGCCGTGACCGACGGCAGCAGCCGCAGCAGGATGCCGCCGGCGAGCAGCAGCAGCGCGGCGAGCACGGTCCGCTCGGCGCCGAAGCGGCGGCCCAGCCAGGGCGCGACCAGCGCGCCGAGGCCGAGGAAGAGCACCGGGATCGAGGTGATGAGCGATCCGGCGGTCGAGGAGAGGCCGAAGGCGCCGGTCATCTCGCCGACCAGCGGCGCCACGCTCGCCAGTGCGACCCGCATGTTGAGCGAGGCGAGCACGATCCCGGCGAGCAGCAGCACCGGATGGGCGATCAGCGCCCGCCGCGCGGCGGCCCCGGCGGCCGAGGGGCGTACGTCGGCCTCGGCGTCGACCAGCACGCGCGCGGGGCCCGTCTCCGTACCCCTCACGCGCCCGCCTCCGGGCTCTCCTCCAGCAGCGCCGCCACCGCCTCCGCCGGGGCCCGCAGCAGCTCACGGGCCCGGTGTTCGGCTCCGTCCGGGTCGCCGGCCTCGACGGCGGCGACCAGGGCCTCGTGGAGGTCGATGTCGACCGGCGGCATCGCGCGGTCGCCGAGCGCCTCGACCAGGACCTCGTGGACCTGCGCCGAGAAGAAGCGGTAGACCTCGATGAAGGCGGCGTTGTGGGTGGCGGCGACCACCGCGAGGTGGAAGGCGAGGTCCGCGTCGGCGTCCCGGTCGCCCTCCTCGCGCAGGGTCGTGAGGGCGGCCCGCAGCCGCAGCAGGTCATGGGTGTCCCGCCGCTCCGCCGCGAGCCGGGCCGCCTCCGCCTCCAGGGCGGTACGCAGCTCCAGGACGTCACGGGCGCCCGCGTGCCGGACCCCGCGCAGCACGGCGGCCGGGTCGGCGGTGGAGCGGACGAAGGTGCCGTTGCCCTGCCGGGACTCCAGGAGCCCGGCGTGGACGAGGACCCGGATCGCCTCGCGGACGGTGTTGCGGCCGACGCCCAGCTGCTGGGCGAGCTCGTGCTCGGTCGGGATGCGGTCGCCGACGGCCCACTCGCCCTCGGTGAGCTGGGCCCGCAGCTGCTCCACCGCGGAGTCCACCAGCGAGGTGCGTCCCGCCGCTCTCAGTGCCGCCATCCGCCCCGTCCTCCCTACCCGATTCGCCCGGTTGCCCAGTCATCCTACAAGTAATCCACAGACGTGCTCACAGTCACCGAGGCAGCGCCCGGTGACCGGACTACTGTGGGCTCGTACGTGCACCGAACACCCTCATCACCTTCGGGAGTCAGTCATGTCAGACCGCTTCGACGTCGTCGTACTCGGAGCTGGCCCCGGCGGCTACGTCGCCGCCATCCGCGCCGCCCAGCTGGGCAAGCGGGTCGCGGTCGTCGAGGAGAAGTACTGGGGCGGTGTCTGCCTGAACGTCGGCTGCATCCCCACCAAGGCGCTGCTCCGCAACGCCGAACTGGCGCACATCTTCAACCACGAGGCGAAGACCTTCGGCATCAAGGTCGACGGTTCGGTGACCTTCGACTACGGCGACGCCTACCGCCGCAGCCGCACGGTCGCGGACGGCCGGGTCAAGGGCGTCCACTTCCTGATGAAGAAGAACGGCATCACGGAGTTCGACGGCCGGGGCACGTTCGTCGACGCGAACACCCTGCAGGTCGCGAAGGCCGACGGCACGACGCAGACGATCACCTTCGACAACTGCATCATCGCCACCGGCGCCACCCCGCGCCTGCTCCCGGGCACCGCCCTGAGCGACCGCGTCGTCTCCTACGAGCAGCAGATCCTCGCCGAGGACGCCCCGAAGTCGATCGTCATCGCGGGTGCCGGCGCGATCGGCATCGAGTTCGCGTACGTGCTGAACAACTACGGCACCAAGGTCACCATCGTCGAGTTCCTCGACCGGATGGCGCCGCTGGAGGACGAGGAGGTGTCGAAGGAGCTGGCGAAGCAGTACCGCAAGCTCGGCATCGACGTCCTCACCTCGACCCGGGTCGACGCGATCGACGAGTCCGGCCCGCAGGTCCGCGTCACGGTCACCGGCAAGGACGGCTCGCAGAAGGTCCTGGAGGCCGACAAGGTCCTGCAGGCCATCGGCTTCGCGCCGAACGTCTCCGGCTACGGCCTGGAGAACACCGGTGTCGCCCTCACCGAGCGCGGCGCCATCGACGTCGACGGCCGCTGCCGCACCTCGGTGCCGAACATCTTCGCCATCGGCGACGTCACCGCGAAGCTGATGCTCGCGCACACCGCCGAGGCCATGGGCGTCATCGCCGCCGAGACCATCGCGGACGCCGAGACGATGGAGCTCGACTACGCGATGATCCCGCGCGCGACGTACTGCCAGCCGCAGATCGCGAGCTTCGGCTACACCGAGGCGCAGGCCCGCGAGAAGGGCTACGACGTCAAGGTCGCCAAGTTCCCCTTCATGGCGAACGGCAAGGCGCACGGCCTCGGCGACTCGACCGGCTTCGTCAAGATCGTCGCCGACGCGAAGTACGGCGAGATCGTCGGCGCCCACCTGATCGGCCCGGACGTCACCGAGCTCCTGCCCGAGCTGACGCTGGCCCAGCAGTGGGACCTCACCGTCCACGAGGTCGCGCGGAACGTGCACGCCCACCCGACCCTGGGCGAGGCCGTCAAGGAAGCCGTCCACGGCATCGCCGGCCACATGATCAACTTCTGAGTCCCGCCTGGCCTCATAGGCCACCCGCGGTCTCAGGTGATAGGCACTGACAGGTGCCGAGCGAAACCTTCCCGGGTGGCGAACCGTCCCGACCGATCAGGTCGTGGGTGCGTTCGTCACCCGGTACGCATCTCTGGCTGGCGGTCATCGCGGTCACCAGCCTCACCCTCGCGCTGTCCCCGGCGGGACTGGACACGTACTTCCTCCACCGGAACAGCAGCAACCTCCACCAGCTCGCCCACCACCCGGTCCGCGCCCTGCTCGGCAGCGCGTTCTGGATCGAGGACCCGGCGGACCTGCTCCTCTACGCGGTGCTCTTCGAGGTCCTGCACGCCCCCGTGGAGCGCTGGCTGGGCACGGCCCGGTGGCTCCTCACCGTCGCCACCGCGCACATCACCGCGACCCTCGTCAGCCAGCAGGTCGTCCTCCTGGCGATCCGCGACCACGACGTGCCCCGCAGCATGGCGCACGTCGTCGACATCGGCGTCAGCTACGGCCTCGCCGCCTCCGCCGGAATCCTCACCTACCGGATCGCCCGGCGCCGGCGATGGCTCTACCTCGCGGCGGTGCTGTCCTTCTTCCTCGTGCCGCTGTTCGCCGACCGTACGTACACCGACCTCGGGCACGCCCTCTCCCTCGCGACCGGCCTGGCCTGCTACCCGCTCACCCGGCATCCGCCGCACGAAAAACCGGTCGCACCCGAACAGCGGCCCGGCGCACACTAGTTGTGCGGGGGACACGGGGGATCCCCCGGTGGCGGCCGCTTCGAGCGCGCGGATCCACGGATCCGCGCGGGCCGCGACCGACGAAGGCCCGCTCCCCTCGGGAGCGGGCCTTCGCACGGAACCTCCGGACGGCTCAGGCCGCCAGCAGACGCTCCAGGACCAGCGCGATGCCGTCCTCCTCGTTGGAGGCCGTCACCTCGTCCGCGACCGCCCGCAGCTCCTCGTGCGCGTTGCCCATCGCGACCCCGTGCGCGGCCCAGCCGAACATCGGGATGTCGTTGGGCATGTCGCCGAAGGCGATGGTGTCCGCGGCCTTGACCCCGAGCCGGCGCGCCGCCAGCGAGAGGCCGGTGGCCTTGCTCAGCCCGAGCGGCAGGATCTCCACGATCCCCGGGCCCGCCATGACCACGTCGACCAGACCGCCGACGGTGGTCCGCGCGACCGCGGTCAGCTCGTCGTCGGTCATCGCCGGGTGCTGGATGTAGAGCTTGGTGAGCGGGGCCGCCCACAGCTCGGCCGGATCCTCGTACGGCACGTACGGCAGCGGACCCTCATGCGCCCGGTAGCCGGGGCCCATCAGGACCTCGCCCTCCAGACCGTCCCGGCTGGCGGCCAGCGCCAGCGGGCCGACCTCCGCCTCGATCTTGGAGAGGGCGAGCCCGGCGAGCTGCCGGTCCAGCGTCAGGGAGGTCAGCAGCCGGTGCTCGCCGGCGTGGTAGACCTGCGCGCCCTGTCCGCACACCGCGATCCCCTGGTAGCCGAGGTCGTCGAGGATGTGCCGGGTCCAGGGCACCGCCCGGCCGGTGACGACGATGTGCGCGGCGCCCGCCGCCGTGACGGCGGCGAGGGCGTCCCGCGTACGGGCCGAGACGGACTCGTCGGCCCGCAGCAGCGTGCCGTCGAGGTCCGTCGCGACCAGGCGGTAGGGGAAGGGGCTCACTTGGCGATCGGCTCCAGGACCTCGCGCCCGCCCAGGTACGGCCGGAGGACCTCCGGGACGCGCACCGAACCGTCGGCGAGCTGGTGGTTCTCCAGGATGGCGACGATGGTGCGCGGAACGGCGCACAGCGTGCCGTTCAGCGTGGCGAGCGGCTGGACGGTCTTCTTGCCGCCCTGCTCGTCGCGCATGCGGACGGAGAGCCGGCGGGCCTGGAAGCCGTCGCAGTTGGAGGCCGAGGTCAGCTCGCGGTACTTGCCCTGGGTGGGGATCCACGCCTCGCAGTCGAACTTGCGGGAGGCCGAGGCGCCGAGGTCACCGGTGGCGACGTCGATCACCTGGAAGGGCAGCTCCAGGGAGGTGAGCCACTGCTTCTCCCAGTCCAGGAGCCGCTTGTGCTCGTTCTCCGCGTCCTCGGGCGCGACGTACGAGAACATCTCGACCTTGTCGAACTGGTGGACGCGGAAGATGCCGCGGGTGTCCTTGCCGTACGTGCCGGCCTCGCGGCGGAAGCAGGGCGAGAAGCCCGCGTACCGCAGCGGCAGCTTGTCGGCGTCGATGATCTCGTCCATGTGGTACGCGGCGAGCGGGACCTCGGAGGTGCCGACCAGGTAGTAGTCGTCCTTCTCCAGGTGGTACACGTTCTCCGCGGCCTGGCCGAGGAAGCCGGTGCCCTCCATGGCGCGCGGGCGGACCAGCGCGGGGGTGAGCATCGGGATGAAGCCGGCCTCGGTGGCCTGCGCGATGGCCGCGTTGACCAGGGCGAGCTCCAGGAGGGCGCCGACGCCGGTCAGGTAGTAGAAGCGCGAGCCGGAGACCTTGGCGCCCCGCTCGACGTCGATGGCGCCGAGCGCCTCGCCCAACTCCAGGTGGTCCTTGGGCTCGAAGCCCTCGGCCGCGAAGTCGCGGATGGTCCCGTGCGTCTCCAGGACGACGAAGTCCTCCTCGCCGCCGACCGGCACGTCCTGGTGGACGATGTTGCCGAGCTGGAGGAGGAGCGTACGGGCCGTCTCGTCGGCCTCGTTCTGCTCGGCCTCGGCGGCCTTGACGTCGGTCTTGAGCTGCTCGGCGCGCTGGAGGAGCTCGGCGCGCTCCTCCGGGGTGGCCCTGGGGATCAGCTTGCCGAGCGCCTTCTGCTCGGAACGGAGCTCGTCGAAGCGGACGCCGGACGACCTGCGCCGCTCATCGGCGGAGAGCAGGGCGTCGACGAGGCCGACGTCCTCTCCACGGGCGCGCTGGGAGGCGCGAACACGGTCGGGGTCCTCACGGAGCAGGCGAAGGTCAATCACCCCACCAGGCTACCGGTGCGCACTCGCGCGACCCCACCGGATATGCGGGCGCGTGTTGGTATGCCCGAATTGACGGTCTTCGGAAATCCAGGGAATCGAGTTATCCACAGGGTGTGCGGAACTTCTGTGGATTCCCGCCCCGCCACCTCCGAATTGCGTGATCAAACACGATTCACGCACTCATTTCGAGGGGAATCGCTCGCCCCGGAGGGTGAGTGCCGGGGGCCCGCTCTGACGTGGGGCGCTGTGGGTTCTGTGGACGGAGGGCATCCGCGCGAGGGGTGATGGGGCCGATTTGTCGACCTTGTCGGAGGCGGGTGTCGACTTGTCCCCAGCCTGCGGACCAAGCCTGTGGATAACCGTGGGGAGAAAGCGAAAAGTATGCAGGTAGGACTAATGATGCCTACCTGTGGACGACCGGACGCACGATCCGCGCCGCTCGGTCAGTATCGCGGTCAGGCCCTGCCGTCCTGGGCCCTCGCCAGCCAGTCGGAGGCAGCCGTGAACTCCTCGTCCGAGGTCCCCCGCCGCAGCGGCCTGACGTCCGCGCGGGAAGCGCCCGCCCGCGGATACGAGCCGAGGAAGCGCACCTGCGGACAGATCCGCTTCAGACCCATCAGCGCCTCGCCGACCCGCCGGTCCGAGACATGGCCCTCGGCGTCCACGGCGAAGCAGTAGTTCCCGATCCCCGCCCCCGTCGGCCGGGACTGGATCAGCATCAGGTTCACCCCACGCACCGCGAACTCCTGGAGGAGTTCCAGAAGGGCACCCGGATGATCGTCACCCAGCCACAGCACCACCGAGGTCTTGTCCGCGCCGGTCGGCGCCGCCGGCCGGGCCGGCCGGCCCACGAGCACGAACCGCGTCTCCGCGTTCTCCGCGTCGTGGATCTCCTTGACCAGTGCCTCCAGGCCGTACGTCGTCGCCGCGAACTCGCCCGCGAAGGCCGCGTCGAACCGGCCCTCCTGCACCAGCCGGGCCCCGTCCGCGTTCGACGCGGCCGACTCCCACGCCGCCTCCGGGAGGTGCTTGCGCAGCCAGTTGCGCACCTGCGGCTGGGCCACCGGGTGGCCCGTCACCGTCTTGATGTCCGACAGCGCGGTCCCGGGGCGCACCAGCAGCGCGAAGGTGATCGGGAGCAGCACCTCGCGGTAGATCATCAGCGGCTCGCCCGAGGCCAGCTCGTCGAGGGTCGCCGTCACCCCGCCCTCGACCGAGTTCTCGATCGGCACGAGCGCGGCGGCCGCCTCCCCGTTCCGCACGGCGTCGAGCGCGGCCGGGACGGAGACCATGGGGACGAGCTCCCGCGTGGCCGCCTCGGGCAGGCTCCGCAGCGCGGCCTCCGTGAACGTGCCTTCGGGGCCGAGGTAGGTGTACCGGGTGGCGGACATACCGTCACCCTAATGCGCCCCGGTGCCGGCGCCCGTCTCGTCTCGGCTCTCACACGGGCGGCGGCCCAGCTCCCCGGTCCGCCGCGGGGCTCAGCCCTCCAGCAGCCGCTGGCCGACGTACTCGCCCTCGGCGGCCCCGCCCGGCGCGGCGAAGAGCCCGCTCGACTCGTGCCGGATGAACGCGGACAGCGCGTCGCCCCGGTCGAGCTTGCGCTGCACCGGCACGAAGCCGCGCAGCGGATCGGCCTGCCAGCAGACGAAGAGGAGTCCGGCGTCCGGGGTGCCGTCCGCGCCGATCCCGTCGTGGAAGGAGAAGGGCCGGCGCAGCATCGCCGCACCGCCGTTCTGTTCGGGGGCGGAGATCCGGGCGTGGGCGTTGTCGGGGATGGCGAGCCTCCCGTCCGGGCCCCGCTTGTCCAGGTCCAGCGGGGTCGTCTCCGAACCGCCGGACAGCGGCGCCCCGTCCGCCTTGCGGCGGCCGATGACCCGCTCCTGCTTCTCCGGCGACAGCCCCTCCCAGTCGTCCAGGAGCATCCGGATCCGCCGCACGACCGCGTACGAGCCGCCGGCCATCCAGTCCTGGGCGCCGGTGGCCCCGGCCGGGACGAAGATCCGCCGGTCGAAGTCGGGGTCGGTGGGCTTCGGGTTGTTGGTGCCGTCGACCTGGCCCATCAGGTTCCGGGCCGTCATCGGGCGGGCGGTCGCCCCGGCGGAGCGGTTGAAGCCGTTCATCTGCCAGCGCACCCGGGCCGCGTCCCCGGCGTCCTTCTGGAGCGCGCGCAGCGCGTGGAAGGCGACCAGGGCGTCGTCCGCCCCGATCTGCACCCACAGATCGCCCTCCGAGCGCTTGGGGTCGACCGCGTCGGAGGAGAAGGCGGGCAGCGGGTCCAGCTGCGTCGGACGGCGGGCGGTCAGCCCCGTCCGGTCGAAGAAGGTGCGGCCGAAACCGAAGGTGACGGTGAGGGAGGACGGACCCGCGTCCAGCGCGATCCCGGTGTCCCCGGACGGCGCCTCGCCCGCCATCAGCGTCCGCGCCGTCGCCGACCAGCGGCGGAGCAGCGCGGCGGCCTCCTTGCGGCCGGCGCCCGGCGCGAGGTCGAAGGCGACCAGATGGCCGCGCGACTGGAGCGGGGTGGTGATGCCGGGCTGGTGGCGCCCGTGGAACGCCACCTCGGTGGCCCCCACCGTGGTGAGGGCCGGGGAGCCGCCGGCACCGGGCGCGGAGTCGTCCCCGGAGACGGCCGACGCGATCCCGGCACCGCCGGCGGCGCCGATGACGAGGCCGGCCGCGCCCGCGGCGCCGACGGTGCCGAGCAGTCGGCGCCGGGAGATGTCGAGGTGGCCGTCGTCGGTCGCGGCGGTGGAGGCGTTGCCGGACGCGGGGCCGGTCACGGGGTTGTTCACGGGCACTCAGCCGATCTTGATGTTCTTCTCGATGGTGGTCTGGTCGATCTCGGAGGTGCGCACCGTCACCTGGACGCGCCATTCGCCGGGCAGCGGGAGCTGCACGCCGCTCGCGCTCCAGTGGCCGGCCTGGATCCGGTCCGGGGCGACGGGCAGCGGGCCGACGCCCTTCTCCTCCAGGGTGAGGTTCACCTTGATCTCGGGGACGTCCAGCGGCTTGCCGTCGGGGCGCTCCACGAAGAGGTGCAGCGCGTTGGCACCGGTGCGGCCCGGGTCGAGGCCGATCCGGACGACGCCCTGGCCGTCCACGCCGCCGGTGTCGAAGGGCAGCCGGATGTCCACCGGCCGGTCGGGGACCGCGGCGGAGCCGGCGGTCGTGCCGCCGGCGCGGGCGGCCTCCTGCTCGGTGCGGCCGGGTTCGGTGGAGGTGAGGACGGTGGTCACGGCGAGCAGGACGACGGCCACGGCGGCCTCGGTCAGCACCGAGCGGCGCAGTCCGGTCCGCTCGGGGTCGGCGTCCCGCGCCTTCTTCCGCCGGGCGGTGGCCATGGCGGCGCGCTGCCGCGCGAGCTGGGCGGCCCGCTCGGGGTCCGGCGCCTCCCGCGGGCCCTGCTCCTCAGGCTCCTCTTCGCCGGTGTCCGGATCCGTCTCGGAGTCCGCGGCGGTGGCCGAGTCCGCTTCCGCCTGGGGGGTCGTCCCCGCTCCGGCGGGTCGTTCCGCGAGTCGCCGGGTCCAGCGGCGGGAGATCCAGGCGATGCCGACGAGCACGCCCATCAGCCCGATCTTGACCAGCAGCAGCTGCCCGTACCGGGTGCCGGTGAGGGCGGACCAGGAGCCGACCTGGCGCCAGGACTGGTAGAGGCCGGTGGCCACCAGGACGGCGACCGAGGAGAAGGCGACGCGGGAGAAGCGCTCGACCGCCGCGCGCTCCACCGAGGGGGCCCGGTAGAGGGCGACCAGCAGGGTGGTGAGCCCGCCGAGCCAGGCGGCGACGGCGAGCAGGTGCAGGATGTCGACGGGCATGGCGATGCCCGGCTGGATGCCGGTGGAGGCGTGCTCGGCCAGCGCCCAGGTGCCGGCGATGCCCGCGGCGACCACGGTGCCGCCGAGGCCCAGGCCGAAGGCGAGGTCCTTGCGCTCCTTCGGGTCGGTGCGCCGGGCGTAGGCGCCGAAGAGGACGGCGACGAAGAGCGCGGCGGCCCCGAGGAGGAGCAGCCGGGAGGTGAGCGCGGCCCCGGTCTTGGTCTGGAGCACGGCCTGGAGCCCGGCGAGGTCGAAGACGTCGGCGAGCTCCCCGGAGCCGGTGTACGGGCCGCGCAGCAGCAGCATGGCCAGGGTGGCGCCGGTGAGGGTGAGCCAGCCCCGGACGACGGTCTGCTGGACGGGCCGGACGCTCGCCCCGCGCGGCCAGCACAGCAGGACGAAGGCGCCGCCGCCGACGAGGACGGCGAAGCCCGCGTACGACAGATAGCGCGCGATCCCGTAGAGGGCGCCGACGATCCCTCCGCCGGGCGCCTGCTCGGGCAGGGCGACCGAGGTGGCGGAGGGGGCGCCGATGGAGAAGGTGAAGGCCCCGGCGATGGGGTGGCTGTCGGCGGAGACGGTCTGCCAGGCGACGGTGTAGGTGCCGTCCGGCAGACCGGCCCGCAGGGCCACGCCGTACTTGACGACGGCGCCGCTGCACAGGTCGATGATCTCGCCGGTGTCGGCGCGCCGGCCCGAGGGGTCGAGGACCCGGATCGAGTCGGCGCTCATCGCGACCTGTTCCGAGAAGGTGAGGCCGACCTCCTCGGGGGCGGTGGCGACCACCGCCCCGTCCTTCGGGTCGCTCCCGGTCAGGGCCGCGTGCGCGGAGGCGGGGGCGGCGCCGGCGAGGAGCACGCCCAGGAGCGCGGCCGCGAGGACGAGCAGCCGGGTCAGGGCGGTGCCGAGGCGCGGGGCGGTGGGTGTCGTCACTGTGTCACTCCGTCAACGGCTCAGTGCTGCTGCGGGTTGTGGTTGGCGGCCTCGACGGGCAGGTCGACCGTGATCGGGTCGGCCTTCTCGAAGTGCAGCTCGACGCTGACCTTCTCGCCCTGCTTCGGCTTCGACTTCAGTTCCATGAACATGAGGTGGTTGCCGCCCCGGGCCAGCTTCAGCTCGCCGTTGGCGGGGATGTCGAAGGACGTCACCGCCCGCATCTTCTGGTCCTTCGTCTCGTGCATGGTGACGTCGTCGGAGAGCGGGCTGGTGACCGAGGTCAGCTTGTCGGCGGTGTCACCGGTGTTCTCGATGGTGAGGAAGCCGCCGGCCATGTCCATCACGGGCTGGGGCATGTACGCGCCGCTGACCTTCAGCCGGGGCCCGCCGTCGTCGGACGAGCACCCGGTGAGCGCGAGTGCGGCGGCGAGGGCCACGGCGGCGGACAGGGCGGTGGTGCGGCGGGTCACGGGTTCTCCCCCTTGATGATCTTCGGCAGGTCCTTGGCGTAGTCGTCGACGGTGGCGTCCTCCCCGTACAGGACGTAGCCCTGGTCGGTGGTGGGGGAGAAGGCGACGACCTGGGCGCCGTGCATGGAGACGACGGTGCCGTCGTCCTCCTTCTTCGGCGGGTCGATGCCGATGCCGATCGAGCGGGCGCCCGCCTGGATCTTCGCGAAGTCGCCGGTGAGGCCGGTGAAGGACGGGTCGCCGGCCGCGGGCAGCCACTTGGCCAGCGAGGCGGCGGTGTCCCGCTCCGGGTCGGTGGTGACGAAGACGACCTGGAGCTTCTCCTGGTCGGCCTTGGGGAGCTGCTTCTTGGCGATGGCGATGTTGCTCATCGTCAGCGGGCACACGTCGGGGCAGTTGGTGTAGCCGAAGTAGATGAGCGTCGGCTTGCCCTTGGTGCGCTCGCGCAGGTCGTAGCTCTCGCCCTTGGTGTCGGTGAGGACGAGGTCGGGCTTGGTGAAGGGCCGGTCGAGGACGGTGGCGGCGCGGGCCTTCTCGGCGGTGCCGCCCTCGATCTGGACGAAACCGGAGGAGGTGTCCTTGGTGTCGTCGCCGCCGAGGCCGACCGCGGCGGTGACGCCGAGGGCGGCGACGATCGCGACGGCGGCCACGATCAGCGGGGTGCGCCGTCCGGGGCGGCCTTCGGTGCCGTCCCCGCCGCGCCGCGACGGGGACGTCTTCTCAGTGGACATGAGGGTCTGTCTTTCGGAGTGCTGAGGTGCTGGGCGGGTGCCGTCAGGCAGAGCGGCGGCGTCCGGCGAGGAGGCCGAAGGCGACGCCGGCGACGCCGACGAGGATGCCGGCGACGCCGAGGGCGCGGGCCGTGGTGTCGGTGGAGGAGGCCGAGGCGGTCTCGGTGCCGGAGTGGCCGCCCTCGTCCTCGTGGCCGGCCTTCGCGTCCACGGAGGCGGAGGCCGAGGCGCTGGGCGCGGTCGTGGTGGTGGCGGAGCCGCCGCCGTGGTGGTCCGCGCCGGCGGCCGAGAGCTTCAGGACGGGGGCCGGGTTCTGCGGCTCCTCGGCGCCCTTCTGCTCCTCGATCCAGCGCACGACCTCGTCGTTGTCGTACGTCTGGACGGCCTTGAGGACGAGCTGGTCGGTGTCGTGCGGCAGCTGGCCGAGGGAGAGGGGGAACTGCTGGAACTGGCCGGGGCCGATCTTCGAGCCGTCGGCGGTCCAGGTGACCTTGGAGACGGCCTCGTTGATCTGCTTGCCGTGCAGCGTCAGCGGCTTGTCCAGCTTGGTCTTGGTGACGACGGCCTTCCAGCCCGGGACCGGCTGCGGCATGACGGAGGCGAGCGGGTGGTCGAGCGGGAAGTTGACCTCCAGCTTCACGGTGGAGGCGTTGTCGCGCTCGTTCGGGACCTTGACGTTCACGGTCGCGTAGCCGCCCTGGGCGGCCTCGCCCTCGGGCTGCACGCTGACGTGCGCGAAGGCCGTGCCCGAGAGCAGGACGACGGAGGCGGCGGCGGTGCCGGCGGCGAGGGCGACGCGGGACAGGTTCATGGAAGACACTCCGGCTCGGTGAGGGGCCCGCGGAGGGACCCCGGAAGGAGGAAGGCGGTCCGGTCCGGCACCCCGGCGGCCACGGGCGGACCCGGGCGGGCGGGCGCGGACGGGCGCGGCCCCGCTCCCTCGTGGAGCGGACCGCGTCAGGCTGCGAGGACGCAGGCGGCGGCCGCCGGCGGGCCGCGGCGGATCACCGTGTGCTGGAGTGCCCCGGCCACCGGCGGCGGCGCGGAGTCGGAGGCGGTACGGAGCCGGCCGCGCGGACCGGCCGGGGCCAGCGTCGCCAGACCGGCGAGCAGGACCCGTACGAGCCGGAGCGCGGCGCGCAGGGAGCGCACCAGGGTGCTCTCGGCCAGCTCGGCGGCGCCCTGCCCGGAGAGTTCGACGAGCCGGACCAGGGCGAGGTCGCCCCGGCGCAGCAGCCAGCCGGCCACCAGGGCGGCGAGCAGGTGCCCGAGGACCATCGGCAGGCTCGGCAGCAGCGCGCCAGGGGCCGCCGCGGCCGCCCCGTGCATGCCCGCGTGGGCCTGCGCGGCGACCGGGTCGATCCCGGCGCGGTCCAGTATCCCGGCGGCGTCGCCCGGCGTCAGGGAGGCGGCGCCCGCCCCGCAGACGAGCTTGGCCGCCATCCGTACCAGGGTGTCGTCGGCCTGGGTGTCCAGCGCGAGCTGCTGCCGCTGGCCGAGGCCGAAGAGCAGATGGAGTCCGAGCTGGCCGCCCGCGAGGGCGGCGACGACGAAACCGAGGGAGCGCTCGCGCCCGGTGAGCAGGAGCGTGAACCCGAAGACGCCGAGGAATCCGGCGAGGAGGGTCCACAGGGCGATGCCCGCACAGGCGGCGAGGGCGTGTCCCAGCGCGGACAGCACGACGCAGACCGCGGTGAACACCGCGGCCCTCAGCAGCCGTGGAGCGAGCGCGGGGGCAGACATGGCGGCCCCATCATCGCACCAGGGCACCCGCCTTCATGCGGCAGGTCCGCAAGGTCGTTCTTGGGGGTGTTCGGGGGGACATACACCGGCCCCCGGGCCCGTCACATCCGCCGAACGGGCGCTCTTGACCGGTTCGCGCGCTTACGGACGCCCGTCTCCGGCAATAGCTAGGGGTATGTCGAGCCGCTGCCGGGAGGCTGGAGCATGAGCATCTGGTGGTCACTCCATCTGCGGCGCGAGGCCGCGAGCGTGCCGCTCGCCCGGCGCCTGTTCCTCGGCACCATGGAGACGGCCGGGGTCGATCCCGACGTGTCCTACGAGCTGTCGGTGGCCCTGACGGAGGCGTGTGCGAACGCGGTCGAGCACGGCGGTGGCGCCGCCGCCGGCCGCGGTTCGGAGGCGTACCGGGTGACCGCCTTCCTCGACGGCGAGACCTGCCGGATCGAGGTCGCCGACGCCGGTCCGGGCTTCGCCGGGGCGCCGTCCCCGGCGGTCCACGCCGCCGGTCCGGACGCCGAGCACGGCCGCGGGCTGCGGCTGATCGAGGAGCTCTCCGACCACGTCCACTTCGGCCGCTCGGGCCGCGGCGGGGCGGTGGTCAGCTTCGACAAGATCCTCAAGTGGAAGGACAGCCCGTCCCTGCTGCTGGCCTGAACGTCGAGAAGGGCCCCCGGCGGGAGCCCTTCTCGACGGTGCGACGGGGTCAGCCCTTCAGGGCCGCCATCCACGCCTCGACCTCGTCGGAGCGGCGCGGCAGCTGGTCCGACAGGTTCCGGTTGCCGTCCTCGGTGACGAGGATGTCGTCCTCGATCCGGACGCCGATGCCGCGGTACTCCTCCGGCACGGTCAGGTCGTCGGCCTGGAAGTAGAGCCCGGGCTCGACGGTCAGGCACATGCCCGGCTCCAGCGTGGCGTCGACGTACGCCTCGGTGCGCGCGGCGGCGCAGTCGTGGACGTCCATGCCGAGCATGTGGCCGGTGCCGTGCAGGGTCCAGCGGCGCTGGAGGCCCAGCTCCAGGACGCGGTCGACCGGGCCCTCGACGAGGCCCCACTCGACGAGCTTCTCGGCGAGCACGCGCTGGGCGGCGTCGTGGAAGTCGCGGTAGGCGGCGCCGGGCTTCACCGCGGCGATGCCGGCCTCCTGCGCCTGGTACACGGCGTCGTAGATCTTCCGCTGGATGTCCGTGTACCGGCCGTTGATCGGCAGGGTGCGGGTGACGTCGGCGGTGTACAGCTCGGTGGTCTCGACGCCGGCGTCGAGGAGGAGCAGGTCGCCCGGGCGGACGGCGCCGTCGTTGCGGACCCAGTGGAGGGTGCAGGCGTGCGGGCCGGCGGCGCAGATGGAGCCGTAGCCGACGTCGTTGCCCTCGACGCGGGCGCGGAGGAAGAAGGTGCCCTCGATGTAGCGCTCGCTGGTCGCCTCGGCCTTGTCGAGGACCTTCACGACGTCCTCGAAGCCGCGGGCGGTGGCGGCGCACGCCTTCTCCAGCTCGGCGACCTCGAAGGCGTCCTTGACGAGACGGGCCTCGGAGAGGAAGACCCGCAGCTCCTCGTCGCGCTCGGCGGTCACCTTGTCGGTGAGGGCGGCCTCGATGCCGGCGTCGTGGCCGCGCACGACGCGGACCGGGCCGGTGGCCTCCTTCAGGGCGTCGGCGAGCTCGCGCACGTCCTTGGCCGGGATGCCGAGCAGCTGCTCCGCCTCGGCGAGGGAGTGGCGGCGGCCGACCCACAGCTCGCCCATGCCGTCGAGCCAGAACTCGCCGTTCTCGCGGTTGGAGCGCGGCAGCAGGTAGATCGTGGCCTGGTGGCCGTCGGCCGTGGGCTCCAGGACCAGGACGCCGTCGTGGGTCTGGTCGCCGGTGAGGTACGCGTACTCGGTGGCGGCGCGGAAGCTGTACTCGGTGTCGTTCGACCGGGTCTTCAGGTTGCCGGCCGGGATCACCAGGCGCTCGCCCGGGAAGCGGGCGGAGAGCGCGGCCCGGCGCGCGGCGGTCTCGGCCGCCTGCGGGATCGGCGTGAGCCCGGTCAGCTCCGTGTCGGCCCAGCCGGACTTCATGTTCTCGGCGAGCTCGTCGGAGACGCCCGGGTACAGGCCGTTCTTCCGCTGCTTGATCGGCTCTTCGGCCTCGTCCGGGGTCTCCGGAGTGAGCTCATCGGCCACGGGTCTGCCTCCTCTTGGTACGACACTGAACCCCCTCCATCGTACGGTCGTACGGAAGGGGGCCCAGGGCCGGAAGACCTGTTACCGACCGGTCACCGCCGCGATCAGTCGAAGCGGGCGGCGAGCAGCACCACGTCCTCGCCCTCCACCGCCGGGTCGAGCCCCTCCGGGAGGAGGGTCCGCAGCACGTGGTCGGCGATCGCCCCGGGGTCGTCCCGGTCGGCGCGGGGCACGCTCGCGGCCGCCGCGTGGAGCCGGGCGAAGGCCCGGTCGATGGGATCGCCGGTACGCCGGAGCAGCCCGTCCGTGTACAGCAGCACCGTTTCTCCAGGCGCGGGGGACAGCTCCACGCTGGGCGCCTCCCAGCAGGAGAGCATCCCGAGCGGGGCGGAGAGCGAGGTCTCCACGTACTCGGTGCGGCGCTCGCCGACGAGCAGCGGCGGGGCGTGGCCGGCGCCGGCGAGGACGAGCCGGCGGCGGGCCGGTTCGGCGTAGGCGAAGAGGGCGGTGGCCGAGCGGGCCGGCTCGGTGAGCCGGAGCAGCAGCTCCAGGTCGGAGAGGACGGCGACCGGGTCCTCGCCCTCCATCACCGCGTACGCGCGCAGCGAGGCGCGCAGCCGTCCCATCGCGGCCAGCGCGCTCGGCCCGGTGCCGGAGACGGAGCCGACGGCGAGGCCGAGGGCGCCCTCGGGCAGCGGCAGGGCGTCGTACCAGTCGCCGCCGCCGCGGGGGCCGGTGCGGTGGCGGGCGGCGAGCCGGACCCCGGGGACGCGGGGGAGCCGGCTCGGGAGCAGCTCCTCGGCGACGGTGGCGACCTGGACGCGGGCGCGCTCGACCTGGAGGAGGCGGGCGAGGTGCTCGGTGGCGAAGCGGCCGTAGAGGCCGACGAGGTGGCGCTGGCGGTCGGTGGGGGCGGCCGGCTCGTCGTAGAGCCAGACGCCGGCGCCGATCCGGCCGGCCTCCTCGGTGGCGAGGGGGAGGGCGTAGCTGGCGGCGTAGCCGAGGCGGGCGGCGACCTCGCGGTGGCGGGGGTCGAGCCCCTCCTCGGTGCGGACGTCGTGGATGGCGATGGGCTCCGGGACGCGGCCCGGGTCGGACGGGTCGGGGAGCCCGTCGAGGAGGCGGCCGTAGCTGGTGGCGCCGCGGGGCACGGTCTCGATGGTGCCGAGGTCGGCGTGGGCGAGGCCCAGGCCGACGGTGGCGGTGGGGCCGAGGCCGTCGGCGGGTTCGAGGACCGCCATGCCGCGGCGGGCGCCGACGAGGGCGGCTCCGGCGCCGAGGAGCTCGTGGAGGGCCTCGTCGAGGGTGGCGGTCCTGATGAGCCGCTCGGTGAGTTCGTGGAGGGTGGTGAGGTCGGAGACCCAGCCGGCCAGGCGGTCCGTGATCAGCGCGCCGGGCGCGGGGGCCGCGTCGGCCGGTGCCGCGGCGGCGGGGACGCCCGCGAGGGGCGCCTTAGTGTGCGGTGGAGCGGGAACCGTGGAATCGATTCCGGCCACTTTCGGAAGGTGATTCGGCAGGTGTGGGGAGCTCATCTCGGTCGGCTTTCCGACCGGTGCGTTTGACGCCATGGCATCGCAAACCCCCATGTCATATTGCGCCGCTCGATGTCTCCACATGTACACGCACCGCGGGAGCGATGTCCAGCATTGTCCCCGTGGGACTTGTGGTGTCCGGGTGGCGATCAGGCAGCTTGTGCACAGGGGTTGAAGTGGGCTGGAAGTTGGCTGAAAATTGCCCCCGGTGTGCACCATTCGCGGTCGACTGGCGTCGTTTGAAAGCGCGTCATTCTGAACGTGCGGGGTACGTAATCGATGACAGGCAGGGGCAGTTGACAGCGCCCCGGGATCGAGAAGCGGAACCCCGGCGTCCTAGGTGCCGCAGGCCGCAGCCCCTCCCCGCGTGGCGGGGATCGTGTTCTGAACCGGCTTCGACCTGACTGTGACCCGGCCCCGTTCCGGCCGGCCCCGCCCCGGGCGGGCGACGCACCGCCGACGCTGTACGCGCTGATACGCACGGTGAAGAGATCTGCACGTGGTGTGATGTGGATTCGGCGTTCAACGGAAAGGAACGAGCGCTCATGCGCGAGATCCTCGGAAGGCGACGCAGGCTCCGGTTCCGGCGCAAGGCGAGGGCCGCACGGCAGGACGCGGCGGTCACCTTCGCGGTCCAGTGGGACTGGCCCGTCCTGCCGGGCGTGGGACTCCAAGAGCCCGCCCCTACGACGAAGACCGCCGGCGACGGCGACGGGCCGGTGTGCGCCTGCCCGGACCCGGACTGCGTCGTCCCCGGTGCCCACCCCTTCGACCCCGGCCTGCTCGCCGCCACGACCGACGAGCGGATGATCCGCTGGTGGTGGACCCGGCGCCCGGACGCCCCGATCGTCCTGGCCACGGGCGGGCGCGCCCCCTGCGCGGTGAGCCTCCCCGCCCTCGCGGGCGCGCGGGCCCTGCGGGTCCTCGACGGGATGGACGTGCGGCTCGGCCCGGTGGTGGCGACGCCGACCCGCTGGTCGATCCTGGTCGCCCCGTACGGCCTCGAACGGCTCGGCGAGCTGCTGTGCGCGAAGGACAGCGTGCCCAGTTCGCTGCGCTTCCATGGAGAGGGCGGCTATCTGTTGCTGCCGCCGTCCACGACCGGCACCGGGCAGGTCCGCTGGGAGCGGGAGCCGCTGGCCGGCTCCGCGCGGCCGTGGCTGCCGGACGTCGAGGCGGTGGTGGACGCCCTCGTCGAGGCGAGCAGGACCACACCGGGCGGCGGGAGCCGGCTCGCGTACTGAGCGCGGAGGCTTACGCGGCGGGCACGGGTACGGGGCGGGGAGGCGTACGCGGCGGGCACGGGTACGGAGCGCGGAGGCTTACGCGGCGGGCACGGGTGCGGAGCGGGAAGGCGTACGCAGCGGGTACGCGCGCGTGCCGGGTGACCGGGCCGCCCGCCGCCGTTCACCCGAACGGGTGTGTCCTGGGCCGACGCGTACGGGAATCGGGCGCGCGGCCCGCCGGGCGCCCGCCCGGCGCCGGTAGGTTCGCCCCACCGTCCGTGATCGTTCCCGTCCGGGACCGTTCCCCGAACAGAGCAGGTGGGTCGCATGAGTCGGCTGAGCCCGGCGCAACTCCGCATGGCCGGCCTCGGCACCGCCGTCGCGATCGCCGTCCTGGTCCCCCTCGCCGCGAAGGCCGGCGGCCCGGACGACGGCGCACCCCCGGCAGCCGTGGCGGACGCCAAGCCGGCCGGCTCCCCCGACGCCGGTACGGGTACGGGTACGGGCGCCGGGGACGTCGCCGGGGACCTGCTCGGCGGCCTGGGGCTCGGCCGGGAGGCCCGTACGGCGGAGGGCGCCCGGTCCGCCCCGGCGGCGCAGACACCCGCGCCGGCGCCGGCCTCGCCGTCGGCGCCGGCACCGGAGGACCGGGCCGCCGCCTCCGCCGGAGCGCCCGAGCGGATCAGCCGCTGTGGGCCCGAACTCGCCTCGCCCGCGGGGGTCGAGGCGCAGACCTGTGTCCTCTCCGAGGGGCCGGACGTCTGGGCGCGGACGTACTACCGCAACGCCACCGGCCGGGAGATCGACGCGATTCTGACCCTGATGGCGCCCGGCGGACGGACCGTCCAGGTGCGCTGCGCGGTGCCCGCGCGGGACGAGCCGGACACCTGTGAGACGCCCAGGGAGCCGGGGGCGGGAGCGGCCCGCTCGCACACGGCGGTGGCGGAGTTCGCGGCGAAGGACGAGGGCGGCGACGCGCCGCTGCTGCTGCGCTCGGGCAGCAACACGGCCGACGACCAAGCGAGTTGAGAGAGCGCCCCGGCGCGACGGCGGGGCGGGCATGGAAACGCCCGGTCGCTGGCGACGGGGGATGCACCAGCGACCGGGCTTCCAGAACGGTAACAAGAGATCTGCGGTTCGCAAATTCGATCTCGGTTATTCGGACAGGGATTTACCGCTCCGTAGGTTCCGCTGTGGCGGAAGTCACCGACTGGTCGGTCTGTCAGTCACCGATACCACCTGGGGTATCAGCTGAGAGTGACCTGACGGTTCGTGAGGCCGCCGCGCGCCCGGCGCTCCTCGGCGGTCAGCGGGGCGTCCACGGCGAGCGCCTCGGTCAGCCGCTCGGCGAACTCGGCGGCCGGCTTCTCGCACTGCTCGGCGGTCATCGCCGACGGCAGGTCCCACACCGGGACCATCAGGCCGTGGGCGCGGAAGGAGCCGACGAGCCGGGTGTCGGCGCCGAGCGAGGTGCTGCCGGCGGCCTGCAGGCGGGCGAGCGCGTCGAGGAGCTTCTCCTCCGGGTACGGCATGACCCAGCGCAGGTGGTTCTTGTCCGGGGTCTCGCACCAGTAGGCGGCGTCGACCGAGGCCAGCTTCACGGTGGGGATCGCGGCCGCGTTGGCCCGCTCCAGGGAGGCGGCGACCTCGGGGTCGGCGCCGTCCGCCGACTGCGGGATCCAGAACTCGAAGCCGGTGTGGACCTCGGGCGTGAACGGGGCGTCCGTGTCGAGCAGGTCCTGGAGGCGCGGGCCCTCGGGCTCGACGCGGCGCGGCGGCACCGGGTTGCCGGGCGCGGTCTCCAGCGCGCGCTGCAGCGTGTCGGCGAGGTCGCGGGACAGGTCGCCGGAGGTGCCGTCGTTCTGCAGGGCGAGCAGGACGGAGCCGTCGTCGCGGCGGAGCGCGGGCCAGGCCATCGGCAGGACCGTCGCGAGCGTCACCGACGGCACGCCCTCGGGCAGTCCGCCCTTGAGGGTGAGCGGCACGGTGGCGGCGGGCACCAGCTCGCGCAGCGCGACCAGGTCGCACTCGCCGGGCAGGCCCTCGAAGGGGCGCTGGACGTGCTCGGTGGCGGCGTGCGCGGCGGCCCGGCCGTGGCACGCCTTGTAGCGGCGGCCCGAACCGCACGGGCACGGCTCGCGCGCGCCGACGACCGGGATCTCCCCGTTCGTGACCTGTGCCTGGCCGCTCTTGCCGGCCTTCGTCTGGGGGCGCTTCTTGGCCATGGTGTGGCTTTCTCCCGATCGCGGTGCTGTGTCGGGCGCGAGCCTAGCCGCCCGGGCGCCGCGGAACGCTCAGCCGTGCGCCTGTCCGGAACGGGTCGCCGCGTGCGCGCCCTGCGCGCGCCGGGTACGGGTCGGCGTGGCCGGTCCGGTACGGGCCCGGCGCCGCCGGCCGCCGTACCGGAGCCGTGACCGACCGGTTGCGCCCCGGCTCAGTCCAGGTCGTCGTAGGCGTCGAGGAGGTCGAGGCCGGAGCCGCCGGCGCCGACCCGGGCCGCGAAGTCCTCGCGGCGATGGCCCTCCGTGACGACCACCCAGACCGTCACCTCGCCCGTCGCGCTGTCGCGCACGCCCCAGTCCTGGGCCAGGGCGCCGATGATGTTGAGCCCGCGTCCGCCGCGCGCCGTGACCGACGGCGTCGACGGGACGGGTCTCGTGGGACCGCCTCCGTCCGTCACCTCGACCGTCAGCCCGCCCGACGGATCCAGCCGCCAGGCCGCCAGCACGTCGCCCTCTCCCCGGTCGCCCCGTCCCAGCGGCCTGCCGTGCCGGTAGGCGTTGCTGAGCAGTTCGGACAGGATCAGGACCGCGTCGTCGACGACCGATTCCGACACCCCGCCGCGGTACAGCTCGTCCCGCATCCGGTGTCGCGCTTCCCCCACGCCCGCAGGGCCATGGGGTACGGCCATGCTCGACGACGTGGGCACCTTCTGTGCCACCACCAACGCCACCCCCGAGACCTCCTTCGCCCCACGCCACCGTGTGGATGCCCCGGCGACCGCGACCGGAAACCGCCTGTTCCGGGTGGGGTGGAGCACAAGTGACGATCGCGTACACGCCGAACGCGCCGGTGCACACCCCCACGGCCGCCCCACGGCCGCCCCGCGACCGCCCCGTGGCGGCCGCGGGCGGCCGTGACTCAGGCGCGCCCGAGGTGCGTGAGGACCTGCCTGGGGCGGTTGGTGATGATCGCGTCGACCCCGAGCCGCAGGCAGAGTTCGACGTCCTCCGGGTCGTCCACCGTCCAGACGTGGACCTGGTGGCCGGCCTTCTGGAGGCGCAGGATGACCGCCGGGTGGTGACGGACGATCCGGATGGACGGACCCGCCACGCGCGCGCCCGCGGGCAGGCGCCCGTCGCGCAGGCGGGGGGTGACGAACTGGGCGAGGGAGACCGTCGGGAGGGTCGGCGCGGCGGTGGCGATCCGCTGCAGGGAGCGGGCCGAGAAGCTCATGATCCGTACCGGGGACTCCTCGGGCGCCACGGGCGCGTGCAGGCCGAAACGCTTCAGGAGCGCGAGGAGCCGGTCCTCGACCTGGCCGGCCCAGCGGGTGGGGTGCTTGGTCTCGATGGCGAGCTCGACCCTCCGTCCGGCGTCGGAGACCAGCTCCAGGAGCCGTTCCAGGGTGAGGACCGAGGTGTACTCGGGGTCGCCCCAGTCGGGGCTCTCGGCCGGTCCGCCGGACTCCTGGTCCTCCTTGAACGCCTTCCAGGCGCCGAAGTCCAGCGCGGCGAGGTCGGCGAGTTCCAGCGTCGAGACGGCGCCGCGGCCGTTCGAGGTGCGGTCGACCCGGCGGTCGTGGACGCAGACCAGGTGCCCGTCGGCGGTGAGCCGTACGTCGCACTCCAGCGCGTCGGCGCCGTCCTCGATGGCCTTCACATAGGCGGCCAGGGTGTGTTCCGGCGCGTCCTCCGAAGCCCCTCGGTGGGCGACGACCTGGACGGGGCCGGGGTGTGGTTGCTGCCGTGCGTGGGTCACCGCGTCATGGTGCCATTGGCGGGCGGCCGGGGTACACGAAACCTGTCCGTTCTGCCCGGTTATAAAGGAAGGGGTGCGGACGCACAGCTCCGCCTTACCCTGGCCTGACGCCATGTGGGAAAAGCTGGGTCCAGCACCCTGGAGCGACTGTCACCGTCCCCGCGCTGTGAACGAGGAGAGCGAGCTGTGAGCACCGAGAACGAGGGCACCGAGGTTCCGGCGGACCCGACTGCCCCGTCCGCCCCCGCCACGCCTCCCGCCCCCGCCGCGCCGGCCCCGCAGCCGCCCGCGGCGCAGCCGGCCGCGCCGGCCCCGCAGCCGCCGGTGGCGCCGGCGCCGGAGGCCCCGACCCAGGTCCAGCCGCCGCTGCCGCCCGTCCCCCCGACGCCGGCCGCCGCGGCCCCGGCGCCCGAGCCCGCGGTGGCGGCCGCCGGCGGCGGTGCCTGGCCGCCGGCTCCGCCGGCCGTACCGGCCTGGGGCGAGCCCGTACCGGCTCCGCCCGTGGAGCCCGCCCCGCGCAAGCGCTCCGGTGGTCTCGTCGCGGCCGTCCTGGTGGCGGCGCTGGTGGCGGGCGGCATCGGCGGTGGCATCGGCTACTGGGCGGCCCAGCGCGAGGACGCCGGCCCGGCGTCGACGACGGTCTCCTCCGGTGAGGCCCCGGCCTCCTTCAAGAGGGAGCCGGGCACCGTCGCGGCGGTCGCCGCGAAGGCGCTGCCCAGCGTGGTCACCATCCAGGCGAAGTCGGGCGACGCGCAGGGCGACGGCGGCACCGGCACCGGCTTCGTCTACGACCAGGAGGGCCACATCGTCACCAACAACCACGTGGTGGCGTCGGCGGCGGAGGGCGGCACGCTCTCCGCGACCTTCTCGGACGGCAGGACGTACGACGCCGAGGTCGTCGGCCGGGCCGAGGGCTACGACGTGGCCGTGCTCAAGCTGAAGGAGGCCCCGAAGGGGCTGAAGCCGCTGCCGCTCGGCGACTCCGACAAGGTGGCGGTCGGCGACTCGACGATCGCGATCGGCGCGCCCTTCGGCCTCTCCAACACGGTGACGACCGGCATCATCAGCGCCAAGAACCGTCCGGTGGCCTCCGGCGACGGCGGCGGCAGCAACTCGTACATGAGCGCCCTGCAGACGGACGCGTCGATCAACCCGGGCAACTCGGGCGGTCCGCTGCTGGACGCCGGCGGCGCGGTGATCGGCATCAACTCGGCGATCCAGTCCACCGGCGGCGGCTTCGGCCAGTCGCAGGCGGGCTCGATCGGCCTCGGCTTCGCGATCCCGGTCAACCAGGCGAAGGCGGTGGCCGAGCAGCTGATCAAGACCGGCAAGCCGGTCTACCCGGTGATCGGCGCGACCGTGAACATGAACGACAAGGGCGAGGGCGCGACCATCGCCCAGCAGGGCGCGGGCGGCACGGCGTCGGTGACGCCGAACGGCCCGGCGGCCAAGGCGGGTCTGCGGGCCGGTGACGTGATCACGGGCTTCGGGGACCACCCGATCGACAGCGGCCCGTCCCTCATCAGCGAGATCTGGACCCACAAGCCGGGCGACTCGGTGGAGATCACCTACGAGCGCGACGGCAAGGAGGCGAAGACCACGGTCGTCCTCGGCGAGCGCACCGGCGACAGCTGACGCACGCGCCCCCGTCCCACCCGGTACGCTGGTGCCCGCTCCGCCCCAAGCGGACGAGAGCGAGGGTGGGTTGCCCGAGCGGCCTAAGGGAACGGTCTTGAAAACCGTCGAGGCAGCGATGTCTCCGTGGGTTCAAATCCCACACCCACCGCAGTGCGAGAGCCCCCGTCCGGCAAGCCCGGACGGGGGCTCTCGGGTCGTTCCGGGGCCTACGGAGAGTCGTGGGGAGGGCGTGTGTCCGGGGAGAGCGGGGCGTTCGTCAGGTTCCAGGGTGTGGTCAGGCATCCGCGGGGGCACTTCCCCGGGGTCTTCGTCCTCGCCAACGAGCTCGCGGCGCAGGGCAGGCTGAGCGAGGAGCAGTACCGCTTCTGGCGGGCCGCGAACGACTGGTACGACGCCCACTACCCGAATCCGACGCGGGTCGACCCGACCGTGTACGACCCGGCCGTGCATCCCGGCGCGGTGGCCTGGTTCAAGGCGTCGGCGCACGAGCTCATCGCGCGCGTGGACGGGTATCTGGAGCTGCTCGCCGCGCACGGCGTCGAGTGCCGGCGGCTGGAGTCGTCGGATCCGGGGCGGATCCTGTACGAGGACGCCTATCAGGTGGTCGTGGCCGCCGGGGAGTCGCCGGGCGGGTAGGGCGGGCGTATTTCGCGCGCCTCCGGGGGCGTGCGGCGGGATGATGGGCCGGGAGTCGTGCGGCCGAGGAGGGTGTCGTGGTCAGGATCGTGCTCGTCCGGGGGGACATCACCGCCGAGGCGGCGGACGCGGTGGTCAACGCGGCGAACTCCTCGCTGCTCGGTGGCGGCGGGGTCGACGGGGCCATCCACCGGAAGGGCGGACCCGAGATCCTCGCCGCCTGCCAGGACCTCCGGCGCTCGCACTACGGCAAGGGCCTGCCGACCGGGCGGGCGGTCGCGACCACGGCCGGGCGGCTGCCGGCGCGGCACGTGATCCACACGGTGGGCCCGGTCTGGTCGGCGGACGAGGACCGCTCCGAGCTGCTGGCCTCCTGCTACCGGGAGTCCCTCGCGGTGGCCGACGGGCTGGGGGATCGTACGGTCGCCTTCCCGGCCATCTCCACGGGCATCTACGGCTGGCCGATCGACGACGGTGCGCGGATCGCGGTCGAGGCGGTCCGGGCGGCCGAGGCGGCGGGGACGGAGGTCGAGGAGGTGCGGTTCGTGCTCTTCGACGCGACCGCGTACGCCGCCTTCGAGGCCGCGGTCGCGGCCGAGGGGTAACCGGGCCGGTGCCGGCGGGCCCCGGTGTCGGCGGGACGCAGCCGCCGGGCCGGTGTCGGCGGGCCGGAGTCCCGGGCCCCTGTGTCGCCGGCCGGTGTCGCCGGGCCGGAGTCGTCGGGGGTGGCTCTTCGCCCCTGCCTCCCGATTCGAAAATCCCTGTGCTCTTTCCTGTCTCCGTTCGAGTCCGGCTGGGCGGATGGTGCCGCTTCGCGTCCGGTTTGTCGGGGGTTCTGGCGGAACGCTTCCTCCCTTGCGGCATAACGGATCCGGGGTGGTTTCGCGGAGGTCGTCCGCTGTGAGCTGGGGGTTTCTCGGCTACGAAGGGTTTATCGGCTTGTCCTCACGCTTGCGGGGGAATCAGCCGCTCCGGGGTGGTTCGCCGGGGATTCGGTGGGCAACTCTGGATTCGCGACGTCGAGCAGAAAACGACCGGGGCGGTCGGCCAACTTCCCTGGTCAGGGCCGGAGTTCACGGCCTGCCTTCAGAGACCGATCATTCCGTGCACAGCAGACTGGCTTCAGTTCCCGGAGGAACAGACATGGCAAGCATCCGTACCGCCCGCATCGTCGCCGCCGTCGCCGCCCTGCCGCTCGCCGCCGCCCTCTTCGGCGGAGTGGCGCAGGCCGACAACGGCGGTTTCGCGGACGACGGATCGAACACGAGCGTCGCCACCATCATCGGCAGCGGCGTGGGTGGCGACAACAACGGCAACTCGACCACCACGCAGCAGGTGGCGACCGGCTCCGGTGCCTCCAACCAGAACAACACGGCGAGCGTGAACGGCTCCGCGTTCACCCACATCTCGCAGGCGAACAACACGGTCAACTTCCTCCCGTGGTGGTGACGACCCCACGGGGCCGGCCCGAGGGGGCGTGACCGCGGTGTGAACGGCGGCCTGTGCGGCGGTACTTCGGTACCGCCCGCGCAGGCCGCCTTCGCGTGTGCCGGACCGATCCGCCGCGTCCTTGACACGACGACCGTATCTGACGGACAGTCAGAAACCTTCGTCGTTCCCCCGGGAGGCCGTCCCGTGCACCTCGCCCCGACCGAGCGGCAGCTCCGGCTGCGCGCCGAACTCCGCGCGTACTTCCGCGAGACGATGCCCGACGGGCCGCCCCCGGCGGCCGACGGTGCCGCGCAGCGCCGGCTGCTGCGGCGGATCGGCGCCGACGGGCTCCTCGGCCTCGGCTGGCCGGAGGAGTACGGCGGCCAGGGCCGCGGCCCCGACGAGCAGTTCGTCTTCTTCGACGAGGCGTACCGGGCCGGCGCCCCCGTCTCGATGGTCACCCTCAACACCGTCGGCCCCACCCTCATGCGGTACGGCACCGAGGAGCAGAAGGCCGCCTTCCTGCCCCGGATCCTGCGCGGCGAGTGCGTCTTCGCGATCGGCTACAGCGAGCCGGAGGCGGGGACGGACCTGGCGTCGCTCCGGACCCGGGCGGTGCGCGACGGCGACTCCTGGGTCGTCGACGGGCAGAAGATCTTCACCTCCAACGCACAGCACGCCGACTGGATCTGGCTCGCCTGCCGCACCGACCCCGAGGCGTCCCCGCACCGGGGCATCTCCATCCTCCTCGTCCCCACCGGGGCCCCCGGCTTCTCCTGGACGCCGATCGAGACCGTCGGCGGTCTCACCACCACCGCGACCTACTACGACGGGATCCGGGTCCCGGCCGGGAACCTCGTCGGCGAGGAGAACGGCGGCTGGGGGCTCATCACCGAGCAGCTCAACCACGAGCGGGTCGCGCTGGCCGCGATCGGCATGCAGGCCGAGGACTTCTTCGCCGCCGCCCTCGACCGCGCCCGTACACCCGATCCGGTGACCGGGCGGCGTCGGATTGACGAGCCGTGGGTGCGGATCCGGGCCGCCGAGGCGCACGCCCGGCTGGCGGCGACACGCCTGCTCAACTGGCGTCTGGTGGGGGACGTCGGGGCCGGCCGGCTGACCCCCGGAGACGCCAGCGGCGTGAAGTTCGCGGGAACCGAATCGGCGGTGGAGGTGTACCGGATATGTCAGGAGATCACGGGTGACACGGGGACGGTCCGAGCGGGATCGCCGGGGGAGCGGGACGGCGGCGAGCTGGAGCGCATGAACCGCGCCGCCCAGATCAACACCTTCGGGGGAGGGGTGAGCGAGGTGCAGCGGGAGATCGTCGCGCGGGCACGGCTCGGCATGAAGGGGAGGGGACGGCGATGAGCGGGGAGGGACAGGACCGGCTCTACGAGCGGCTGAAGGCGTACGAGGGGCGGCCGGCGGCCACCGGCGGGCGCGGCAAGGACCCGGTGAACCTGCCGATGATCCGGCACTGGTGCGAGGCCATGGGGGACGAGCACCCGGCGTACCGGGGACCGGAGGCGGTCGCGCCGCCGACCATGCTCCAGGCGTGGACGATGGGCGGGCTCTCCGGGCACGAGGACCGCTCGGAGGCGTACGGGGAGCTGCTCGGCCTCCTCGACGGGGCCGGGTACACCTCGGTGGTCGCCACCGACTGCGAGCAGGAGTACCTGCGCCCGCTCAGGCCCGGCGACGAGATCACCTTCGACGCCGTCGTCGAGTCCGTGTCGCCGCGCAAGACCACCAGGCTCGGCACCGGGCACTTCGTGACCACCCGGATGGACGTGCGGGCCGGCGGCGAGCTCGCCGGCACCCACCGCTTCCGGATCCTCAAGTACGCCCCCGCCGCCCGCCCCGCGCCGCCGCCGGAGCGCCCCCGGCGGCCCCGCCCGGTGATCAACCGGGACAACGCCGGGTTCTGGGAGGGCGTCGCCGCCCACCGGCTGCTGATCCAGCGGTGCACGGCCTGCGGGACGCTCCGCTTCCCCTGGCTGCCGGGGTGCCACGCGTGCGGGGCGCCCGGGTGGGAGACCGTCGAGGCGAGCGGCGAGGGCACGGTCTTCTCGTACGTGGTCATGCACCACCCGCCCTTCCCCGCCTTCGACCCGCCCTACGCGGTCGGGCTGATCGAACTGGCCGAGGGGGTCCGGATGATCGCGAACGTGGTGGGGGTGCCCTACGACAAGGTCCGGATCGGGATGCCGGTCCGGCTGGAGTTCCAGCGGGTCGACGAGGAGCAGGAGCTGCCCGTCTTCCGCGCCGTGGACGGGCCGGAGACAGCGGAAGGGGAGCGCTGACATGGACTTCACGCCCACCGAGGAGCAGGAGGCCGCGCGGGAGCTGGCCGCCCGGATCCTCGGCGACCTCTCCACGCACGAGCGGCTGACCGCCGCCGGCGGCGGCACGGACGCCGAGCTGTGGAAGGCGCTGTGCGCCGCCGGACTGCCCGCCGCCGTCGAGGAGATCGGCCTGCTCGGCCTCGTCCTCCTCCTGGAGGAGCAGGGCCGGGTGACGGCCCAGGTGCCGCTCGCCGCGACCGCGGTGTACGGGATCCTCGCCGTCGCCCGGCACGGCACCGACGAGCAGCGCGCCCGCCTCCTGCCGGGGCTGCGCGACGGGACGGCCGTCGCGACCGGGGCCTTCCCGGCGACCGGCGCGGTCACGGCGCGGGGCGGGCGGCTCACCGGGACGGTCACCTGGGTGCCGTGGCTGCGGGACGCCACCCACGTCCTCGTACCGGACGCGGACCGCGCCCTGTGGCTGGTGCGGGCCGAGGACGCCGGGGCCGAGCCCGTCGAGCTGACCGCGCCCTGGTCGGCGGGGCGGCTGGTGCTCGACGGGACCCCCGCGGAGCGGCTCGGGGACGCGGCCGGGGAGGGCGCGTACGAGGACGTGCTCGCCGCCGCCCGGACCGCCTTCGCCGGGCTCCAGGCGGGCGTCTGCGCCGGGTCGCTCGCCAGGGCCGTCGCGTACACCTCCGTCCGCGAGCAGTTCGGGCGGCCGCTGGCCACCCGGCAGGCGGTGCAACTGCGGGCCGCCGACGCCCACATGGACACCGAGTCCATCCGGGTCACCGCCTACGAGGCGGCCTGGCGGTCCGACGCGGGACTCGACTGCGCCGGGGCCGCCCTGACGGCCGCCTGGTGGGCGTCCGAGGCGGGGAAGCGGGTCGTGCACAGCGGCCAGCACCTGCACGGCGGCATGGGCGCCGACCTCGACCACCCCGTCCACCGTCACTTCCTGTGGGGCCGACAGCTCGACGCCTACCTGGGCGCCGGCACCGAACTCCTCGCCGAGCTCGGCGATCTGCTTGCGAAGGGAGAGACCGCATGAGGGCCGGGGACGCGCTGCCGCCGCTGGAGATCCCGGTGACCCGCACGCTCGTCGTCGCCGGGGCCGTCGCCTCCCGCGACTACCAGGACGTGCACCACGACGCCGAGGCCGCCCGCGCCAAGGGTTCCCCGGACGTCTTCATGAACATCCTCACGACCAACGGCCTCGTCGGCCGGTACGTCACCGACCACTTCGGCCCGCACGCGGTGCTCCGCAAGGTCGCCATCCGGCTCGGCGCCCCCAACTACCCGGGCGACACCATGGTGTTGACCGGCACCGTCGCCGAGGTGACGGACGGCCCGGACGGCACCGCCACCGCCCTCGTCCGGATCGCCGGGGCCAACGGCCTCGGCCACCACGTCACCGGCACGGTCACCGTGGAGGTGCCCCGATGAGCCTGCGCCACCCCGACGGCCTCGGCGGCCGGGCCGCCGTCGCCGGCATCGGCGCGACCGAGTTCTCCAAGGACTCCGGCCGCAGCGAGCTCTCCCTCGCCGTCGAGGCGGTGCGGGCCGCCCTCGACGACGCCGGGCTCACCCCCGGGGACGTGGACGGGCTCGTCACCTTCACCATGGACACCAACCCCGAGATCACCGTCGCCCAGGCGGCCGGCATCGGCGAGCTCTCCTTCTTCTCCCGGGTCCACTACGGCGGCGGCGCCGCCTGCGCCACCGTCCAGCAGGCCGCGCTCGCCGTCGCCGCCGGCGTCGCCGAGGTCGTCGTCTGCTACCGGGCCTTCAACGAGCGCTCCGGGCGCCGCTTCGGCTCCGGGGTGCAGCAGCGCGAGCCGTCCGCCGAGGGCGCGGCGCTCGGCTGGCAGCTGCCGTTCGGGCTGCTGACCCCCGCCTCCTGGGTCGCGATGGCCGCCCAGCGCTATCTGCACGTCCACGGGCTCACCCCGGAGGTCTTCGGACACGTCGCCGTCACCGACCGCCGCCACGCGGCGAACAACCCCGCCGCCTACTTCCACGGCAAGCCGATCACCCTCGCCGACCACGCGGCCTCCCGCTGGATCGCGGAGCCGCTCCGCCTCCTCGACTGCTGCCAGGAGACCGACGGCGGCCAGGCGATCGTCGTCACCACCCCCGAGCGCGCCCGCGACCTGCGGCACGCGCCCGCCGTCGTGCTCGCCGCGGCCCAGGGCGCGGGCCGCAGACAGGAGGCCATGACCAGCTTCTACCGGGACGGGCTGACCGGACTGCCCGAGATGGGGGTGGTGGCCCGGCAGCTGTGGCGGACGTCGGGGCTGCGGCCGGCCGACATCGACGTGGGCATCCTCTACGACCACTTCACCCCGTTCGTGCTCATGCAGCTGGAGGAGTTCGGCTTCTGCGCGCCGGGCGAGGGCGGCGACTTCGTCGCGGCGGACGCGCTGCCGCTCAACACCCACGGCGGGCAGCTCGGCGAGGCGTACCTGCACGGCATGAACGGCATCGCGGAGGCGGTACGGCAGGTGCGGGGCAGCTCGGTGAACCAGATACCCGGCGCGGCCCGGGTGCTGGTCACCGCCGGCACGGGCGTGCCGACCTCGGGCCTGGTCCTGGGCGCGGACGGCTGACGGGCCGTGGCGGGCCCGGGTCGGCGGCGGGCGGCCGCCGACGGGCGGTCGGCGGCGGGCGGTCGGTGGCTGGCGGTCGGCGGCGGGCGGGCGGGCGGTGGCGGGCGACTGGCGGCGTGTGCCCGGTGGCGGATGCCCGGCGTGGATGCGGAGGGTGCGGTTCCTCCGGGCGACCCTGACCCGGGGGTGACGGCGGCTCCACCCAGAGGAGGTGGGGGCACCCCGACGCCTCCGACCTGAGGGGGAGCACGGTTCGGGACCTGGGGCCGATCCCCCCGGCACCCCTCCGCTCCTAGCGTGGAGCCATGACTCCGCCACCCACTGGCCCCGTCTGCGCCGGCGCCTCGACGGCCGCCACCCGGCCCGTAGAGCGCACGGCCCCGCGCACCTCGCCGCGGACGGGCCCGCGCCCGTTCGCGTACCCCTCGTTCTCCTCGTTCGTGAAGGCGCGCGGGCCGCTGCTGCTGCGGACCGCCCGCTCGCTCACCGCGAACCCGAGCGACGCCGAGGACCTGCTCCAGACCGCGCTCACCAAGACCTTCGTGGCCTGGGAGCGGATCGAGGACCACCGGGCCCTCGACGGCTACGTCCGCCGGGCGCTGGTGAACACCCGCACCTCGCAGTGGCGCAAGCGCAAGGTCGAGGAGTTCGTCTGCGACGAGCTGCCCGAGCCCGCCGGGCTGCCCGAGCCGGACCCGGCCGAGCGCCAGGTGCTGCACGACGCCATGTGGCGGGCCGTGATGAAGCTCCCCGAGCGGCAGCGGCAGATGGTCGTCCTGCGGTACTACGAGGACCTCAGCGAGGCCCAGACGGCCGAGCTGCTCGGGGTCTCCGTGGGCACGGTGAAGAGCGCCGTCTCCCGCGCCCTGGGCCGCCTCCGCGAGGACCCGGAACTGACCGCGGGCGTCCACGCCTGATCGACCGGCCGCAAGGGCACGTCCCCCGTCGCCGGCGGCGGCGGGCCCTTCGACCCGCCGCCGACGGGCGCTGTTACCGCCGGTCGTTGACATCCGCCAGTGATCACTGGCAATTTCGGTACTCCCGGGTAGTGACATACCGCGCGGTACGTGCGCAGAATCTGCACATCCTTACTGCCACGTAGCGCCCACCGGGAGGACGCCCCGTGTACAGCACCATGCAGGACGTACAGCTCACCATCAGCCGCATCCTCGAGCACGGCCGGCGGGTCCACGGCGGGTCCACCGTCACGACCTGGACCGGTGAGCCGGAGCCGCAGCGGCGCACCTACGCCGAGATCGGCGACCGCGCCGCGCAGCTCGCCAACGCGCTCCGCGACGAGCTCGGGGTCCAGCCGGGCGAGCCGACGGCGACGCTGATGTGGAACAACGCCGAGCATGTCGAGGCGTACTTCGCGCTGCCGTCCATGGGCGCCGTCCTGCACACCCTCAACCTGCGGCTTCCCCCCGAGCAGCTGGTCTTCATCGTCAACCACGCCGCCGACCGGGTCGTCCTCGTCAACGGCTCGCTGCTCCCCCTCCTCGCGCCGCTCCTGCCGCACCTGCCGACCGTCGAGCACGTCGTCGTCGCCGGCCCCGGCGACCGCTCCCTCCTGGACGGCGCCGCCCCGCGCGTCCACGAGTACGAGGAGCTGATCGCCGGCCGTCCGACCACGTACGACTGGCCCGAGCTGGACGAGCGCGCGGCCGCCGCCATGTGCTACACCTCCGGCACCACCGGCGACCCGAAGGGCGTCGTCTACTCCCACCGCTCCATCTACCTGCACTCCATGCAGGTGAACATGGCCGAGTCGATGGGCCTCACCGACAGCGACACGACCCTGGTCGTCGTCCCCCAGTTCCACGTCAACGCCTGGGGCCTGCCGCACGCCACCTTCATGACCGGCATCAACATGCTGATGCCGGACCGGTTCCTCCAGCCGGCCCCGCTCGCCGAGATGATCGAGCGCGAGAAGCCGAGCCACGCCGCCGCCGTCCCCACCATCTGGCAGGGCCTGCTCGCCGAGGTCACCGCCAACCCGCGCGACCTCTCCTCGATGCGGCAGGTCACGATCGGCGGCGCCGCCTGCCCGCCCTCCCTCATGGAGGCGTACGACCGGCTCGGCGTCCGCCTCTGTCACGCCTGGGGCATGACGGAGACCTCCCCGCTCGGCACGATGGCGCACCCGCCGGCCGGGCTGACGGCCGAGGAGGAGTGGCCGTACCGCGTCACGCAGGGCCGGTTCCCGGCCGGCGTCGAGGCCCGGCTCGTCGGGCCCTCCGGCGAGCACCTGCCCTGGGACGGCGAGTCCGCCGGCGAGCTGGAGGTGCGCGGCACCTGGATCGCGGGCGCGTACTTCGGCGGCGTCGGCGCGGAACCGCTCCGGCCCGAGGACAAGTTCAGCGAGGACGGCTGGCTGAAGACCGGCGACGTCGGCGTGATCAGCCCCGACGGCTTCCTCACCCTCACCGACCGGGCCAAGGACGTCATCAAGTCCGGCGGCGAGTGGATCTCCAGCGTCGAGCTGGAGAACGCGATCATGGCCCACCCGGCCGTCGCCGAGGCCGCCGTCGTCGCCGTCCCGGACGAGAAGTGGGGCGAGCGCCCGCTCGCGACCGTCGTCCTCAAGGAGGGCGAGACCGCCGACTACACGACCCTGCGGGACTTCCTCGCCACCGAGGGCGGCATCGCCAAGTGGCAGCTGCCGGAGCGCTGGGCGATCGTGCCGGCGGTCCCGAAGACAAGCGTCGGCAAGTTCGACAAGAAGGTCATCCGCAAGCAGTACGCGGAGGGCGAGCTGGACGTCACCCAGCTGTAGAGCCTGCGGGTGAAAAGGAGGGGGAGGGCGGCTGTGGGCGCCCTCCCCCTCCGCTCAGTTGGTGCCGATCTTCGCCAGCAGGTCGACGATCCGGGCCTGCACCTCGGCGCTGTTGGAGCGCTCGGCCAGGAAGAGGACCGTCTCGCCGGAGGACAGCTCCGGCAGCCTCGCCTCGTCGAGGCCGGCCGAGGTGTAGACGACCAGCGGGGTGCGGTTGAGCTGCCCGTTCGCCCGCAGCCAGTCGATGATCCCGGCCCGCCTGCGGCGTACCTGCATGAGGTCCATGACCACCAGGTTCGGCCGGGTCTCGGCGGCCAGGGCCACCGCCTCGGTGTCCGCGGCCGCCAGCACCACCTGCATGCCGCGCCGCTCCAGGGTGGCGGCGAGCGCGGCGGCGATGTGCTCGTTCTCCTCGATGACCAGCACCCGCGAGGGGTGCTGCTCGCTGTCGCGCGGCGCGAGCGCCTTGAGCAGGACGGCGGGATCGGCGCCGTACGCCTCCTCCCGGCCCGCCTGCCCGAGTCCGGCCGCGAGCAGCACCGGCACCTCGGCGGCGACGGCCGCCTGGCGCAGCGACTGGAGCGCGGTCCGGGTGATGGGCCCGGTCAGCGGGTCGACGAAGAGCGCGGCCGGGAAGGCGGCGATCTGCGCGTCGACCTCCTCGCGGGAGTGCACGATCACCGGCCGGTAGCCGCGGTCGCTCAGCGCCTGCTGGGTGGTGACGTCCGGCGCGGGCCAGACGAGCAGCCGGCGCGGGTTGTCGAGCGGCTCCGGGGGCAGTTCGTCGTCGATGGGGAGCGGGGTGGGCCGGTTGACGACCTCGACCGCGCCCCCGGGCCCGTCGAGCGGCTCGGGTCCCTCGGCGGAACCCTCGGCCGGCGCCCCTATCGCGTACGCGCGCCCGCGTCCCTCGGACTCGGCGGCGGGCGGGACGGCGGGAGGCGCGGCGGGCACCGGCAGCGGCATCGGCGCGGACACGGACGCCGCCGGTACGGGCGGGGTGGTGGTGGCCGGCGGATCGAGCTCCGGCGGGGTCGCGAGCTTGCGGCGCCGGCCCGAACCGCTCGAAGGCGCGGCCACGGGCGTCCCGGCCTGCGCGGGCGGCGCGAAGGGCACCCCCTGCCCGAGCGTGCGCACGCTGAACGCCCGCCCCTGCGTGGAGTCCTTCGGCAGCGTCGCGGGAGCAGGAATCGGAGCAGGACCGGCGGACGGGACCCGGACGGGAGCCGGAGCGGGGGCGGGCGCCGGAGCGGGGGCGGGCGCCGGTGCGGGCGCCGGGGTCGGCATCGGCAGCTCGGGGGGCAGCGGTACGGAGCCGGTTCCGGTCCCGTTCGCGGGCGTCGCCGTCGGCGACGCCGTCGCGGCGGGCGGCGCCGGAGGCATCGGCGCGGGGGGCACGGGCGCCGGAGGCGTCGGCGGTACGACCACGGGGGCGGGTGCGGGGGCGGGGGTGGCGATCGGTGCGGGACCGGCGGCCGGGACCGGCGCGGCCGGCAGGGGGTGCGGCTGCGGCGGGGTGTGGTCGGCGCCGGCGGGGACGTCCCCTACCGCCGCGTGCCCGTGCGCGTTCTCCTCGGACCCGGCCTCCGGGCCGTCCTCGCGGTCGGCGCCGGCCGGCGGCAGCGCGAACGGGGTCCGCGGCCCCGCCTCGGCCGCGGCGGCACGCTCCTGGGCGGCGGCCAGCGCCCGCCGCCGACGCCCGGTCGGCCGCTCGCCCCCGGCCGGTTCGCCGGGCACGGCGACCGTGCCCTGCGGCGCGGCCGGCAGGGCCGGGGCCGGGGCGGCCTGCCCGACGGCGACGCCCTGCGGGGGCACGGCGGCACCGAGCGCGGCCCGCTCCTGGGCACCCTCGGCGGCGGTCACCACGGAGCCCTCCGCCGGGCGGCCCCGGCGACGGCCGGTCGGCCCGACGCCGGTGGACTGCTGGGCGTTGGACTGCTGGGCGGGGATCAGCTCGGCGGGGCCGGCGGCCTCCTCCGTACGGGCGCGGCGGCGTCCGCCACCGGTGGCCGGCAGGGCCACCGCCCCGGCACCGCCCTCCGGGGCCGTCGCGCTCTCCAGGAAGGCGTCGGTGGAGGCGCGCCGGGCACGGCGACGGCCGGAACCGCCCGAGGTCCCGCCGCCCGAGGTCCCGCCGTCCGCGGGACCGGACGCCTGCACGGGACCGGACGCCTGTACGGGACCGGACGCCTGCGCGGGACCGGACGCCTGCGCGGGCAGCGCCGGAACACCGCCCTGCTCCGGGGCCTCCGCGGCCGCCTTCGGGGACTCCAGCTCCTTCGCGCCGGAGCCGGCCCGCTCCTGCGCGGGCTTCGGCTCGGCGGCGGGAACGGTTCCCCGGCCCGCGCCGATCGGCACCTCCAGGACGTACGCGCCGCCGCTCGTCCCCGGCACCTCATGGGTCTGCACGACACCGCCGTGCGCCGCCACGATCCCGCGCACGATGGGCCCGTGCACCGGGTCGCCGCCCGCGTACGGGCCGCGGACCTCGATGCGGACGACCTCGCCGCGCTGCGCCGCGGCCACCACGATCGTCGAGTCGGCGGGGGCACCCTGCGCCGAGGCGCGGGTCTTGCCGGTGGCGTCGACACCGGCCACGTCCGCGATGAGATGGGCGAGCGCGGTCGTCAGCCGGCCGGCGTCGACCTCGGCCTCGATCGGCGGGGCGTGCACGGCGAACTGCGCGCGGCCGGGGCCGATCAGCTCCACGGCCGCGTCGATGCCGCCGGCCACGATCCCGTCGAGCAGCGCGACCTTCCGGTCCAGCTCCTCCTCGCCGGCGGCCAGGCGCTGGTAGCCGAGGACGTTGTCGACGAGCGCGGTCATCCGGGCGTACCCGGCGACCAGGTGGTGCAGGACCTGGTTGGCCTCGGGCCACAACTGCACGCCGTCGTCGGCGGCGAGCGAACCCAGCTCGCCGCGCAGCTCCTCCAGGGGTCCGCGCAGCGACTCGGCGAGGACGGCGGTCAGCTGGGCGTGCCGGGAGGCGAGGGCCGCGTACTTCTCCGCCTGCGCCTCGCGCTCGGCCGCGTGCCGCTCGGCCCGGTCGGCCAGCTCCACGGCGTGCTTCTCGACCAGCTCCTCGTACGGCCTGCGGTCGGTGAACGTCATCACGGCGCCGACGAGCTGGTCGCCGTCGCGCACCGGCGCGGTCGTCAGGTCGACGGGCACGCGCTCGCCGCTCTTCGACCACAGCACCTGGCCGCGCACCCGGTGCTTGCGGCCGGACTTGAGGGTGTCGGCGAGCGGGGACTCCTCGTACGGGAACGGGGTGCCGTCGGCGCGCTTGGGGAGGATCAGCGGGTGCAGCTCGGCGCCGCCCAGCTCGCCGGCCCGGTAGCCGAGGATCTGCGCGAAGGCGGGGTTCACCAGCACGACCCGGCCGTCGGTGTCCGTACCGACGACGCCCTCGGCGGCGGCCCGCAGGATCATCTCGGTCTGCCGCTGCGAGCGGGCCAGCTCGGCCTCGGTGTCGAGGGTGCCGGTGAGGTCGCGGACGACGAGCATCAGCAGCTCGTCGCCGGTGTAGCCGCTGTACGAGTCGTACGCCTCGCGCCCGTCCTCCAGGCTGGCGCTGGTCACCTCGACGGGGAACTCGCTTCCGTCGGTGCGGCGGGCGACCATCCGCATCGGCTTGGTGCGTCCCCGCTCGTCCGCCGGGTCGGGGCGGCGCATCGAGCCGGGGATCAGGCGCGAGTCGAACTCCGGCAGCAGATCGAGCAGCCCGCGCCCGACGAGCGCGGTGCCGGGGGTCTCGAACATGCCGAGGGCGATGGTGTTGGCGTTGACGACCGTGCCGTTGCAGTTGACGAGCACGAGACCGTCGGGGAGGGCGTCGAGTATGGCTGCGAGGCGAGCAGCGCCTCGGGATGGCCTGCTGCTCACGACGACGCTTCCTCCCTGACGCCCTGCAATTGCCCGCGAGCCGTGCCCGCGGTGTGCGCCGCCCGGCATGTGCCGTGACGGCGGGCCGGCCCCATCTTGCCCCTCGGGCGGCGGCCCTGTCACTGAGGGAGTCTAACGGCGCCCCCGTCCGTCAGGCCCGGACGCTCGGAAGGAGGGGTTCCACGTTCTCCCATCGGTCGATCTCACAGCCGTTCGACCGGGAGAAACGGGCGTCGATCCGGCGCCCCTGCCAGGTGCCGGTCACCTGGGCGGTGACCGGTCCGCCGTAGATCTGGGTGCACATCCGGTCGGCCGGGACCGGCGCGAAGGGGTTCTCCCCGGCGCGTGCGAAGCCCTCCAGGCGCTCGCAGGCCCGCTCCGCCGCCGGGTGGTCGCCCCCGGCCCGCCCGTCACAGGTCAGCTTCCAGCTGCCGTCGGCCTCCGGGATCCCGCTGCCGGAGACGGTCACCGTCAGCGAGTCCGGCGACGAGAGCAGCGGCAGCGGCGGCAGCGGAGGCATCGGTACGGCGGAGGAGGCCCCGGCGGAGGCGCCGGCGAGACCGGTGGCGAGCACGGTGGCGAGGACGAGACGGCGCAGCAGCATGGAGGGACTCCGGGGAGTGGAAGGCGGTGTCGTGCCGGCGGGGATCGATCGGGGCCGGGTCCCGGGACGAGCCGGCGCGACCCCGCCCCTCTTAACGCTCCGGCCCGGCGTGCGTTGCGCAACCGGGGTGCGCCGGGCGGGGCACCGGGCGGGGTGCGCCGGGCAGGGGGCGTGCGTGGTGCGCCAACGCGCCGAGGGCTTTGCCCTGGGCCCCGCCCGCCTAGTACGGTGAAAGCGATTGGTGACACGAGACTCACCTGTGTCATCATCTGCACGCACCCCGCGCATGCGCGGGGAGCGAGGAGGCGTCGCCTAGTCCGGTCTATGGCGCCGCACTGCTAATGCGGTTTGGGCTTTATCGTCCATCGAGGGTTCAAATCCCTCCGCCTCCGCGCTCACGGAAGCCCCGGCCCCACGGCCGGGGCTTCCGCCGTTTCCGGCCGCCCCCGCGGTCCGGCTTCCGCCGTTTCCGGTATCGCCCCCGCGGCCCGGGCTTCCGCCGTTTCGGGTCGCCCCCGCGGTCCCCCTTCCGTCGTTTCCGGCCGCGGTCCCCTGATCTTCTCCCCGCGCGCGTGACGCAGTGTGACCCCGGTCTCTTTCCACCCCTCCAGCCCCCTTTCCACCCCCGGAACCCCCGGGTCCACCCCGCCGCCCGCCGCACCCTCCAGGCGCGTTTTCGCAGGTCAGAGGGGGTGGGCTAATCGGATTTCACAGGACGGCGGCAGTCATGTAATGTTCTTCCTGTCGCCGGGACAGCGGGCCGAAAGGGCCGGGAAACGGAGACGAGAACAAAAGAACAAGCACTCGTAGCTTAACGGATAGAGCATCTGACTACGGATCAGAAGGTTGCAGGTTCGAATCCTGCCGAGTGCACACAGACGAGAGGCCCGGACGAGAGTCCGGGCCTCTTGCGTTGTCCGGGGTCGTTTTTTCTGGAGGGGTGGGCGCGTGAGGCGTTACGGGAGTGCGGGGCTGCTGGCAGTGGTCGGGGCGGTGCTGGTGGGGTGCGGGGGAGCCGGCGGTGCGTCGACCTCGGTCTCGGCGTCGGCTTCTGGGTCGGCCTCGGCTGTGGCTTCGGGGTCGGCTTCTGGGTCGGCCTCGGCCTCGGCCTCTGCCTCTGCCTCTGCCTCGGCTTCGGCTTCGGCCTCTGGGGTGGCCCCGCTGGGGGACTCGGAGCTGCAGGGGCGGTGGTGGAGCTGGGCCGCCTCCGAGCCGGAGGGGACCAATCCGGTGAGTGACGAGGACGGGCGGGACTGCGCGCGGCGGCAGCCGGGGGACGTGTGGTTCCTGGCCGGGACGTTCGGGACCGAGGCGAAGCGGAGGTGCACGGTGCCGGCCGGGGTGCCCCTCGCGTTTCCGCTGGTCAACTCGTACGCCGTGGACAAGTCCGGCTGCGCGGGGTTCATGGTCGACGCCGCCGGCTCCGCCACGCTCGACGGGAAGGAGCTCGCCGCCCGGCGGATCGACGCGGCGCCGATCGTGGTGACGGGGCTGGAGGGCAACGCCGTGACCGGGGAGGCGGGCAGCGTCCTCGCGCAAGGCTGCGGGATCTGGGTGCAGGTTCCCGCGCCGGCGGAGGGCCGGCACGTACTGGAGATCAACGGGCGCAGCGGGGAGTTCGGCGTCGGGGTCGTGTACGAGCTGACGGTCGCCGGGTGATCGGGCGTTGCCAGGAGCGGGCGGCGTGCGGTTAGGTTCGCATGATCGTATTTTTTGACTGAAAAGTGGGGGTGGGGGCCATGGCGCTCTTCGGGAACGCGCACGCCATCGATCCGGCGCAGGCGCAGCAGGACTACGCGCGGCTGCTCGGCCAGGGGGAGCAGGTGCACGCCGCGTACCTGCTGATCCGCGACGTCATCTTCTTCACCGACCGGCGGCTCGTGCTCGTCGACAAGCAGGGCATCACCGGCAAGAAGGTCGAGTACCACTCGATCCCGTACCGGAGCATCACGCACTTCGCCGTCGAGACGGCCGGCACCTTCGACCTCGACGCCGAGCTGAAGATCTGGATCTCGGGCCAGGCGCTGCCGGTCACCAAGACCTTCACCAAGGGTGTGGACATCTACGAGGTGCAGGCGATCCTCACGCAGTTCGTCGCCCGCTGACGGACCGTCCGGTCGCGGACGCGGAGATTACTACGAAGGCCCCGGGTTTGCCCGGGGCCTTCCCCTTTTGGGTGAACCCATCTGATTTGCATGTCAGTTGAATATGCCTTCGGCCTAACGTGCGGGTGGAGGTGATGATCGTTGGACGCGATCGACATCGATGACTTCGTTCGGGCCGCCGCCGGGGGCCGGCTGAGGCGGCTCACCGCGATCGACGGGGCGCACTGGTTCCCCGTCGTGGACGTGGCCCGGCGGCTCGGGTACGCGGGGCCGCGCGAGGCGCTGCGGAGCGTGGCGCTGCCCGCCTGGTGCCTGGCACCCGCGCGGGAACTGGCGCCCAGCCCGGACATACTCGCGCGCAGCGGCATCCGCGGCACCGCGCGGATGGTCAGCCTCGCCGGTCTCGTGCAGCTCGTCACCGCCTGCCGCGCGCCCGAGGCCCAGCCGTTCCGGGCCTGGGTGGGCGAGCTGGTGGCCGAGGTGCAGCGGCACGGCGGCTACGGACTCGAACCGGCCCCGGCGCACGGCGGGTTCGTGCTGCCGCCCGAGCTCGTCGACGTCCTCGTCCGGCTGGAGGGCCGGTTCGACGAGACCGCCGCGGGCCTCACCGGGCACGCCGGGTACGCGGAGCTGCTGCGGGAGACCCGGCTCAGCCTCTCAAGGGTCGCCGACTCCCTTGAGCGCACCTTCGCCGTCCCCCGGCAGCGCGGCACCGAGGACCGGCCCCGGCTCAGCGCGCAGGAGCTCGTCGAGTCCTGGGAGATCAGCGGCGACATGCGGGCCGTCGCCAGCTTCCTCGCCCCCGCCCTCGTCCGCGGCGGCGTCCGCTGCCGGCCCCAGGACGTCACCCGGCGCACCGGGCTCTCCGGCGAGCGCGTCCGCGACTGCGTCCGGCTGCTCATCGAGCGGGGCTGCATGCGCGAGGTCGGCGACCCCGGCCCGGACGGGACCCGGATCTACGTGCTGCCCTGAGGAGGAGGATGGGGGGAGGACAGAGACATGGGAGGCGGTCCGGCCGTGTGGCGGAGTGGTGGCGTCGGGTGGAGCGGGGGCTCGGCCGGACTGCGCTGGTGGGGCGGGCGGGTCAGCCCGGTCGGGTACGGGCGGCCGCTCGCCTTCCGGGCCGTCGGGGGCCGGGCCTGCGCCGGGGCGCGGGGGAACGCCTGCCCCGTCGGCGCCGCGGTGCCGGGGCGGTCGACCGGCGGGCTCTGCCCCGACTGCGCGCGCCTCGACCGGGCCCACTCCGTCGCCGCCGACACCTTCGCCGACGACCCCCGGCCCTACCGGGTCTACCTCGCCTGGTTCGGGACCGGCACGGTCAAGGTCGGCATCACCGGCGAGCACCGGGGGGACACCCGGTTGCGCGAGCAGGGCGCCGTCGCCTTCTGCTGGCTCGGGCGCGGCCCGCTGATGGCCGCCCGGCGGACCGAGGAGGTGCTGCGGCAGGCCCTCGGCGTGCCCGACCGGGTGTCGTACGAGCGGAAGCGGGCGCTGCGGGTCGGGCTGCCGGACGCCGGGGCGCGGGCCGCGGAGATCGAGGAGCTGTACGGGCGGGCTCTCGGCGTCGGCGGCTGGGGCGACACCCTGGAGGCGCTGCCCTTCACCGCGTACGACCACGGGGAGCTCTTCGGCCTGGGGGCGCTGCCGCCGCTCGACGGGACCGTCACCGAGCTCGTCGAGGGCGGGGTCGTCACCGGGCGGGTGCTCGCCGCCGCCGGCCCCGATCTGCACCTGCGCGACCCCGGCGGACGCCACCTCGTGCTCGACGGGCGGCTGCTCGGCGGCTGGGGGCTGGAGCGGTGCGGGGAGACGGACGACGCCTGGAGCGTGCCCGTGGACGTCGTCGCCGCCAGGAGTGAGCAGGGCGGGCTGTTCTGACCGCGAAGTCCCGGGCGCCTCTGATCGTAAAGTCTTGGATCCCTTTGAGCGGCGGCCGTGGACAGCGTCCGGTCCGCCCCGCGAGGGTGCTCCCATGACGCAGAAACCGATCTCCGGTCTCGAACCGCCCTACTACACCGCCGTCTTCACCTCCCTGCGGCCCGACGCCCCCGAGGGGTACGCCGAGACCGCCGCCGAGCTGCGCCGGCGGGTCGCCGACGTCCCCGGCTTCCTCGGCTACGAGTCCGCCCGCACCCCCGGCGGCCTCGGCATCACCGTGGCCTACTTCCGTGACCTGGAGGCCCTCGACGCCTGGCGTCTCGACACCGAGCACCTGGCGGCGAAGAGGCACGGGCGCGAGCACTGGTACGAGGCGTACAGCTGCCACATCGGCAAGGTCGAGCGGAGCTACGGCTTTGAGCGAGAGTGACGTCGTCAGGGAGATGACCGCGCGGCTCGGGCTGCCCGGGCTCGTCGACGTGCACACCCACTTCATGCCGAAGAACGTCCTCGACAAGGTCTGGGCGTACTTCGACGCCGTCGGACCGCTCACCGGGCAGCCCTGGCCCATCACCTACCGCGAGGAGGAGGACCGGCGGGTCGAGCTGTTGCGCGGCTTCGGCGTGCTGGCCTTCACCTCGATGCTCTACCCGCACAGGCCCGGGATGGGCGCCTGGCTCAACGCCTGGGCCGCGGAGTTCGCCGCGCGGACGCCCGGCTGCCTGCACACGGCGACCTTCTTCCCCGAGCCCGGGGCCGCCGGGTACGTGCGGCGGGCCCTCGACGACGGGGCCCGGGTCTTCAAGGTGCACGTCCAGGTCGGCGGCTTCGACCCGAACGATCCGCAGCTCGACGAGGTGTGGGGGCTGCTCGCCGAGAGCGGCACGCCGGTCGTCGTCCACTGCGGTTCCGGGCCCGCGCCCGGCGCCTACACCGGACCGGGCCATGCCGGGAAGCTGCTCGCCCGGCATCCGCGGCTGCGGATGATCGTCGCGCACATGGGGATGCCGGAGTACGAGGACTTCCTCGGTCTCGCGGAGCGGTACGAGGGCGTGCACCTGGACACCACCATGGCCTTCACCGACTTCAGCGAGCGGCTCGCGCCCTTCCCGCGCGACGCGCTCAAGCGGCTGGCCGACCTCCAGGACCGGGTGCTCCTCGGCTCCGACTTCCCCAACATCCCCTACCCGTACGTCCACCAGCTCCACGCCCTCGAACGGCTCGGGCTCGGCGACGACTGGCTCCGGGCGGTCCTGCACGACAACGGGGCCGCGATGTTTCACGTGAAACCCTGACGGACCGAGCCCTGACCGGACCGGCTCCCCGTTTCTCAGGGAATTCACAGGAAAGCGCAAGGGGGATCTCAGCGGCGGCGGCGAGCGTGGGGCCATGACCGTCACCACTCGCAGCACGTCAGCCCGCCGCGGCACCCGCGCCGATCTGCTCCGTGCCGACGGCAGCGCCGTCCGCGTCCTCGTCGTCGACGACGAGGCGTCCCTCTCCGAACTGCTCTCCATGGCCCTGCGCTACGAGGGCTGGCAGGTCCGCAGCGCCGCCGACGGGGCCGGTGCCCTGCGGGCCGTGCGGGAGTTCCGGCCCGACGTCGTCATCCTGGACATCATGCTCCCGGACGTCGACGGGCTCAGCCTGCTCGGCTCGATCCGGCGCGAGCTGCCCGAGGTGCCGGTCCTCTTCCTCACGGCGAAGGACGCCGTCGAGGACCGGATCGCCGGGCTCACGGCCGGCGGTGACGACTACGTCACCAAGCCGTTCAGCCTGGAGGAGGTCGTCGCCCGGCTGCGCGGCCTGATCCGGCGCTCCGGGGCCGCCCAGGCCCGCAGCGAGTCCCTGCTCACGGTCGGCGACCTCACCCTCGACGAGGACAGCCACGAGGTCACCCGGGGCGGCGACTCCATCCACCTCACCGCGACCGAGTTCGAGCTGCTGCGGTACCTCATGCGCAACCCGCGCCGGGTGCTCAGCAAGGCGCAGATCCTCGACCGCGTGTGGTCGTACGACTTCGGCGGCCAGGCCAACGTCGTCGAGCTGTACATCTCCTACCTGCGGCGGAAGATCGACGCCGGCCGCTCGCCGATGATCCACACCCGGCGGGGGGCCGGCTACCTCATCAAGCCGGGGGAGTAGCCCCGCATGCGTCTCCGTTCCCGGCGGCCCTGGTCGCTGCGGACGCGGCTCGTGGTCTCCGCCGTCGCGCTGATCGCCGTCGTCGCGGCCGTCATCGGCACGGTCACCACCATCGCGTACCGCTCCTACCTGTACGACCGGGCCGACGAGCAGCTGACCGCGCTCGGCCAGCGGGCGGCCGGGCCGCCGGGTCCGCCGCCGGGCGGCCGGGTCCGGGAGCGCCCGCCGCTCGCCGTCCTCGGCGACCCGGGCTCCCCGATCGGCGCGCTGGTCGCCGTCGTCGAGGGCGGTGAGATCACCGAGGCGGGCCGCTCGACGGAGACGGAGACGGATACTCAGACGGATACGCGGACGGAGACCGAGACCCCGACGGCCGGTGACGACACCGGCGAGCCGTTCCCGGTCGAGAAGCTGGACGCGGCGCAGGTGCGCGCGCTCTCCGCCGTGCCCCGCGACGGTCGGGCGCACACCGTGGAACTGCCCGGCGGACTCGGCTCGTACCGGGTCGTCCACACCGAGGGCCATCGCCACGCCGTCCTGACCGGCATCCCGCTCGACGAGGTCGAGAGCGCCCTCTCCACCCTCGTCCTGGTCGAGCTCAGCCTCACCGGCGCCTCCCTCGTCGCCGCCTCCCTCGCCGGGACGGCGCTGGTACGGATCGCACTGCGGCCGCTGCGCCGGGTCGCCGCCACCGCCGCCCAGGTCGCCCGGCTGCCGCTGCACAGCGGCGAGGTGGCGCTCCACCAGCGGGTTCCGGAGGCCGAGGCCGATCCACGGACCGAGGTCGGGCAGGTCGGCGCCGCGCTCAACCGGATGCTCGACCACGTCCACGCGGCCCTCGACGCCCGCCAGCAGAGCGAGACCCGGGTCCGGCAGTTCGTCGCCGACGCCAGCCACGAACTGCGCACCCCGCTCGCCTCCATCCGCGGCTACGCCGAACTCACCCGGCGCGGACGCGAGGAGTGCGGGCCCGACACCCGGCACGCGCTCGGCCGGATCGAGTCCGAGGCCACCCGGATGACGGGCCTGGTCGAGGACCTGCTGCTGCTCGCCCGGCTCGACGCCGGACGCCCCCTCTCGGACGAGACCACCGACCTCGTCCCCCTCGTCGTGGACGCCCTCGGGGACGCCCGCGCCGCCGGACCCGACCACCACTGGCGCCTCGAACTGCCCGGGGACGGCGGGCCGGCGGCGGTCCGCGGCGACGCCGCACGGCTCCAGCAGGTGCTCCTCAACCTGCTCGCCAACGCCCGCGCCCACACCCCGCCCGGGACCACCGTCACGGCCCTTGTCCGGGGCGCGGGCGCGGCCGTCGTCGTCGAGGTCCAGGACGACGGGCCCGGCATCCCGCCGCAGCTGCTGCCCGCCGTCTTCGAACGGTTCGCCCGCGGCGACGCCTCCCGCTCCCGGCACGCCGGGTCCACCGGGCTCGGCCTCGCCATCGTGCGGGCCGTCGTCACCGCCCACGGCGGCGAGGTGGCCGTCGACTCCGTCCCCGGACGGACCGTCTTCTCGGTCACGCTGCCGGCGGTCACGCTGCCGGCGGTCACGGACTCACAGGCCCGCCACAGGCTGATCACACAGGCGTGACAGCGGGCCCGGCGAGGGTCGTGGACATGCGAACCCACACCCTCGCGGGGCCCGCGACGCAGGCCCCCGGCACCCTTCCCGCCCGGGAGCACCTGCCGGTGAGCGAAGCGGGCCGGGCCGTTCTGGACGTGGTGATCCCCGTCTACAACGAGGAGAAGGACCTGGAGCCGTGCGTCCGCCGGCTCCACGCGCACCTGAAGCGCACCTTCCCGTACGGCTTCCGCGTCACCGTCGCCGACAACGCCTCCACCGACGCCACCCCCGCCATCGCCGCCGCCCTCGCCGCCGAGGTGCCCGAGGTGCGGTCCGTACGGCTCGAACAGAAGGGCCGCGGCCGGGCCCTGAGGACCGTGTGGTCGGCCTCCGACGCACCGGTCCTCGCCTACATGGACGTGGACCTGTCCACCGACCTCAACGCGCTCCTCCCGCTCGTCGCGCCGCTCATCTCCGGCCACTCCGACCTCGCCATAGGCTCCCGGCTGGCCCGCTCCTCGCGGGTGGTGCGCGGGCCCAAGAGGGAGTTCGTCTCGCGGGCGTACAACCTGATCCTGCGCGGCTCGCTCGCCGCCCGCTTCTCCGACGCCCAGTGCGGCTTCAAGGCGATCCGGCGCGATGTCGCCGAGCGGCTGCTGCCGATGGTCGAGGACACCGGCTGGTTCTTCGACACCGAGATGCTGGTGCTCGCCGAGCGGGCCGGGCTGCGGATCCACGAGGTGCCCGTCGACTGGGTCGACGACCCCGACTCGACCGTGCACATCGTGCGGACCGCCACCGACGACCTGAAGGGCGTCTGGCGGGTGGGCCGGGCCCTCGCCACCGGTTCGCTGCCGCTGGACCGGCTCGCCCGGCCCTTCGGCGACGACCCGCGCGACCGCGACCTGACCGGCGTCCCCGGCGGACTCGCCCGCCAGCTGGTCGGCTTCTGCGTGGTCGGCGTGCTCTCCACGCTCTTCTACCTCGCGCTCTACTCGCTCTTCCGGCTCGGCGCCGGCGCCCAGCTCGCCAACGCCGCCGCCCTGCTCGTCTCCGCCGTCGCCAACACGGCCGCCAACCGCCGGCTCACCTTCGGCGTCCGCGGCCGCGACCGGGCCGTCCGCCACCAGGCGCAGGGGCTCGTGGTCTTCGCCATCGGCCTCGCCCTCACCAGCGGCTCGCTCGCCGCGCTCGGCGCGGCGACCGGCGACCCGGCGCACTCCACCGAACTCGCCGTGCTCGTCGTCGCCAACCTCGCCGCGACCGTGCTGCGCTTCCTGCTCTTCCGGCTCTGGGTCTTCCCGGACCGCCGACACCCCACGGGGGACCCCCGATGACCGCACCGACCCCGCCCGCCGTGCCGCCCGCCGCCGCGGCGCCCGCCGTGCCCGCCGTGCCCGCCCGGCCCGGGCGGCTCGCCCGGCTGTGGCGCGGTCGGCCCGAGGACGCCCCCTGGGTGCGCCCCGCGCTCCTCGGCCTCCTCGCCGCCACCACCGCGCTCTACCTGTGGAACCTGAGCGCCTCCGGCTACGCCAACTCCTTCTACTCGGCGGCCGTCCAGGCCGGCGGCGAGAGCTGGAAGGCGTTCTTCTTCGGCTCGCTCGACGCGGCCAACGCCATCACCGTCGACAAGCCGCCGGCCGCGCTCTGGCCGATGGCGCTCTCCGTCCGCCTCTTCGGCCTCGGCTCCTGGCAGATCCTGCTGCCCGAGGTGCTGATGGGCGTGGCCACGGTCGCCGTGCTGTACGCGGCCGTCCGCCGCCGCTTCGGCGCGGGCGCCGGCCTGCTCGCGGGCGTCGTGCTCGCGCTGACCCCGGTCGCCGCGCTGATGTTCCGCTTCAACAACCCGGACGCGCTGCTCGCGCTGCTCATGACCGTGGCCGTGTACGCGGTGCTGCGGGCCCTGGAGCGCGCCGAGGGTTCGACGACGTGGCTGGTCGCGGCGGGCGCCGCGTTCGGTTTCGCGTTCTTGACGAAGACCCTCCAGGCGTTCCTGATCCTGCCGCCGCTCGCGCTCGTGTACGCGGTGTGCGCCCCGGCCCGGCCGCTGAAGCGGTGCGGCCAGCTGGGTCTCGCCGGACTCGCGCTGGTCGTCTCCGGCGGCTGGTGGGTGGCGCTCGTCGAGCTCTGGCCGGCGGCCTCGCGCCCGTACGTCGGCGGCTCGCAGAACAACAGCTTCCTGGAGCTGACCTTCGGCTACAACGGCCTCGGCCGGATCAACGGCAACGAGGTCGGCAGCGTCGGCGGCGGTGGCCGCGGCGGCGGGCAGGGCGGCGGCTGGGGCGAGACCGGCCTGATGCGCATGTTCGACGACTCCGTCGGCGGCCAGATCTCCTGGCTGCTGCCGGCCGCGCTGGTGCTGCTCCTCGCCGGGCTCGTCGTCACTTGGCGGGCGCCGCGCACGGACACGGCCCGGGCCGCGTTCCTGGTGTGGGGCGGGTCGCTGCTGATGACGCTGGCCGTCTTCAGCTTCATGGCCGGCATCTTCCACGAGTACTACACGGTGGCCCTGGCCCCGTACCTCGCCGCCCTGATCGGCATGGGCGCCGGCGTGCTGTGGGAGGAGCGGACCCGGCTGCCCGCCTCCGCCGGCCTCGCGGTCGCGGCCGGCGTGACGGCCTGGTGGGGCTGGGTGCTGCTCGGCCGTACGCCGGACTACCTGCCGTGGCTGCGCTGGACCGTGCTCGGCGCGGGAGCGGTGGCCGCGCTCGGGCTGCTCGCCGCGGGCCGGACGGACCGGCGGCTCGGCCTCGCCGTGGCGGGCCTCGGCCTGGCGGCGGGACTCGCGGGCCCGTTCGCGTACACCCTGGAGACGCTCTCCACCGGCCACCAGGGCTCCATCGTCACGGCGGGCCCGGCGGGCGCCGGCTTCGGCGGCCGTGGCCCGGGCGGCGGCGGCCGCGGCTTCCCGGGCGGCGGCGAGCTCCCGGCCGGGATGGCGCGGATGGACGGCGGCGGCCGGGGCACGGACGGCGGCGGCCAGGTGGGCGGCATGCAGCCCCCGAACGGCATGCAGCCCCCCAACGGTACGCAGCCCCCGAACGGCATGCAGCCCCCCAACGGCTTCCCCGGCGGCGGCCAGGCACAAGGCGGCCAGCCCCAGGGCGGCCAGCAACCCCCCACCGGCCAGGCGGGCCAGATGCCGGGCGCCGACGAGCGCGGTGGCCTGGGCGGCGGCGGCCTCGGCGGGCTCCTCAACGGCGCCGGCGTCGGTACGGAGGCCAAGGCGAAGCTGCTCCAGGACGCCGACGCGTACACCTGGGCCGCCGCCGCGATCGGCGCGCAGAACGCGGCGAGCTACCAGCTCGCCACCGAGAAGCCCGTGATGGCGATCGGCGGCTTCAACGGCAGCGACCCGTCCCCGACCCTCGCCCAGTTCAAGCGGTACGTCGCCGAGGGGAGGATCCACTACTTCATCGGAGGCGGCGGCATGGGCGGGCCCGGCGGCGGGGCCGGCAGCGGCTCCCAGATCAGCACGTGGGTGCAGGAGAACTTCACCTCCACCACCGTCGGCAACGCCACCTTCTACGACCTGACCAGCCCGAAATAAAAAGCCCTATACAGCGTACGAGACCTCCTATACGGTGTACGAGTCCCAGCCTCGTACACCGTATAAGGAGTGTCCATGACGGCCACGCCCACGGCCACGCCGCCGGCCACAGGCGGCCACCCCCAGCGCTGGCTGATCCTCGGCGTCATCTGTCTCGCCCAGCTCACCGTGCTCCTCGACAACACCGTCCTCAGCGTCGCCATCCCCTCGCTGACCACGGAGCTGCACGCCTCCACCAGCGACATCCAGTGGATGATCAACGCCTACTCGCTCGTCCAGTCCGGCCTGCTCCTGACCGCCGGCAACGCCGCCGACCGCTACGGCCGCAAGAAGCTGCTCGCCGTCGGCCTCGCGCTCTTCGGCCTCGGCTCGCTCGCCGCCGGACTCGCCGACTCGACCGGCCAGCTGATCGCCGCCCGCGCGGGCATGGGCGTCGGCGGGGCGCTCCTGATGACCACCACGCTCGCCGTCGTCATGCAGATCTTCGACGACTCCGAGCGCGTGAAGGCCATCGCGCTCTGGGCCACCGTCAGCTCGCTCGGCTTCGCCGCCGGACCGCTGATCGGCGGCGTGATCCTCGACCACTACTGGTGGGGGATGATCTTCCTGATCAACATCCCGGTGGCCGTGATCGGCCTGGTCGCCGTCCTCAAGCTGGTCCCCGAGTCGAAGAACCCCCAGGGCGACCGCCCCGACCTGCTCGGCGCGCTGCTCTCCACCATCGGCATGACCGCCGCCGTGTACGCGATCATCACCGGCCCGGAGCACGGCTGGACCTCCACCGAGGTGCTGGTCCCGGCCGCGACCGGCGTCGTGGTGCTCGCCGCCTTCGCGCTGTGGGAGCTGCGGACCCCGTACCCGATGCTCGACATGCACTTCTTCCGCAACCAGAAGTTCGTGGGCGCGGTGGCCGGCGCGATCCTGGTGATGTTCGGGATGGGCGGCTCGCTGTTCCTGCTCACCCAGCACCTCCAGTTCGTGCTCGGGTACGAGCCGCTGGAGGCGGGGCTGCGGATGGCGCCGCTGGCGCTGACGGTCGTCGTCCTCAACCTCAGCGGCATCGGCCCGAGGATCGTGATGAAGCTCGGCACCCCGCTCACCGTGACGGTCGGCATGACGCTGGTCGCGGCCGGTCTGGCCTCGATCGCCCTGCTCGGCGGCGGCGCGGACGGCACCTACTGGGGCATGCTGCTCGGCCTGGTCCTGATGGGCACCGGCCTCGCGGTCTCCAACCCGGCGATGGCGAACGCGATCATGAGCGCGATCCCGCCGGAGAAGGCGGGCGTCGGCGCGGGCGTCAACGGCACCCTCGCCGAGTTCGGCAACGGCCTCGGCGTCGCGGTCCTCGGCGCCGTCCTCAACGCCCGCTTCGCCGCCCTCGTCACCGTCACCGCCACCTCGCTCCCGGCGGCCCTGGCGGCGGCCGGCGACGACGCCGAGCGGGCCCGGATCTCCGACGCCTTCGCCTCCGGGCTGCAGACCAGCCAGCTGGTCGGCGCGGTCGCCGTCCTCGTCGGCGGTCTGCTCGCCGCCTTCCTGCTGAAGCGGGCCGAGCGGGCGGAGCAGTCCGTGGCGGCCGAGCCCGTCGTCGCTGCCTAGCATGGTCACGAGCGCCGACGGACGGAGGACGAGCATGGTCAAGGCCGCGGACCGGACCAGGAACCCGACGGGCTCCAGCGTCTGGCTGGAGCAGCGGGCCGCCCGCAGCGGCGGCGGCCCCGCCGGGCTCGACCGCGACCGGATCGTGGCCGCCTCGGTGCGGATGCTCGACCGGGACGGGCTCGCCAAGCTGTCGATGCGGCGGCTCGCGGCCGAGCTCGGCGTCACGGCGATGTCCCTGTACTGGTACGTGGACACCAAGGACGACATCATCGAGTACGCGATCGACACCGTGTACGGGGAGATCGACCTGGACGCGGTCGCCGCGGGGGCCGACTGGCGGGAGCGGATCCGGACGCTCGCCCTGCACTACCGCCGGATGCTGGTCCGCCACCCGTGGATGTCGCCGTGCGCGGGCCAGTACCTGAACATCGGGCCGCACGCGATCGCCGTCGGCGCGAAGATCCAGGAGGCGATCCGGGAGACCGGGCTGCCGCTGAGCGGCCAGCCGGGCGCGATGTCGGCGGTCTTCCAGTTCGTGTACGGCTACGGGACGATCGAGTCGCAGTTCGAGCGGCGGGCGGCCGAGGCGGGCATGACGCAGGACGCCTTCTACACCGATTCCGTCGCCGCCTTCCGCGAGGACCCGCAGTTCCGCGAGGTGCTGGAGCCGATGACGGAGATCCTCGACGAGCGGGCCTCGCACGGCTCCGTCAGCACCATCTGGGAACGGGACTTCGCCTACGCCCTCGACATCCTGGTCGCCGGCATCGAGGCGATGGTGGCCCGCGAGACCCGCGAGACCCGCGAGACCCACGAGACCCACGAGACCCACGAGACCCACGAGACCCGCGAGGCTCCCGAGGCCCGGAAGGACGGGTAGACCCCCGGAACATGACGGAGCGGCGGGCCGTCCCCTGCCCGCCGCTCCGTTCCGACCCGGCCGCGCCTCCGCTCGAAGCGCGGCCGGGAGTCCTCTCAGGCGTCGTCCGCCGTGACGGTGTTGCTCTTCAGCGCGACCTCCTTGATGAAGAGCGTCACCAGGAAGGCGAGCAGCGCGAACGGCGCCGCGTAGAGGAAGACGTCGCCGACGCCGTGCCCGTACGCGCTCTCCATGACCGTGCGGATCGGGGCGGGCAGCTTGTCCATGTCGGGGATGGTGCTCCCGCTGCCGCCCTGGCCCATCGCCGCCGCGGCCTTCGGGCCGAGCTCGGCCACGCCCTCCTTGACGTAGTCGGTGACCCGGTGGGCCATGACCGCGCCGAGCGCCGAGACGCCGATCGCGCCGCCGAGGGAGCGGAAGAAGGTGACGACGGAGGAGGCGGCGCCGAGGTCGGCGGGGGCCACCTGGTTCTGCGTGCAGAGCACCAGGTTCTGCATCATCATGCCGAGGCCGAGGCCGAGGACCGCCATGAAGACCGCGATGTGCCAGTACTCGGTGTCGTACCGGAGGGTGCCGAGGAGGCCGAGGCCCGCGGTGGCGAGCGCGCCGCCGGTGACCAGCCACGCCTTCCAGCGGCCGGTCTTGGTGATGATCATGCCGGAGGCCGTCGAGGAGACGAAGAGGCCGGCGATCATCGGGATGGTGAGGACGCCGGACATCGTCGGCGACTCGTTGCGGGCCAGCTGGAAGTACTGGCTGAAGAAGACCGTGCCGGCGAACATCGCGACGCCGACGAAGAGCGAGGCGAGCGAGGCCAGGGTGATGGTCCGGTTGCGGAAGAGGCGCAGCGGGATGATCGGCTCGGACGCCTTCGACTCGACGAGCACGAAGAGCGCGCCGAGCAGCACCGAACCGGCCACCATGACGCCGGTCTGCCAGGACACCCAGTCGTACTTGTCGCCGGCGAAGGTGACCCAGATGAGGAGCAGCGAGACGGCGGCGCTGATGAAGAAGGCGCCGGCCCAGTCGACCCTGACCTCGCGCTTCACGACGGGGAGCTTGAGGGTCTTCTGGAGGACGAAGAGGGCGATGATCGCGAACGGCACACCGACGTAGAAGCACCAGCGCCAGCCGAGCCACTCGGTGTCGGTGATGACGCCGCCGAGCAGCGGGCCGCCGACGGTGGCGACGGCGAAGACCGCGCCGAGGTAGCCGCTGTAACGGCCGCGCTCACGGGGGGCGATCATCGCGGCGAGGATGATCTGGGAGAGGGCGGTGAGGCCGCCCACGCCGATGCCCTGCACGACGCGGCAGGCGATGAGCATGCCGGTGGACTGGGAGAGGCCGGCGACGATCGAGCCCGCCACGTAGATGGTCAGGGCTATCTGGATGAGCAGCTTCTTGGAGAAGAGGTCGGCCAGCTTGCCCCAGAGCGGGGTGGTGGCGGTCATCGCGAGCAGGGTCGCGGTGACGACCCAGGTGTAGGCGGACTGGGTGCCCTCCAGGTCGGTGATGATCTGGGGGAGGGCGTTGGAGACGATCGTCGAGGACAGGATGGCGACGAACATGCCGAGCAGCAGCCCGGAGAGCGCCTCCATGATCTGACGGTGTGTCATCGGAGCGGCGGTGTCTCCGGTGTCGGCCGGGGCGCTCCGCACACCGGTGTCGGGTGTGGTCGTAGCCATGAGGTTCCTCTGGTTTCCAGCGTGTCCGCGCGGGGGGCGGGGCGCGCTCGGGCGGGGTGGGGCGTGGCCGAGCGGTCTCGTGCGCGGTGGGTCAGGCGTGGGTGGTCGGGCGTGCGTGGTCAGGCGTGGGTGGCCCGGCAGTCCCCGAAGGAGTCGCGGAGTCGGGCGAGCAGGGTGGTGAGCAGTGCGACGTCGTCGTCGGACCACTCCGCGAGGTGGCGGGCGAAGGCTTCGGTCACCCGCCGGTCGAGTTCGGCGAGCATCGCGACGCCCTCGTCGGTCAGCCGCAGGATGCGGGAGCGGCCGTCGCCGGGGTCGGGCAGGCGCTCGACCCAGCCGCGGGAGACGGTGTGGGCCGCGTGGCGGCTGCACACCGACATGTCCACGGCCATGAGCTCGGCCAGCCGACTCGTCCGCATGGACCCGTGGTGCTTGAGCAGGGCGAGCACGGCGGCGGAGCCGCCCTGGCAGTCGCCGGGCAGGACCCGGGCGAGGCCGCGCTTCACGGCGCCGAAGGCGCTGATGGCGCGGGCGAGGTCCTCGTAGCGGCTGCTCGGTTCCACGGCGGACCCCTTCCAACTTGTTGCTTAGGGCAACCATAGAGATGGATGGTTGCTCCAGGCAAACTAAATCGGTCAAACGGCGCTAAAGAATCGGCAAAGGGGAGGCGCGGGGGAGGCTCGGGGGAGGCGGGGTGCCAGGGCTTGGGCCCGTCACCCCGCTTTCGCTAGGGTCCTGGCCCATGGCACACAACCCGCAAGCACCGTACGGCCAGGGCGCCCAGGGCCCCGAGGGCTACGACCCCGCCGGCAGCACCCAGATGTTCCGCGCCTTCGTCGACGAGGGCACCCCCCAGCAGCACCAGCCGCAGCAGGTGGCGGTCCAGGGCGGCCCGCGCGTCGGCGTGATCGCCGCCGTGATCGCCGGGATCGCGGTGGTGGCGGCGGTCGTCTGGCTCGCCGTCGCCTGACCCGCTGTCCCCCGGAACGACGGAGGGGGCCGGTTCCGTACCCGTACGGAACCGGCCCCCTCCGTCGTTCACCCCTGTACGGCGTCCAGCGCCGGAGGCCGGGGCCGGGGTGGGGGTACGGGCTCACCGCCAGGTAGCGGTCACCTCGCGGGTGTCGACGCGCATGCCCAGCGGCACCCGCCAGGACTCCACGCACACCGTGTACGTCCGCGTCCGCGCCGCCCCGGCGGCGATCGGGGCCGGCAGCGGCTGGCTGGTGGTGACCGTGCCCCAGTCGATGCCGAGCGCGCCGATGACATGGGTCTCGAAGGTGGCGGTGCCGGAGGCGGCGGGGGAGCCGCCGGTGTTCCGGAAGGTCACCGTGACCCGCTCGCACCAGCGCTCGTCGGCGTCGGCGGTGACCGGCTCGGAGACGGTCAGCACGGCCGGCCCGGGCGGCGGCGTGGCCGTGGTCGGCCGGGGCGAGGAGGTGGTGGGCGCCGGGGTGGGGACCGGGGTACGCGGCGGGGGCGTCGTCGCGCCGGGCGCGGGGCCGCCGGAGGGCGAGCCGCCGCCGGAACCACCGCCGCCGGAACCACCGCCGCCGGAAGAGCCACCGCCGGGCGGCGCGCCCGACTCCGTACCCCCTCCGGAACCGTCGGCCCGGCCCGTGGCGCTCGGGCGTGCGGACGCGGCTCCCGAACCGGTGGTGGGCGTCGGTGAGGCGCCCGGCGGGGGTTCCGACGCGGGGGCCGGGGGTGGGGAGGAGGTGCTGGAGGTGATGCCGCTCGCCGTGGGGCTCTCCAGCGGGACCAGGGTGACCGCGCCCGAGGGGCCGACGGCGCCGCCCGGCGAGGGACCGGCGCCGACCGCCGTGAACCCCTCGCCGTCTCCTCCGCCTCCGCATGCGGTGAGCGCTCCGCCGAGGCAGAGCGCCACCGCCACGAGTACCGGCTGCTTCCTGCGCCTCATGCGCCCCAGTGTGGCTGACGGTCTGTCACCAGGGGGCGGCTTTGCGGAAGTCAGTCCGAGATCAGGCCCTCGCGGAGCTGGGCGAGCGTGCGGGTGAGCAGCCGCGAGACGTGCATCTGCGAGATGCCGACCTCCTCGCCGATCTGCGACTGGGTCATGTTCGCGAAGAAGCGGAGCATGATGATCTGCCGCTCCCGGGGCGGGAGTTTGGCGAGCAGCGGCTTCAGCGACTCGCGGTACTCGACGCCTTCCAGAGCCGCGTCCTCGTAGCCGAGGCGGTCCGCGAGGGAGCCCTCGCCGCCGTCGTCCTCCGGGGACGGCGAGTCGAGCGAGGAGGCCGTGTACGCGTTGCCCACCGCGAGGCCGTCGACGACGTCCTCCTCCGACACCCCGAGCACCGCGGCGAGTTCGGGCACGGTCGGCGAGCGGTCCAGCTTCTGCGCGAGCTCGTCGCTGGCCTTGGTGAGCGCGAGCCGCAGCTCCTGGAGCCGGCGCGGCACCCGCACCGACCACGAGGTGTCGCGGAAGAAGCGCTTGATCTCGCCGACGACCGTCGGCATCGCGAACGTCGGGAACTCCACGCCCCGTTCGCAGTCGAAGCGGTCGATCGCCTTGATCAGGCCGATGGTGCCGACCTGGACGATGTCCTCCATCGGCTCGTTGCGCGAGCGGAAGCGGGCCGCCGCGTACCGCACGAGCGGGAGGTTCAGCTCGATGAGGGTGTCGCGGACGTAGGTCCGCTCCGGGCTGTCCGCCCCCGCGCCCTCGGCGTCCAGTGCCCGCAGCCGCAGGAACAGGGAGCGGGAGAGGGTGCGGGTGTCGAGCGCCGCCGGCGCGACGGCGGGCTCCGGAGCGGGCAGTGCCCCGCTCTCGGCCGCGGTCGGCGCCGTCGTCTGCGTGGGCACGGGCACGGGCTCGGGCACGTGGACCGGGACGGGCGTGAGCGTGAGCACCTTCGAGCTGCCCTGATCTGCGGACATGCCACCCCCTAGAGGTCGCGGACGGTCGCGGTGGGCCGCGACCATCGGAGGAACGCAGCTTCCACCTGAATACCGGCCGTGGGGCTGCGGCAAACGCGTCCCCAGCAGAATGTCACATGTCGGCAACACGCTGTAGTGACTTGTCGACAAGGAGAGGCCGCATATCCGCAGGAAACAAGGGGTGTACGGCAATTGGGGCGCCAGGGAACTCCTCCGAACCGGTCTACCCGATCCGGTCATGCCTCGATTCTGTTTGCGGATCTCAGGCGGGCGAAGCTTCGGGCGAGGAGCCTTGACACGTGCATCTGCGAGACCCCGAGCTCCTGGCTGATCTGAGACTGCGTCAAGTTGCTGTAGTAGCGCAGCATCAGGATCCGCTGCTCGCGTTCGGGCAGCTGGACGAGCAGGTGCCGGACCAGGTCGCGGTGCTCCACGCCGGCCAGCGCCGGGTCCTCGTAGCCGAGCCGGTCGAGCAGCCCGGGCAGCCCGTCGCCCTCCTGCGCCGCCTCCAGGGAGGTGGCGTGGTACGACCGTCCGGCCTCGATGCAGGCGAGCACCTCGTCCTCGCCGATCCGCAGCCGCTCGGCGATCTCGGCGGTCGTGGGGGAGCGGCCGTGAGCCGTCGTCAGGTCCTCGGTGGCGCCGTTCACCTGCACCCACAGCTCGTGCAGCCGGCGCGGCACGTGCACGGTGCGGACGTTGTCGCGGAAGTACCGCTTGATCTCGCCGACCACGGTGGGCATGGCGAAGGTCGGGAACTGCACGCCCCGGTCCGGGTCGAAGCGGTCGATCGCGTTGATCAGGCCGATGGTGCCGACCTGGACGACGTCCTCCATCGGCTCGTTGCGCGAGCGGAAGCGGGCCGCCGCGTACCGGACGAGCGGGAGGTTGGCCTCGATGAGCGCCCCGCGCACCCGGTCGTGCTCGGGGGTGCCCGGCTCCAGGTTCTTGAGCTGCCCGAAGAGCACCTGGGTGAGCGCCCGGGTGTCGGCGCCCCGGCTGCTCTGCGGCCGGGGGCGCGGGGTGTCCGCGGCGCCGCCCGCCTCGTGCTGGGGCGGGACCTGAGGCGCTGTACTGGCCGGCACGTTCACGCCACCCCTTTGGCTGGTGTAGCTGGTCGACTGGGTCAACTACGGTCAAACGGTGAACTCATCCGTCAAAAGCGGTCATAGCATCACAAGACATGTCCACTGTGTGCAAGCACCGCATAACCACGTGTTGAAGGCATCGTGGAGGAAGAACCGGAGGCCAGGGGCGCGCGGCGCCGCAACGCGCGAGACCCCCCGCCCGGACGGCGGGGGGTCTCGGCGACATACGGACGCGGAAGGGGCTAGAAGGGGTAGTCCGCGATCACCCAGGTGGAGAACTCGCGCCACAGGGCGACCCCGGCCTGGTGCGCCGGGTGGTCGAGGTAGCGCTGGAGCGCGTCCAGGTCCTCGACGGCCGAGTTGATCGCGAAGTCGTACGCGATCGGCCGGTCCGACACGTTCCAGTCGCACTCCCAGAAGCGCAGCTCGTCGATCTGCCCGCCGAGCGCGCGGAACGCCTCGACGCCGGCGACCACGCGCGGGTCGTCGCGCTCGACGCCCTCGTTCAGCTTGAAGAGGACCAGATGGCGGATCACTGGGGTCTCCTAGTTGATGAGTTCTGTCATGAACTCTCCGACACCCTTGGCGGCGCTGGAAAGGCCCTCGAAGCCTATCTGGACCAGGTCCGCGGAGCGGTCCGGGGACGTGATGATCGCGTACAGCACGAAGACCCCGAACGCGTAGACCGCGACTTTCCTCGCCTGGGACATCCGTCCTCCCCCTCCCGGCGCCGGGTTTCGGCCTCGGCGGTGGCCCACTCTAACCGAGCCTTTATGGACCAAGGGCCTGTGCTTCGGGGTCTTTCGCCGTCCCCCGGACGGGTGCGGGGGGAGCAGGATGGAGAGCGAGCCCGGCGGATCTGGCAGGAATCCGCGGGGCACATGGAACCGGCCCGCACTGCGGGGTCCGCGCCGCGAGCTTCCCCCCTGACTGCGGCGCAGGACTTGTCGGACCGGTTCTCATCGGGGGGAGCGGCTTGTCCCCCCGATGCCGCTCCCCCCGTCCTCTTCCCCCGCGCCCCCTCCCCGCCGTATGACGCAACGTCACCCACCGTCCGGCGTACGGTGTCCGGTGATCGTCTCCGTCACGCGAAAGGCGCAGCGCATGTCCGAGAGCAGCACGCCCGTGGAGATCGTCTCGGCTCCCGTCGGCCGGGTGGTCGGCGGCCGGGCGGAGGTCCGGGACGACGAGTGGGGCGGGGTGGCGGCGGTGATCCGGCTGGACGACCGCTTCGCGCCGGAGGCCCTGGCCGGCCTGGACTCCTTCTCGCACGTCGAGGTCGTCTACCACTTCGACCGGGTGCCGGCGGAGAAGGTGGAGACCGGCGCGCGGCATCCGCGCGGCAACACCGACTGGCCGCTCGTCGGCATCTTCGCCCAGCGCGGCAAGAACCGCCCCAACCGGCTCGGCGTCTCCCGCTGCCGGCTGCTGCGCGTCGAGGGGCGTGACGTCCACGTGGAGGGCCTGGACGCGGTCGACGGCACGCCCGTGCTCGACATCAAGCCCTACATGGCCGAGTTCGGCCCGCGCGGCGCCACCACCCAGCCGGAGTGGGCCACCGAGATCATGCGCGCCTACTACTGACCCCCGCGCACCGCGTCCGACATGCAGAACGCCCCTCCGGCCAGTTGCCTGGCGGGAGGGGCGTCTTCAGCGGTAGCGGAGGGATTTGAACCCTCGGTGACTTGCGCCACACTCGCTTTCGAGGCGAGCTCCTTCGGCCGCTCGGACACGCTACCGAGAGAGAGCTTAGCCCAAACCGGCCCAGCGAAGAAATCCGTATCCCCGCGCAGGTCACGGCGGGGGTCAGCGGGTCCGGAAGAAGCCGGTGAGCTGCTCGGCGCACTCCTCGCCGAGGACGCCCCGGACGACCTCCGGGCGGTGGTTGAGCCGGCGGTCGCGGACCAGGTCCCAGAGGGAGCCGGCGGCGCCCGCCTTCTCGTCGTCGGCGCCGTAGACGACCCGCTCGACCCGCGACTGGACCAGGGCGCCCGCGCACATCACACAGGGCTCCAGGGTCACCACGAGGGTGCAGCCGGTCAGCCGCCACTCGCCGGTGGCGGCGGCGGCCCGGCGCAGCGCCAGGACCTCCGCGTGGGCCGTCGGATCGCCGGTCGCCTCCCGCTCGTTGTGCCCCCGGGAGAGGACCTCGCCGACGGGGGAGAGCACGACCGCGCCGACCGGTACGTCACCGGCCGGCACGGCCGCGGCCGCCTCGGCGAGGGCGAGGCGCATGGCGTCCCGCCAGAGCTCCGGCACGGGGCCGGGTACCGCGGCCTGCACTAGCGGACGGCCTCCAGGATGTCGGAGGCGCCGATGGCGTCGGCGATCTCCCCCAGGGCGTCGTCGGTCACGGCGAGCAGGGTCCGCTCCGGCATGCCGAGGTCGGCGAGGATCCGGCCCTCGCCGAGCGGACCGGCCGGCGCGATGCCGGCGCTGCCCGCGGCGGCGTCCTCGTCCTCGTCGGCCGCGTGCTCCGGCTCACCGTCCTCGGTGCCGTCCAGGTTCACCAGTTCGTCGAGCTCGCTGTCCGGGTCGTCGTCGCCGAGCAGTTCCGAGGTGAGGATCTCCCCGTACGAGGAGCGGGCCGCGGCCGCCGCGTCGGAGACGTAGACCCGCGGGTCGTCCTCCCCGTCGACGCGGACGATGCCGAACCACGCGTCCTCCTGCTCGATGAAGACGAGGACGGTCTCCCCCTCGTCGGCCGCCGCCTCGCGGGCCAGATCGGCCAGGTCCGCCAGCGTCTCCACGTCGTCGAGCTCCGTATCGCTCGCTTCCCACCCGTCTTCGGTGCGCGCGAGCAGTGCGGCGAAGTACACCTGACTCTCCCACTGATCAGAGGTGTGATGATCCGGCGGCGCGCTCCTGAGCCCCGCCCAATCGGCATCGTGACAGAAACGACGGCCTCAGGAGAGGTCTTCGGCTCTTGCGTCGTGCATCAGTCTGAACCACACCGCGTTCGGGTGGGCGTGCGACCCCGGCGCACGGAGGGAGCGCGTCGGCCGTGGCCGGGGCCCTCACCAACGGAAGGTGCGCATGCGCATGGCCTGTCTCATCCGGGCCGCCCGGGCGCGCCGCGGCTGCACCCGGTCGCGCAGCGCCTTGGCCTCGCCGAGCTCGCGGAGGAACTGGGCGCGGCGCCTGCGGCGCTCCGCGTCGGTCTCCGGCTGTGTCTCCGGCTCCCGGGGCTCCGTGTCGCCCCGGACCTGGCCGGATGTGTTCTGCGGGTCGGGCATCGGCCACACCACCCCATCGCTGGGTCCCTGTGCGTCCACCTTGCCGCAGCGGTGTGGGTCGGTGCCAGTGCGCGGCGGGCTACTGTTGGGTCATGCGTCTCCACGTCGTCGATCACCCGCTGGTCGCCCACAAGCTCACCACCCTGCGCGACAAGCGCACGGACTCCCCGACCTTCCGCCGGCTCGCCGACGAGCTGGTCACCCTGCTCGCCTACGAGGCGACCCGGGACGTGCGGACCGAGCAGGTCGACATCGAGACCCCCGTCACGCCGACGACCGGCGTGAAGCTGTCGTACCCGCGTCCGCTGGTCGTCCCGATCCTGCGCGCCGGGCTCGGCATGCTGGACGGCATGGTGCGGCTGCTCCCGACGGCCGAGGTCGGCTTCCTGGGCATGATCCGGAACGAGGAGACGCTGGAGGCGTCGACCTACGCCACCCGGATGCCGGAGGACCTCTCGGGCCGCCAGGTGTACGTGCTCGACCCGATGCTGGCGACCGGCGGCACGCTGGTCGCGGCGATCCAGGAGCTGATCCGGCGCGGCGCGGACGACGTGACGGCCGTGGTGCTCCTCGCCGCCCCGGAGGGCGTCGAGGTCATGGAGCGCGAGCTGGCGGGCACGCCGGTGACGGTCGTGACGGCCTCGGTCGACGAGCGGCTCAACGAGCACGGCTACATCGTCCCGGGCCTGGGCGACGCCGGCGACCGCATGTACGGCGCCGCCGAGTAGCTCCCGGAAGGGGTCAGCAGCGGGCCGGCGCGGGCTTGGGCTTGTTCAGGGCCGCCAGCGCCGCGTCCGCCGTCGCCTTGGGCGACAGGGTCTTGAACGCCGTACCGATGATCAGGTCGACGTCCGCCGTGGTGCGGGCGTCGACCTTCGTCGTGGTGCCCGCGAGCTGGGTGCCGAGGACGGCGAAGGCGCCCTTGGCGGCGGCGGGGGCGCCGAGCAGCAGCCCGGAGCCCTTCACCTTCTTGTCGTAGGCGGCGGGCGCGTTGCCGATCTTGCCGATGACGAAGCCGCGCTTCTTGAGCTCGTCGGCGGTGGTCTTGGCGAGTCCGCTGCGCGGGGTCGCGTTGTAGACGTTGACCGTGACCTGGGCGGGCTTCGGCGGCTTGGCGGCGGCGGCGCTGGGGGTGGGCGCGGGCTTGCAGTCGGTCTGCCGGCCGGCGGTGGTCTTCTTCGTCCCGTCGTCGCCGGTGAAGACGTCGACGAGCTGGAGCGTGCCCCAGCCGGCCGCGCCGAGCACGACCACGGCGGCGGCGGAGGCCAGGACGATCCTGCGCCGGCGGTGGGGTCGGCGCATGCGCGGGTAGACATCCCCCGTGATGCGGTACTTTCCGCCCATGCCGGGGGGAGTGAGCATGCTCATGGGCGCAGCGTAATGCCGCCCGTGCGCGATGCCTACTTGATGATCATGTGATCGCGGCCGGATGGGCGCGAACTGCCCCCGAAAGGATCAGCGCGCGAGGTCCCGGCGGTGGGGTCAGTCCAGTTCCAGCACGCGGGCGTGGAGCACCTGGCGCTGCTGGAGGGCCGCGCGGACGGCGCGGTGCAGTCCGTCCTCGAGGTACAGGTCGCCCTGCCACTTCACGACGTGCGCGAAGAGGTCGCCGTAGAAGGTGGAGTCCTCGGCGAGCAGGGTCTCCAGGTCCAGCTGGCCCTTGGTGGTGACGAGCTGGTCGAGGCGGACCGGGCGCGGGGCGACGTCCGCCCACTGCCGGGTGCTTTCCCGGCCGTGGTCGGGATACGGCCGGCCGTTTCCGATGCGCTTGAAGATCACACGGAAAGCCTACCGGGCGAGCGGCTCCCGGCGCAGCCACGCGGAACCGATGGGATGCTGGTGCAGACCGTGACATAAGCGACATTGGGGTGCCGCATGGCCGAGACGGAGCAGCAGCCGACGACCCCGGAGCCGCCGGTGTCCGCGCCCGCGCTCCCCGGCCCGGTCGCGGAGATCGCCGCCGGGTACGCCTTCGGGGGAGAAGCCCTCGATCTGGGGGCGGCGCTCTGGGACGGCGTCTGTCACCCGGACGCGCCGGTACGGATCCCGCTGGCCGTCCTCAACCGGCACGGGCTCGTCGCGGGCGCCACCGGCACCGGCAAGACCAAGACCCTCCAGCTGATCGCCGAACAGCTCTCCGCCCACGGCGTCCCGGTCTTCCTCGCCGACGTCAAGGGCGACGTCTCCGGCCTCTCCGCCCCCGGCGAGGACGGCGGGAAGGTGCGGGAGCGGGCCGCGCAGACCGGCCAGGAGTGGACCCCCACCGGCTTCCCCTGCGCGTTCTACGGCCTCGGCGGCACCGGCCCCGGCATCCCCGTCCGCGCCACGGTCACCAGCTTCGGCCCGGTGCTGCTCTCCAGGGTGCTCCAGCTGAACCGGACCCAGGAGCAGTCGCTCGGCCTGATCTTCCACTACGCCGACGCCAAGGGCCTGGAGCTGGTGGACCTGAAGGACCTGCGGGCGGTGGTCGCCTTCCTCGTCTCGGACGTCGGCAAGCCCGAACTGAAGGGGATCGGCGGTCTGTCCACGGCGACCGCCGGGGTGATCCTGCGCGCCCTGACCGCCTTCGAGCAGCAGGGCGCGGCCGGCTTCTTCGGGGAGCCCGAGTTCGACACCGCGGAGTTCCTGCGGACCGCCGAGGACGGGCGGGGGATCGTCTCGGTCCTGGAGCTGCCGGCGGTGCGGGAGCGGCCGCAGCTCTTCTCGACCTTCCTGATGTGGCTGCTCGCGGACCTCTTCCACGACCTGCCGGAGGTCGGCGACCCGGAGAAGCCGAAGCTGGTCTTCTTCTTCGACGAGGCCCACCTCCTCTTCACGGGGGCCTCGAAGGCGTTCCTGGAGTCGATCACGCAGACGGTCCGGCTGATCCGCTCCAAGGGCGTCGGCGTCTTCTTCGTGACCCAGACCCCGAAGGACGTGCCCGCGGACGTCCTCGCCCAGCTCGGCAGCCGGGTCCAGCACGCGCTGCGCGCCTTCACCCCGGACGACGCCAAGGCCCTGAAGGCGACGGTGCGGACCTTCCCGGAGTCGGCGTACGACCTGGCGGAGGTGCTGACCACGCTCGGCACGGGCGAGGCGGTGGTCACCGTACTGGGCGAGCGGGGAGCGCCGACCCCGGTGGCGGCGACCCGGCTGCGGGCGCCTGAGTCGCTGATGGGGCCGGTCGACGCGGCCGCGCTGGACGCGGCGGTCGAGGGCTCGCCGCTGTACGGGCGGTACGCGCGGGCGGTGGACCGGGAGTCGGCGTACGAGCGGCTGTCCGCGGACGAGGAGGCCCGGGCGGCGGAGGCGGTCCGGGCGGCGGAGGCGAAGGCGGCCGGGAGAACGACCCGGGCGAGGGCCCCCGAAGAGGAGCCCTCGCTCGTCGAACAGGTCGTCGGCAGCGGGATGTTCACGTCCCTCGCCCGGTCGATCGGCACCCAGCTGGGCCGGGAGATCGGCCGCTCGATCTTCGGGACGGCCCGCCGCCGCAGGTGACCGGGGTCTACTCGGTGACCTCGTGGTGGTCGTCGTGCAGGCCGCCGCCGCTGCCCGCGTCGCCCTCGGTCGGGACCGAGACGACCGGCTTGCGCAGCGAGGAGATGTCGTGGGCGTAGGTGCCGACGGCGTTGGCGATGACGTCGATGTTGGCGTCGAAGGCCGTCATGTTGACGTTGTCGATGTCGTCGCCGGCCGCGTGGTAGTTCACGTCGTACGCGACCCCGGCCTCACCGCCGAACTTGGCGGCCTGTTCGGCGGTCTTGATGCCCTCGGCGCCGGTGAACGTGCCGCCGGAGGGGATGCCGACCTCGATGAACGGGCCGTAGTCGGAGCGGCCGGTGAAGTCGGTGCCCTCGTGCGGGAGCCCCTGCTTGTCCATGAAGTCGGTGATGTCGCGCTCCAGCTGGGCGGAGCCCTCGGGGCCGGCGCCCGCGCCGACGTTGTCCGAGTTGTCGCCGTCGTACACGAACAGGCCGTAGTTCGGCGAGGCGATCATGTCGAAGTTGAGGTAGAGCTTGATCTCCTTCTTGTCGAGCTCCGTCAGGTTGGCGACGTAGTGCTCGGAGCCGAGGAGGCCGTTCTCCTCCGCGGACCACCAGGCGAAGCGGACCTTGTTGCGGACCTTGGCCTTCGACTCGGCGAGCTCCAGGGCGGTCTGCAGGAGGCCGGCGGAGCCGGAGCCGTTGTCGTTGATGCCGGGGCCGGCGGTGACGGAGTCGAGGTGCGAGCCGAGCATCACGGTGTTGGCGGCGTTGCCGCCCCGGGTCTCCGCGATGACGTTGTTGGTGGAACGCTTCTCCTGGAGCTGGCGGATCTCGAAGGAGAGGTTCACCGGCCCCTTGGCGAGGTCCGCGGCCAGCTTCTCGCCCTCGGCGAGGCTGATGCCACCGGTCGGGACCGCCCCGTTGGCCGGGTCGCTCAGGGTGCCGGAGAGCGCGCCCGCGACGTTGTTGTAGACGATCGCGCCGGCCGCGCCGGCCGCCCCCGCGTTCTGCTGCTTGATCGCGAAGCTGCAGCCGCCGCGCTTGATCAGGGCGATCTTCCCGGTGAAGGCGCCGGCGGCGAAGTCGCCCGGCTCGCATCCGGTGGTGCCGTCGGCGTCCACGGGGACGGCCGCCAGCTCGGCGGTGATGCCGCCGACCGGGGTGGACTTGGTGTAGGTCATCGCCTTGATGTCGAGGGCGCGGGGCGCGGCGCCGAGGACGGACGCCTTCTCGGCGAGCGTCTCGGTGTAGATGAAGTCGAACTTCTCGTACGAGACGTCGTATCCGGCCTTCTTGAGCTGCGTGTAGACGTACGCGGCCGAGGCGTCGTGGCCGAGGGTGCCGGCCGCGCGGTTGCCGCCGGCCGAGTCGGCTATCGCCTGGAACTTCTGCAGGTGCTTGAAGGCGTCCTGGCCGGTGGTCTCCCGGACCAGCTTCTTCGCCAGCTTCGCCGCGTCCCGGGCGGGCGCGGCGGCGGGGTCCTTGACGGCGGTGGCCGGCGAGGCGAGGACCAGGGGGGCGGCGAGGGCCGCCGCGGCGAGGATGGCCGCGGCGCGACGCTGCGATGCGTTCACAGAAGTCCTTCCCGAGGGGGACGAGGTTGAGGGGAAGTTAGCCACCTTGAGGGCCTTCTGTGAACACGTTCGGCACAATTCCTGTCACGTCGAACAGGATTGACATCTGGAATTCTCAGTTCCCGGACGGTTTGCGGTCCTTGGCGGGTTTCGCCGCTTTCGCTGCTCTGGCGGCGGCCTTCATCTCCTGCTTGTGGGCGCGGACCTTGGCGAGCGATTCCGGGCCGGTGATGTCGGCGGCCGAGCGGTGGGCGCCCTCCTCGCCGTACGGGCCCGCCGCCTCCCGCCAGCCCTCGGGGTGGACGCCGTACTGCTTGCCGAGGAGGGCGAGGAAGATCTGCGCCTTCTGCTTCCCGAAGCCGGGCAGGTCCTGGAGCCGGGCGAGCAGCTCCTTGCCGGTGGCGGCGGTCCGCCAGACGGCCTCGGCGTCGCCGTCGTACTCCTCGACGAGGTACCCGCACAGCTGCTGGATCCGCTGGGCCATCGACCCCGGGTAGCGGTGCACGGCCGGCTTCTCGGAGAGCAGCGCGGCGAACGCCTCGGGGTCCGCCGCGGCGATCTCGTGCGCGTCCAGGTCCTCCCGCCCCAGGCGGACGGCGATCGTGTGCGGGCCGGAGAAGGCCCATTCCATCGGGACCTGCTGGTCGAGCAGCATGCCGACGAGCGCGGCGAGCGGGGACCGGCCGAGGAGCGCGTCGGCGTCGGGCTGCTGGGCGAGGTGGATCTCGGGGCTCATGTTCCGATGATCCCGCCGGGCGGCCGGGGCCGCCCGGCGGGATCACCCGGGCTCACGTGTCCGCGAAGCGCTCCAGGGCCTCGACGACCAGCCGTCGGCTCTCGCCCCCGCCGAGGTGACCGGCCTGTTCCACCACGTGGAGCTCGGCGTCCGGCCAGGCCCGGGCGAGCTCCCAGGCGGTGACGAGCGGCCCGCCCATGTCCGCCCGCCCGTGCACCAGCACGCCGGGGATGCCGGCCAGCCGGTGCGCGTCCCTGATCAGGGCGCCCTCCTCCAGGAAGGCGCCGTGGGCGAAGTAGTGGGAGCAGATCCGGACGAAGCCGAGCCGGGCGTCGTCGACCCGGTCGGTGTACGGGGTCCCCATGCCCTCCCCGGACAGGACGGCGTCCTCCCAGGCGCACCAGTCGGCCGCCGCCTTCTCCCGGACGGCCCGGTCGGGGTGGTTCATCCGGGCCGCGTAGGCCCCCACCAGGTCCTCCGCGTGGTCCACCCCGGCCCGGAACCGCTCGTGCGCCTCGGGGAAGTAACGGGCGACGCCCTCGTACAGCCAGGCCGTCTCGGAGCGGCGGGTGGTGGTGACGGCGGTGATGACGATCTCGCTGACCCGCTCGGGGTGCGCCTCCGCGTACGCCAGGATCAGCGTCGAGCCCCAGGAGCCGCCGTACAGCAGCCAGCGGTCGATGCCCAGGTGGACGCGGAGCCGCTCCATGTCGGCCACCAGGTGGGCGGTGGTGTTCACGGAGAGGTCGGCGGCCGGGTCGCTCGCGTGCGGGAGCGAGCGCCCGCAGCCGCGCTGGTCGAACTGGACGACCCGGTACTTCTCCGGGTCGAACAGCCGGGGCGCGGTCGGGGAGGACCCGGAGCCCGGCCCGCCGTGCACGACGAGCGCGGGCTTGCCCGCCGGATTGCCGTGGACCTCGTAGTGGACGCGGTTGCCGTCGCCGACGTCGAGCAGACCGGAGGCGTACGGGGCCGGGGGCGGGGTCTCGGATCGCATCCGGCCGACGTTACTCGGTGCCGGTGATCCGGGTCTCCGGGTTTTCGCACCAGCGCAGCACGGCCGGCCAGGGGCCGAGCCCGCTGTCGGGGGTGAGGTGGCCGCCGCCCGGCACCAGGTCGGTGTCGAGGCCGAGGGGGGTGCCGTAGTGACGGCCGGCGCCCTCGGGGCAGTACGCGTCGCCGTCCCCGTACACGAGCCGGGCCCGTACGCCCTCCTCGGCGAGGTCGAGGCCGTCGGCGAAGGCGGCGATCTCCGGGATGCCGGCGGTGACGCCGGGGGAGGGCGGGGCGACGAGCAGCACCCGGTCGGCGTCGGGCCGGCGCGCGCCCGCCCGCAGCCAGAGCAGCACGGCGAGGCTGTGCGCGAGGACGACGAACTCGCCCTCGGCCGGGCGCTTGCCGTGCTCCTCCAGGGCGTCCAGCCAGTCGTCCAGGACGGGCGCGTCCGCCTCGGGCAGCTGCGGGTAGCGGACCTCGTGGCCCCGGGCGCGCAGCTCGCCGGCGAGCCAGTGCTGCCAGTGGCCGACGGGCCGGTGGTTCTGGAAGCCGTGCAGGATGAGGAAGGTCTTCGGTGCGGTCATGGGCCGCATCGTGGAGTGCGGCCGGGGCCGGGGTCCAGGGCGTTTCGAGGGGCGGACGGCCCGCCCGCTCAGGCCCGGAGGGTCAGCAGCTCCCGTACGCCCGCCTTGATCCGGTCCGCCGGGAGCGCCTGCTCCACCGCGAGGTGGTGCAGCAGGTCCGGCGCGAACGGCGCGAGGACGAGATGGGCGAGCAGGGCGGCGTCGGCGTCGGGCCGCAGCCGGGAGACCAGCATCGCCGCGTGCGTGTGCATGACCTGGTAGGCGCCGCTGTGGTAGCGGGCGCGGGGCGCGGCGGAGTGCGCGGCGAGCAGGATGGCGCGCTGCTCGGCGACCCGGTCGACCAGCGCGTCGAGGAAGGCGTCGAGCCGTTCCTCGGCGGGGGCGCCGGGCCCGAGCGGCGGCGGACCGCTCATGTACGCCTCCTGGAACCGGCGCTCGCGGTCGTCCAGGAGCGCCCACAGCAGCTGCGAGACGTCGCCGAAGCGGCGGTAGACGGTGCCGACGCCGATGCCGCTGGCGTGGGCGACCTGGTTCATGGTGACCGCGTCGGGGCCCTTCTCGGCGACGATCCGGCCGGCGGCGTCGAGGATCTTGCGCCGGTTGCGGGCGGCGTCGGCGCGCTCGGGGGCGGGCGCCGGGCCGGTGCCGGGCGCGGTCGGGAGCACGGTGAGCAGCGGTGCGGACCCGTCGCCGGTCCCCGGTGTCCTCGTGCTGCTCATCGGCCTGCCCTGCCCTTCGTCGCGCCCCCGCCCGTCGGTGTCCTGTCCTTCGAGCATACCCGCCTCCCTTGCCATCCGGATTGCTATCCGCTTAAGGTGTGTCCAGTTAACCGGATATCAATCCACCTGAGTGTCGTACGCAGCGAGGAGCCCGTCATGTCCGTGAAGGTCGCCGTCGTCTACTACTCGTCCACCGGCGCCGTCCACCAGCTCGCCCAGGCCGTCGCCGAGGGCGCGGAGAAGGCCGGTGCCGAGGTGCGCCTCCGCCGCGTCCCCGAGCTGGCCCCGGACGCCGCGATCGACGCCAACCCGGCCTGGCGGGCCCACGTCGACGCCACCACCGACGTCGAGGTCGCCGCCCTCGACGACCTGGAGTGGGCGGACGCGTACGCGCTCGGCTCGCCGACCCGCTTCGGCAACGTGGCGGCCCAGCTCAAGCAGTTCGTCGACACCACCGGCGGCCTGTGGCAGCGCGGCGTCATGGCGGACAAGCCCGCCACCGCCTTCACCAGCGCCCACAACGTCCACGGCGGCAACGAGTCCACGCTGCTCGCCCTCTACAACACCTTCCACCACTGGGGCTCGGTCATCGTCTCCCCCGGCTTCACCGACCCGGCCGTCTACGCGGCCGGCGGCAACCCGTACGGCACCGCGCACCCCGGCGCCAACGGCGCCCCCGCCGAGAACGTCCTGGCCGCCGCCCGCTACCAGGGCACCCGCCTCGCCACGATCGCCAAGCGCCTGAAGGGCCTCGCGGTCGACTGACCCCCCGTACGACACGAAGCACGACACGAAGCACCCCCGGCGGAGAGATTCCACCGGGGGTGCTTTTCTGCTCGTCCTGCGTCCTGCGTCCTGCGTCCTGCGTCCTGCGTTTTGCGTCCTCGTCCTGCGTCCGCGTACGCCTCAGGCCAGCGACAGGAACAGCTTCTCCAGCCGCGCCCGCATCCGGTCCGGGTCCTCGCCGTCCCGCTTCCCGTTCTCCATCTCGGCCAGACACTGCTGGAGCCCCGTCGCGATGATCGCGAACCCGGCCCGGTCCAGCGCCCGCGAGGCGGCGGCCAGCTGGGTCACGACCTCCTCGCAGTCGCGCCCCTCCTCGATCATCCGGATCACGCCAGAGATCTGGCCCTGCGCCCGGCGCAGCCGGTTCAGCACGGCCTTGAGCTCCGCGCCCGCGAGATCGAGTTCCACAACCACTCCTCCAGCACCGACCCCGCGGGGTCATCACCTCCCCGGATCCGGGGGGCCTACGACCACCAAGGATGACACCTGCCCGGCCGCACCTCAGTCCAGCGACGGACCCGTCTCGTCGATCCGGCGGATCACCACCGGGTACTCCGGGGCTCCCGGCGGCTGGGGGCAGCGGGCCACGCGGGCGGCGATCTCCGTGACGCGGTCCAGGGACGCGCACTCCAGCACCCAGTAGCCGGCCAGGACCTCCGTGGTCGCCGCGTACGGGCCGTCCGTCACCACCGGGCGGCCGTCGGCGTCCACCGTCACGAACCGGGTCTCGCCCGGGTCGGCCAGGCCCTGCCCGTCGAGCATCTCGCCGCTCTCGGTCAGCTCCTCGTTGAGCGTGTTCATGAAGTCGAACATCGCGGTCAGGGACTCCTGGTCCCAGGCCGGGCTCTGCGCCGAGCCGCGCCCGGACATCGCCTCGTAGTCGGCGTGCGAGCCCTGCACCATCACCAGGTACTTCATGGCGTCTCCGTGTCGTGTGTGGGGGTGGGGGGAGGGGGATGCGATGGATTCCCCCGTATCGAAGGTGGGGCGGGGCCGGCCCCGGGATCTCGACACCGCGCGGGCGGAATCGTGAAATACGTCACGAATCACCCGAACAACCCATGATGTCCGCCATGGAAACCTTCACCTTCGCCGGCGCCTTCATCACCTTCTTCTCCGTCGTCGGCCCGCCGAAGGTGCTCCTCGCCTTCGGCGGCCTCGCCCAGGTCCACCCCGTCCGGCAGCTCCGCACGATCGCCCTCGCCTCCTCCGGCGCGGCGGTCCTCGTCGGCATGGTCACCGGCGGCACGGCCCCCTGGCTGCTCGAGCTCTTCCACATCAGCACCCCCGCGCTCCAGCTCGCCGGCGGCGTCATCTTCTTCATCTACGCCGTCGGGCTCGTCCTCGGCGTGCACCTCGGCTCTGACGGCCCGCACGACGACGCCCCCGACGTCCGCAGGGGCGTCACCGAACTCCTCATGCCGTACATCGTCAGCCCCCTCGCGATGACCGCCCTGCTCATCGAGGCCGCCGACCGCTCCTCGTTCAGCTGGCGCTCGACGGTGGTCGGGGCGTACGTGGCGGTCGTCGCGCTCGACCTGATCTGCGTCCTGCTGCTCGCCCCGATCCTGCGCCGCACCCACCACGCCACCATCGAACTCCTCGGCAGGCTCCTCGGGCTGCTGCTCGCGGCGGTCGGCGTGGACCTGCTCCTCGACGGCCTCTCCGACCTGGGCGTCCCCGGCCTCACCAAGCGCTAGTCCCGGGCCGGGCGCTCACGCGCCCAGGAAGCCGGTCACTGTCCGCACGGGCGCACGGGCGCACGGCCGCACGGGCGCACGGCCGCAGGGGGCGCACGGCCGCAGGGCCGCAGGGGCGTCGAGGCGCTGATCCCCGACATGCCGCCGACGCCGGGCACTCCGCGGCCCCCGCCGCCGCACCCCGGCCCGTGCCGCGAGGAGGTCGCCCAGCTCGCGGGCATGTCGGCCGACTCCTGCATCCGCCTGGAACTGGCCCGCGGCCCGCAGCCCTCGCCGCCGATGCTCGCCGCCCGCGCCGCGCCCGCGCCCTCCGCCTGGACGCCGACGAGCGCGCCCACCTCCACCGGCCGGCCGGCCGACCACCACCCGCCGGCGACCACGTCGCCCCCGGCCTGGTGCACCTCCTGGACCAGCTCCCCAGGGCCACCCCGCCGCCGGGCACCGACACGGTCGACCGGCCGGCCCCGCTCGCGGTGGCCGGCGCCGACCGGCTCACCCCCTGAGGACGCCCCGCCCTCAGGCGTCGGACGCGGCCCGCTCGCCCAACGGCCGCCGCCGCAGCGCCGGTTCGACCAGCGCCGGCGGCCGCCAGACGCCGTCGGCCCGGTAGAGGTCGGTCCCGGGCGGCACGATCGCGTCGATCCGGTCGAGCACCTCGTCGTCGAGGACGAGCGGAGCGCCCTTCAGCAGCCCGTCCAGCTGCTCCATGGTCCGCGGCCCGAGGATCACCGAGGTCACCGCCGGGTGCGCGGCGACGAAGGCGACCGCGAGCTCGGGCAGCGAGCACCCGATCTCCTCGGCGAGCAGGGCCAGTTCCTCCACGGCGTCGAGCTTCGCCACGTTCTCCGGCAGGGCCGGGTCGAAGCGGTGCGGCGTGATCGCCGCCCGGCCGCGCGAGAGGTCGACCGCCCGCCCCTTCCGGTACGCCCCCGAGAGATAGCCGGAGGCGAGCGGCGCCCAGGTCAGCACACCCATCCCGTACCGCTGCGCGACCGGCAGGACCGCGGTCTCCACCCCGCGCGCGAGCAGCGAGTACGGCGGCTGCTCGGTCCGGAACCGGCGCAGCCCGCGCCGCTCGGCGACCGCGTGCGCCTCGACGATCCGCTCGGCGGGGAAGGTCGAGCAGCCGAAGGCCCGGATCTTCCCCTGGGAGACGAGGTCGCCGAGGGTGTCCAGGGTCTCCTCGATGTCGGTCCGGTGATCCGGCCGGTGGACCTGGTACAGGTCGATCCGGTCGGTCCCGAGCCGCGCCAGACTGTCCTCCACGGCCCGGACGATCCACCGCCGGGACAGTCCGCCCCGCGCGGGCCCGTCCCCGCCGACGGGGAAGTACACCTTGCTGGCGAGCACGGTCTCGTCCCGGCGGCGCGGCTCGCGCAGCGCCTTCCCGACGATCTCCTCGGACTCGCCCGCCGAGTACATGTCGGCGGTGTCGACGAAGTTGACGCCCCGGTCGAGGGCGGAGTGGATGATCCGTACGGCGTCCTGGTGGTCGGCGTTCCCGACCGACCCGAACATCATGGTGCCGAGGCAGTAGGTGCTGACTTCGATCCCGGTCCCGCCGAGTACCCGATAGCGCATGCCCGGCACCCTAGGACGTGGAGCGGACTCCAACGCAAGCCCGCGAGACGTCTTTCTCCACGTACGCGCCCCCCATCCCCCGCGTGACCTCCCCGCGTGACCTCCCCGCGTGACCTCCCCCGCGTCACCTCTCCCGCGTCGTCTCCCGCAGGAACGGCGCCACGACCCCGTGCAGCTCCTCCGGCCGCTCCAGATGGAGGTCGTGTCCGGCGCCCGGGAAGGAGACCCCGCGCAGCCCCGGCTGCCGCCGGACCATCCCGTCCCACTGCCCGTCGCCGATGATCCCGTGCTGCCCGAGGACGGCGAGGAGCGGCACGTCGATCGCCTCCCACTCCTCCCACCAGGCGCGGAAGGCGTTCTCGGCGAGGGAGTGCGCCAGCGTGGCGGCGTCGAACCGCGGCCACCATCCCCCGTCCCGCTCCTCCAGGCCCGCCGCCCACCCCTCGCCGACCGGCCCGCCGCCGAAGTGCGCGACGGCCGCGGCCCGGTCCGCGAACGGCACCGGCCACCCGCTCAGCCACCCGACGACCTGTGCCACGTCCTCGGGCGAGGACGCGTCGGGCCCGGCCTCGACGAGTACGGCCCCGGCGATCCGGGGATGCCGCCGTGCGGCGGCGAGCAGCGCGGCGACCCCGCCGTACGACTGCCCGACGAGCACGAACGGCCGCCCGGGCTCCGCCTCGACGACCGCGAGCACGTCCTCGACGTACGCGGCCCGGGAGACGTCCCGCGGCTTCCGCTCGCTCGCCCCGTGCCCCCGCTGGTCGAGCGCGAGCACCCGGTACCCGTCGGCGCTCAGCGGCCGGGCGAGCCCGTCCCACTCTCCGCAGTGCCCGGCGAGCCCGTGCAGCAGCAGCACACCGGGCCCGTCCCCGCCCCAGTCGCGCAGCGACAGCGCCGTCCCGTCCCGCTCGAACTCCCGAGTGACCCAGCTCACACCCATCTCCGCCCCCGTCCTGTCACACACCCCGTCGCGGCTCCGTCAGTCCCATGAAAGCCAAGAACGAACGCACGAACCACACGGACACCGAACACCCCCCACCGAACACCCCACACCGAACACCCTCAGGGAGAACCGGATGAATCCCCGCCTCAACCTCTTCGCCAGCCCCGTCGCCGGCAAGGTCGTCAAGCACCTCGCCTCGGCCGGCTTCGCGATCCCGGACGCCGTGCTCCCGCACAGCACCCAGGAGCTGGTGAAGATCCGCGCGAGCCAGCTCAACGGCTGCGGCTTCTGCCTCGACATGCACACCAAGGACGCCGCCGCGGCCGGCGAGACCGCCCTGCGCCTGAACCTGGTCGCCGCCTGGCGCGAGGCCACGGTCTACACGGACGCCGAGCGCGCGGCCCTCGAACTGACCGAGCAGGGCACCCGCCTCGCGGACCACCACACCGGCGTCACCGACGCCGCCTGGGAGAACGCGGCGAAGCACTACGACGAGGAGCAGCTCGCCGCGCTGGTCTCGCTCATCGCGATCATCAACGCCTTCAACCGCATCAACGTCATGACCCAGATGCCGGCCGGCGACTACGTCCCGGGCCAGTTCTCCTGACCCCTGACTAACCCTCCATCCGGCCGTCCTCGGCCCGGACGGCCGCCACGAGCGCGTTGGCATGCCCGTGCCCGAGCCCGTACTCGCCCTTCAGCCATCCGACGAGCTCCATGTGCCGGGTGAGCGGCGAGGAGCGGATCATCTCGAACCACTCGGACACGGGCCGCCCGTACTTCGCCTCGATGGAGGGGAAGTAGCTGGCGGGACCCTTGGGGGTGCTGGACACGGTGACCTCCGACAGTCGGTACGACAAGGGAGACGCCCTGTCTCCCCCCGTACAGACCCCGCCCACGCCCGAAACTAATCTCTCCGGATGTGCTCGGGATCCACATGCCGCCGCACCATCGGTACGGAGGCGACCCCGGCGACGACGAGCACCCCCACCGCGCTCCCGACGAGCAGCGGCAACCCGGCCCAGTCCCAGTGCACGGCCCCGCCCCCGGTGATCAGATAACTGGACTCGGCCAGCCACCCCGCGACGACGGCCCCACCCAGCCCCACCCCCAACGGCACCACGACCTGCACCACCTGCACCACCCGCAAGGTCCCACCCCGCGCCCCCAACAACCCCAAGGCAGCCACCTGCCCCCGCCGCTCCAAGGCCCGATCCGCCACCGAAACCACGAACGCGGCCACCCCGACGACGAGGCCGAGCACCATGCCGACGACCAGCAGGCTCCGGACGACGGTGAGCTGCGCCAGCGCGTCGATGACGATCCCCACCGCGTCCACCTCGACGGTCGGTGCCACGGTCCCGATCCCGTCGAGCACGGCCCGCACGGTCCCCGCGTCGGCCCCCGAGACCAGCGTCAGCGTCCCCGCCCCTGCGGCGAGTCCGGCCGGTGCCATCGAAGGAGGCACGAGCACGCTGTGGGGCTGGAGGACGGAAGGCTGGTACGCAAGCATCTCCGTGCTGCCCTCCGGCACGGTGACGACGGACTTCCGTCCGTCCCGGAGCGCGAAGGGGAAGCGGTCCCCGGGCTTCGGGTCGTACTCGGACGGCGGGTTGCCGTCCCCCAGTCGCACGACCCGGTCGTCGACGCAGCCCCGCACCGAGACCGCGAACGCGGCGACCTGCTCACACGTGCCGACGACCACGTCGAGCCCGGTGCTGTACGGAGCGTCCGGCGCGCTCCACGAGCTGTACGAGGCCAGATAGGCCCGTACGCCGGGCAGCCGCGCCAGTTCCCGCTGCTGCGCCGCGCTGAGCCCGCTCAGCGGGAGCTGGTACTCCTGCACCGGTGCCGTACGCCGGCTCACCTGGTCCAGTTCGATGAGCACGCCCTGCGTGAGCGACGCCCCGAACACCAGCAGGACGAGCCCGGTGACCACCCGGAGCGAGGAGCCCGGATCCACTTCCGTACGCCGCATCGCCAGCGTCAGCGGAAGGGACCTGGGGACTCCGGCGAGACGCCGGGCGAGCCAGGCCGTGACGGGCGGCAGCCCGAGGACGAGCCCGACGCCGGTCAGCAGCACGGCACCGGGAACGAGCGTGGAACTGGCGGATCCGCCGGACGGGTCCCGCCCCATCACGCTCATCACGCAGTAACCGCAGATCACGCCCAGCCCCGGAACCAGCAGCAGCGCCCCCCATGTCCGCGGCGGCCTGCGCTCCGCCGTCCGGCGCACGGCGATCGGCGAGAGCGCGGCCCGCCGGGCGCTGAACAGCCCGACGACCCAGGCCAGCGCGGGGCATCCCACCAGACACACCGCCACGGTCGACCACTCGGGACGCCCGTCCGCCGGATACCACCGCAGCCCCGGCAGGCCGATCCGCGCCGCGATCTCGTTGACGCCGAGATAGCCGACGAGTCCGAGCACCGCCCCGAGGCCCGCCGCCGCGACGGTCTCCCCGGCGTTGACCCGCACGGTGTCTTTGATGCTGAGACCTACCAACCGCAGCGCCGCCAGCCGTCGTGCGCGGGACTCCCCGGAGAGACGCGCGCAGACCGACAGGAAGATGCCGAGGGGGAGGAGCACGATGCACCCGAGGGTGAAGCGGAGGATGTCCAGCGTCTCCGGGTCGATGACCTCGTCGTGGAGCCTTCCGCCCCCGAAACGGGCGAGCGCCTGTGGCTCGGTCAGCTTGTCGGGGGTGGTGCCGACGTAGGCGTAGAGCTCGTCCGGGCCGCCGAGACCTTCGGATCCGATGGTGGCCGTCACCCGGCCGGGGACGAGACCCGAGACACCGGGGTGCGCCGTGAGGATGTTCCGCAGCGCCGGCGACACGACGGCCTCGCCCGGCCCGGGGAGCGCGGCGACGCCCGGGGGAGGCGGAACCGAACCCGGTCCGGTGCGGGCGAGGAAGACCCGCCGGAGCGGCCTCGACCCATACGGATCGAGGAACTTCTGGAAGGCGACGGCACCGCGCTCGGCGGGAACGGGCTGCCGCGCCGTGGTCCGGGTGTCGTGGGCCGAGAGGATCGTGGGGATGGTCAGGACCGCCGCGAGGCAGGCCACCCCCAGCCCGGAGCCGAAGGCCATCAGCAGGAAGCGGAGGCGCCCCCGGCGCCCGCTGCCCCACAGCAGGCGCAGCCCGAGCAGGAAGGGGTTCACACGGCCACCCGCTGGGTGAGCACGCCGTCCACCATCGCGTACTGGGAGTCGGCGCGGGCGGCGACATCCGGGTCATGGGTGACGATGACCACCGCGGTGTCTTGGTCCCTCGCGAGGCGCAGGAACTCCTCCAGGACCGCCGAGGCGTTGGCACTGTCGAGTGCCCCGGTCGGCTCGTCCGCGAAGACCACGTCCGGCTGGTGCACGAGCGCCCGCGCGACGGCGATCCGCTGGCGCTGTCCGCCGGACAGTTTCGAGGCCCTGCGGCGGAGCAGGTCGCCCAGGCCCAGCCGGCCCAGGACGCGTGCCGCCGCCGCGTGGGCCCGGTCCTTGGCGACGCCCGCCAGGCGCAGGGGCAGAGCGGCGTTCTCCTCGACGGTCAGCTCGTCGAGCAGCTCCCCGTACTGGAAGACGAACCCGATGCGCTCCCGGCGTAAGGCGCTCAACTCGACGTCGGGAAGGGACGACAGCTCGACGCCGTCGAACGTCACCGTCCCGCGCGCCGGCGGCAGTACGCCGGCGAGGCAGTACAGAAGAGACGACTTGCCGGAGCCGCTGCTCCCCATGATGGCGGCGACCTCGCCGCGCGCGAGCACGAAATCGGCGTTGTCGACCGCCTGTTGCTCGCCGTAGAAGAAGTCCACGCCCTCAGCGCGGAGGATGACGTCCATGATGCCGGGCTCTCTGAAAACGGGGGAGCCGCTGAGCGCGGCTCCCCCGGTCGGTCAAGGTCAGCGGTGGAACTCTCGAAGCTTCGAGCAGTTGTCCGGCCGCAGTGAGCCACGGTCCCGGCACGCCTGGATCCGCGCCTGACCGGTCTCGAGCATCGCGCCGTCGAAGAAGACGTGGTCGACGTGGACCGTCTTCTTCTGGACGCCCTTGACCCGGGTCCAGCCGTAGGCTTCGACCCTCGCGCGGAGGTAGACGTTGTGCCCGTCGCCGGGGTCGGAGTCCTTCAGGTTCCCGTCGACGTGGAACCCGCCGTGGTGTACGAACCTGGGTTCCCACTTGTAGGAGCCCTTGAAGAAGACGCCCGAAGAGCGCATCTGCAGGCCCTTCCACGAGTCCGCCACCGCCACCCCCGCCCCACCGAAGAACAGCCCCGCGGCGACCGCCGCCGTGAGCGACTTCCTCAACTTCCCCATGAGTTGCCCCTGTTTGCTTGAAGAGCCGACTGGTCGTGACAGAAAGTAGCGCCTCCGCTGCAGGGTGTGTGCCGCAGGAACGTGCCTCCGTCCGATCACCGCCCGATCCGGTGAACGGAACGTCGAAAAAGCATCTCGTCGGAGACGCCGTCGGCGCCACGAAAGGCCAGGTCAGGCCGGTTCCGCAGGCGAGGGGCGGGCCTCGGCGGGCCCGTAGGAGTGATCACCGGTGCGCCTGCGTGAAGTGATCCACACCGCCCCCAAGGATGCGCGCATGCGCATCGACCTCACTCCCCGTCACGCCCCCCGCCGCACGCTCCGCCGTGCCCTCGTCCCCCTCGCCGCCTCCCTCGCCCTCCTCGGCACGGGCGCCGCCTCCGTCGCCTCGGCGGCCGAGGCGTGCGGGTCCGTGATCACCGCGCCGCTGGAGCGGCCCGTCACCGCGGACGACCCCTGTCCGAGCACCGACCCGGTGGTGTGCCGGATCCGGGTGATGCCGATGGACGAGAAGGTGGAGGCCCAGCGGACCCGGATGCGGTACCACGGGCTCCTGGAGGACATGCGCAGCACCGAGGCCCGCATGCGCGAGGCGGGCGCGAGCGACGAGGAGATCGCCCGGGAGATGGTCGACATGCGGAACCAGGCCAAGGCGATCACCCGCGCGGGGATGACCGAGGAGGAGGTACGCGTCCTGGAGGCCCGGAACCAGGAGAAGTACGGCAACCCCCTCGGCCCCACCGCCGACCAGCTCCACGCCAAGTACGGCTCCTGGCCGAAGGTCGTCGACGCCTCCATGCGCACCAGCTACGCGGTCGACCGCGAACTGAGCCTGGAGTACCGCCCCTGCCCCGTGTGATCCAGCTCTCCCGGCCCCGGCCACGCTGTCAGGCCGGCGGAACGTCGAAGGGCCCCACCGCGAACGGTGGGGCCCTTCGACAACGTGCCCGGTGAGGCACTGGCGGAGGATACGAGATTCGAACTCGTGAGGGGTTGCCCCCAACACGCTTTCCAACTATCCGCCCCATCGTTCATGAACGTCTGTAGGCGTCCACGCGGTCGTTTAAGTGGGCGGGCGGACAGCCACGGACATTCACGTCCTCCGGCGTACTGGACAAAGATCAGGACAACGTGTCGCCCCAGCGGTATCCGCCACGTCCCCTCGGCTAGGGACGTGGACTCCTGCTCCGTAGCTCTAGAGCTCTAGCGGGGATCGGTCAGCGGGGGTCATACCGGCTGCTCTGGTGTACCGGGGAGGGGCTATAGGACAGGTGCGGTTGCTGCGGTTGCGGTACTGCGGACGGCCGCAGCGTCTGCAGCGAGGCAGCCCAGCTCACATATGGAACAAAAATGCATAACCAGTAAATATAAGACAATATAGCCTTTATTTACCTTATGAATCGTTTCGAGCACGCCACAGGTGTGCAAGATCTGCCGACTCGGGAGACATCGGCGCCGATGACTGCCAGAATTAGCTTGTGGTTATCGAAGCAGAGAGATCCAACGACTCAAGCCGGGTCGACGGCGCGCTAATTCAGCGAGAGTTGAGATCACTCTCTCCCGAGGAGTTCGTCAATCACTATGTCATCGACCGTGTGCCATGGATATTCAAAAGCCGCCGCCAATACGTCGAGTGGAAAATCGAACTGGGGCGCGATCTTGACGTGGATCCGTTTTCAATCGTTATAGTCGGAAGCGCATGCGTGGGTGTCAGCCTTTCGCCCAAGAAGAACTTCTCCCATTTTCATAGGGGGTCCGACATCGACGTTGCCATTATCAGCCCCCGCCACTTCGACGAGAGTTGGAGGTGGCTCAGAACGTTGACCCCATCGGAGAGCCTAGCTCTAACCAGGCTCGAAAAGAGCACGTTTAAATGGCATCATAAGAATTTGGTTTTCGATGGCACGATTGCCACGGATCAAATCTTGCCAAAAGTTCCATTCGGCGCCCAGTGGACGTCTGCACTCGCGAGAGCCTCCCTAAAAGAGCCCACCGAAGGGCGGGACGTAAAAGCGCGCATCTATAGAGACTTTGAATCTCTGCGTTATTACCAGGTCAAGTGCGTGCGAGACCTGAAATTCGACCTGACAATGCCAGACGGCGAAGATTGAGCACACAGCAAAACCTGGAAGTGTCCATGTTGACTCGGGGAGAAGTACGTTGAGCTACGAAACGCCAGCCAATCAGCGCTTTGCGGAAGCCACGCATCAAACGATCGCATGGTTCTGGAAGAGGCTCGGAGCGGGAGAGTTGGAGCTAAGCCCGCCGTTTCAGAGGAATCCCGTCTGGCAGGTCTCTCAAAAATCCTATCTTATTGATACGATTCTTCGCGGCTACCCCGTTCCTGAGCTTTACCTCCAGAGTTCCACTACTGCCGAAGGCGATGAAGTACACACCGTTGTAGATGGGCAGCAACGGATTCGCGCATGCATGGAATTCGTGGATGGGTCTTACGCGCTCACCGAAGATGCCGGCAACTACGCCGGTCTAGCTTTTTCAGACCTGGGCGATGATCTGAAAAGGAGAATTTGGCAATACCGCTTCGTTGTCAGGTCTCTTCCCGTTATGGAAGAAGACGAGATTCGAGACATTTTCGGGCGCCTCAATAGAAATAACGTAGCACTAAACGGCCAGGAGTTGCGCCAGGCGACCTACTGGGGCGAATTCATCACGTGCGTCAATAAGCTCAGTCAGGATGAGTTCTGGGTCGCTTCTAAACTGTTCACGGCAAACGACTTCCGTAGAATGCTGGACATCGAATACGTCGGCGAACTTGTCGTTGCCGCCCTGTTCGGTCCTCAAAACAAAAAGGCGAGCCTGGATAAGTTCTACAGCGCCTTCGAAACTGACTTCCCGGATCGAGCGAAGGCAGAAGATATCTTCGCCAAGGTCATCGGAGAGTTGGCGCAAATTCTTGAGTGGCCGAACAAGCTGCGATGGTCCAAGAAAGTCGACTTCTACTCGCTATTCCTTGCGCTTTCGTCGCATGCAGACGAACTACCTCTAAGCTCTGCTGATAGGGCCGACTTCCGTACGAAGCTCACTGAGTTCTCGGAGTCCGTGAATCAGCTGGTGCGGCTTCCAGTAGGTGTGTCAGCTGATCCGTCAGTGAGTCTGGCCGCCAGGATTTACGAAAGCGGGGTCCGGAATTCCAGCGACCTTGCAAGTCGGCGCAAAAGAGTTATGGCGCTTCAGAGCGTGCTATGGGGGCCCGAACTGACCGATGAGCTAGAAGAAGGCGAGGATAGTCCGGTCTCTCAGCTTGCGACGATTGAAGATCTCTATGCTTCGGCAGCCAGTAGAGACGGAGAAGACGACTCGCTCTCGGATTAGATTCCCGGAGAGAGCCCTATATTCCCCTAAAACACTCGGGGTCACTTCGTCGAGCCATAATAGGTAAGTTATAGAGATCAGCTCCCACTTGTCCAGCTCCCATCCCGTCTGCCGTCGGCCCACACACCGCGTCTGCTCGGCTCTGCCTGGGGCGACGGCATACGGGATGGGAGCCACCACTCCACACTCCACCGGCTGGCACCCGCGTATGGGTCCCCGCCATCCCGGAGCCTGAGCGCCCCCGCCGGAGGCATCGTCCTGAGCCGCACTCGCATACCACCTCGGCCGCTTCGTGGTTCGTTGCCCATCAACCCGAGCTGTCAGGCGTGCGGCTGGCGGCCGGGCTGGAGCGGGGCGGAGACAGGAGTGCAGGCCCGGGCGACGGGCCGCGCGCGCCGCGCCGTGCGCGGCGGGATGCCTTGACGGAGTAGGGAAGGTTCTACCGCGTCTCGCCTTGCCGGTTTTCAAGACCGCCCGGCGGACAGCGCCCGGACGCCATCTGGCCTGCATCTTTTCTGGGGAAGCGCCGCCGTACCGAGATCCTGGCCCGCACATGGCCCATGAGCCCCCTGGAACAGCCCTCTACGGACGGACGTAAAGCACGGTCGCATCGTCGTGTGGCTTGCCTCGTGGCCACCGCATCAGGGAGGCATCGCTTCGTTCCGCGTCACGCACTCGCTCGACCAGCCCTTTTGGGCCCTGCACTTCGAGGATGTCGAAGCACCCCTTCCAGTCGGTCAGAGCGAAGGGGGTTACGAGTCGCGCGGCCCCGTCCGTCATCAGGGCGGCTCGGGTGACATCACTACGGGAGCAGGACCCGTGTAGGGCCTCCTCGGCGGCCCGAGGTTCCGCCGCCGCCACCCAATAGCCACCCGGGCGGTTCCGGAGTACTCGCTCCGCCCGTACGAGCTCGGCATGGAGCTGGAGATGTTCGGCAGACCCCGGCACGGCGGCCTCCATGGCGGACCTCTCGCCCTGGGCGACGCAGGCCAGACGATCGTCCGAGATCGCCTCCACGGTGTGCCCGCGTTCAAGAACGAGGGTGCAGTCCCCCAGCACCAGCCACTCCACGATGTCCCCCCGCGCGCGGAGCACTGCGAGGGTCGCCGACGGCGAGAGCGGGTCGTCCACCGCGCAGGTGTCGCGGTGGGCCCCCGCCGTCTGCTCGATGGCTGAGGCCAGGGCGTCCCCGAGGCTCGAACCCCGGCTCGCCTGCGCATGTAGCGCCGTACCCAGGGTCCTGGCGAACCAGGCAACGCCGTGAACGCACGGCGGGTTCATCGTGCTGGGCATGCCGGCGCCGTCGAGGAGCACGACCACCTGGTCGTCCCAGGCCGAGAAGTCCTCGTTCTCCCGGCCTGGGCAACCGTTGCTGAAAGCCTCGACGCGCATTTCAGGCGGCCTCGTGGAGCAGCACGCCGCTGGCGGATCGGCTCTCCGTCACCGTCTTGTCCTCTGGCGTGTAGTCGCAGGCCACGACCATGGAGAACGGCGAGGTGCCAGCCTCCTCGTAGAGGGAAGCGAGGTTCTCCGACAGGTAGTGGGCCACCCCCAGCGAACCCACGGCGTGCACTCCGGCGATCAGGAGGAACGTTCCTTGCCCATCCGGCCGGGGGAGCCTGCCCAAGTAGGCCACGTCCGCTGGCGTGGCGTTCTGCGGGTCGTCGCTCGGCGACGCGTAGACCTTGCCGCTCTCTCGCTCAACGAGGGCCCACCGCCCGTCCGGCAGCGTCTCGAACGCCAGCCGGGGGTCCTGGCCGAACACGGCCGCCACGGCGTCGGAGCTCTTCGGCCCGCAGACGACGACGAGGTCATCCCGGTTGAGATCGATCTCCCCCGAAACCGGGATGTACTGGAGCTCTCCGTCGAGCTGAAGGCTCTGGGCAACTGCCAGCATCCGCTGCCCCGTCGAGCTGTCCTCGACCGCCACGTACTCCCGCTCACCGGGGCGCGTCGGCACAGCCACCTGCACGTACTGGGTCCCCAGGAAAGCACGCTCGGGGGGCGGGCCGGCATCCCGGAGCTGGGCGACATGCGCACGGCTCACGCCCATGAGTTTGGCGACGTCAGCCATGGAGTGACCGTTTTTGCGCAGCCACGCGATGCTCTCTTTGCGCATGCGTGAGGTCTCGATGACGGCGGCCTGCAGCTCCGTCATGAGGTCAACCGCGGCTTTGACGCGCAGGGCGTGGTCCTGCATCGCCGAGACTCGCCGGACTTCCTCGATCAATGTCCCTGCCTCACGTATCGCCTCGGAGAAGTACTCACAGGACACATGCCGGACGCCATGCTGAAGGACGTGGCCCGGAAGATCGCGGAAGCCATCTGGGGACCTTCGGAAAAGTCCCCTACGGACAAAGATCAGAACAACGAGGTCTGACGCCAACGACGAAGGGCCCCGCTGGTGATCAGCGGGGCCCTTCGTATCGCCTGTTCAGGCGGCTGCGGAGGATACGAGATTCGAACTCGTGAGGGGTTGCCCCCAACACGCTTTCCAAGCGTGCGCCCTAGGCCTCTAGGCGAATCCTCCGTGGAGAACATTACATGACCGCGGAGGGTGCTCGCGAACGTCGTCCGGGGCGGCCGGACGCAGGTGGGGGAGGGGGTCTGACGGGGGGCTCGGATCGGGTAGGCTGGGCGGAGCCCCTCACGCGGCGCTATCTGACTGAACTCCCCCAGGGCCGGAAGGCAGCAAGGGTAGGTCGGCTCTGGCGGGTGCGTGGGGGGCGCTTGCGTTTCCGGAGACCGGAGACCGGAGACCGGAGACCGGGGAGCGGGGAGCGGGGAGCGGGGAGCGGGGAGC
>NZ_JOGX01000004.1 GCF_000719555.1 Streptomyces sp. NRRL F-5727
GTCCGGGGGGTGGGTGGGGCTGTCATCCGCCCTCCTCTCCTGAGGGACCGGGGGCGGCGCGAGGGCCGCCCCCGGTCGGGTGCGGGCGGTGGGTCAGTACTGGCGTCCGGGCAGGGCGGCCGCGGCCTGGTCCTGCGTGAAGACGCCCTCCTCCACCTCGACCCGTCGCGGGACGGTCTCCCCCGCCGCGACCTTCTTGACGAGTTCCATGAGCTGGTCGCCGAGGAGCGGGTTGCACTCGACCACCACGTTGATCTTCTTCTCCTGCATGGCGACGAAGGCGTCCTTGATGCCGTCGACGGAGATCACCTTGATGTCGGTGCCCGGCTTCTTGCCCGCCTCCTCGATGGCCTGGATGGCGCCGAGGGCCATGTCGTCGTTGTGGGCGTACAGGACGTCGATGTCCTTGTGGGACTTGAGGAACGCCTGCATGACCTCCTTGCCCTTGGCGCGGGTGAAGTCGCCGGTCTGGGAGGCGATGACCTTGAACTTGGGGTCGCCCTTGATGGCCTCGGCGAAGCCGGCCTTGCGGTCGTTGGCGGGGGCGGAGCCGGTGGTGCCCTGGAGCTCGACGACGTTGACGGGGTCGGAGGTGCCCTCGTACTCCTTCACGAGCCACTTGCCGGCCTCCTGGCCCTCCTTGACGAAGTCGGAGCCGAGGAAGGTCTGGTAGAGGGAGGTGTCCTGCGAGTCGACGGCGCGGTCGGTGAGGATCACCGGGATGCCGGCGTTCTTGGCCTCCTTCAGGACGGTGTCCCAGCCGGACTCCACCACCGGCGAGAAGGCGATGACGTCCACCTTCTGCTGGATGAAGGTGCGGATCGCCTTGATCTGGTTCTCCTGCTTCTGCTGGGCGTCGGAGAACTTCAGCGTGATGCCGGCCTTCTCGGCGGACTCGCGCACGGACTTGGTGTTGGCGGTGCGCCAGCCGCTCTCGGCTCCCACCTGGGCGAACCCGAGCACCAGCTTGCCGTCGGAGGAGCCCTTGCCGGCACCGCCGGTGGTGCCGGTGGGCGCGGGCTCGGTGGTGCAGGCGGTCAGCACACCAGCGGCCAGGACGGCGGCGGTGATGACGCGGAGGGCTCTGTGGGCCATGTCGTGGTTCCTCTCGGGGACGTGCGTCGTACCAGGCGGAGCCCTGAAGGGGTCGGACCCGGCGAAGGCAGGGCTGCGCAGCGGTGGTTGACCGGGCAGGGGCAGGGTGAGACGTCGACCCCCGGCGATCGGTGAGCTGGCGAACGCGACACATTGTGAGCGCTAACAGACTCGTAACTCAAGGGCTTGTACGGGAGTTACCCGTTCTTGATACGCGAGTCCGCGACGGCGGTCGGGAGTATCAGCCCCACAGTTGTGAGCGTTAACACTCACCCTCACAGGAGCACGGCGACCCCCGAGAGTCCACGGGGCGAAGACCGTTGACACCCTCCACCGCGCTTCGTATCGTCGCGACACGATTTCGGACACCGCCCGAGATTTCGAACGACGGGAGTGCCTCATGCGTTCCGCCCGGTCCGGCGCCCGAGACGGCTCGCGGTGAGCCCTCAGGGGAAGGCCGTCGTCCTCGACGCTCCCGGTTCGTGCCGCCTCGTAGAGCACGTGCCCCGGCGGCCGGGGCCCGGTGAGGCGCAGGTGCGGGTGCACGCCGTCGGGACGTGCGGGAGCGACCTCGACGCCTATCTGGGCCGCCGCCCCGCCCCGTACGTGCGCTACCCGCTCACCCCCGGCCACGAGTGGTCCGGCACCGTCACCGCCGTGGGAGAGGGCGCGCCCGCTTCCCTGGTCGGCCGCAAGGTCGTGGGCGAAGGGCTGCGGAACTGCGAGAGCTGCGCGCCCTGCCGCGCCGGCGAGACCGACCTGTGCGCCGCCGGCTACGAGGAGACCGGGTTCACCCGTCCCGGTGCGATGGCCCCGACGCTGACGCTCCCCGCCCGCCTGCTGCACACCCTGCCGCCGGACACCGACCTCACCGCCGCCGCGCTCCTCGAACCCGCCGCCCGCGCGGCCGCCGCCGTCCTCAAGGCGAGCCCCCTGCCCGGGTCGCGGGTGGCCGTCATCGGCTCCGGCGCACTCGGCCTGCTCGCCTCGCAGCTCCTCGGCGCCTTCTCGCCGGGCCGGCTGACGGTCGTCGGTACGCACCCCGGCCGAGCCGGCCTGGCCGACCGCTTCGGGGCCACCGCCTACCGCACCTGGGACCGCTCCTCCGATCTCACGGACCTCGACGTCGTGATCGACGCCGTGGGCGGGGCGTCGACCGCGCGCGCCGCGACGTCCCTGCTGCGGCCGGGCGGACGCCTGGTGCTCACCGGCATCCCGGTCCACGGGGCGGAACGGCTCGACCCCGCCCACGTCGTCGCCCGGCAGCTGTCGATCGGAACCGCCTTCGGAGCCTCCTCCGGCGCCTGGTCCTACGCCGTGCGCGCCTTCACCCTGGCACGGCTGACACCGCTCGAACTCCTCACCCACGAGCTGGGCGTCGCGGAGTTCGAGCGGGCCATGGACCTCATGGCCGGCGGCGACCCAGGCGTCGGCAGGGTCCTGCTCCGCCCCTAGCGGACCACTGACTCAGAGCCCCGGGATCGCGTTCGCGGCGATGGCCCTGGCGTACCAGCGGGCGCTGCGCTTCGGGGTGCGCAGCTGGGTGGCGTAGTCGACGTGGACGGCGCCGAAGCGCTTCTCGTATCCGTAGGCCCACTCGAAGTTGTCGAGCAGGGACCAGAGGAAGTAGCCGCGTACGTCGGCGCCGTCGGCGATGGCACGGTGGACGGCCGCGAGGTGCTGGTGGAGGTAGTCGATCCGGTCGTGGTCGTGGATCCGGCCGTCCGCCGCGGGGACGTCGCGGAAGGCCGCGCCGTTCTCGGTGACCGCCAGCGGGAGGCCGGGGTGGGCGCGGGAGACGGCGGTCAGGAGGTCGTACAGGCCGGTGGGGTCGATGGCCCAGTCCATGTCCGTGGTGTCGCCGGGCGGGCGGTGGAACTGGACGTGCTCGGAGCCGGGCCACGGCGAGTGGTCGCTCTCGCCGTGGGAGTGGTCGGCCGCGGCCGTTCCGGATCCGGGGGCGGAGACGACGGCGGGCGTGTAGTAGTTGATGCCCAGGAGGTCGATGGGGGCGCCGATGGCGGCCTCGTCGCCGGGCCTGACGAGGGCGTCCCAGTCGACGACGTGGGCGGTGTCGGCGAGGAGGTCGTCCGGGTAGCCGCCGGAGAGCATCGGGCCGGTGAAGACGCGGTTGGCGACGGCGTCGATGCGGCGGGCCGCGTCGAGGTCGGCGGGGTCCGCGGTCAGCGGGCGGACGTGGTGGAGGTTGAGGGAGACCGCGACCCGGGCGTGGCCCGGCAGGGCCGCGCGCAGGGCGGCGGTGGCGCGGCCGTGGCCGAGGTTGAGGTGGTGCGCCGCGCGCAGGGCGAGGGCGGGGTCGGTGCGGCCGGGCGCGTGGACGCCGGAGCCGTAGCCGAGGAAGGCGGAGCACCAGGGCTCGTTGAGCGTGGTCCACAGGGCGACCCGGTCGCCCAGGGCGTCGGCGGCCAGGGCCGCGTACTCGCCGAAGCGTTCGGCGGTCTCGCGCACCGTCCAGCCGCCCCCCGCGGCGGAGCCGCTCGTGTCTCCAGTCTCCAGCGCCTGGGGAAGGTCCCAGTGGTAGAGGGTGGCGACGGGCTGGACGCCGGCGTCGAGCAGTTCGTCGACGAGCCGGCTGTAGAAGTCGAGGCCGGCGGCGTTGGCGGGGCCGCGGCCGCCGGGCTGGATGCGCGGCCAGGCCAGGGAGAAGCGGTACGCCTGGAGGCCGAGGTGGGACATCAGGGTGACGTCGGTGCGGTAGCGGTGGTAGTGGTCGCAGGCGATGTCACCGGTGTCGCCGTTGGCGACCTTGCCGGGGGTGTGGGAGAAGGTGTCCCAGATGGAGGGGGTGCGGCCGTCCTCGGCGACGGCGCCCTCGATCTGGTAGGCGGCGGTGGCCGCGCCCCACAGGAAGCCGGGCGGGAACCGCAGCCGGTCGACGGCCGTGGTGGCGGGGGCGGTGACGGGGGTTGCGGACATGGCGGGGTCTCCCTTTGACGGAGGGTGCGTGGACGAGGAGGGAAGGCGGTCAGCCCTTGATGGCGCCCTGGGTGATGCCGCCGACGATGTGCCGGCCGAAGAGGGCGAAGACCAGCAGGAGCGGCAGGGTGCCCATGAGCGCTCCGGCGGTGATGACGGACCAGTCGGTCGACCAGCCGGTGCCCAGTCCGGCGAGGGCGACCTGGACGGTGGGGTTGGTGGAGCCGTTCATGACGATGATCGGCCAGAGGAAGTCGTTCCAGGACTGGACGAAGGTCAGCATGCCCAGGACCGCCATCGCCGGGCGGGCGACGGGGAAGACGACGTGCCAGATGACGCGCAGCGAGTTGGCGCCGTCGACCCGGGCGGCCTCCAGGAGTTCCGTGGGCAGCGCCTGGGAGAGGAACTGGCGCATGAAGAACACGCCGAAGGCGGTGACCAGGACGGGCAGGATCAGCGCCCCGAGGTGGTTGGCGAGCCCCAGGTTCTTGGTGAGGATGAACAGGGGCACGACGCTGAGCTGCGCGGGCACGGCGAGGGTGGACAGCACCAGGCCGAGCATGACCTTCTTGCCGCGGAAGCGGAGTTTGGCGAAGGCGAAGCCCGCGAGCACGGAGAAGGTCACCGTGCTGACCGTGACGGCGCCGGCCACCAGCGTGGAGTTGAGCAGGGCGACGCCCATGCCGCGCCCGCCGGCGTTGTGCCAGACGTAGCTCATGTTCTCGAAGAGGTTGCCGCCGGGCAGCAGCGGCGGCGGGCTGGAGACGACCGCGTGGCTGTCGGTGGAGGCGGCGACCAGCGTCCAGTACAGCGGGAACAGCGAGGCCAGGGCGGCGAGTCCGAGGACGACCTGCGCGAGTCGCCCGGCCCGGTGCTGGCCGCCGGCGCTGCCGGCTCGGCCGGACGGTCGCGTCGCCGTCCGGCGGGGGCGGTCGGATACGGGGGCGGTGGTGGTCATGTGGTACTCCACGTCACTGTGAGGCGCGCAGGCGGCGGGTGATCAGCGCGTTGACGAGCCCGATGAGCAGCAGCAGGCCGAACATGATCCAGGCGACCGCGCTGGCGCGCCCGAGCATGCTGGAGTGGAAGCCCTGGTCGTACATGAGGATGCCGAGGGTCTCGTACTGGTGGTCGGTGCCGCCCTGGTGGCCGCTCTGGCCGCCGAACAGGTAGGGCTCGCCGAAGAGCTGGGTGGCCCCGATGGTCGAGACGATCACCGTGAAGAGGATCGTCGGCCGCAGGGCGGGGATCGTGACGTGCAGGAACTGCTGCCAGCGGTTGGCGCCGTCCAGGGCGGCGGCCTCGTACAGTTCGCGCGGCACGGCCTGCATGGCGGCGAGGTAGATGAGGGCGTTGTAGCCGGTCCAGCGCCAGGTGACGATGGTGGAGATCGCGAACTGCGAGCTCCAGCGGCCGGCCTCCCAGTGCACGGGTCCGGCGCCGAACAGGCCGAGGAACCAGTTGGCCATGCCGCCCTCGGGGCTGAAGATCAGGGCGAAGACGAGGGTGGCGGCGGCGACGGACGTCGCGTACGGGGCGAGGAGTGCCGTGCGCAGGAATCCGCGGGCGCGCAGCCGGTAGTTGAGCAGGTGGGCGAGGCCCAGCGCCATCAGCAGCTGCGGGACGGTGGACAGGACGCCGAGGGTGAAGGTGTTGAGGAGGGCGTTCCAGAAGTAGTGGCTGACCTGGCCGGTGAACAGGTCCGCGTAGTTGCGCAGGCCGACCCATTCGGCGCGGTCGACGTTGTACAGGCTCACCCGGTGGAAGGAGAGCCATCCCGTGTAGAGCAGCGGGAAGAGGCCGAAGGCGGCGAAGACGAGGAAGAAGGGGGCGACGAGGGCGTACGGGGTGCCCTTGGTGTCCCAGCGGTGCAGGCGGCTGCGCCAGGCCGAGGTCCGGGCGGGACGGGGCGGGGGCGGCGGGGTGGGCTGCCGGCCTGTGGGGCCGTTGCGGCTGGGTGCGGTCGTGGAGGCCACGGGCGGTTCCTTCGGTGGTGACGGCCGGTGCGGCGGTACGGGGGTGGGGGCGGCCGGCTCCCCTGTGGCCGGCCGCCCCCTCCCTCGCGACGGCGGCCGGGGAGAGGCGGGCGAGGCGGGGAGCGTTACTGGATGGTGCTGTCGACCTCGCGCACCGTGGCGTCCCACGCCTCGGCCGGGCTCTTGCCGTTCTGCTCCATGAGCTGGACGCCGGTGCCGAACGCGCCCGACAGGTCCTGCGCGTGCGGGCCGATCTCGGCGGGCTTGATGGCCTGGGCGGCGGTGGAGAAGATCTTTCCGGTGGCGGCGCCGGGGCCGATGTAGGGGTTCTTGTAGTCCACGACGCCCGGCAGGTCGTAGGCGGCCTGGTTGGCGGGGATGTTGCCGACCTTCTGGAAGACCTTCGCCTGCTGCTCGGGCGCGGTGAGCCAGGCGACGAGCTTCCTGGCCTCCTCGACGTGCTTGCCGGAGGCGGGCACGGCCAGGAAGGAGCCGCCCCAGTTTCCGGCGGCCGGGGGCTGGGCGATGTTCCACTTGCCCTTGTTGGCGGGGCCGGAGAACTGCTGGATGTTGGCCTGCTGCCAGGAGGGGCAGACGGTGGTGGCGAAGGTGGACTTGGAGAACGCGGTCTGCCAGGGGGTGTCGAACATCTTCAGGCCCTGGCTGGTCTTGCTCTGGACGGCCTTGACGGCCAGGTCCCAGGCGGTCCGGACGCTGGGCGAGTCCTTGTAGGCGAGCTTGCCGTCCTTGTAGTACTGGACGGGGCTGCTGGAGACGACGGCGTTGAACAGTCCGGTGGCGCTGTCCATGAAGTAGGTGCCCTTGGGCGCCTTGGCCTGGTACCGCTTGCCCGTCTCGACGAACTTCGCCCAGTCGCCGGCCCACAGCCGGCCGACCGACTCGGGGTCGGAGGGCAGGCCCGCGGCCTTGAACAGGTCCTGGCGGTAGCAGATGGCCATCGGGCCGACGTCGGTGCCCAGACCGATCGTCCTGCCGTCCCGGGTGGTGGCCTGGTCCCACTTCCAGGGCAGGTAGTTCTTCTTCTCGACGCCGGGGGCGTCGGACAGGTCGGCGAAGGCGTCGGCGAGGTCCTCGGAGGTGGCGAGGGATATGCGGCCGACCTCCAGGGCCTGGACGTCGTCGAGGCCGCCGCCGGACAGGCGGGTCTGCAGGGCGGTCCAGTAGTTGCCCTCGACGGTCGTCGGGTTCTCCTTGATGGTGATCCCCGGGTGCGCCTTCATGTAGGCGTCGTACAGGCCGGCCTCCTTGTAGCCGAAGGTCCCGAAGGTGCCGACGGTCAGGGTGATCTTCCCGTCGGCGGCGGCGGATCCGCCGTCGGAGGACGAGCAGCCGGCGAGGACGAGCGCGAGCGCCGCCGCGGAGGAGGCGAGAACGGCGGAGCGGACACGGGCGCGCTGCACGGTCGGGCGGGACATGGCATCTCCTCGATGCGTCAGGGAGGGGTGGGGGTTACGCCGGCGGCTCGCCCGGAGGGCGGGTGACCGGCGCGGGATGAAGGGGCCTTCGAAGGCCGGGGAGAGGCCACGCTGTCGGGGCTGAATCCCGGTTTGGGAGCGCTCCCAAACGGTGGCGTCGAAACCCTGCCGCCCCCTTGACGGTCTGTCAAGGCGGTCGGCCGGGGGCGGGCGTCGCGCGCGGATCGGCGCACGGCGGAACCCGGACGGGCACAGGCGGCGGGCGGAGGCGGCGGGCCGGGAGGCCCGCCGCGACGTGCCCCGTCAGGCGCTGGCGCGCACCACCATGCGGGTCGGGAGGATCAGCGGGGTGGGGTCCTGTCCGCCGAGGAGCGCGACGAGCATGCGCGCCATCTCGCGGCCGAGACCCTCTATGGGCTGGTGCACCGTGGTCAGCGGCGGATCGGCGATCCGGGCCACGGCCAGGTCGTCGAAGCCGATCACGGCGAGGTCGTCGGGGACGCGGCGGCCGGCCGCGCGCAGGGTGCGCAGCGCCCCCACGCCCATGTTGTCGCTGGCGGCGAAGACCCCGTCCAGGTCCGGATGACGTGCCAGCAGCTCGTCCATGGCCTCCGCCCCGCTGGCCTCGGTGAAGTCGCCGGCCCGCGGCGGATACGGCTCCAGGCCCGCCGCCAGCATCGCATCCCGGTAGCCGCGGTGACGGGCGCGCCCCACCTCGGTGTCAAGGCGCCCGCAGATCGTGGCGACGCGGGTCCGGCCGAGCGAGATCAGGTGCTCGGTCGCCGCGCGCGCTCCGCCGACGTTGTCGACGTCCACGTACCACCGGGGGTCTAAACCGACCGGGCGCCCGCCGAACACGACGGGCATCTCCGCCTCCTGCGCCATGCGGGCCAGTGGATCGTCCTCGCGCAGCGCCATGAGCATCACGCCGTCGGCCCCCTTGGACCGGAGCAGTTGCTCCACGCGCCTGCGCCCCCGGTCGGAGGCGGCCAGACACAGCATCAGATGCAGGTCGGCGTCCTCCAGGGCCGCCGAGGCCCCCACGATCACCTGGGCGAAGAACGGATCCGCGAAGATCGACGGATCCTCCCCCGAGACGACCAGGGCGGCCGCGCCGGTCTGACGGGTCGCCAGCGCCCGGGCGGTCGGGTTCGGTACGTATCCGAGGCGGTGGACGGCCCGTTCGACCGCCTCGCGTTTGGCGCGGCTGACGTGCGGAGCGTTGTTGAGCACACGCGAGGCCACCGACCGTGAGACTCCGGCCAGTTCGGCCACCTCGTCGAGGGTCGACTGCCGGCGCGGCACCTCTTCGGCCATGATCCGCCTTCCTGTCGCGGCCTGAACGCCTGGAAGGCTGGAAGCGCTTCCAGTTCCAGGACTGTAAAGGGTGATCGCCGTCATGTGAAGTGTCGGTTACACGAGGCCACTTGACAGTGACGATCAGCGGAACACACGATACGGCCACGCCCCGGACATGCAGACCGAGGACTGGAACCGCTTCCAGTGGGAGCGCTTCCAAGGATCTCCGCACGTCCGAGGCGTGCTGGTGTCCCCCGAGGTCGGAGCCACCGCCACACCGGGGACCTCGTACCACCGCACTTCCTCAGTGCGCCGCACGCTCGGGACGAGAGCGCGCGGCGCGTCCGCCGCCAGGAAACCGAGGTACAGCCATGCGCCGCCGAATCCGCGCCCTCGTCGCAGCCCTTGCCGCGCTGCCGTTGGCGCTCACCCTCGCCCCGTCCGCCCACGCGGCGGACCCCACGACCATGACCAGCGGGTTCTACGTGGACCCGGACTCCAGCGCGAAGAAGTGGGTCGCCGCCAACTCCGGCGACGGCCGCGCCCCCGCGATCAACACCTCCCTCGCCAACACGCCGATGGCCCGCTGGTTCGGCTCCTGGAGCGGCACGATCGGCACCGCGACGGGCGCGTACGTCGGCGCGGCCGACTCCCGCGACAAGCTGCCCATCCTGGTCGCGTACAACATCTACCTCCGCGACTCGTGCGGCGGGCACTCCGGCGGCGGGGCCTCCTCGGCCTCCGCCTACGCGACCTGGATCGCGCAGTTCGCCGGCGGGATCGCCAACCGCCCGGCCGTCGTCCTCCTCGAACCCGACTCCCTCGCGGACTACGGCTGCCTGAACCAGACCCAGATCCGCGAACGCCAGGGCATGATCAGCGGCGCCGTCGCGGAGTTCAACCGCCAGGCCCCCAACACCTGGGTCTACCTCGACGCCGGCAACCCCGGCTGGATCAGCGCGGCGGCGATGGCCCAGCGTCTCCACGAGGCCGGGCTCCGGCAGGCGCACGGCTTCTCCCTCAACATCTCGAACTACTACACCACCGCCCAGAACACCGCCTACGGCAACGCCGTCAACGGCGAACTGGCCGCCCGCTACGGCTACACCAAGCCGTTCGTCGTCGACACCAGCCGCAACGGCAACGGCTCCAACGGCGAGTGGTGCAACGCGGCCGGCCGCCGCATCGGCACGCCACCCGACTGGGCGGCGGCGCCGAGATGCTGCTGTGGATCAAGGCCCCGGGCGAGTCCGACGGCAACTGCGGCGTCGGGACCGGCTCCACGGCCGGCCAGTTTCTGCCGGAGGTCGCCTACAAGATGATCTACGGCTACTGACATCCGACTCCTGTGGCCCGGACTCCGCCGCCCCGCGACCGGGCCACAGGCTCCACCACCCCCGCCCCCGCCCCTCCGACCAGGAGCCCCCATGAAGCCACGCACCCTACGGCGCCGTGCGACCGCCGCCCTCGCGGCACTCGCGGCCTGCGCCGCCCTCACCGCGACGCAGGGACAGGCGCAGGCCGCGCCCGCCACGGACCCGCTCACCCCGGCCACGAAGTTCTACGTGGACCCGCACAGCAAGGCCGCCAGGCAGGCGCTCACCGACCTCGGGAACGGCGACCTCACGAACGCCGTGAACATGGCCCGGCTCGCGAGCTGGCCGCAGGCCGAGTGGTTCACCGAGGGCACGCCGGACGAGGTCCGGGCCAAGGTGAGGGGCCTCGTCCGCGAGGCCCGGGTGGTGAACCGCACCCCCGTCCTGGTCGCCTACAACGTCCCGGGCCGCGACTGCTCCCAGTACTCCAGCGGCGGCGCCGCGTCCTCCGCCGCCTACCGGCAGTGGATCGACGCCTTCGCCGCCGGCATCGGCGACAGCAAGGCCGTCGTCGTGGTCGAGCCCGACGGCCTGGCGCTCCTCCCGAACGACTGCGGACCGGACGTCGACCCGACCGGCGAGCTCACCGCGACCCGCGTCGCCGACCTCGCCTACGCCGTCAGGACCCTCAAGTCCCAGGCCCGCACCGCGGTCTACCTCGACGCGGGCAACGTCCTGTGGCGGCCCGTCGGCGAGATGGCGCGGCGCCTGCTCGACGCCGGCGTCCAGGACAGCGACGGCTTCGCCCTCAACGTCTCCAACACCCACCCGACCGACCACAACGCGCGTTACGGCACCTGGATCGCCAAGTGCATGTGGTACGCCACCGAGGGCCCCGAGCACGCCCGCGGCCACACCGACTGGTGCGCCACCCAGTACTACTCGGCCGCCGCGCCCAACGACGGCGCCTCGGGCAACGCGGTCGACTCCGCCGACCCGGCCACCTGGCGCTGGACCGACGCCTGGTACGACCAGGCCATGGGGAACCCGCCCGCCGACGCGCTGGAGCACTTCGTCATCGACACCAGCCGCAACGGCCTGGGCGCCTGGACCCCCGAGCCCGGCAAGTACACCGGCGACCCGGAGATCTGGTGCAACGCGCCCGGCCGCGGCCTCGGCCCGCGCCCGACCGCCGACACCGGTGTCCCGCTCGTCGACGCCTACCTGTGGATCAAGATCCCCGGCGAGTCCGACGGCAGCTGCACGCGCAACACCGGCGGCACGATCGACCCCGAGTACGGCATCGTCGACCCGCCGGCGGGCACCTGGTGGCCCGAGCAGGCCCACACCCTGGCCCGCAACGCGGCACCGCGGCTGACCTTCAACCGCTGACGCCCGCTCCCGCCCCCGTCCGGCCCCGGGCAGGCTCTCGCCCGGGGCCGGAGCACCCGTCGTACCGTCTCGCCCTCCGCGAGCGGGCCGGGCGGCCGCCTTCTCGCCGTCGTCGTCGCGACCGTTGACGGTGGACGGCGGGCGTCACTAACCTCCGTTGCTTGGGAGCGCTCCCACGTCCCCTGTGTCGCACGGAGGCCGAGCCTTCCGGGGAGCTCCGCTCCCCACCGGCTCGCGCGCCACCCCGCCCCGTCCCGCCGACGCCCCACGACATCCCGCAGGAGCCGCACATGCCCCCCGCCATGACCTCGTTACCCGCCGCGCTCCTCACGGGCGCGCTCCTCCTCGGCGGCCTCGCGGCCGCACCGGCCGCCCCGGGCGCGTCCGCCACGACCGCGGCGGCGACCTCGGCCGTGCGCGTCAACCAGGTCGGCTACCTGCCCGACGGACCGAAGCGCGCCACCGTCGTCACCACGGCGAGCCAGGCGCTCGCCTGGCAGCTGCGGAACGCCTCCGGCACGGTGGTCGCCTCCGGATCGACCGTTCCACGCGGCGCGGACGCCCCCTCCGGGCAGTCCGTCCAGGTGGCCGACTTCTCCGCGCACCGGGCGACCGGCAGCGGATACGTCCTGACCGTGGACGGCAGCAGCAGCGCGCCCTTCGACATCCGCACGGACCTCTACGACGCGCTGCGCTCCGACTCCATGGCCTTCTTCCACCACCAGCGCAGCGGTATCGCGATCGACGCCTCCCTGGTGGGTTCCGCCTACGCCCGCCCGGCCGGACACCTGGGCGTCGCGCCCAACAAGGGCGACGTCTCCGTCCCCTGCCAGGCCGGCGTGTGCGACTACACGCAGGACGTGCGGGGCGGCTGGTACGACGCCGGCGACCACGGCAAGTACGTGGTCAACGGCGGCCTCTCCACCTGGCTGCTCGTCAACTCCTTCGAGCGGGCCGAGCGGGCGGGCAAGGAGGCGGCGCTGGGCGACTCCACCCTGCGCGTCCCCGAGCGCGGCAACGGCGTGCCCGACGTCCTCGACGAAGCGCGCTGGGAGCTCGACTTCCTCATGCGGATGCAGGTGCCCGACGGCAAGCCGTTCGCGGGCATGGCCTTCCACAAGATCCACGACGCGGCCTGGACCGGCATGCCGATGCGTCCCGAACAGGACCCCCAGCCGCGCGAACTGCACCGCCCGTCCACGGCGGCCACCCTCAACCTGGCGGCCGCCGCCGCGCAGTGCGCCCGGGTCATCCGGCCGTACGACGCCGGCTACGCCGACCGCTGTCTGGCGTCGGCCCGCCGTGCCTGGACCGCCGCGAAGGCCAACCCGGCGATGTACGCGCCGGCTTCGGACAGCACGGGCGGCGGCGCCTACGAGGACGCGCGGGTCACGGACGAGTTCTACTGGGCGGCCGCCGAGCTGTACGCGGCGACCGGCGAGAGCGCCTACCGGGACGCGGTCACCTCCTCGTCCTGGCACACCTCCGCCGACGCCTTCAGCCCGTACGGCTTCGGCTGGGCGGACACCGCCGCGCTCGGCCGGCTCGTCCTGGCCACCGTCCCGACCGGGCTGCCCGCCGCCGACACGGCCCGGATCCGCTCCTCGGTGACCGCCGCGGCCGACGGCTACCTCGCCAGGATGGCCGCCCAGGGATACGCCGTCCCCGTGCCCGCGGACGGCTACTTCTGGGGATCGAACGGCGAGGTCGCCAACGACGCGATCGTCATGGCGGTCGCCGGCGAGCTGACGGGCGACGCGCGCTACCGCGCCGGCGCCCTGGAGACCATGGACTACCTGCTGGGACGCAACGCCCTGGGCCTGTCCTACGTCACCGGCCACGGCGAGACGTCCGCGCAGAACCAGCACCACCGCTTCTGGGCGCACCAGCTGGACGCCTCGCTGCCCCACCCGCCGGCCGGCTCGCTGGCGGGCGGCCCCAACAGCGCGCTCCAGGACCCGGTGGCCCAGGAGCGGCTGCGCGGCTGCGCCCCCGCGGCCTGCTACATCGACCACATCGACTCGTACTCGACCAACGAAGTGGCGGTCAACTGGAACGCCCCCCTGGCCTGGCTCGCCGCCTACGCCGCCGAGCGGACCTCCGACGGCGGCGGCGAACCGCCCGCCGCCGCCTGCGCGGTGACGTACACCGTGACCAACTCGTGGAACACCGGCTTCACCGCGAACGTCACCGTCAGGAACACCGGCCCGACGGCCGTGGACGGCTGGCAGCTGGCCTGGACCCACCCGGCCGGCCAGACCGTCACGAGCGCGTGGAACGCCACCGTCACCCAGAGCGGCACGGCCGTCAGCGCCCGCAACACCGACTGGAACCGGACGATCGCCCCCGGCGCGACCGTGAGCTTCGGAGTCCAGGGGACCCACACCGGCTCGACCTCCTCCCCCACGGCCTTCACGCTCAACGCGGGCGCCTGCGCCTGAACCCGGCCGGCCCGGCTCCCCCTCGCGCGGGGAGCCGGGCCCTGCGCGTTCCGGCCGGATCGGCCGGGCGGTCCGCTGGCGTGATCTCCACCCCGCGTTGTTGACCGTCCTCACACCGGGCCCGAAGCTCTCACCTGACCCGCACAACCGACACGTCGTCACCACGACCGCGTGGCGGCGGGCCGCCCGGTTCCCCGTCTCCGTAAGGACCTTCGATGCGCCGTATCGCCGCACTGTTAGCCACCGCCCTGCTCACGGGAGCCGCCGCGCTCTCCGCGCCCGCCGCGAGCGCGGCCGAGAGCCCCGCCGTCACCGCGCGGTCCGCGGCGACGACCGTCCCGGGCCCCGGCGGCGTCGGCAGCTGCACCTCGGGCGGCATGTCCGCCACCTGCACCGGCCTCGACCCGATGCAGACCTGGACCGTCGGCGGCACGTGCATGGCGTGGGACTTCACCACCAACTCGTACGTCTTCTCGCCGGCGTGGAGCAGCTGGGTCGCCGGCGACGGCACCCACTCGGCGAGCTGCTTCGGCACGAGCACGTGGTGGGCGGGCGGCGTCTCGTTCGGGTCCGCCGTCCCGCCCGGCCCGGTCGGGCAGGTCACCGGCCTCGGGGGCAAGTGCCTGGACGTGCGCGGCGGCAGCATGGCCAACAAGACGCCCACGCAGATCTGGGACTGTCTCGGCAACGTCAACCAGCGGTGGAAGATCGGCACCGACGGCACCCTCCGCGCCGTCGGCGTGTGCCTGGACATCTGGAACGGCCGGACCGACAACGGCACCCAGGTGCACACCGGCCCCTGCAACGGCAACATCGCCCAGCAGTGGTGGGTCCGGAGCGACGGAGCGATCGTCAACACGAAGTCCGGCCGCTGCCTGGACATCCGGGGCTACGACACCACCAACGGCAACGTCGTGCAGATCTGGGACTGCAACGCCACCTCGAACCAGCTCTGGAACCTGCCCGTCTGACTAGGACGCCAGCCGCCGGAACAGCTCGCGGATCTCGTCCTGGTCCGCGACCAGCGGCAGCGTGTCGAAGTACAGCTCCCACTCCCCGCCCGGGCCGAAGCGCTCCACGATCCCGAAGGGGACGCCGGTCCGGGTCGCGGTGCCGTCGTGCACGGTGGCGGTGCCGTGCCACTCCACATACGTCGTGGTGGCGCCGACGGCGACCTGCCCGGCCCGCAGCCGCAGGTCGGCCGCGGAGAACAGCCGCTCCAGGTAGGCGCGCCGTCCGGCGTCGGTGGCGAGCGGGGCGGCGAGGCCGGGGCCCGCGAGGCGGGCGCCGGGCAGGCGGCCGAGGAGGGCGCCGGTGTCCCCGGCGTTCCAGGCGGCGAGGCGGGCGGGGACCTCGCCCGCCCGGAAGCGGGGGGCGGCGGGCGCGGCGGCCGGGGCCCGGTGCCGGAGTCGGCGACGCCGGCGAAGAGGGCCGGGGGCGCGGTGTCGGGCAGCGTGTCCTGGAAGAGGACGGCGCGGTCGTAGTAGCGGCGGGCCTGGATCGTGCGGCCGTCGTCGCCGAGGACGTTCCGGGCGATCTGCGGGTAGACGACGGTACGGCCCTTGAGGGTGACCTCGTTGCGCTGGCCGAAGACGACGGTGCTGCCGTCGGCGACCACGTCGGTGCCTTCGTAGCTGAGGCTCGGGACGAGGCGCAGGGAGTTCGCGATGGAGGCGCCGATGACGGCGGGGCCGCGCTGCGCGGCGGAGCCGGCCTCCCAGAGGGAGGCGTCGGGGTCGAAGATGTCGAGGTAGGCGGCGACCCGGGGGTGGCCGTCCCCGCCGGGGGCGGGCGGGGTGCCGGTGGGCATCTCGCCGAAGGTGATCTGCCGCCGCAGGAAGGCGCAGGTGTTGGGGGTGAGACGCCCTTCGAGCCGCTCCACCCTCGCCCGCGCCTCCGGGCAGTCCGCCTGGCCGGCGGCCACGACCCCGCCGGGCTCCGCCCCCGCGGAAGCGGTGACCACGCTCCCCGCGACCAGCGCCGCCACCACCGCGATGCTCACCGTCGTCCGTCGGCCCGTACCCATGGCTCACCCCTTGTGTGTCTCGTGCGGCTTCCCGCCGGGGCGCTGCCGCCCCGGTGTGATCACCCTGCCGGTCGAGGGGGTGGGGGGCGATTACCCGTCAGGTAATGCCCGTCGACGCTGCGGAAGCGGCGGGTGCCGCACGGATCCCGGGGGTGTGGCGCCCCGTGCGGGGGTAGACGCCCGGGCGTGAACCCGGCGGAACAGCGGCGACGCGACGCCCCGCCCACGGTCGGGGGCAGCCCAGCCGCTGATCGACTCAGGAGGACTCCTCATGGCCGTCCGTCATCAGCTCATCCGGCACGCTCCCGCCGCGGTGTGGGCCGTGCTCGCGGATCCGGCACTGTACGGCGAGTGGGTGGTGGGAACGTCGCGTTCCGAGCCCCTGGACGGGTCCTGGCCCGAGGTCGGCTCCCGCATCCGGTACACCGTACGGCTGGGGCCCTGGTCCGCCGAAGGGACGACGACCGTACGTCACCAGGAGCTCGTCCGGGAGCTGGAGCTGGAGGCCGCTTTCGGACGGCTCGGCACGGCGCGGATCTTCCTCCGGCTCCGCCCGTGGGGCGAGGAGACGCTCGTCGTCTGCGACGAGCACCCGCTGCGCGGACCCGGCCAGGTCCTGCACAACGGCGTGAGCGAGGCGGCGCTCCAGCTCCGGCACCGGAGCATGCTGGCCCGCCTGGCCGAGGTCGTCGAGCACCGGGAGGAGCGGGATCGCACGAGGGCCGGCCGTGCCTGACGCGGTGGTGATCGGCGCGGGCCCCAACGGGCTCGTGGCCGCGAACCTGCTCGCCGACGCGGGATGGAGCGTGGAGGTCCTGGAGGCGCAGGACGTCCCCGGGGGCGCGGTCCGCAGCGACCGCGGCGTCCACCCGGACTACGTCTCGGACCTGTTCAGCGCCTTCTACCCCCTCGCGGCCGCCTCCCCCCTCCTCGCCGCCCTCGACCTGGGCTCGGAGGGCCTGCGCTGGAGCCGCGCCCCGCGGGTCCTGGCCCACCCCCTGCCGGACGGCCGCTGCGCCGTGCTCGAACGCGAGGCCCCGGACACCTGCGCGGGGCTCGCCGGGTTCGCGGCCGCCGACGCGGCCGCCTGGCAGCGCATGTACGACAGCTGGCGCACGCTGGAGCCCGCCCTGATCTCGGCCCTCTTCACCCCCTTCCCACCCGTCCGGGCCGGGCTGCGCCTGGCGGGCCGGTTCCGGGCCGCCGGCGGGCTGCGGCTGGCCCGCAGCCTGACGCTGCCCGTCCGGCGTCTGGGCGAGGAGGAGTTCCGCGGGGAGGGCGGCCGGCTGCTGCTGGCGGGCAACGCGCTGCACGCCGACCTGGCTCCGGAGGCGGCGGGCAGCGGCGGCTTCGGCTGGCTGATGTCGATGCTCGGCCAGAGCCACGGCTTTCCGGTCCCGGTCGGTGGCGCCGGGGCCCTCACGGCGGCCCTGGTGCACCGTCTGCGCCGTCGGGGCGGTGTGCTGCGGTGCGGGGAGCCGGTCACGTCCGTCGTCGTGCGCGGGGGTACGGCGGTCGGGGTCGTCACCGCGGGCGGGGAAGGCGTCAGGGCTCGGCGGGCCGTGCTGGCCGACACGTCGGCACCGGCCCTCTACCGGGACCTCGTGGGCGAGGAGCACCTGTCCGCCCGCCTGCTGAGGGACCTGGAGCGCTTCCAGTGGGACTCGGCCACGTTCAAGGTCGACTGGGCGCTGACCGGCCCGGTCCCGTGGACCGCGCAGGGGGCCGTCGGGGCGGGCACCGTACACCTGGCCGACGGCGTCGACGGCCTGACCCGGTTCGCCGCGCAGATCGCCACCGGGCACGTCCCCGACGAACCGTTCGTCCTCTTCGGCCAGATGACCACGGCCGATCCCAGCCGCTCCCCCGCGGGCACGGAGTCCGCGTGGGCCTACACCCACCTCCCGCAGCACATCACCGCCGACGCCGGCCCCGACGGCGTCACCGGCCGCTGGGACGCCCGTGAGCAGGAGGCCATGGCCGCGCGCGTCGAGGCACAGGTGGAACGCTTCGCACCCGGCTTCCGCGCCCTGATCGCCGCCCGCCGGATCCTGGCCCCGACCACTCTCCAGCGCATGGACCAGAACCTCCACAACGGAGCCGTCAACAACGGGACCGCGGCCCTGCACCAGCAGACGGTCTTCCGCCCCGTCCCGGGGACCGGCCGGCCCGAGACCCCCGTCAGGCACCTCTACCTCGCCTCCGCCGCCGCCCACCCCGGCGGAGGAGTCCACGGCGCGCCCGGTGCGAACGCCGCCCGCGCCGCCCTGCGGCGGCACGGCCCGCGCACCCCGCTCCACCGTGCCCGACGCGACTGACGTCCGCCGGCCGCCCCGTACGGGTGGCGGCGGTCACCGGAGGCGTGTCCGCGGTGCCGCACCGGGTACGCGCCTCCCATGAGCCCCTCCAGGAACGTCGCGCCGTGGACGGACAGCACGCTCGGGCTGCTCGCCCAGGGCTACGCGTGGCTGCCCGACCGGATGCGCCACAGCCTCGACGGCAGCGTCCGCTGCCGCCTGCTCGGCCGGCCCGCCGTCGCCCTGCGCGGCCCCGAAGCCGCCGCCTTCTTCTACGACGAGAAGCACGTCGTGCGGACCGGGGCCCTCCCCGGCCCCGTCCTCGACACGCTGTTCGGCCGAGGTGCCGTCCACACGCTCGACGGTGAGGCACACCGGGTGCGGAAGGCGCTGTTCGTGGCCCTCCTCACGGAGGACGCCGGCGTCGCCGCGCTGGGCCGGACCGTCGGCCGGCGCTGGCGGGAGGCGATGGCCGCCCGACGGGGACAGCACGTCGTGCTCTTCGAGGAGGCCGCCCGTGTCCTCGCCCTCGCCGTCCGGGACTGGGCGGGCGTGCCGCTCTCCGACGAGGCGACCGCCGGGCTGGCCCGTGACTGCACCGCCATGGTCGACGGATTCGCCGCTCCCGGCCCCCGCCACCTCCGCGCCCGCCGGGCCCGTCGCCGCCAGGAGCGGGCCTTCGCCGACCTGGTCACGGAGGCGCGCCGGACCCCGGAGGCGGACACCGGGGGTTCGGTGCTGCAGACGGTGGCCTGGCACCGGGACCGGGACGGGGCGCTCCTCTCCCCCGCGACCGCCGCGGTCGAGATGCTGAACATCATCCGGCCCACCGTCGCCATCGCCTGGTTCGCCGCCTTCGCGGCCCATGCCCTGCACCGGTGGCCCGCCCATCGCGACCTGCTGCGCGCCGACGCCTCCGGCGCGCACGCCGAAGCGTTCGCGCACGAGGTGCGCCGCTTCTACCCGTTCGCCCCGTTCGTGGGAGGGCTCGCGGCACAGGACCTGACGTGGCGCGGTGAGGGCATCCCCCGGGACACCCTGGTCCTGCTCGACCTGTACGGCCAGAACCACGATCCGGTCCTGTGGGAGCACCCGTACCGATTCGATCCGCACCGGTTCACCAGCCCCGGCCGGCCGCGGAACCCGCTGGACGTCCTCGTCCCCCAGGGGGGCGGGGACGCGTCCCGCGGCCATCGGTGCCCGGGCGAGGACATCACCGTCACGGTGCTCGCGGTCCTCGCGACGGAACTCGCACGGCTCGACTACGACGTCCCCGAGCAGGACCTCGCCATCCCGCTGTGCCGCGTCCCCACCCTCCCCGGCAACGGTGTCGAGCTGCGTGTGCGGGGGCATGGCGGGCCCCCTGCGGGTAGGCGCGGTGCATGACCCAGAACCGAGAACTCGCGATCGTGACGGGCGCGTCGAGTGGCATCGGGTTCGAGCTCGCCCGGCAGCTCGCCGAGCGGGGCTTCGACCTGATCGTGAACTCGGCCGACGAGGAACGGCTGCGGCCCGCGGCGGAGGAGATCAGCCGACGCACCGGAGCGCACGTGCAGCCGGTCCGGGCCGACCTGCGCAGCTACGCGGAGGCGGAGCGTCTCGTGGCGGCGGTGGCCGCCACCGGGCGTCCGGTGGCGGTCGCGGTGCTCAACGCCGGCGTCGGGGAGGGCGGGGCCTTCCTCGACACCGAGCTGGAGGACGAGTTCGAGATCATCGATCTGAACGTCCGCTCCACGGTGCACCTGGCCAAGCGGCTGCTGCGGTCGATGGCCGCGGCGGGCGAGGGACGGGTGTTGATCACCTCGTCCGTCGCCTCCGCCATGCCGGGCCCGTTCCACTCCGTGTACAACGCGTCGAAGTCGTTCCTGCAGTCCTTCTCCCAGGCGTTGCAGAACGAGCTCAAGGACACGCCGCTGACGGTGACCGCCTTGATGCCCGGCCCCACCGAGACCGACTGCTTCCACCGCGCCGACATGGACGACACCAAGGTCGGCCGGAGCCGGAAGGCCGATCCCGCCCAGGTGGCCGCGCAGGGTCTCGACGCCCTCTTCGCCGGCAGGGACAAGGTCGTCGCCGGCTCGCTGAAGACCAAGGCGCAGGCGCTGGCCAACAAGGTGCTGCCCGACAGCGTCAAGGCAGCGGTCCACCGCCGCATGGCCGAACCCGGATCCGCGGACCGCTGAAGCGTCTCGCGGCCTGCCGCGGCGCGCGTCAGGCGCCGGCCACCAGCATGCCGCCCATCGTCAGCATGGTCGCCGCGACCAGGCCGTCCAGGACGCGCCATGCCTTCGGGCGGGACAGGATGCCGCTGAGGAGCCGGGCGCCGAAGCCCAGGGCGAAGAACCAGGTCAGGCTGGCCAGGGCCGCGCCGACGCCGAAGGCCCAGCGCAGGTCGCCGCGGTCGGAGGCGAGCGAGCCCAGGAGCAGGACGGTGTCGAGGTACACGTGCGGGTTCAGCCACGTCATCGCCAGGCAGGTGAGGACGGCCCGGCGGGCCGAGCCGGCGTCGGGGCCGCCGGCGGTGAGGGCGGCGGAGGCGTCGGGGCGCAGGACGCGCCGGGCGGCGAGGAAGCCGTAGGCGAGCAGGAACGCCCCGCCGGCCAGGCCCACGACGGTCAGCGCGGCCGGCCACGCCGTGACGACCGCGCCGACGCCGGCCACGCCGAGGGCGATCAGGACCGCGTCCGAGACGGCGCAGATCGCGACCACGGCGAGGACCGCGTGGCGGCGGGCGCCCTGGCGCAGGACGAAGGCGTTCTGGGCGCCGATGGCGACGATGAGGGAGAGTCCGGTTCCGAAACCGGCGAGTACGGCGGCGAGGAGGCTGCTGGTCATGAATGCGACCGTAGGAACCGTCAGCCGATGAGTACAGCTAAAGATTCTTAGGTACCCTTAGCCGTACTTATGGATGAGCTTCCCCTGGACCAGGTGCGGACACTGCTCGCGGTGGTCGACGAGGGCACCTTCGACGCCGCGGCCGCGGCCCTGCACGTGACGCCGTCCGCCGTCAGCCAGCGCGTCAAGGCGTTGGAGCAGCGCACCGGCCGGGTGCTGCTGATGCGCACCAAGCCGGTGCGTCCCACCGAGTCCGGCGAGGTGGTGGTGCGGTTCGCCCGCCAGCTGGCCCGGCTGGAGCGGGACGCGCGCGCCGAGCTGGGCCTGGCGGCCGAGCCCGGGCCGGTCCGGGTGCCGATCGCGGTGAACGCCGACTCGCTGGCCACCTGGTTCCTGCCCGCGCTGACCCGGGTGCCGCAGGATCCGCCGATCTGTTTCGAGCTCCACCGCGAGGACGAGGCCCACACCACCGCCCTGCTGCGCGAGGGGCAGGTGATGGCGGCCGTCACGTCGTCCCCCGACCCGGTGGCCGGCTGCACGGTACGGCGGCTCGGCCTGGCCCGCTACCGGGCGGCGGCCACGCCCGGGTTCGCCGCCGCCCATCTCGCCGGGCCCCTGCCGGAGGCGCTGCGCGAGGCGCCGACGGTGGTCTTCGACCGGCGTGACCGCCTGCAGGACGCCTTCGTGCAGTCGCTCACCGGGGGCCGGTGGGGCGCGGGGCCCGTGCGCCATCTGGTGCCGACCTCCGACGGGTTCCGGGACGCGGTGGCGTTCGGCCTCGGCTGGGGCATGGTGCCCGAGCCGCAGGCGGAGCCGCTGTTGCGCTCGGGGCGGCTGGTGGAGCTGGCGCCGGGGCGGCCCATGGACGTCCCGCTGTACTGGCAGCAGTGGAAGCTCGACTCGCCCGCCCTGTCCACCGTGGCCGAGGTGGTGGCGACGGCCGCCGCGGAGGCGCTGCTGACCGGTCGGGCGAGCGGCGCGCCCGCCGGCCCGGTGTGACGGGTCGCCTCGTCCTTCCCCCGGGCCGCGGACCATACTGGTCAGGCCCTGATCGCCATCGCCCACCGAACGGTTCCATGGCCAAGAACACGACCTCATCGACCACCGTCCCCGACACCGCCTGGGTCGGGCGCGGGCGTCACCTCGGGCCCGAGCCCGAGCAGGACGTCCGGCGCAACCTGATCGCCCTCAAGGCGGCCCGGGTGATCGACGACTTCCTGGATCTCGACCCCGTCGAGGCGGCGCGCTCCACCGACCTGTACCCCCGGGACGAGTCCGCCGACCCCGGCCCCTCCGCCCGCCGCCTCTTCGAGGCCCGCTGGCGCGTGGCCGACGACGTGACGGTGCGGGCCCAACTGACCACGTACCAGCCGGAGTCCCGCGCCATGAAGCGCGAGGGCGTCCTCTGGGTCCTCGCCGCCGAGGCCGAGCGGGCGTGGGAGGCGAGCTGGCCCTCGCCGGCCACCGTCTTCTGGCCCGACAGCGACCAGGTCGCGTGGGACCACGAGACGGTCCCGGGTGTGCGGCTGCGGACGCCGAACCACCTGCCGAAGGACGACGACGACCTGCGGCGCCTGCTGCGGGCCTGCATCCGGCAGAGCTGGTTCATCCACGTCGTGGTGCACGAGGCGATGACGCCGGACGCGCTGGGCCGCCGGCCGGTCACGGCGTTCCTGCCGCCCGGCCTGCGCCACCGGGTGGTCGAGCACCGGGCCACGCCCGAACAGGCCCTGATCGCCGACTTCGTGATGAGGCGTGAGCTGGGTGTGGGGCTGCCGCGCGGCGGCGCCGTCGTCCTGCCCCCGGCACCGCGCCCGCCGGAGGACGACGAGGAGCGCTTCACGGTGCGCAACGTGTTCCTGGACGGTACGGAGCCGACCGAACTCATCCGCAAGATCGAGGAGTTCGCCGCCCTGCCCCAGCCGATGCCGGCCGAGGCCGAGCAGGCCCTGACGCGGCTGCGCCAGGGCTGGCACCTGCTCACCCCGGCCGAGGAACTGGCGCACGCGCAGGCCATGGTCACCCGGTACGCCAAGGCGCTCGAGGCCATGACCACGTCCTGCGACGCGTACCGGGAGGCCGCCGAGGCGGCGCTGGAAGCCCTCGCCGCGGCGAACGGCGGCGAGGGCCCCGTCCGGACGGCACCGCCCGCGGCGACCAGGCAGGACGACTCGCCCTGGAAGAGCTTCGGAAAGGCGTTCGCCCGCTTCCGCGGCCCGAACGGCCCGGCGCCGGAGACGGAGGTCGGGCAGCCGCCGCCCGGCCGGTGAGACGCGGCTGCGGGACGACCACGAGGTCGCGGGCCACGACCCGGCTGGCCCGGCGCGCCGGCGTCGGCCGGCCCGCGAGGTCGTCCTGCCGTGACGGCGCCGACGTACGGGACGTCCGGCCGGCGGGCACGTCCGACCGTCAGGTGGCCTCCGTCTCGAAGGTGCGGAGCAGGTCGGCGGCGACGCTCACGGCGATGGTCGCGGGTTCCTTGCCGGTGATGTCGGGCAGTCCGATCGGCGTCTTGATCCGGTCGACGGTGGCCTCGTCGTGGCCCCCCTCCGTGAGGAGACGGGCGCGGAACCGCGCCCACTTGGCCGCCGACCCGATCAGGCCGATGGAGCCGAGGTGCGGTGTGCGCAGGGCCGCGTCGCACAGGGCGGCGTCCTCCGCGTGGTCGTGCGTCATGATCAGGACGTGCGTGCCCTGCGGGAGTTCCGCGAGGACCTCCTCGGGCAGCAGGGGCGTGTGGTGCACCCGTATCCGCGCGACGGCGTCCGTGAGGGCGGCGAGCCGCTCCTCGGCGAGGACGTCCTCCCGGCTGTCGACCAGATGGAGGTCGAGGTCCTGACGCGCCAGGATCCGCGCCAGTTCCGTCCCGACGTGTCCGACGCCGAAGACGGCCACCGCCCGTACCACCGGGAGGGGTTCGAGCAGCACCGACACCGTGCCGCCGCAGCACTGGACGCCGTGCCGGTTGGTCACCTTGTCGTTCAGGGCGAAGTCGAGCAGCTCCGGTTCGGAGGCGGACGCGGCCATCAGCTCCCGGGCCCGGTCGACGGCGACGGCCTCGACGTTGCCGCCGCCGATCGAGCCCCACGTACCGGTCGGACCCACGACGAGTTTCGCGCCGGCCTTGCGGGGGGCGTGGCCGCGCACGGTCGCGACGGTCACGAGCACGCCGGGCTCCCGGCGTGCTCGCAGCCCCGCGACCGCGGTGACCCAGGTCATGTCAGGCACGGTGCGACACTTCGGCCTCGGCGTCCGGGGAGGGGTCCGCGGCGCGGGCCGCCTGGATCGCCCAGTACACCGCCTCCGGCGTGGCGGGCGAGGCGAGTTCCACGCTCGCTCCGGCGGGCCCGAACGCCGCGGCGGCCTGCCGCAGCGCCTCGCGCACCGAGAACGCCAGCATGAGGGGCGGCTCGCCCACGGCCTTGGAACCGTAGACGGCTCCTTCCTCGGTGGCGTTCTCGAGGAGCCGGACGTGGAACTCCTCGGGCATCTCCGAGAAGCTGGGCAGCTTGTACGTGCTCGCCGCCTGCGTCAGCAGCCGGCCGCGGTCCGGCCCGTCGCCGGTGTCCCAGCGCAGGTCCTCCAGGGTCAGCCAGCCCGCGCCCTGTACGAAGCCGCCCTCGACCTGGCCGATGTCGATCATCGGGGAGAGGCTGTCGCCGACGTCGTGCACGATGTCCACCCGCCGGATCCGGTACGCGCCGGTGAAGCCGTCCACCTCGACCTCGGCCGCCGCGGCGCCGTAGGAGAAGTACTTGAACGGCGAGCCCCTGAACGTCCGCGCGTCCCAGTGCAGGCCCTCGGTCCGGTAGAAGCCGGCCGCCGACAGCTGCACCCGCTGGAGGTACGCGGTGCGCACCAGCTCGTCCCAGGCCAGTTCCTCGTCCTTGCCGAGGACCCGCGCGACTCCCTCGACGATGCGGACGTCCGAGGCGTTCGCTCCCAGGCGGGTGGCGGCCACCTGCGTCAGCCGGTCGCGCAGCTGCTCGCAGGCGTTCTTCACCGCGGCGCCGTTCAGGTCCGCTCCGGAACTGGCGGCGGTGGCCGAGGTGTTGGGCACCTTGTCGGTACGGGTCGGGGCGAGGCGGACCCTGTGCGGCGGGATGCCCAGGGTGGTCGTCGCCACCTGCAGCATCTTGGTGTGGAGGCCCTGGCCCATCTCGGTTCCGCCGTGGTTGATCAGGACGGAGCCGTCCTTGTAGATCAGCACCAGCGCGCCCGCCTGGTTGAAGGCGGTGAGGTTGAACGAGATGCCGAACTTGATGCCGGTGACCGCGAGGCCGCGCTTGGTGTGCGGGTGCGCGGCGTTGAACGCCGCGATCTCGCGCCGGCGGTGGTCGACGTCACCGTCGGACCGCACCTGCCGCCAGACGGTGCTGATCCGCTCGGGCTGGCTGACCGGCTGTCCGTACGGTGTCGTCTGCCCCTGCCCGGGCCGGTAGAAGTTGCGCTCCCGCAGCTCCATCGGGTCGAGGCCGAGGAGCGGGGCGCACCTGCCCATGATGTCCTCGATCACCAGCATGCCCTGGGGGCCGCCGAAGCCGCGGAAGGCGGTGTTGGAGACCTTGTGGGTCTTGGCGATGCGGCCGGTGACGCGGGCGTTCGGGATCCAGTAGGTGTTGTCGATGTGGCAGAGCGCGCGGGCGACCACCGGCTCGGAGAGGTCCAGGCTCCAGCCGCCGTCCGCGGTCAGGGTGGCGTCCAGGGCCTGGACGCGGCCGTCGGCGTCGAAGCCGATCCGCCACGCGGCGTGGAAGCCGTGGCGCTTGCCGGACATGGTCAGGTCCTGGGTCCGGGTGAGGCGCACCCGGACCGGTCGGCCGGTCAGCCTGGCGCCGAGCGCGGCGACGGCCGCGAAGCCGTGCGGCTGCATCTCCTTGCCGCCGAAGCCGCCGCCCATCCGCAGGCACTGCACGGTCACCTCGTGGCTGGGAACGCCGAGGACGTGCGCGACGATCTCCTGTGTCTCCGAGGGGTGTTGGGTGCTGCTCTGGACGAACACCTGCCCGTTCTCGTCGACGAGGGCCAGCGCGGCGTGCGTCTCCAGGTAGAAGTGCTCCTGGTCGGAGAACTCGAACTCGCCCGAGAAGACGTGCGCGGAGTCGGCGAAGCCGGCGTCGACGTCGCCGGTGAGGAGCTCGGGGCGGGCGCCGTGGAAGCTGTCCGCCGCGATCGCGTCCCGCAGGGCGATCACGGAGGGCAGTTCGTCGAGCTCCACCTCGACGGCTGCCGCGCCGAGACGCGCCGCCTCCAGGGTCTCGCCGAGCACCCAGGCCACCGCGTGGCCGTGGAACATGACCTCGTCGGGGAAGAGCGGTTCGTCGTGCTTCATCCCGGCGTCGTTGACCCCGGGCACGTCGGCGCCGGTCAGCACGCGGACCACGCCGGGCACGGCGAGCGCGGGCGCGGTGCGCAGCGCGGTGATCCTGCCGTGGGCCTTCATGACCTGGACGGGATGGGCGTGCAGCACGTCCTTGGTGCGGTGCACCAGGTCGTCGGTGTATAGGGCGGCGCCCGTGACGTGCAGGTGGGCGCTCTCGTGGGGCATCGAGACGCCGACGACGGGGTTCTCGGGACGTTCGGACAACCGGCTCATGACGACACCGCCTCGGTGGCTCGCGCGTACAGCTTTCTCAGGCTCTGGCCGAGCATCTCGGCGCGGTAGGCGGCGCTCGCGCGATGGTCGTCCAGGGGGGTGCCCTCGGTCCGCAGCACCCGGGCCGCGGCCTCGACGGTCTCCGCCGTCCACGGCTCGCCCTCCAGGGCCGCCTCGGCGGCGAGGGCGCGGATCGGGGTGGCCGCCACGCCGCCCAGGCCGATGCGGGCCTTGCGGACGGTCCCGTCCACGATGTCGAGGGCGAAGGCGACGGCCACGCTGGAGATGTCGTCGAAGCGCCGCTTGGCGATCTTGTGGAAGGCGGTGACCGGCGACAGGGGCAGCGGGACGCGGACCGCGCGGATCAGCTCGCCGGGCCGGCGCACGCTCTGCCGGTAGCCGGTGAAGTACTCCGCCAGCGGGACCTCGCGCTCGCCGTCGGCGTCGGCGAGCAGCACCGACGCCTCCAGCGCGAGCAGGGCCGGCGGGCTGTCGCCGATGGGGGATCCGGTCCCCAGGTTGCCGCCGAGGGTCGCGCCGTTGCGGATCAGCCGGGACGCGAACTGCGGGAGGAGCGCGGCGAGGAGGGGTACGGCTCCGCCGAGGCGGCGTTCGATCTCGGTGAGCGTCAGTGCCGCCCCGATCTCGATGTGGTCGGACGCGACCCGAAGCTCGCGGAGTTCGGGCAGCCGGTCGACGGCGACGACGCAGTCCGCCCGCCGGGACCGGATGTTGACCTCGACGCCCCAGTCGGTCGAGCCGGCGACCACCACCGCGTCGGGGCGCTCGCGCAGCAGCCGCAGGGTCTCGTCCAGGGTGCTCTTCCGCAGGTACGTGCTGCCGTCCCGGGTGTACGTGGTGGCCACCGGTTCCGGCGGGGACTGCTCCCGGCGCCGGGCCAGGGGGTCGTCCTCGGCGGGCGTGCCGACGGCGAACGCGGCGTCGCGGATGGGGCGGTAGCCGGTGCACCGGCACAGGTTGCCGCTCAGCGCGTGGAGGTCGAAACCGTTGGGACCGTGCTCGGGGTCGCCGCCGGGGCCGGCCGGGTCCGCGTGCGGCCGGCGGTCGGGGCGGTAGTACTCGGCGGCCATGCTGCAGACGAAACCCGGTGTGCAGTAGCCGCACTGGGAGCCGCCGCGGGCCGCCATCTCCGCCTGCACCGGGTGCAGCGCGCAGGTGTCGCCGACGCCGGTGGTGGGGGCGAGCCCTTCGGAGGTGACGACCTCCTGTCCGTCGAGCGACGCGGCCGGGAGGAGGCAGGCGTTGACGGCCACCCAGTCGGTGGCCTCGTGCGTCCCCGGCCGGGCGACCAGGACCGCGCAGGCGCCGCACTCGCCTTCGGCGCAGCCCTCCTTGGTGCCGGTGAGACCGCGCTCGCGCAGGAGGTCCAGCAGGGAGGTGTGGGGGGCGGCAGGTGCGATCGGGGTGTCCTGCCCGTTGACCGTGATCCGTGCCGCTGTCACGTCAGGTCCTCGATTCGGCGCTCGGTCGACACGTACGTCAAAGGCATCATTCTTCGGGCGGCTTTCTGTTCTGGGACGCGCCACGGGAGCGTGGAGAGGGAGCGGGCGCGGGACGGCACACGGCAGCGAGGTGCCGGGGGAAGGAAGGAAGTGGGGAGACCCACGCGGTGCCACGAGAGGGCACGTGAGGAGACGGCGCTCAGCAGCCGTGCGCGATGCGGCCCGGGACCCAGGCGGTGCACTCGGCGAGGCGGCCGAGGTCAGAGTAGGTGAGCATCTGCGGGTCGCCTCCTTCCGGGAGCCACGGGTGGTGATGTCGACGGCAAGGTAGTGGGCGGCGCCGCGGGGGGTCAAGGGGGCGGGGACCTCTCGTCGGCGGTCCCGCCGCACCGCCCGGGAGGCTCGCACCGTTTCCGCGTCGTATCGTGGTGGCCATGGACGACACCGCGCACGGCATCACCACGGGCGCCGTCGCCCGACGCCTGGGGGTCTCCCCCACCACCGTGCGGTCCTGGGACCGGCGGTACGGCATCGGGCCCGCCGTCCGCGCGGACGGGCGGCACCGGCGCTGGAGCCCCGCGGACGTCGCGGTGCTGGAGGAGATGTGCCGGCTCACGGCGTCCGGCGTCCCGCCCGCGGAGGCCGCGGAGGCCGCGCGGGCCGCCCGGCACGCGCGGTCCCCGCAGACGCCGGAACCGCGTCCCCACCCGGCCGGGGGCGCCACGGCCGGCAGCGGTCTGCCGCTGGGCGACGTGCGGCAGGAGTGCCGCGGGCTCGCCCGGGCCGCCGTGCGCCTCGACGGGCCTCTCATGGAGGCCATCCTCCGGTCGGCGCTGGCGACGTACGGGCTCGTCACCGCCTGGGAGGAGATCATGACCCCGACGCTCCACGCGGTGGGCCGCAAGTGGGAGTCGTCGGGCGACCGGTACGTCGAGGTCGAGCACCTGCTCTCCTGGCACGTCTCCACCGCCCTGCGGCGGGCCGCCGTCACCGGACCGCCGGCCGCCCCCCAGGCGCCTCCCACCGTGCTGGCCTGTGTCCCCTCGGAGCAGCACACGCTGCCCCTGGAGGCACTCACCGCCGCTCTCGCCGAACAGGGCCTGCCGACACGGATGTTCGGCGCCGCCGTGCCCGCCGAGGCCCTCGACGCGGCGGTACGCCGGTCGGGACCGGCCGCCGTCGTCCTGTGGTCCCAGGCCCGCTCCACCGCGAACCACGCCCTGGCCCGGCACGTCGCGGGCACGGAGTTCGGCGTACGGGGCGCGCGCACCGCCCCTCTGGTCGTCCTCGCGGGCCCGGGCTGGCGCGGCCGCACCCCCGACGCCGGTACGGCACGCCCCGCCGGCCTGCGGGAGGCGATCGACGTCGTCTCCCGGCTGTACGGAGAACCGGCCGCGGACGGGGACGGGCGGGCCGCGGGCACCGGAGCCTGACCGGCGGAGGGCCGGGCGGCGATCCGGCACGGGTCAGCGGGCGGCGTGGACGCCGGCGAGTTCGAGGCTGTTCCGCATGCGCCGGAGGCCGCGCCGGGTATGGCTCTTGACCGTGCCGAGCGGCATTCCCGTGCGGTCGGCGATCTGGGTCTGGGTCAGGTCGGCGAAGTAGGCGAGTTCCAGGACGTCGCGCTGCACGCGGGGCAGGCGGGACAACTCCTCGGTGACGATCAGCCGTTCGAGGACCCGCTCGGGCTCCTCGTCCCTGCGGCCCTCGTGCTCCAGGGAGGCGCCGAGGGACTCCGTGAGCCGCGTGCGGCGGGTGCGCGCGGTCAGCGCGTCGGCGACCTTCCGGCGGGTGATACCGACGAGCCAGGCGCTCAGGGTGCCCCGCTCGGGACGGAAGTTCGCCCGGCCCCGCCAGACGGCGACGAACACCTGCTGGGTGACGTCCTCCGCCTCGCGGGGGTCGCCCAGGGTTCGGGCGGCCAGGGCGTGGACCAGGGGGCTCCAGCGCCGGTACGCGGCGGCCAGACACCGTTCGTCGCCGCCGACCAGGCCGCGGGCGATCCGGTCGTCGGCGTCGGCGGGGTCCTCCGCGACAGCGAGCACTCCGCTCGTCCGGTCTGCGGTCATGACGCTTCCTCCTCTGCCGGGACCTCGGAGAGGCCGTGCTCCCTCACGGTCCCGCCGACCGCACCCGGGGAACAACATGCGTCGTTTCCGCATCGAAATCTTCCGGAGATGCCCTCACGGGCGCGCCGCGCGCTCAGGAAGGGACTCGGAGCCGGCGGAAGCGCGCCAGCCCTTCCGAGAGGTCGACCAGCGGATCCGGATAGTCGAAGGCAGCCCGGTCCAGCCCCGTGAGCCGCCACGGCTCGTGGACGGCCGGCCCGTCGAGACCCGCCAGTTCCGGCACCCAGCGGCGGACGTAACCGCCCTCGGGGTCGTACCGCTTGGCCTGGGCGACCGGGTTGAGGACGCGGTGGGGGCGGGTGTCGGTGCCGGTGCCGGCCACCCACTGCCAGTTGAGCTGGTTGTTCGCCACGTCGCCGTCCACCAGCAGGCCGAGGAAGTGACGGGCCCCCTCGCGCCAGTCGACGCAGAGGGTCTTCGCCAGGAAGGAGGCCGTGACCAGCCTGCCCCGGTTGTGCATCCACCCCTCGTGGGCGAGCTGCCGCATGGCGGCGTCGACGAGGGGATAGCCGGTGCGGCCCTCGCGCCAGGCCGCGAGGTCCGCCTCCGCGTCCGCGCCGGTCCGCCACCGCCCGGACCGGCTCCGGTAGTCGGCGTCGGCCGCCTCGGGGCGCGCGGCCAGCACCTGGTGGTGGAAGTCCCGCCAGCAGAGCTGCCGTACGAACGCGTCGGCGCCCGCCCCGCCGCGTGCGGCCGCCCGGTGCACGACCTCGGTGGCGGAGAGGGCGCCGAAGTGGAGGTAGGGCGAGAGGCGGGAGGTGGCGTCGCCCGCCAGGTCGTCGTGTCGCTCCTCGTATCCGTCGAGATGAGCCGCCAGCCATGAGGTGAGCCGCTTGCGCCCCTCGCGCTCCCCGCCCACGAGGAGGGCCGGTGACACGTCCGGGACGGCGGAGCGCCGCGGGACGGGCTCGGAGCGGGGGCCCGACGGGACGCGCAGCGTTCTCGGGGCCGCGAACGGCGTCCGGAGGGGCTCGGCGGCCCAGCGGCGGTGGTAGGGCGTGAAGACGGCGAAGTGGTCCGAGCCCTGCGGGACGACGTCGCCGGGCGGGACGACGGTGACCACGCCGTCGTGCACGTACAGCCGGCAGCCGTCCTCCTCCAGCGCCTCGCGGAGCCGGGCCTCCCGCCGCCGGGCGAAGGCCGTCACGCCGGCGGCCATGTGGACCTCGTCGGCGTCGGTCTGCCGCACCACGGCCCGCACCTCGGAGACCGTGTCGCCCTCCCGCACCACGAGACGGCCGCCCCGCTCCCGCAGGGACCGGTCGAGGTCCTCCAGACAGTCCGCGAGGAAGGCCAGCCGGTTGGGCACCGCGAATCCGGCGCGGGCCACCGCCGGGTCGCGGACGAACAGCGGCACCACCTCGTCGGCCCCGTGGGCCGCCGCCCTCAGCGGCGGATGGTCGTGGACCCTGAGGTCCGAGGTGTACAGAACGACGGAGACGGTCATCGCGTCCTCCCTGCTCGGCCGCCGGTCACGGACGCGCGGCGCCGCGCCGGGGCACTGGTGTGGCACTCCTGCCCTCGCGGTTCCCCCGTTCGCGAGCCGCCGGATGCACGGGACGGACCGGCTCGCCCCCGTGCGTGCCGAACCGGCACCGGCGCGCCCACGCGCCCGGGGATCACCCTCCGCCCGGTGCCGCGCCCGTCCGCTCGCTCTCCCGCTCGGCGGTCCGGGCGATGTTCCTGGCCATGCCGCCGAAGACCACGGCGTGGAAGGGCGAGACGCCCCACCAGTACGCCTGCCCGGCGAGGCCGCGGGGGTGGAAGATCGCCCGCTGCCGGTACGACGTGCGGCCCCGCTCGTCCCGGTCCACCGCCATCTCCAGCCAGGCCAGACCGGGGAGACGCATCTCGGCCCGGAGGCGCAGCAGGCGCCCGCGGTCCATCGCCTCCACCCGCCAGAAGTCCAGGGCGTCGCCGACCCGGAGGTGTGACGCGTCCCTCCGGCCCCGGCGCAGTCCCACTCCCCCGGCGACCCGGTCGGCCCATCCCCTGACGGCCCAGGCCAGCGGGAAGGAGTACCAGCCGTTCTCCCCGCCGACCCCCTCGATGACCCGCCACAGCGCGTCGGGGCTCGCGTCGACGGTGTGGGACCGCTCGTCCGTGTAGAGGCTGCCGCCCGCCCAGTCCGGGTCGGTCGGGAGCGGGTCGCTGGGTGCCCCGGGCGGTGCGGCGGAGGACCAGCGGGTGGTGACCCGTGCTTCCCGCACGCGGCGGAGGGCCAGCCGGAGGGCCTCGGTGAAGGGGAGGGGCCGGCCGGGAAGGTCGGGGACGTGGCGGGCGATGTCGTGCTCGGTGCAGACCACCTCGTGCCGCAGCGATTCGGTGAGGGGGCGGGCCAGGGAGGCCGGTACCGGTGTGACGAGGCCGATCCACTGGCTGGACAGCCGGGGGGTGAGCACCGGCACGGGGACGATGATCCGCCTGCGGAGCCCGGCGACCTCCGCGTACCGTCCCATCATCTCCCGGTACGTGAGCACGTCGGGGCCGCCGACGTCGAAGGTCCGGTTCACGTCGGCGGGCAGGGCGGCGCTCTCCGCCAGGTACCTCAGCACGTCGCGGACCGCGATGGGCTGGACGCGGGTGTCGACCCACCTGGGGGTGACCATGACAGGGAGCCGCTCGGTGAGGTAGCGGAGCATCTCGAAGGAGGCCGAACCGGAGCCGATGACGACGGCCGCGCGGAGCACGGCGGTGGGGACGCCCGAGTCGAGGAGGATGCGGCCCACCTCGGTGCGGGAGCGCAGATGCGGCGAGAGCTCGCTCTCCGGCACTCCGCTCGGGACCAGGCCGCCGAGGTAGACGATGCGCCGCACCCCGGCGGCACGGGCCTCGGCGGCGAACGTGCGGGCGGCGAGCCGGTCGGCGTCCTCGAAGCGTGCCGTGGAGCTCATGGAGTGCACGAGGTAGTAGGCGACGTCGACGCCGGCGAACGCCTCGCGGAGGCTCTCGGCGACCGTGACATCGCCGCGTACGGTCTCCACCCGGTCGGCCCAGGGGAAGTCCCGGAGCTTGTCGGGGTGCCGGGCGAGACAGCGCACCCGGTACCCCTTGTCGAGCAGCTCCGGTACGAGGCGGCCCCCGATGTAGCCGCTCGCGCCGGTGACCAGGCACAGGGGTCCGTCGCCAGGGGTGGGAATGTCCATGGGCTGATCCGTTTCACCGGCTGCTGTGGCGTACACGCTCCATGGGGTTGTTTCGTCGCCACGGGGCACACGGATGCACCCCGATGACGGCGCGTGCCGGTCAGGCGGCGTGGATGACGTGGGGGGCGGGGGTGGTGGCGCGCAGGTCGGAGGGTGCGCTCGCCCTGCCGCGTCAGCGTGTGGGAACGCTCCCACGGGAAGGGAGCGTAGGAATCCGCTGATGCCCGGTCAAGAATCCTGTCGCATGTCGTTGTTGGCCGATGTGGGGATCCGTGAGGTTCCTTGCCGGACGTGACGACATGACGACCGAGCCGGCCCGTTCGGGCCGGCTCGGTGGGTACATCGGGTGCGCGCCGGTGTCAGTTCGCGTTCACGAGCTCGTGGGCCGGGACCTTGACGGTGCGTCGGCCGGGGGTGCCGCCGAGGACGACCTTGCGCAGGGCGCTGTTGTTGTCGAGGTTGGTCTCCTTCAGCCGCTTGGCCGGGTTGGCGAGGACCTGGATGTAGTAGGTGCCGTTGGGCAGGTCCGTGATGTCGAAGGACTGGCCCGGCAGGTCCTGGGTGTAGGTGTCACCGGAGCCGACGTCCAGGACCTCGCGGACGGAGATGGAGTTCTCCTGGCCGCAGGCGGTGGACAGGTCGGTGTTGTTCGGGTGCCAGTTGGCGTTCTTCACCGTGTAGTCGACGGCGTCGGTGTTGGCGAGGCAGAACGCCTCCTTGCCGCTGCGGACCGCCTCCTTCTTGTCGGCCTTCAGCAGCCGGTAGCTGGCGAAGTCGGTGAAGTGCCAGTGGACGTGGCCGGGGCGCGGGTCCCACTCCATGGTGCCGGTGGGCGTGTAGCCGACCTGCTTGCCCTTGGCGTCGTAGAAGTACTGGTAGGCGTCCATCTTGGCCTTGCCGGGCGAGCGGAAGCCGTCGACGACGAGCTGGGCCGGGCCGGCGTTCCAGACGTTCGCGCTGAAGGCGAGGTAGTCCTTGCCGGGGGTGCCCTGGCCGGCGCCGTCGCTGATGGTGATGCCGTACGCCGGCAGCGACCGCAGGTCGGGCTTGGGGACGTTCGGGACGGACGGCGTCCCGGTGGGGCGCGCGGCCCGGGGGCTGAGGGCGGGGGCCTTGCGCGAGCCGTCGGTCTGCCCGGTGGTGTCACCGGCGGCCTGGACGCCGGCGCGCCCGGCCTGCTGCACCTTCATCGCCCACGGCAGGGCCGGGGGCGCGGCCTTGAGCGGGCCGTGGCCCACGTTGTACGAGGGGGTCGCGCCGCTGGTCTGCGGTGCGCCGGCCTGGGCGGGGGTCGGGGCGTGCCCCGGTCCGTGCCCGGCGTGGGCGGAGGGGGCCTGGTGTGCGGCGCCGTGTCCGGCGTGCTCGCCGGCGGCGGCCGCCCGGCCGTTCTCCCAGCTGCGCTCCTCGATGGTGAGCTTCACCGTGGCGGGCTTGTCCGCGATGCCGAAGAGGTCGCGGTACTTCTTGGCGACCCTGACCTTGGCCGTGTACGTGCCCGCGGCGAGCTTCACGGGGTCGGTGTAGGAGCCGGCGTACGTGTTGGCCGCCCACCCCTTCTCGACGCCCCACACGGAGCCGAGGGTGAAGGGGTTGGTGGGACAGCTCTCCGGATACTTCGAGGTGGCGGGCGCGTCGGGCCGGATCCGTCCGCTGGCGTTGTTCGGGCAGAAGCTCTCCGCCCGCTTGACGACCACCTTGCCGTTCTTGTCCGTGACGGTGATCTCGGCGAAGCCCGGCAGTCCGGAGAAGTCCTTCACGGTGCCCAGGGGCAGCGGCTTCGCCTTGGTCTTGCCGTTCTCGAACACGGTCTGGGTGACCGTCACCGGGTCCTTGTAGGACTTCCGCGTGACCTTCAGCTCCAGCGGCCTCCCCTCGGCGGTGAGGTACGTGCCCAGGTCCAGGTAGACGCCGGGCTCCTCCTTCCACGAGGTGAGCGTGACCGAGCCGGTCGCCGCGACGAGGCTCAGCTTCGGCCCCGTCGCGGCCGTCGCCCGCTCCGGGGCGGCGGTCATGAATCCGACCGTCACGGCCATGGCGGCGACCGCCGTGGTGCCCGCGAGCAGGGGCCGCCGTAGCCGGTGGGTGCGCGTCGTGCTCATCGTTCTCTGGTCCTCCGGATGCTGTGGGGAAGCACATCGGCCGCGTCCCGGCGGGGCGGTCTCCGCCCCGCGGCTCACGCGGTGTGGGGTGCTCGGTGCACCCGCGCTATGAGAGGAGGGCGGCGGACGTCCGGTTGTCCCGCGTGCCGAAACGGCACGATGTTGGCCGGAAGACGCCGCTGCGGCGAAACCCGGGCACGTCCGTCGAAGCGGCGCCCCACCAAGGGAAACGGGACCCGGTTGCGCAGGCGCCCGGAGAGTCTCCGCTGGCCCGAAAACACCCCTGCCCGATCCCGTGCCCCGAGGTGCGTCCCGCCCCGCGCGGGTGAACCATGGAGAGAGGTCGTGCGTGCGGCAACCGCCGGCGAGGGGGAAGCGAAGGCAGCTGTTCCGGTTCTTCCCTCCAGAGGTGGCGAGCGTGGACGTATTCGATGCCGTCGTCGTCGGCTCGGGTTTCGGCGGGTCCGTGACGGCGTATCGCCTGGCCGAGGCCGACCTCGACGTGTGCGTTTTGGAGCGGGGCAAGCCGTTCCCGCCCGGGTCCTTCCCCCGCAGCCCCCACGAGGCCGCCAAGAACTTCTGGGACCCCGACTCCGGGCTGTACGGGATGTACGACATGTGGAGCTTCTCCACGATGGACGCGCTCGTCTCCAGCGGGCTCGGCGGCGGGTCGTTGATCTACGCGAACGTGCTGATCCGCAAGCCGGAGAGCTGGTTCGTGCACGAGTCGTTCGACGGCGGCTACGAGAACTGGCCCGTCACCCGCGAGGAGCTCGACCCGCACTACGGAACCGTCGAGACCATGCTGGGCGCGCACCCGTACCCCTTCGACGTGGAGCCGTACCGGAGCACGCCCAAGACCCTCGCCATGCGGCAGGCGGCCGAGCGGCTGGGCCTGCCGTGGGAACTCCCGCGGCTGGCCGTGTCGTTCGGGGATCCCCCGGTGCCCGGCGCGCCGCTCGCCGGCGGCGAGGACAATCTGCACCACGCCCCCCGCTATGCGTGCCGGCTCGTCGGCGAATGCGACCTGGGCTGCAACTTCGGCAGCAAGAACAGTCTGGACTTCACCTACCTCAGCGCCGCGCAGCGGCTCGGCGCGGACATCCGGCCCCGCTGCGAGGTCCGCTCCTTCGAGCCGGTCCGGGAGGGCTTCCAGGTCTCGTACGTCGAGCACCGCGCCGCCGGCGACGAGGACCCGTCGGCGCCTCCCGTACGGCGGACCGTCCGGGCCAGGCGGCTGATCCTCTCCGCCGGCACGCTCGGCACCACGTATCTGCTGATGCGCAACCGCAGCGCCTTCCCGGCGCTCAGCCCCGCGCTGGGCAGCCGCTTCTCCGGGAACGGGGACTTCCTCGGGCTGGTGCTCAAGGCCCGGAAGCCGCGTCCGGACCGGCCGGGAGAGACGGAACCCCGGCTGCTGGAGCCGAGCTTCGGGCCGGTCATCACGAGCGCGCTGCGGGTGGACCGGAAGGGGAGCGGCGAGCGGGACCGCGGCTTCTACATCGAGGACGCCGGGTACCCCGAGTTCCTCGACTGGCTCGTCGAGCACAACGTCCTCACCCTCTCCCACCGGGTCGCGAGGTTCCTGCTGCGCCGTGGCTGGTCACGGCTGACCTGCACCGCGCGCAGCCAGGTGGGACGGCAGCTCGGCGACGCCATGGGCAAGGGCCTGTTCACCGCGACGACCCTGCCGCTGCTCGGCATGGGCAGGGACGTCCCCAACGGCCGGATGTTCCTCCGGGACGGGCATCTGGACCTGGACTGGCGACTCGCCGCGTCCGACGCGTACTTCGAGCAGATGAACGCGACCATGGAGGGCGTCTCCCGCAGTCTCGGCGGACGGTACGCGGCGAATCCCCTGTGGTTGCTGAACCGCCTGATCACCGTGCACCCCGTGGGCGGCGCCCCGATGGGGCGCAGCGCGCGGGAGGGCGTGGTGGACCCCTTCGGCCGCGTGTACGGCTACCCGGGGCTCTCGGTCGCCGACGGCTCGGTGCTGCCGGGCCCGGTCGGCCCGAACCCCTCGCTCACCATCGCGGCGCTGGCCGACCGTTCGGCCATCCGCATCCTCGAAGACCACCGGCAGACCCCCGAGGGGCCCTCATGACGACCGGACCGGGCACGGCGCCCCCCAGCGGATCCCCGCGCAGATCCCTCCTCCTCGCCGGCGGCGGCCTGAAGGTGGCCTACCAGGCCGGTGTCCTCCAGGTCCTGCTGGACGAGGCCGGGCTGACCTTCGACCACGCCGACGGCGCCAGCGGTGGCGTGTTCAACCTCGCGATGTACTGCCAGGGGATGTCCGGGCGGGAGATCGCGGACAACTGGCGCACCCTCTCCCCGCTGGAGGGCGTCACCCCGAACTGGCGCGAGCTGCCGAAGGGGCCGTACGCCCGCTCGCTCTTCACCCTGGACGGCTACCGGCGCCGGGTCTTCCCGAAGTGGGGGCTCGACTGGGAGCGGATCCGGGCCACCGACCGCGAAGCCACCTTCAACCTCTACAACTTCAGCGCCAACGAGCTGGAGCCGGTGACCGCCGACCGCATGGACGAGGACCGGTTCTGCGCCGGGGTGGCGCTGCCCATGTGGTTCCCCCCGGTCGTCATCGACGGGCAGACGTACATCGACCCGGTCTATCTCACCGACGCGAACGTGGAGGAGGCGATCCGGCGCGGCTGCGACGAGCTGTGGATCATCTGGACGGTCAGCCGGCGCCACCGCTGGCGCGACGGCTTCGTGGCCAACTACTTCCACATCATCGAGACGACGGCCAACGGGCGGCTGAAGGAGTGGCTGCGCCGGATCGAGGCCAGCAACGCCGCGCTCCGCGCCGGGGAGGACGGCGAGTTCGGGCGCCCGATCGAGGTCCGGCTGCTGAGCGGGGAGGTCCCCCTCAACTACCTGATCAACTTCGGCCGGGACCGGTTCGCCCAGGCCGTCGAGCTCGGCGTCCAGCACGCGCGCCGCTGGTGCACGGACCAGGGGATCGCCTGGAAGCCGAGCGGGCCTCCGGACCTCCCCGACGACCCGACCCGCATGCGCTTCACCGAGCGCATGGTCGGCCGAATCGTCTTCGGGGCGGACGACGCCCGGACGGCCGACCCGTCGACGGGCGGAGCCGTCGCCGGCCTCGCCCTGCACCTGACCGTCGACATCCGGGGCATGGACCGCTTCCTCGCCGACCCGGAGCACGAGGCCGAACTGCGCGGCGAGGTCGTCTGCCAGGAGCTGGGCGGGCGCCTGCCGGTCGAGCACGGCACCTTCGGGCTGTTCGTGGAGCACTCCGACCCCCAGCACCTGCGGATGCTCTACCGCCTGCACTTCACCGACCGGGCCGGCCATCCGCTCACCCTCAGCGGGTACAAGGACGTCAGCGAGGACTCGCGCCTGGGGATCTGGAAGGACACGTCCGTCCTCCACACCCGCGTCGTCCGCGGCCACGTCGGGGCCGACGAGGAGCCGGACGCCGAGCCGGTGGCCGCGGGGACCGTGCGCATCCGCCCCGCCGACTTCCTGCGACAGCTCACCACCTTCCGGGCCGAGGCGCCGACGCTGCCCGGCCGGGTGACCACCCTGGGACGGTTCGGGCGGTTCTTCGCCGGCAAGCTGTGGGACGTGTACGCGCAGAACGTCCTGCCCTGGTCCCCGCTCTGACCGAGGAGGTGCCGGCATGGACTTCGCAGAGCTGCGCGGACGCGCGGAGGAGCTAGGGTTCACTCCCCGGGAGCCGGTGCGCTGGCTCGCGCCGAAGGAGCTGGCGCGCACGGCGGTCAAGGTCGGTCTGGCGGCCGTCTTCGCCGGCTACTCCGACAAGCGGGAGATCCAGGGCGCGCTGGAGGCCGGGCTCCTGCGGGCGCCGGCGGCGGATCCCGACGCCGAGGAGCTCTGGATCGACTTCGCCGCGGACCTCGGCGACGGGTTCGAGGCGACGGCCTCGGTGGCCGCCGCCCTCGGGGCGGACCGGCTCGCCGTCGAGGGGCCGGGCCCGCTCCCCCGCGGCTCGCTGCTCGTCCTCGGCGGCGACCAGGTGTACCCGGTGGCGTCGGCGGCCGCGTACGAGGACCGGATGAAGGGCCCGTACCGCGCGGCGCTCCCGTCGGCGGCGGACCGGCCGCTCATGGTCGCGCTGCCGGGCAACCACGACTGGTACGACGGACTCACCGCCTTCCTGCGGATGTTCGCCCAGGAGAACGTGATCGGCGGCTGGCAGACCCGGCAGACCCGGAGCTACTTCGCCGTGGAACTGCCGCAGCGCTGGTGGCTCGTCGGCCTGGACAGCCAGCTCGGCAGCTACGTCGACGATCCGCAGCGCCGCTACTTCGAGACCCACCTCTCGCCGCGGCTGTGTCCGGGGGACAGCGTGATCGTCTGCTCGGCCGAGCCGACCTGGGTGCGGAGCGACGAACGGCCCGACGCCTTCAACTCGCTGCACTGGTTCGACCGCACCATCGTGCGGACCCGCTTCGACCGGACCACCGGCACGCGCGAGGAGACCGGCGCCGCCATCCGGCTGTGGCTGACCGGCGACAAGCACCACTACGCCCGCTACGCGGAGCGGCTGCCCGACGACGTGGCCGGGGCCGACGCGATCCTGCCCCCGGATCCCCGGCGGCGCCAGATGGTGACGTGCGGCCTGGGCGGGGCGTACCTCTCCTCGACCCACCGGCTCCCGAAGGCCCTGCCGCTGCCGCCGGACGCGTCGCGGATGCGGGCGAAGGACCGGCCGCCGACGGCGTTCGCCCTCGCCCAGCACACGTATCCGGACGCGGCGGAGTCGCGGGCGCTGGCCCGCGGGATCGCCGAGCCCTGGTCGCGGTACTGGCTGCCGCGGCGCAACCCGGGCTTCGCCGTCCTGGCCGGGGCGGTGCAGACGGTGCTCGTCCTGCTGATGAGCGGCGTGTTCGCGCTGGCCGAAGGGCGGCACCATCCCGTCGGGGCGCTGCGGAGCGCCGGCGCCGACGACGTGCTCGGCCTGCTGTGCACGAGCGCCGCCCTCTTCCTCCTGCCCTTCGTGATCGGCTGGTGGCGGGGGCTGCTGCGCGAACGGCGGCCCAGGGCGCCGTCCGGTCCGGTCATGGCCGTCCTGTTCCAGGCGGCCGTCGCGGCCGCGGCCCTGACCGTCGCAGTGGCGATCGCCCGGGCGGTCCCGTCCTCCTGGAACGGGCTGGTGTTCCTGGCGGTCCTGCTGGTCGTCGCCGCGGTGATCGGCGCTCTCCTCGGCTCCCAGTTCTTCGCCCTGTGGGTGCTGTGGACGCACCGGGGTCTGCCCGCCGAGTGGCAGATGTCCGGGCAGTCCATGGACGACCGCAAGGGCTTCCTCCGGATGCGCCTCGGCCCGGACGGCACGCTCACGCTCTACCCGCTGGCGCTCGACCGGACCTGCCGCGACTGGAAGGTGGAGGACGTCGAGGACGCCGAGGGGGTGTGGCGGCGGCCGGTGCCCGACCCCGCGCCGACCGTACGGCTCATCGAGGAGCCCGTCGTGATCGCCCGGAACGCCCGGCGGCCGGACCCCGACCGGCCGTGTCCGGACCCAGGACGGTGAGCAGGGCGTCGAGTCCGGCGGCGAGCTCCTCCTCGCCGCCCCGTTCGGCGAGGGCGGGGCCGTACGCCCGGAGCAGGGGGAAGTCGCGGGCCGGGAGCCGGTGCAGGCCGAGCCGGAAGGCGGGGTCGGGTTCGTCCGGATCGTCGACGACCGCGCGCAGATCGATCACGACGTAGCCCAGCACCCAGGAGATGAAGGCCCGGTAGGTCCGCAGCGCCGCGCCGTCGTCCAGGCCGGCCGCCCGGAACAGCGTCAGCAGGCGTTCGTGGACGCGCAGCACCGCGGCGGGCCGGCGCGCCAGCGGTACGGTGAGGGGACGGCTCGCGCACAGCGAGATGACGTGGGGGTGCTCGACGGCGACCCGGTACAGCTCCCTGGCGATGCGGTGCAGTGCGTCCCGCAGCTCGGGGAGGGCGACGGTGGCTCCTCCGGGCGCCTCGGCGCCGCCGGGCCGCCGGGCCCCGTCCGGCCGCGCGGCGTCGGACAGCCGCTCCTCCACCTGCATGAAGAGGGTCTCGACGAGCCCGTCGAGCAGGTCGTCCTTGCTCTCCGTGTAGCGGTAGAGCGCCATGGTCTCCACGCCGAGCTCCACCGCGACCCGGCGCATGCTCAGGGCGGGGAGCCCCTCGGCGTCCGCCACCGCCAGCGCGGCGCGCAGCACGCGCTCGCGGGTCAGCCGTTCCCGACGCGAGGTCGACGGTTCGCCGCTCATGACCAGGACCACCCTTGACGACTCGGCCCCCGCCGGAGCAGCATATACCACATAAGCGTACGAAGTACGCATACGGTGCACGCGTAGGGTGGTGTACTGGTCATGGACCCCTGGTGGCTGCCGCTTCTGCTGTGGGTCGTCCTCGTCTCCGGCGCGGGACTACTGCTCGCCGCGCCCCTGGTGTCCCGGTGGACCAACCGGCTGCTGCTCCTGACCGCGATCGTCACCTGGTGCGTGCTCGCCGTGAACGTGTCCATGGCGGCCGCGACCACGACCGGGAGCCGGACCATCGACGTCTCCGTCGCGGACGGACTCGGCGTCACCACGGGCTGTCTGCTGGACCACGGGGTGCTGTGCCTGGGCCCGCAGAAGGACCTGGCGTACCCGTTCTCCCCCGGCATCGTCACCTGGATCGTGCTCGGCGCCCTGCTCGTCGGATTCGTACGGCTCCTGGAGATCCGCAACGCCCGCGGCGACTCGATCGCCATCGAGGTCGACGACCTGATCTACGCCAACCCGGGGAGCGACGGCGACAGTCCGGGTGCGGCGGGACGCCACGCGGCCACGTGCACCGCGAAGATGCGCACCATCCTCGCCACCCAGGTGCAGACACCGCCGCCGCTGCCCGGAGGCGAGCCGGTGCTCAGCCTCCCCACCGTGCTGTACGAGGCCAAGCCCAAGGACGGCGACCTCGTCACCAAACTGCTCGCCCTGGCCTGGCAGTCGGCGTTCCCCGAGCGCGGCTGGCGGCTGACCGGCCACGTCCAGCAGTCCGGCGAGGGGTTCGGCGTGACCGTGAACATGACCGAGAAGTCCACGCACCGCAGCGTCCTCCAGGACACCTACTGGGAGGAGACCGAGGAGGAGGCCGTCCACAAGGCCGCGTACACGGTGGCCCAGCTCGCCGTGGCGAGCACCGTGGGGATTCCCCGCTGGACCAAGTGGCGGGCCAAGAACGGCCGCGGGCTGCGGCACTACCGGGACGGCGTGGACCTGCTGCGCAACGGCGGCGAGAAGGACCGCGCCGCGCGGGAGTTCAGCGCCGCGGTGAACCTGGACCCGTCCAACGGCCTGGCCCGCTCCGAACTGGGCCTGCTGAAGGAGGGCACGCCCGAGGGGTACCTCCAGGCGCTGGAGATCTATCTGGGGCTCATCACGGCGTACCCGGCGATGGCGCAGCCCCGCTACCGGGCCGGGATCGTCCTGGACCTGGTGGACGAGTGGCTGGACGCCTGGCTGGCCGACCCGGCCTGGCAGAAGCGCCTGGACCGGGCCCTGACCGGCGCACGCCTCCCGGCGGCGACCGGACCGGACGGTGAGGTGAGCCGGCGGGCGGCGCGCGAGCACTTCCTCGACGCCTCGCTCCACGTGCTCACGTCCCTGCGCGCGGATCTCGACACCGTCCCGCTGATCAGGGGCTGGTGGGCGACCGAGACCCGGGGGCTCTACCGCGAGCTGATCCGGCCTGCCGGGAGCCTGCGCGGCCAGACCCGCGCCGCCGTCGACGCCGCGATCCTCGCCCGGGGCCTGCACGTGCGGTTCGACCGGGGGGCACACGTGCCCTCACTCCAGGACCTGCGGAAGGACGGAAGCGACTTCGCGGAGTGCGAGGAACGGCTGCGGACCGCGTGCGGGTACGACAGGAGCCGCCGGTACCGGGCCGCCTCCGCCCGCTCGACGAGCGACGGCGAGGCCCAGGGCCGGATCCAGATCGCGGGACTCGTCCAGTACAACGCCGCCTGCTTCTACGCCCGGCTGATCGGCCCGCCTCCCGGCGACGGGGACGGCGACGGCGGCTGGGCCGGGCGCACGGAGGAGGCCGCCGCCCTGGCACTCGACCATCTCACGGCGTCGATGCGGAACTCGGAGCTGCTGGACGACTGGTTCGACTCCCTGGAGGGCGACCCGGACCTGCGGCACCTGCGCGGTCATCCGGAGTTCCGGGAATGGGCGCTGACGCGGCAGACGGGGGCCGACACACGAGGAGGAGACGGTCATGACCGTCGAGAAGTTGGCGCCGCCGCTCGCAGCGGCGTATGAGCGCTACGTCCAGGAAGGCCGCCGCCGCGCCCCGCTGAGGAGGCCCGCGGCCATGATGGGGCTCGTCTCCGTCGAGCAGCGCGCCAAGCCGGTGCGGGTCGTCGTCTCGGTCGAGTGCGACCCGGACACCCCGCCCGTCGGCGTGGGCGACACCGAGATCAACGACGGCGGACGGTCGATCCGAACCGGCATCGTGCCCCTCGACGCCCTGGAGGAACTGGCCGCGCAGCCGGGCGTGCGCCGGATCGCGCCGGCCGCGCAGCTGCGGCCGTGCCTGGACGTGGCCCTGGCCAAGGTCGGCGTGCCCGCCTTCCGCAGCCGTCTCGACCGCAGCGGGGACGGCGTGCTCGTCGGAGTGGTGGACACGGGCATCTTCCTGGGGCATCCCGCCTTCGAGGGACGGGTCGAGCGCATCTGGGACCAGACCCTGGCGGGCGGCAGCGGCGTCCCCGAGGGCCGGTACGGGGCGGAGTTCACCGGCCTCGCCGGCGCCGTGGACGTGCTGTCGCACGACGAGGACGGCCACGGCACCCATGTCGCGGGCATCGCGGCCGGCAGCGACGGCGTCGCCCCCGGGGCCCGGATCGTCGCCGTCAAGACCGACTTCCAGGACGCCCACATCATCGACGGCATCCAGTACGTGTTCCGGCTGGCGGACGAGCTCGACATGCCCGCGGTCGTCAACCTCAGCCTCGGCGGCCACTCCGACCCGCACGACGGCACGGACGTCATGTCCCTCGCCATCGAGGAGGAGAGCGGACCCGGCCGGATCGTGTGCTGCGCCGCCGGCAACGAGGGCGAGGACGACATCCACGCCCGCCTCACCGTGCCCGAGGGCGCCACCCGGTCCGTGCCCTGCCATCCGGGGCGGATCGACGGCTCCCCCGACCTGTTCTGGCTCAACGGCTGGTACGCGGGCGGGGACCGGCTGGAGGTCGCCGTCGCGTCCCCGTCCGGCGACTCGACCGACTTCCAGGCGGTCCTGACGGCCGGCTCGCCGGTCCGCGCCTACGACCTGGCGGACGGCGTCGTGCAGATCGTCACCCCCGGCCCCGACCCGGGCAACGGCGACCACAACTTCTTCGTCACCGTGGAACCCACCTCGCCCACCTCCGTCACCGGGTCGCGGCGGTGGCGGCTCGTCCTGCGCGGCGCGCGGGTCGGCGGCCAGAGCTGCCGGGCCGACGTGTGGATCCTGGGCAGGGCGGAGGCGGACCCCCAGCCGCAGTTCAGCGGTCCCGCCGTGCAGGACGCGCTGAAGATCGGCTCGCCGGGCGCGGCGACGTCCGCGATCACCGTGGCCGCGTCCACGACCCGCACCCGGTGGCGGGACGTCGACGGCGTGGAGCGCACCGCCACCTGGCTGGTCGAGGACGACATCGCGGGCTTCAGCAGCGAAGGGCCGCGCCGGGACGGCATGCCCAAACCCGACGTCGCGGCCCCGGGCGCGATGATCCTCTCCGCCCTCTCCCGCGACGCCGTCGGCGTGCGCCGGGCCTTCATGCTCGACGACGGCCTGCTGGCGCTCCAGGGCACCAGCATGGCCTGCCCGTTCGTCGCGGGACTCACCGCGCTGCTCCTGGAGGGCGACCCCAGCGCCGACCCCGAGAAGATCCGCTCCTTCCTGACGGCCGCGTCGGCGGTCCCCGGCGGGGCGCCCGGATCCTTCGACCCCCACTGGGGGCACGGGCTCGTCGACGCGTCCCTCCTGTGACCCGCCGAGGCAGAATCGGGCCATGGACTACGCCAAGCTCGACCCCGCCCTGTCCGCCGCCGTGGAAGCCGGCGACGGCGGTTCCGAGGTCAGGAACCTCCTGGTGACCGTGGTTCTGGAGGCGGCGCCCACGGAGGCGCAGCGCGCGGTCCTCCGCGGCGCGGGCGTGGACGCCGGCGCCGCGGACCGGTCCGTCGTGAGCGGCACGCTCTCGCGCCGCGGGGTCGAGGAGCTCTCCCACGCACCGTGGGTCCGTTCCCTGACCCTGTCGTCGAGCCGCCGCCCGCTCTGAGCGACACCCGGGACCCCATGAACAGGGGTCCCATTAGCGTAAAATGACACCATATCAGTTTGCTGTACATTCCTCCCTCGTCACCGACGGGTGATCGACAGAGGGAGGAACGAACAGGATGAGACGACGGACGTCCGCTCTGCGTGAGCGGCATCCGCTGCCTTCGCCCGGCCGGATGAGGCGCATAGCCCTGGCCACGGCGCTGGTGATGACCTTCGGGTTGATGGAGGGAATGGCGTCCGCGGCGATACCCGACCGGGTGGCCGCCGACGAACCGCGGGACGTCAGGGGGGCGGCGGAGGCACAGGACGCCGCGTCGGCCCTGCTGATGGCGCGGCTGCAGGACCGGCGGATCGAGGTCACCGGGGAACGCACCGAGACGACGACGAGCTGGGCCAACCCGGACGGCTCGATGTCGCTGGAGTCGTACACGGGGCCGGTCCGGTTCAAGGACGACGCCGGAACCTGGCGGATGGTCGACCCGAGTCTGGTCGAGACGCCCGGCGGCGGGGTGCGCGCCGCGGGCCACCCGCTCGACCTGGCGCTGGCGGGAGAGTCGTCGGCCGAGGAGGTCGCGCGGATCGAGGCGTCGGGCGGCGAACCCGGCGAGAAGCGGACGCCGGCCGTCCCGCTGGTCTCGCTCGACAGCGGCGAGGGCCACGAGATGACCCTCTCGTGGCGCGGCGCCCTGCCCGATCCGACGGTGCACGGCACCGAGGCCCGCTATCCGGGGGTGACGACCGGCACCGACATGGTGATCGAGTCGACCCGCACCGGCTTCGAGCAGTTCCTGGAGCTGAAGGACCGCAGCGCCGTCGACGCCACCGGTTCGGTGACACTGTCGCTCAAGGCCAAGGGCCTGACCGTCAAGGCCAACGCCGACCGCTCGGTGACCTTCCTGGACCGGAAGACCGGCAGGCAGGCGGGCGTCCTGCCCGCCCCGGTGATGTGGGACGCGACGGTCGACCCGCGGACGGGCGAGCACGAGAACCGCGCCGACGTCGGCCTGAAGGTCACGCAGAACGGTGACACGGTCGACCTCACGCTCACCCCGGACCCGGCCTTCCTCGCCGACCCGGCGACGGCGTTCCCGGTCACCGTCGACCCGGCCGTCAACATCGGCGCGAGCTTCGACGCCTTCGTCCAGCAGGGGTTCACGTCCGACCAGTCGGCCTCGACGGAGCTCAAGCTCGGCTACAACGGCGAGGGCCAGATCGCCCGTTCGTTCCTCGCCTTCCCGATGGCCAAGATCACCGGCAAGGTGATCAAGTCGTCGAGCCTGAACCTGTGGAACTTCCACTCCTGGTCGTGCAGCGCGCGCAGCTGGGAGGTGTGGGACACCAGCTCCGCCTCCACCGCCACGCGCTGGACGGCCCAGCCGAACTGGAACCGGAAGTGGGCCACCTCCACCGCCACGAAGGGCTACTCGTCCTCGTGTGCCGACGGCTGGGTGTCCACCGACATCACCAGCCTGGCCGCCGCCTGGGCGGGGAACGGCAACGGGACGAACACGCTCGGCATCCGGGCCACGGACGAGACCGACGAGTTCGCCTGGAAGAAGTTCAACTCCGGTAACGCGGCCTCGAACACGCCGTACATCTCGGTCACCTACAACACCAAGCCGGGCGCGGCCACGCCGCTCTCCCCGCTGACCGGTGCGGCGACGAACGACACGACGCCGACCCTGTCCGCCAAGGCGGTCGACGCCGACGGCAACACCGTCCGGCTGACCTTCGAGGTCTGGGCGTCGAACGGCACGGCCGCGCTGCAGTCCGGCACCTCGGCGTACGTCGCCTCCGGCGCCACCGCGACCTGGACACCGGGCACGGCCCTGGCGCAGGGCTCGTACAAGTGGCGGGCGGCGGTCTACGACGGCCAGGACTGGAACGGGACCTGGTCGGCCTGGCAGACCTTCACGGTCGACACCACCAAGCCCGGCGCGCCGTTCGTCTCCTCGACGGACTACCCGCAGGACAACCAGTGGCACGGCGGCGGCGGAGTACCGGGCACCTTCACCTTCACCCCCGCCTCCGGTTCGACGGATCTGGCCGGCTACGTCTACTCGCTGGACGGCGCCGCGGCCGTGACCGTCGCCGCGACCGGCACGACGTCGGTGTCCGTGACCCCGGCCGCCGACGGCCACCGCACCCTGCGCGTCCAGGCGAAGGACAAGGCGGGCAACCTCTCGACCGCCGTCGTGTACGACTTCCTGGTCGGCCAGGGCGCGATGCTGCGGCCCGCCGAGGGAGCGGTCACCGCGCGGCGCGTCCAGATCGCGGTCGACGCCCAGCCGAAGTACACCCGCGTCACGTACCAGTGGCGGCGCGGCCCCGGTGCCTCGGTCTACGACGTACCGCTGGCGAACCTGACCAAGCAGGACAACACCCCGGTCACCGCCCCGAAGACCCCGCTCGCGGAGATCGGCGCCTACGCGAACTGGTCGGTCCTGGAGACCCTCGGCCAGGTCGGCGGCGTCGTCCAGGTCCGCGCGATGCTGTACACCAACAGTGACAGCGACCCCGCGTACATCAGCGAGTGGCGCGGCTTCACCGTCGACCCGGACGCCGACGGCGCCGCCACCGACGAGGTCGGCCCCGGTTCGGTGAACCTGCTGACCGGTGACTACTCGGTCAACGTGACGGACGTCGACGAGTTCGGTCTGGCCTCGACCCGTACGGCCTCCTCCCGGGGCACGGACCGCGGCTGGATGCCGCAGGGCCAGCGCCTGACCGCCAACCAGCAGGACGTCTCCACGGACCTGACCGGCTTCTCGGCGACCACGGCGACGCTCACCCGGGACACCGCGCTCGGCCAGGACGGCTCCACCGACTCGCTGAAGATCGTCCCCACCACCCACACCAGCGGCGACTCCTTCGCCATGGTCGGCGGCGACCAGAACGCCCTGCAGCTGGGCATGAAGCCGGGCCGGACCTACCGGTTCTCCGCCTGGGCCTACGTGCCCTCGTCGACCGGCCTCTCCCCCCAGCACGCGCGCGGCCTGCGTCTGTACGCGGGCTTCGCCACGCCGGCCGGCTACGTCGAGCCGACCTCCAGGAAGGTGCCGTACACCGACGCGTGGGCCGAGCTGACGCTCGACTTCACGGTCCCGAAGGACGCCACCACGGCCTTCCTGCGGCTGTACAACGGCTTCCCGGCGGGCTCGGGCAAGGCCGTGTACTTCGACCACCTGTCGCTGCGCGAGCTGGTCGCCCCGTTCGGTCCCGAGTGGGCCGGCGGCGCGGCGGGCGGCGTGACCGACAACGAGCTGCACTCGCTGACCTTCCCGGGCAAGGACGTCGCGGTCATCACCGGCTACGACGACTCCACCATCACCTTCGCGAGGAGCTCGGACGGCACGTTCAGCCCCGAGCCCGGGTCGGAGGGGCTGATCCTCGCCGCGTCCGGTGCCGACTACGTCCTCACCGACGACGACGGCACGATCACCCGCTTCCGGAAGCAGCCCGGTTCGGACGTGCACGTCGTGGACGCCGTCTCCGGTACGGACGAGGCGTCGACCAGCCGGTACACGTACGACACGACCGACGGCCGCGTCCTCGTCAAGCGCGTCATCGGCGAAGTCGAGCCGGGCGTGGACGACACCGGGCAGTGCACCGGGGCCGTTCCCGCGCGTGGCTGCGAGGTGCTGGAGTACGTCTACGCCACCGCCACCACCGCCACGGCCGCCACCCCGGGTGACGTCGCCGACCGCGTGAAGGCCGTGCGGGTCTGGTCGTGGGACCCGGCGGCGAACGCGGTGAACTCCGTCGACGTGGCCGCGTACCGCTACGACGTCCAGGGCCGTCTCGTCGAGGCGTGGGACCCGCGCAAGGCGTCGGCCGAGGACACGACGGTCTTCAAGACGGTCTACTCGTACGACTCCGGAAACCGCCTCGCGAAGATCGACACCGCGGGCGAGCTGCCGTGGATGTTCGACTACGGCAAGGCCGGGGCCGACCAGGACCCGGGCAGGCTGCTCCAGGTCCGCCGCCCCGCGCTCAAGCCGGGCAGCAAGGACGTCGTCGAGGGCGAGACCGCCTCGACGGTCGTCTACGAGGTCCCGCTGACCAAGGCGGCCGGCGGTCCGTACGACCTCGACGGCGCGAGCGCCGCGAAGTGGGGTCAGGCGGACGTGCCGACGGACGCGACCGCCGTCTTCGACGTCGAGTCCACCCCGGCCGTGAACACGGCCACCGCCACCGTCCCCGGCAAGGACGGCTACCAGCAGGCCGTCGTCCACTACCTGAACGCCTCGGCGCAGGAGGTGAACACCGCCACCTGGTCGCCGACCGGGGCCGGTGACATCGACACCGCCGAGTACGACCGCTTCGGCAACACCGTCCGCACCCTCGACGCCACCGGCCGCCTCCTGGCGCTCGGTCTCGGCGAGAACGTGGACGAGAAGGTCGTCGAGCTCCAGTTGCCCGACGAGTCCGCGGCCCGTGCCGCGCTGCTCGACTCCCGCAGCGTCTACAGCCGCGACGGCCAGGACCTCCTGGAGGAGACCGGTCCGGTCTTCCGCGCCCTGCTGGACGAGGCGGTGCCGGCGCAGGCCGACCCGCCGATGCCCGCGCTCGGCGCCGGCGCCTCGGTGGTCGCGCGCGAGCACACCGTGCACCGGTACGACGAGGGCAAGCCCGACGGCGCGGCGTACCACCTGGAGACCACCACCCTCGACGGCGCCCGCATCGAGGGGTACGTCAACGACGTCGAGGTCCGGGTCACCAAGACCGGCTACGGCACCCCGATCGGCGGCACGTCCGGCTGGGCGCTGCGCGCCGAGACGTCGGTGACCACGGACGCGGTGACCGGCGGCGCCAACCTGACCGCCACCATCCGGTACGACGCGGCGGGCCGCGCGGTCGAGTCCCGCAGGCCGGGCTCGAACGGCGCCGACACCGGCACGGTCAGGACGGTGTTCTACACGGCCGGCGCCAACCCGGACGACGCCGCGTGCGGCAACCGCCCGGAGTGGGCGGGCGAGCCGTGCGTCACGCTGCCCGGCGGCAAGGTCACCGGCGCGGACACCACCCGCATGCCCGACACCCTGCCGGTCAAGCGGATCACCCGCTACTCCCGCTTCGGCGACATCGAGGAGACCACCGAGACCAACGCGGGCAGGACCCGTGTGGCGACCACCGTCTACGACGCGGCCGACCGGATCGTCTCCACGAAGATCACCGGCGACCTCGGCCAGGACCTTCCCGAGGTCACCACCGAGTACGACCCGGTGACCGGCAACGCCGTCAGGACCACGGCCGGCGGGAAGACCATCACCCGGGTCTTCGACGCGCTCGACCGCCTGATGTCGTACACGGACGCCGACGGCGGCACGACCACGACCGAGTTCGACAGGTTCGGCAAGCCGGTCAAGGTCACCGACGACACCGGATCCACCACCTACACCTACGACCGCGCCCAGGAACCGCGCGGCATGGTCACCTCGGTGACCGACTCCGTCGCCGGCACCTTCACCGCGAAGTACGGCCCCGACGGTCAGCTCACCGAGCAGACCTACCCGGGCGGCTACGTCCGCAAGGACACCTTCAACGCGAGCGGCGCGGCCACCGGCCGCACGTACAGCCGGGTCTCCGACGGCGAGGTCGTCTACGGCCAGCACCTGGACATGACGACCCAGGGCGCCGTCGCGGCCGACACCAACTCCACCGACAGCAAGGAGTACACCTACGACCGTCTCGGCCGGCTGACCAGGGCCGCCCAGACCACCGTCGCCGGCTGCACCACCCGCGCCTACGCCTTCGACGAGGCCGGCCGCAGCATCACCGGCCGCATGAACCGCACCTCCAGGACGGTGTACGCCGCCGCCGAGGACGGTTCCTGCACGTCGGCGAACGGCACGGTCACGACCAGCTCGTACGACAGCGCCGACCGGCTCCTGACCGCCGGCTACACGTACGACGCCTTCGGCCGCACCACGGCCACCGGCACCGGCTCGGTCAACACCTACTGGGACAACGACCTCGTCGCCTCCCAGACCGTCGGCGACAAGCGCCAGTCCTGGTCCCTCGACCCGGCCCACCGCTTCACCGCCTTCACCACGGAGGCCAAGCAGGCGGACGGCACCTGGGCCAACGCGACCAGCAAGCTCAACCACTACGGAGACGACTCCGACGAGCCCCGCTGGATCATCGAGGACACCACCCAGGGCACCCTCACCCGCAACGTCTCCGGCCCGGACGGCGACCTGACCGCCACCACCTCCGCCACCGGCGACGTGGAGCTGCAGTTCGCCAACCTCCACGGCGACGTGGCCGTCACCCTCGACACCGCCATGACCGCGCCGAAGGTCCTCACCTTCGACGAGTTCGGCGTACCGACCGAGGGCCAGGCCACCCAGCGCTACGGCTGGCTCGGCGCCGAACAGCGGTCCTCCGAGGCGCTCGACGACGTCATCCTCATGGGAGCCCGCCTCTACGCGCCCGCGCTCGGCCGGTTCCTCCAGGTCGACCCGGAGCCCGGAGGCAACGCCAACCCGTACGACTACTGCAGCGGCGACCCCGTCAACTGCACGGACCTCGACGGGAACTGGGGCTTCAGCTTCAAGAAGATGTTCAAGAAGGTCGCCCGCGTCGCGGAGATCGCCTCGTACATCCCCGGCCCCATCGGCAACATCGCCTCCGCCGTCGGAGCGATCTCCTACGCCGCCACCGGCAACTGGCGCAAGGCCGCCGAGATGAGCGTCGGCGTCGCCTTCGGCTCCGCCGGCCGCCTCGCGGTCAGGGGCTTCAAGGCGGCCCGGGCCCTCCGCAAGGCCGGCCGCGTCAAGCGCGCGGCCTCACGGGCGAAGAGGACCTTCCGGCGCTCCCGGTGCAACTCCTTCGCGCCGGACACACCCGTGCTGATGGCCGACGGCAGCTATCTGCCGATCGGCGACGTCCGGCCGGGCGACCTGGTGGCGGCGACGGACCCGACGACGGGTCTGACCGGCGCCCAGCCCGTCCTGGACGTCCACACCGGCGCCGGCACCAGGCACATGGTGGCGATCGACACGGACCTCGACCCGGCGACCCCGCCGCTCATGGCGACGGCGGACCACCCGATGTGGGTCGAGGACAAGGGCTGGACCAAGGCCGTCGACCTCGTGCCCGGCGACGCGCTCCGGTCGGCGGACGACACCGCCCACCCGGTGCGGGCCGTCCGCAACCTGGGCGAACTCCCGGACCAGTTGGTCTTCAACCTCAACGTCGGCAACGTCCACACGTACCTCGTCTTCGACGGGACCGCCGACACCCTCGTCCACAACGCCAGCTGCAACCTCAACCGGCACGCCCGGAAGGCCCCCCGCAAGCGGGGCGTCTACGTCATCAAGTACAAGAACGGCTCGTACTACGTCGGCAAGTCGAAGAACATGCACCGGCGTATGCACCAGCACGACAAGAAGGGCAAGCTCAACAACGTGAAGTCGATCCGCTACCACGAGCGGAGCAAGGGAAGCCTCCGTAAGCTCGAACAGGGCTTGTACAATCGCTACAAGTGCTACGGCGGCGCGAGACTGACCAACAAGATCCGGCCGTCCAGGAAGTACGCTCACTGCTGACGGAGCGGGGGGTGGGGACGTTCCGTCCCCACCCCCCTTCTTCTTCTCGTTTTCCGGAGGAGTACGCATGAAGATCGCCCGACGGCGCGACGGGTGGTCCGAGATGTTCGTGGCCGACGAGCCGTGGGACCCCGCCTACGCCGAGCGGTTCGCGGACGGCACCTGCGACGGACTGGTCGTCGGAGCGCCCACGCGGGCGAAGTCCGCTCCCGCCGTCGACCTCGCCTTCCTGCCGGACCTCGTGGGACTGCGCAGTCTCCGGATCCTGAACGGCCTGCCGGACCTCTCCCCGGTGGCACGCTGCGCCGGACTCGAACGGCTGCGGCTGCCCGCGTCGACCACCGGCGAACTGGACCTGTCGGCGCTGTCGCGCCTCCGGGAACTGGAGGCGCCCTGGCCGGTCGTCGCCCGCTCCCTGCCTCTCCTCGCGGCCCTCGACGACCTCGTCCTGCCGGAGTGGAAGGGCGCCTCCCTCTCCGCGCTCGGGCCCCAGCCGGCCCTGCGGGCGCTGCGGCTGGAGACGACCCGGAAGCACGTCACCGACATGGAGGGGGCCGCGCTCTTCCCGGCCCTCCGCGAACTCCGCCTCTACGACGGCCGGCTGGACCACCCGGAGCTGCTGGCGGGCGCCACCGCGCTGGAGGACGTGTCCCTGCTCTCCGCCAGGACCGACTCGATCGCCTTCGTCTCCGGTCTCCCGCGGCTGCGGCGCCTGGAGCTGGAGAACTGCGGCGACATCGCCTCGCTCGCCCCGGTCGCGGACCGTGCGGCGCTCCGCGAGGTGATCCTCTCCGGCTCGACGCGGGTGGCCGACGGAGACCTCTCCCCCCTGCTCGCCAACACCCACCTCGCCTTCGTCGCGGTCGAGCGCGGCCACGCCCACTACAGCCACCCGCCGCGCGAGGTCCGCAAGGGCTGACGGGACCTCCGTGCGGGAGGGGACCGTTCGGCCCTCCCCCACGCGCCGGGCCCCGCCGAGAATGGCAAGGGACGATACCGAGGAGGCGCCATGCCCGCCGCAGTCCCTTCGCGCTACACCGTCAGTGAGGTGATGACCCACACCGCCGTGGCGATCGGCCGCGACGCGTCCTACAAGGAGATCGTCGCCCTGATGGACCAGTGGGCCGTCAGCGCCCTGCCCGTGCTGGAGGGGGAGGGGCGGGTCGTGGGGGTGGTCTCCGAGGCGGACCTGCTGCCGAAGGAGGCGTACCGGGGCGAGGATCCCGATCCGGAGCGGTTCGCCGACGCGGCGAAGGCCGGGGCGGTGCGGGCCGGGGACCTCATGTCGGCCCCGGCGGTGACCGTGCACGCGGACGCCTCCCTCGCGGAGGCGGCGCGGATCATGGCCCGGCGCGGGGTGAAGCGGCTTCCGGTGGTGAACGACGTCGGGCTGCTGGAAGGGGTCGTCAGCCGGAGCGACCTGCTGAAGGTGTTCCTGCGCGAGGACGACGAGATCGCGCGGGAGGTCCGCCGTTCGGTGCTCGGAGGCGGGGCCCTCAGCGGGCTGGACGTGACCGTCACGGAGGGGGTGGCGACGCTTCGGGGCACCCTCTCCGACCGTTCGCTGGTGCCGCTGCTGGCGCGTGCCGCGCGCGCCGTCGAGGGGGTCGTGGACGTGCGGGTGGAGCTCGTCGGCCCGGCGGACGTCCCCGAGGCATCACACGAAACCGGGTCATGACGGACAATCCTTGTGGGGGTGGGTACGCCGCCCATCGAGCACAGGGGTCGCCATGACCGAACTTCCGGCCGCCGGGACACCGACCCGGGTCTTCCTCGTGGACGACCACGAGGTGGTCCGGCGGGGACTGCGTGACCTGATCGACGACGAGCCCGACATGCGGGTGGTCGGCGAGGCGTCGACGGCCGACCAGGCGCTGGCCCGGGGGCCCGCTCTCCGTCCCGACGTGGCCGTCCTCGACGTGCGGCTGCCCGACGGTGACGGGATCGCCGTGTGCCGCGAGCTGCGCTCCCGGATGCCCGAGCTGGCCTGCCTGATGCTGACCTCGTTCGACGACGAGGACGCGCTGCTCGACGCCATCATGGCGGGGGCGGCGGGGTACGTCCTCAAGCAGATCAAGGGCTCCGACCTGGTGTCGGCGGTGCGCACCGTGGCGACGGGACAGTCGATGCTCGACCCGGCCACCACCGCCCGGCTGATGCGTTCGCTGCGGGACCCGGAGGCCGCCCAGCCGCCCGAGGACGAGCGTCTCGCGGCGCTCTCCGAGCGGGAGCGGTCCGTGCTGGAACTGATCGGCGAGGGTCTCACCAACCGGCAGATCGCCAAGCGGCTCTACCTGTCGGAGAAGACGGTGAAGAACCACATCTCCCGGCTGCTCGGGAAGCTCGGGGTCGAGCGGCGAGTCCAGGCCGCCGTGATCGCCGCGCAGGCCCATGAGACCGAACACCCCGACAGGGATCAGTAGGACGGCTCCTCCGCCGCCGGCAGGGGGACGCGCCATTCGATCACCGTGCCGTGCCCCGGCGCCGCCGGCGCCCGGACGGAGAGCGAGCCGCCGAGGCGTTCGGCGCGTTCGGCGAGGTTGCGCAGGCCCCTGTGCTGCCGGTCCCGTGGCATGCCGACGCCGTCGTCGCTCACCGTCACGGTCAGGACGCCGTCCTCGGCGAGGACCGCGACCTCGGCCCGGCGGGCGCCCGCGTGCCGGGCCACGTTGGTGAGCGCCTCCCCGACGACCGCGACGACGTCGTCGGCCACCCCGACCGGCACGTCCGTGTCCAGCAGTCCCTCCATCCGGAGCGCGGGGGCGAACCCCAGGGTCGCCGCGGCGGAGTCGGCCGTGCTGACGATCCTGCTCCTGAGCCGGGGCGTGCTTCCGGGCGTGTCGTGTTCCCGGAGGCCGAAGATGGACGACCGGATGATCTTGATGGTGGCGTCGAGGTCGTCGATCGCCCGGGTCAGCCTGGCTGCCGCCTCCGGGTGCTCGACGAAGCGCCGGGCGCTCTGGAGCGTCATGCCGGTGGCGAAGAGGCGCTGGATCGCGAGGTCGTGCAGGTCGCGGGCGATGCGGTCGCGGTCCTCCAGCAGGATGACCTGCTCGGCGTCCCGGCGCCGGTCGGCCAGTTCGAGGGCCAGGGCCGCCTGGCCCGCGTAACCGGGAAGGGCGGCGGCCTCGGTGCTCAGGAACGGGGCCCGCCCGCGCCGCCGGGCCAGGATGAGCACCCCGCTCATCCGCTCCTTGGTGCCCACGGTGACCGCCACGGCGGGGCCGAAGCCCCGCCAGCGCTCGGGCTGCACGGTGACCCGCCCGTCGCGCTCGACGTCCGTCATGATCACCAGGCCGTCCTTCTCCGCGAGGGCCGCGGCGGCGAGCGTGCCCTCGCTGCTCGGCAGGACGACGCCCCGGTGGAGCTCGGCCCCCTCGCCGCGGGCCAGCGAGCCGCGCAGTTCACCGCCCGCGCCCACCAGGTAGAAGACGCCCATGTCGGCGCCGGCGATGTCCACCGCCTGCTCCAGCATCCCGTCCAGGACCTCGGCCTCGCCCGTGCCGGAGAGCAGGGCGCTGGTGAAGTCGGAGCTCGCGGCGAGCCAGCGGGCCCGCCGCCGCCCCTCCTCGTACAGCCGGGCGTTCTCGATCGCGATCCCCGCGGCGACGGCCAGGGTCGACACGACGGCCTCGTCCTCGGCGTCGAACTCTCCGCCACCGCGCTTCTCGGTGAGGTAGAGGTTCCCGAAGACCTCGTCGCGGACCCTGATGGGCACGCCGAGGAACGAGTGCATGGGGGGATGGTGGGCCGGGAAGCCGTACGAGGCCGGGTGCTCGGACAGCTCCGCCAGACGCAGCGGCTCCGGATGGCGGATGAGCTCGCCGAGGATGCCGTGTCCGGACGGCAGGGCCCCGATCCTCTCGCGCTGGTCCTCGTCGATCCCGACGGGGAGGAAGGCGGACAGCCGCTGGTCCTCGCCGATGACGCCGAGCGCCCCGTACCGGGCGTCGACCAGGACGACGGCGGCCTCGACGATGCCCTGCAGCACCTGGGGGAGGTCGAGCTCCCGGCCCACGGACATGACCGCTTCGAGGAGCCCCGTGAGCCGGTCCCGGGTACCCCTCACGTCGTCGATGCGTGCCTGGAGCTCGTCGAGCAGCTCGTCCAGCCGGAGGCGCGGCAGCCTGGTGTCGGCTGCCCCGAGGTCTTCCCCGCCCATCGGAACCTCCGGTCGTGTCCAGGACGTGCGCCGCCCGCCGTGCCTGCCTTCACGGTAGTCCGGGTGGCCCGCCGGTTCCTGACGAGGCCGTCCCCCGGAGGACGGTCACGGTCGGGCCCGCCGTCCCCGCGGCGGGTGCGGTGGCCGGGGTCGTCCGGGCGGGGTCACCCGGGCGGGACGGTGATCACGGGCAGTGGGCGCGGTGCGGCAGGCCGTGGACGACGGAGCCGACGCGCGTCCCGGAGTGGCCGCCGCGCAGGGGGGGGCGCGGGTCCGGTCGGACCTGCGGGTGGCCCGTTCGGCCCCTCGCGGTCGGCTCCCGTCCGGCGCACGGTGGTGACGAAGGACCGGTCCCGCCGTCGAGGGTGCGAGGAGGAGGACCGCGATGAAGCACATGAAGGTCGGTGGTCTGATGACCGACGACGTGGTCACCGCACTCGCCGGCACGCCGTTCCGCGAGGCGGCGAAGCTGCTCGCCGAGCACGACATCAGCGGGCTCCCGGTCGTGGACGACGACGACCACGTCGTCGGAGTCGTCTCCGGGAGCGACCTCCTGGCCCGGCGGGCGCCGACCGTCCGGGGCGTGATGAGCGCTCCGGCGGTGACGGTGCACGCCGAGGAGGCGGCCGCGGACGCCGCCCGCCTGATGGTCCGCCGCGGTGTGGAGCGCCTGCCCGTGGTCGACGAGGAGGAGCGGCTGGTGGGCATCGTGACCCGCCGCGACCTGCTGCGGGTCTTCCTGCGCCCGGACCCCGAGATCCGGCGCCGTATCCGCGAGGAGATCCTCGCGGACGCCATGGCGCTGCCCGAGGACGCGGTCGACGTGCACGTGCTGGACGGCGTGGTCACCCTCGTGGGCCGGCTCCGGACCCGCGGTCAGGTCGTGACGCTCCTGCGGCTCGCCGAACGGGTGGAGGGAGTCGTCACGGTCGTCGACGGGCTGTCCGCCCGCGACGACGACACCGGCCTCGCATCGTCGTCCGCCCGGACGGCGTACGCCCTTCCCGACTGACCGTCTCCGCACAGACAGGACGCGACGTGTCCCCCACCGCTCTTCCCCTCCCGCTCGTCACGGCTCTGGTCGAGGACGCCGTCACGGCTCCGTCGATGCACAACGCCCAGCCCTGGAGGTTCGTCCTCCGTGAGGCGTCCGGCACCGTGGAGCTGCACGGCGACCCCGCTCGCGCGATGCCCCGGGAGGACCCCGATCACCGCGCTCTCCATCTCGGCTGCGGCGCCGCCCTGTTCGGTCTTCGGGTGGCCGCCGTGCACCGGGGCCTGCGCCCCGCCGTACGGCTGCTGCCGTCCCCCGCTGACCCGTGGCACTTCGCGGACGTCCGGTTCGGCGGAGCCGAGAACGCCGACGACGGGCTCGACCTCCTGCATCCCGCGCTGTCCCGTCGGCACACCAGCCGCTTCCCCTTCACCGAGGAGCGGATCCCCGGCGAACTGTTCGACGGTCTCCGCGCCGCCGCCCTCCTGGAGGACTGCCGTCTGGTCGTCCCCGGGGACTGGCATGCGGACACCGTGATGGGCCTCGTCCACGCCTCCGAGCTGTTCGAGGCGGCGGACGAGGCCGTACGGGCGGAGATCGCCGCCTGGATGCGCACCGGCGAGGCCGGGGAGGCCGCCTCCGCCGACGGCATCCCCGCGTACGCGCTCGGTCCGCGGCAGTACGACGTGACGGCCCCGGTCAGGGAGTTCGCCGGACGGGACCGGCTGTCCGGCCGTCCGTCGGAGCGCTTCGAGAAGAACCCCCAGATCGCCCTCCTCGGCACCGCGGACGACACCCCGGAGGCATGGCTGAAGGCGGGTCAGGCGATGCAGCGGATCCTGCTCCAGGCCACCCTCGACGGACTGGCCACGTCCCTCATGTCGCAGCCCCTCGAATGGCCGGAACTCCGTTTCGACGCGCGTGATCCCCTCTCGGCCGTCGGCTACGTCCACATGGTGTTCCGTCTGGGCTACGGACCGACGGGCCGGGCGACGCCCCGGCGGCCGGTCTCCGAGGTGCTCGACCTCGCCTGAGCCCGCGCGCGTCCGGCGATCCGGTGTGCCTCGACGGCCGGACCCGGGCACGTCCTGCCCGACCGGGGCGGAGTGTCCGCGTCCATGGGCCGGCCGGCCCCCCCCGGCGGGGCCCGAGGGCCCCTTCCGCGGCGGGCCGGCGCGGCGCGAGGGTGGGGGTGGGCCGCCACGGACCCGGCGGGATCCCGGAGGCGCAGCCGAAGGACACCATGACCACCGGGTCCCTGCCACCGGGACGCGTGCCGGACACCTTCGACGGCATCGCGCCCCCGCCGGAGCGGAAGCCCCGGCGTACGCCCGCTGAGAAGGAGACCGAGATGACCTCGCGACCGTTCACCGTCGCCGACGTGATGACGAAGAAGGTCATCGCCGTCCGGCCCGACACCTCCTTCAAGGAGATCGTCGCCGCCATGGAGCGCTGGAAGGTGACCGCGCTCCCCGTCCTGGAGGGCGAGGGGCGGGTCGTGGGGGTGGTGTCCGAGGCGGACCTGCTGCTCAAGGAGGAGTTCCACGACCAACGTCTCGGCATGCTGGAACAGCTGCGCCGCCGCGACGCCACCGCGAAGGCGGGTTCGGACCGGGCGGCCGACCTCATGAGCGCGCCCGCCGTCACGGTCGGTCCCGGCGCCCCGCTGTCGCACGCAGCCCGTCTGATGGCGACGCGCCGGGTGAAGCGGCTGCCGGTCGTCGACCGGGAGGGCGTGATCCAGGGCGTCGTCAGCCGCTCCGACCTGCTCAAGGTCTTCCTCCGCCCGGACGAGGAGCTCGCCGACGAGATCCGCCGGGAGGTCGTCGGTCACCTGTTCCCGCTCTCGCGGGACCGGGTCGGGGTCCGCGTCGAGGCCGGTGTCGTCACCCTGACCGGCGACGTGCGCGACAGCACGCTCATCCCGGTCGCGGAGCGTCTGGCGCGAGCCGTCGAGGGCGTGGTGGACGTGCGGTGCGGGCTCACCCTCGCCACCGATGCGTGACCGCAGACGCCCGAGGAGACCCGCCGGCCCGCCCGCCGCCGGCGGGGACGGGGGCCCTGGAATCAGGGGGCATCGCCCGGAAGGCGACCGGCCATGACGCACCGCGGTGTCGCCAGGCGTGGCCTTCCTCACCGGCGGCCTGCGCGCCGGCTGGTGGGGCGGCGGCTGGTGGGGCGGCGGCCTGATCACCCGGCTCCCCCTGATCGCGGGCTTCGTCCTGGCCTTCACCGCTCGGTATCCGCGTGACCTGTTCGACCTGCTCGTCGGGCTGGACCGCTGGGTCCTCCGCGTCGCCGCCTGCGCGAGCCCATGACGGACGCCCACCCGCCGATCCGCCTCGACCGGGGCGGCGACGAACCGGCCCCCGGCCCGGCGGGCTGACGGCCGCCCCCTCTCGGCCGACCCGGCGGGCCGCCGACGGTGGGGTCAGTCCTCGTCCGCCCCGGGACCGCGCTCCCGCCGGAGCCGGCCGGACCAGACGGGCTCGACCCGCTCCCACTCGCGCTCCAGGGCGGCGAGGGCGCGGCCCTCGGCACGGCGTCGGAGGAGGGCGAGCGCGGCCGCCCCGGTCGCCCCGACCGCGCCGGCCGTCGCGATACCGCCGACGACCGAGGTCAGCCAGCGGTCGGCGGCGTTGTCCAGCCTCCTGACGGGCGCTCCGGCGTCGTCGACCCAGACCGTCACGCTCCGCCCCCGGGGTGTCCGGGGCGGGACGTCGACGGTGCCCGAGCGGCTGACGTCGTCCGGGTACTCCCACACCGCGGGGGCGACGGCCCGCGGCCCCGTCCCGCTGCGCGTCTGCACAGGCGGCTCCTGGGCGGGTCCCGTGGTGGTCGCCGTCACCTGGTGGAGCTCGGCGGCGCGGGCGCGGTCCGTCCGGGCCGAGAAGGCCCACAGGTAGCCGGTGGCGACCGCGCCGCAGATCAGGGCGATGGTCAGGACGACGATCAGGGCCGCGCGCCGGCCGCGGCCGGTGCCCGGCGCGCGGGAGGGCTGTTCGTGTTCGGTCATGGCACACCTCCGGCCCCCCGCCCCCGGGCCCGGGCGCGGAACGGCTCAGTCCGTCGTGCCGAGTTCGGCTCCGATGTGGTGGGCCCACTCCCGGATGCGGGCCGGGTCGCGGAAGTCTCCGCCCTTGCCGTGGCGGACCATGGCCCGGGCGACGAGATCTGGGTTGTCGGCGGTGAGGGCGCCGCCGAAGGTGACGTGCTCACGGGCGTCGAGCTGCCTCATTCTGCGGGCGACGCCCCGCACCGGCGGGATCTCGTGCTGCTCGGCGGAGCTGTCGACGGGACCGCTGCTGAACAGCCAGACCGGACGGGCGCGGAGCTGCTCCGCGTGACGCCGGGCGCACGCGCGGGCCTTGCCGCTCCACCGTCCGGCGTACAGGGCCCCGCCGAGGACGACGCCGTCGTAGCCGCTGACGTCGGTGACGGTGTCCGCCGGCAGGACGTCGGCGTCGAACCCGTCGTCGCGCAGGGTCCGGCCGATCTCGTCGGCGATGCCCGCGGTGGCGCCGTGTCTGCTGCCGTAGGCGACGAGCACCCGCTTGGTGTTCACGACCGGTCCCCTCCGTCCCCCTCGTCCGCCCGCCGCACGGGGATGGTGCGCGCGGACCGGGTCTCCCGCGCCGGTGTCGGGACGCGGACGGTGAGGATGCCGTCCGCGTAGGAGGCTTCGACCGCGTCGGCGGGGATCGTGTCCGGGAAGCGTACGGTCCTGCGGAACACGCCGTACCGGAACTCGGAGTGGTCCTTGTCCTCGGTGCTCCCGCTGTGCTCGGCCCGTACGGTGATCAGGTCGTCGTCGACCGTGAGGGTGATGTCGTCCGGGTCCATGCCGGGGAGTTCGGCCCGCAGCACGGAGCAGCCGCCGCCGCTGGTGACCTCCACCGGGATGGAGTGGGCGGCCGTGGCCGGGCGCCATCCGGGAAGCCCGGGGAACTCGCGGCCGAACCAGGTGTCGAAGTCGGGGACGAGGCTGTGCCTGCGTTCCATGGGGGCTCCGGTCATCGTTCCGCTCCTCGTGTACGCGTCGGGGCCGTCGCCCCGGCGGGATGTCCGGGTGCGGGGCCCGGTCCGGCTCCGCACCTCCACCTTTCCGCGCGGGCGGGGCCCGGGGCAGTGTCCAAGGGGGCTGTCGGGAGGGCCGAACGGTCCTGCCCCCGAGGGGACCGACCGGCCCCGTGTTCCGGTCGGGTGCCGGTCGGGACGGCAGGGTGCGGCCCGACGGGGCGCGCGGGTCGTGCGGGGCCGGTGCGGCGGGTCGTGGCACCGGCCCTGACGCGCCCCATGGTCCTCACTCCTTCGCGGGCCCGCGCGAGCCCGGGGCGACCGGGGCACCGGCCTCGGTCGCGAAGCCGGCCGGCACGATCTCCACGGGGCAGGGGGCGTGGTGGATGAGGGTGTGCGCGACGCGGCCGAGGGACGGCCCGACGCCGAGCGGCCGGTGGCTCCGGCCCATCACGAGCAGGTCGGTGTGGGCGGCCGCCTCGACGAGCTTCCCGGGGGTCGTCGTGCCGGTCTCCACGTGCGGGACGACGTCCAGGCCGGGGTACCAGGCGCGCACCCGGTCGGCGAGGAGCCCCGTCTCCTCCACGCGTCGGCGGGCGGCGCCGTCGAGGTCGTCGAGCATGGTCGCCACGCTGCCGACGTGGGTGAGGATGTTCCACACGCTCACGAGGCGCAGCGACGCCTTCCGGGCGGAGGCTTCGGCGGCGGCCAGCAGCAGCCACCCCAGGTCCGCGGAGTCGCGGACCGCGGCGGTCACGGTCCCGGCCTCGGGCCGGTCGGCCTCGCCGCGCACGACGATCACGGGCACCTCCGCGCGGGCGGCGACGCCCAGCCCCACGGAGCCGAGCAGGAGGCTGGAGAAGCCGCCGAGGCCCCGGCTGCCGACGACGATCGTCTTGTCGTCCCCGGCCGCCTCCCGGAGCCCGGTGACCGGCTCCTGCCGCCCGAGGGTGCGGGTGACGACGAGGTCGGGGAAGCGTGCCGTGACGGCGGCGGCGGTCTCGGCCAGCAGCTCGCGGCCCGCTTCCCGGATCGCCTGCATCCGCTCCGCGTCGCTCCAGTAGGCCCGTCGGTCGGTGTCGGCGGCGTGGACGAGGTGCAGGGGGCGTGACCGGAGACTGGCCTCCGCGGCGGCCCAGAACACCGCCGTCCTCGCCGAGGGCGATCCGTCGACCCCGACGACGGGATCGGTCAGCTCGGGGCGGACGAGGGTCTCGCTGTCCATGGTTCCTCCTCGGGGGTGTACGCCCCGGGGCTCGTGAGGCGCCCGGAAGGACGACACTCCTCACGCTGGCACCGCCGCGGGCCGCCCGCGAGGGGCCGTTCGGCCCCCTGCGGAGACCTGCCCGGCCCTCTCGGCGCGGGGGCGTCCGGGACGAGTCTGGAGCCCTGGACGGACACGGCCGAGGAGGCAGTGATGACGGCGCAGGTCACGGTAGGTCTGGACGGCTCGGAGGAGAGTCTCACCGCGGCACGCTGGGCGGCGGAGGAAGCCACCCTGCGTGAGGTGCCGCTCCGCCTGGTCAACGTGGAGGAGTGGCCGAACACCCCGGAGGTTCCCGTCGCGTACGCGCGGGCGCTCGCCGAGCGGGCCGAGGGCCTGCTGCGGGACGAGGCCGCCCGGGCGCGGAAGGAGCACCCCGATCTGGAGGTGATCACCGAGCGGACGCGCGGCCGGGCGGCGGACGAGCTGACCGCCTCGGCGAACGAGGCGGAGCTGCTGGTGCTCGGTTCGCGCGGGCTCGGCGGCGTCCTCGGGTTCGTCGTCGGATCGGTCTCCCTCGCCGTCGTGGGCACGGCCGCGCGGCCCGTCGTCCTGGTGCGCGCCGAGCGTGCGGGGCCGGCGGCCGACGCGGGTGACATCGTGGTGGGGGTCGACCTCCGCCACCCGTGCGAGCCCCTGCTGGCCTTCGCCTTCGGGGAGGCGGCCCGACGGCGCGTCCCGCTGCGGTTCCTCAGCGCCTGGACCCTGCCCGCCTCGTACGGCTACGCGGCGGCCGTGGACCCGGTGATCGGCGAGGAGCTGGAGGCCGGCGTGCGTACCGGTCTCGAGGAACTGCTGTCGCCGTGGCGTGCGACGTATCCGGGAGTGGAGGCGACGGCCAAGGCGGTCGTGGGCTCGGCCGCCCACCAGATGATCGAGGCGTCGCGGGGCGCCGGACTCGTCGTGGTGGGGCGCCGTACCCGCCGGCTTCCGGTCGGCTCTCACCTGGGCCATGTGGCGCACGCGGTGATCCACCACAGCCCTGCTCCGGTCGCGGTGGTCCCCCTGGCCTGAACGGCGGGCACACGCGGGACGGGGAGAGGACGACCCTCTCCCCGTCCCGTGCGCCCGGCGCCGGGCGCCCACGGCGTTCCGTCACTCCTCCTGCGTCTCCGGGCGCCGCTGCGGTACGACGGCGACCGGGCACGCGGCGTGGTGCAGGGCCCGATGGGCCACCCGACCGAGCTGGAGACCGAACAGACCGTCCCGCCGGCGCGCGCCGACGACCAGCAGATCGGCGGCGGCGGAGCGCTCCGTCAGGATCCGGTGCGCGCTTCCTTCGACGGCGCTCCGGCGCACGCGGACGCCCGGGTACTCCCGCCCGCCCGCGGCGAGCGCCTTGTCCAGCGTCTCCGAGGCCAGCTCCGCAAGATAGACCCCGGCCTCACCGCGCAGCAGCGGGTGTTCGAGCGGGTCGTGGGCGGGCCGGCGCCATGTGCGCACCACGTCCAGCTCCGCGTCGCGGGCCGCCGCCTCCTGGAACGCGAACCCGACGGCCGGGGAGTCGACGTCGTGGTCACCGACGCCCAGGAGGACCTTCCCGTGGCGCGCCTCCAGGGCGAACCGGTCGCCCCGTACGACGACGACGGGGCAGGAGGCGCGGCTCGCGACGGTCAGGCCGACGGATCCCAGGAGGAGGTCACCGGCTTCGCTCCTGCCGCGCGATCCCACGACCACGGCCATGGCCGAGCGCCCTTCGCCGAGCAGCGCGCTCGCCGCGTCCGTTCCGGCGACCTCGCTGGTCACGGGGAGGGCGGGGGCTCGTCGCCCGGCCCGTTCCGCGGCCTGGCCGACGATGGTGTCGGCGAGGACCTGGCCCCACGGGCGTTCGGTGGCCCAGGGCGGGGCGACGCCTTCGTACCGCTCCCAGAGCGAGGCGTACACGATGCGCAGGGCGCGCCGGTGCCGCACGGCCTCGTCGACCGCCCAGTCCAGGGCCGTGAGGCTGGCGTCGGAGCCGTCGACGCCCACCACCAGGGGGAGTTCCATCGTGCCCACCGCCTTTCGCTCGGGTGAGGGTGAGGGGCCTGCTGTCACGCTCGCACCGGTCGGCCGGACCGGGACAGGGCCGATCGGTCCCCGGTCGCTCCCGTGGGGGGCCGACCGTCCCGGGAAGGGCCCGTTCGTCGCCCACCGGCGCACCGAGGCGGCGTTGGTGATGTACACCCTGATCGTGTTCGTCCTCGTGCTGCTGACGGAGATCTCGGGCATTCTCCGGGCCGGCGTCGACGGTGTGATCGCCGACGCCACGGCCGGATACTCGCTGCGGCTGGACTACAACCCGCCGGTCGCCGGCGACCGGCTCGTCGCGGAGCTGCGGGCCGGCCCGTCGGCCGCCGGGATCTCCGCCGTGACGCCGCTGCTCAACGCCGCCGGGCGGGCCACCGATCCGGGCGGACGCGGCGCCCGGCCGCTGGACGCCGCGGTGGTCGGCGTGCCGGACGGGGCGATCACCGGCATCTCGTTCCGGGAGCGGCTGCCCAGCCTGGCGGACGACCCCGCGGTGTGGCGGGCCCTGGCCTCCGACTCCCGCCATGTCGTCCTCGACGGCTTCTTCGGCAGCACCGGCGGCCCGGCCGGCGGCTCTCCGCCAGTCTGGTCGCGACGCCCGTCGAGTCGGACATCCGGCGCCAGTTCGACTCCAGCACCGCCTTCTTCCGTCTCATGCAGGGCTTCCTCGCCCTGGGCCTCGGCGTGGGCATCACCGGCCTCGGTGTCGTCATGGTCCGGGCGGTGCGCGAACGCCGGCGCACCATCGGCATCCTGCGGGCCCTCGGCTTCCGGGCGCGGACGGTGCGGCGCTCCTTCCTCTGGGAGAGCACCTTCGTCGCCGTGGAGGGCATCGTGCTCGGCTCGCTCCTGGGCGTGCTCACCACCTGGCTCATGTACCGGAACAGCGCCGCCTTCGCGGGACTCGACGGCGGGTTCCCCGTCGAGTGGGGCAGCATCGGCGTCCTGGCCGCGGCCACCTTCGGCGCATCGCTGCTCGCCACCCTGGGTCCGGCCCGCCGCGCCGCCGCGATCCGTCCCGCACGCGCGGTCCGCGTGTCGGACTGAGCTCCCGGGTCCCGTCGGACCCGCGTGCGCACGGCGGCGATCGCCCGCGGCCCCGGTGTCAGCGCGCTGAACTATCCTTCCGGCGATCACACACCGACCCGGAGGATCACGAGAGTTGACCGGCCAGCCCGCTTTCCCGCTGCCCTTCTACGCCGCCCGCACCATGTCCCTTGCGCCGCCCCGGACGCTGCGCGAACTCGAGATGATGCGGTGCAGCGCGCATCTTCGGGCCAAGCCGGGGTGGTTCGACAAGATGAACGACCCCGAGATCGCCGCCCGCTGGACCCGGGAAGCGGTCGACCAGGGCCTCACCGAGGCCGAGGTCCGCTACGTCCTCGCCGAACTCGCCCACTACGCCGCGCTGCGGGACGAGCGGACCGGAATGGAGGTGTCCGCGGTCGACGGCGTGTGGCAGTCGGACTCGCTCGTCGACGACGGGCTCAGGTCCCGGCTGCGCGAGGCGGTCCGGGTCCTGGAGGAGGTGCCCGAGGCGGAGCGGGACTGGCATCCCGGCTCCGACGGCCAGGTGCTGGACCTGGTGCATCCCTCGCTGTTCTGCCTGGTGCGCGAGGTGAGCGGCGCACCCGAGGAGGCGTGGCGGAACCCGACGGACCGCTACTCGAAGCACGAGTTCTCGGAGCGGTTCCAGTGGCTGCCCACCGACGCCGACGTCAGTGACGACGGCACCGTCACCTTCCGTTCGTACGTCAACAACGTCCATCCCGACAGGCACCGGGAGCTGGCCGCCGTGCTGCCGGACCTGGTCGCGCGCATGCGCCCGCTGTGGGAGAACGTGCTCACCGACCTGCGCCATCCGCGGCCGCCGCGGATCGAGGTGGATCCCTACGAGTGGTACGACTCGAAGCCCGCGTACCCGGACCGGTCCGCCTTCGACGACGACGAGTCCTACGCGCAGGCGTGCCGCGCGTGGGAGAGTGCGCAGGACGACTGGTGGGAGAACCGCTCCCCCACCGTCCCGGACGCCCCGGAGTTCACCCCGCCCGAGGTGCCCGCGGCAGGCGACCGGGTCGATCTGCGCGGCCGCCGTCTCCAGGTCATCGTCAAGCTCGCCACGATCCACCTCACGCCGGAGAAGCCCGAGTACCCGGGCGGTTCCTGGCACGTCGAGGGGATGCTGAACGAGCGGATCGTCTCGACCGGCATCTACTACTGGGACAGCGAGAACATCACCGAGAGCGGGCTGAGCTTCCGGGCCGGGATCGACGACCCGGAGTACGAGCAGAACGACCACAACGGCATGCGGGACGTCTACGGCCTGGAGAACGAGGACGCCCTCAACCAGCTCCTGGGGACGGCATCGACCCCGGCGGGCCGCTGCCTGGCCTTCCCGAACGTCCTGCAGCACCGCGTCGGCTCGTTCCGCCTGGCGGACCCCGGGCGCCCGGGGCACCGCAAGATCCTCGCGTTCTTCCTGGTCGACCCGGAGCGGCGGATCGTCTCGACGTCCGACGTGCCGCCGCAGCAGCCGTGGGCGGACACCTCGACGATGACGCTCGAACAGGCCATGAAGTACCGCGAAGAGCTCATGCAGGAGCGGAAGTTCTTCGTCGACGAGCACAACGAGCAGCTCTACGAGCGGGAGTTCTCGCTCTGCGAGCACTGACCCTCCCGGCCCGGCGCCGGCCGCCCCCGCCCGTTCGCGGGAGGCGGCGGGCGAAGGGCGGAGGGTGCGGGGGGTACGACGACCGCCGCGCGTTTGATTGCAGCAGCCTCATACCAGCCCTAGCCGGTATTTTCCCTTATGCCGTATCCTGGAGGCAGTCGCACCCGGAAGGAGACACGGACCCATGACCGCCACGGACCCCGCGCTCACCGCACTCGCCAGTGGCTGGGGCGCCCTGTCCCTGCTGCACGGCCGGATCGAGTCGCACATCGAGCGCGCCCTGCAGTCCCGGCACGACCTGAGCGTGCGCGAGTACTCGCTGCTCGACGTGCTCAGCCGCCAGCACGACGGCGAGGGCGGCCACCTGCAGATGAAGCAGGTCGCGGACGCGGTCGTCCTCAGCCAGAGCGCGACCACCCGCCTGGTGAGCCGCCTCGAGGACCGGGGGCTGCTCTCCCGCTACCTGTGCCCGACCGACCGGCGCGGCATCTACACCAACGTCACCGAGGACGGTCTGAAGCTCCTGGAGGAGGCCCGGCCGACCAACGACGCCGCCCTCCGGGAGGCGCTCGACCAGGCCGCCGCCCATCCGGAGCTGGCCTCGCTCGTCGCGGCGGTGGAAGCGGTGAAGGCCCCGCACTGAGCCGGCGGCTTGCCTTCCGGACCAAGATCCCCCATGATTGTTGAAAGTAGAACTAATCTGGGAGAGGGGTCGGGGATGGACGGCACGGAGATCGAGGTCCTCACCGCGCGGGACGTCCCGCTGACGGAGATCGAGGTCCTCACCGCGCGGGACGTCCCGCTGGGCGGGCCCCGGGCGATGACCGTACGGCGCACGCTGCCGCAGCGGGCCCGTACCCTCATCGGCGCCTGGTGCTTCGCCGACCACTACGGCCCCGACCGGGTCGCCGAGTCCGGCGGCATGGACGTCGCGCCCCACCCCCACACCGGGCTCCAGACCGTCAGCTGGCTCTTCAGCGGCGAGATCGAGCACCGCGACAGCCTCGGCACCCACGCGTACGTCCGCCCCGGCGAGATCAACCTCATGACCGGCGGCCACGGCATCAGCCACACCGAGGTCTCCACGCCCGGCACCACCGTCCTGCACGGCGTGCAGCTGTGGGTCGCGCTGCCCGACGAGCACCGCCACGCCCCCCGCGACTTCCAGCACCACGCGCCGCGGGCGTTCCGGGTGGACGGGGCCGAGCTCCGGGTCTTCCTCGGCACCCTCGCCGGGGACACCTCGCCCGTCCGCACCTTCACCCCGCTGCTCGGCGCCGAGGTCCTCATCGACGCCGGGGCCACCGTCACCCTGGACGTCGACCCCGGTTTCGAGCACGGCCTGCTCGTCGACGAGGGCGACGTCACCCTCGACGGCACCGTGCTCAAGCCCGCCGAGCTCGGATACGCCGCGCCCGGCCGCACCACGATCACCCTGGCCAACGCCTCCGACCGCCCGGCCCGGACGGTCCTGCTCGGCGGCCCGCCGTTCGAGGAGGAGATCGTCATGTGGTGGAACTTCATCGGCCGCAGCCACCAGGACATCGTCGAGGCGCGCGAGGAGTGGGAGCGCGCTTCCGACCGCTTCGGCGAGGTGACCGGCTACCCCGGCGACCGCCTTCCCGCGCCGGCGCTGCCGAACGCCGTCATCACGCCCCGCAGGAACCCCGCCCGTCCCTGACCCCCGCGCCACTCTCCTGGAAGGACCCTCATGAGCGAGCAGACCACCGCCGCCCCCGTCGTCCGCCACGTCGACGCACGCCACCGCTACGAGATCCTCGTCGACGACCGGCGCGCCGGTCTGACGGCGTACCGCGACCGCGACGACCGGCGGGTCTTCTTCCACACCGAGATCGACGACGCCTACGCGGGCCAGGGGCTGGCCTCGGTCCTCGTCGAGCAGGCGCTGACCGACGTCCGCGCCTCCGGCCTGCGGATCGTCCCGGTCTGCCCGTACGTCGCCAAGTTCCTGAAGAAGCACACCGAGTTCGCGGACATCACCGACCCGGTCACCCCCGAGGTCCTGACCTGGCTCGACGCCCGGCTGGGGCGCTGACGCCGGTCGCCCGCACGGCGCGTAGAGTACGCGGGGGCGCGGCGCGATCACGAGGAGTCCGTCTTGACCTCGGTCAGCCTTGAGCACGCCACCGTCCCCGCCGACACCGGCGAGGTCACCCTCCTGATAGCCCGCCGGGTGGACCCCGGCCACGAAGCCGCCTTCGAGCGGTGGGCGCAGGGGATCCTCGCCACCGCCGCGACCTTTCCCGGCCACCTCGGGTACGGACTCTTCCGCTCCTCCGGCGGCGCCGCCCCCTGGTTCCTCGTCCACCGGTTCCGGGACGCGGAGGCGTGCCGGACCTGGCAGGAGTCGCCCGAGCGGGCCGCCTGGTTCGCCGACTGCGCCGGCCACCACCACACCGAGGTCGCCCGGCGAAAGCTGACCGGCATGGAGACCTGGTTCGCCGAGCCGGGCTCCACCCGGCCGGCGCCGCCCCGCTGGAAGATGGCCGTCAGCGCGACCCTCGCGATCTATCCGATCTCCGTCCTCGGCGGGCTCTTCCTCCTCCCCCACCTCACCGCCCTCCCCCTCCTCGTGAGCAGCGCGGTGACGGCCGGCGTCTTCAACGTCCTCATGACGTACGCGGCGATGCCGGCCGTCAGCCGGCTGCTGCGCGGCTGGCTCACCCCGTAGCCGCCGCCCGCGCCCCTACGGCCGGCGCGCGAGCCGGTCGAGCGCGGCGAGGACCGGGGCGACGCCGTCCTCCTCGGCCAGGCGGTCGGCCAGCGCGCGGGCGGCGGCGCGGTGCGAGCCGTCCCGCGCCGCCCGGTGCACCGCCCCGGCCAGGGCCGTGGAGGTGAGACGGCGCAGCGGCAGCACCCCCGGCGCGGTGCCCAGAGCGGTGAGCCGCGACGCCCAGAACGTCGCGTCGAACTGGACCGGCACCGGTACGGAGGGCACCCCGGCCCGCAGCACGGCGCCGGTCGTGCCCGCTCCCGCGTGGTGGACGACGGCGGCCGTCCGGGGGAAGAGGAGGGAGTGCGGCACCTCGTCGACGGTCAGGATGTCGTCGCCGTCGCGGGCGCCCAGTCCCGCCCAGCCGCGCTGGACGATGCCGCGCACCCTCGCCGCGCGCAGGGCGGTGACGATGTCGCGGCTCACCCGCCCGGGATCGGGGACGGTGGCGCTGCCCAGCCCGACGAAGACCGGTGGCGGCCCGGCCGCGAGGAAGTCCTCCAGTTCCGGGGAGAGCCGCCCGGTCCGGTGCGGCCACCAGTACCCGGCCACCTCCAGCTCGGCCGGCCAGTCCCGGGGCCGGGGGACGACGAGCTCGCTGTAGCCGTGCAGCACCGGCCGCGGCCGCCGGGAGCGCCGTGCCGTCACGATGCCATGGCGCCGCAGGGAGCGCAGGGCGTCGAAGAACAACAGCTCCACCGATGTCATGACGGCCCGTCCGCTGAGCCGGTTCCCGACGCTGCCGAGGGGGCGGGCCCCCAGGACCGGGGCGGGGAAGTCGCGGGTCGGGTGCAGCGGCTGGAGGTGCAGTCCGAGGGCGGGGACCGACAGGCCGTCGGCGAGGGCGTACCCCAGCGGGCCCAGCGACCCGCCGACCAGCAGCACCTCGCCGTCCCGCGCCGCCTCCACCAGGGCCGCCGTCATCTCGTCGGCCACCTGCCGGGCCATCGACGCCAGCCGCACGAGCTTCCCCGCACCGGTCCGGGCGTCGTGCAGCCGCCGCCCCCGCGCGGAGTGCAGCTCGGCACGGGGGTCCACCGGCAGCGGATGGAACCGCACCCCCGAACCCGCCACGAGCGGCTCGAAGATCCCGTGCGTGGCCAGCGTCACCTCATGCCCGGCCCGTACGAGACCGGCCCCCAGACCCGTGTACGGCGCGACGTCGCCGCGCGATCCCGCCGTCATCATCACGATGCGCACGGGTCCCAGTGTGCCCCACCGGGACGCCGCACCCCAGGGGGCCGCGCGGGTCGGCCCGCGTCGGCGGGCGCCGTCAGCCGTCGAGCCGCGCGACCTCGGAATCGACGGCCTCGCGTGTCGGGGTCCTGGCGCGGGAGGGCGGCAGCGCACCGCCGAGCCGGCGCATGCTCAGGCCCTCCAGGGGGCGGTCAGCCGCGCGGCGGCGGCCGTCAGGGCGGCCGCCGGGGCGGCCGGACGGAGACCCGGCCCAGCAGGGCCGCCACCTCCCCGGGCGGGACGTCGTGCGGCTGACCGTCGACACCCTCGCCACCGGCGGGGGCGGCATCCACCGTGCCACCCACGACCAGCCGGGCGAGCCGGGCGACCGACCGCGTCTTCCGCGCGTCGGATCCCGGCCGAGTTGCGCCGGTCGGACGTCACCGCGGCGGTGGATGCGCTAGGAAGAGATCACGACATCCGCACCCCGTCCCGGAGGGAGCCACCGTGTCTGCTGAGCTCAGCGACAGGCTCAAGGAACTGCTCGACGGCCCCGTCTTCGTCTCCGTGTCCACCATCCAGCCCGACGGAAGCCCGCAGGCGTCCCCGGTCTGGGTGAAGCGCGACGGTCACGACATCCTGTTCTCGACGACCGTCGGCCGGCGCAAGGAGCTGAACCTGCGCCGGGACCCGCGTGTCACCGTGCTGCTCCAGCCCTTCGACTCCCCGTACGAGTACGCGGAGATCCGCGGCACCGCGCTCATCACCACGGAGGGCGGCCAGGAGCTGATCGACGAGCTGTCGGTGAAGTACAGCGGCAAGCCGTACCGCGACTTCAACCCGGCTTCGGTCCACGACGCCCAGCGCGTGGTCGTCCGGATCACCCCGCGGAAGGTGATCGGGCGGATCTGAGCGGCACCGGCGCCCGGCCCGCCCGGCCGGGGCCGGTGCGACGCGGACGCGCGTCGCACCGCTCCGGCCGGGCACCGCCGTCGGTCAGTCGCAGCAGTCGCAGCAGCACTTGCACGGGTTGCAGCAGCCGTCGCCCGAGCCACCGCACCCGCCGGAGCCGCCTGAACCACCGGAACCGCCGGAACCGCCCGAGCCGCCCCAGCCGCCGGACCCTCCCGAGCCGCCGGATCCTCCGGAGCCCTGTCCGCCGCCGCCCCAACCGCCTTGCGAGCCTCCCGAGTTGCCGCCGCCGCCACGGCCGCCGCCGAACCAGCCGTCGCCGCCCGAACCGCCGTGGTTCGAACCGCCGTCGCCGATGGGGTCGTCCGGGCCGGAGTCGTCGGCGCAGCTGCAGCAGCCGAAGCAGAGCCGGCAGTCGGCGCACAGCCGGCGCCACTCGCGGCACCGCCGGCACTCTCCCTCCGGCGGCCGGCCGGACGCCATCGACGGGCCGTCCGGTGCCATGCCGGTGAGGGCTCCGACGCCGCAGGCCGCGTCCGTGCCGTGCTGCGCGGCCGGATCCGCCGCCGTGCGGCGCTCCCCGAGCCAGGGCAGCATGCGCCGCAGGCCGGGCGCCGGGCGGCGGTGGTGGTGCCGGTGCCGGGGGTCGAAGACGCGGTCGACGGCACGCTCCAACTCGCCGCCCAGCAGCGTCCGTACCAGACGGTCGTCGACGAACTCGGCGTCGGACAGGGCGAGTCGGATGCCATGGACGGCGTCGTCGCAGAGCCGGCGCACCTCGGCGCGGCCGGCGCCGGTCGCCGCGATCGGGTTCCACGCGCCCGACGCCGCGTCCGCGTCCAGGTCCTCCACCGCGTCGAGGAGATGCGCCAGGCGGCCGAAGAGCCGGCCGGCCTCCGCCAGCGGTGCGGCGTTGCCCGGGCGGTCCGTGAGCACGGCGGTGTACGAGAAGGCGGCGGCCGTCGCCGTCTCGGTGGGCTCCGTGACCGCCAGCAGCGAGCCGCCGGGGCCGGTCGACCGCTCGATGTCCGACTGGCGTTCGACCGCGTCGAGCAGCACCGCCGTGTCGAAGCCGAGCCGTTCGCCGCCGGCCGCGCCCGCGCGGTCCCAGCCCCGGGCGATCCGGCGGGCCGCCACCGCCACCGGACGGCGGGCCACCAGGCTGTCGCCGTCGGCCACATGGTCACGTATCTTGGCCGCGGCCAGCACCAGCGAGACCGTCGCGGCCAGCCGCGCACCCTCGCCCTGCGCCACGTCCGCCGACCGCATCCCGCGCAGCGGGCACGGCCCGGCACCGCGCCTCCAGTCCCCGGTGCGCTCCGACTGCGCCTCGGTCAGCACCGAGACGATGAGGCCGTCGTAGTTGGTGGCCACTCTCGCGAACTGCCCGTACTCGCTGCGCAGGGCGAGGCAGAGCCCGCAAAGATGCGCCATCCACTCGGTACGCAAGCCCTCGCCGAGGCGATGGCGGCATGGCCTGATGATTCCGAACACCGGTGTTCTCCCCCGTAGGACGTGAAGTGCGGTCGCGCGTCCACGTCAACCGCGGGTGACATGGACGCGCGGCCGACATCCTAGAGGGTGCCCCCCGAGGAGCGTCCGCCAATGTGAGCGCCCCTTCGCCCGGCGGCAGTTCGCCCTCCGCTCGCGGCGCGTGGCCCGCGATCTCGCACATGGTATGGACCTGACAAGTCAGGGCCGCTAGCGTGTCCGTGCGCTCGCTTGAGAGCGCTCTCAAGCGTTTGGCTCCCCCACACCTGGAGGTCCCGTGAAACGCACCACCCCCCTGCGCGCCACCCTCGCCGCCGCCCTGCTCCTGACGGTCGGCCTCGGCGCGGCCCAGGCCGGCGCGGCGAGCGCCGCGCCGGTCCCCGAGCCCACCGCCGCGGCGCCGGCCGCCTCGGCCGGGCTGCTCGACGCGATGCGCCGCGACCTCGGGCTCACCGCCCCCCAGGCCGAGGAGCGGCTGCGGGCCGAGAAGACCGCCGCCGCGGTGGAGAAGGCCGCCCGGGAACGCGCCGGCGCCGCCTACGGCGGCTCGTGGTTCGACCCGTCGGCCGGCCGGCTCGTCGTCGCCGTGACCGACCGCGCCGAGGAGGCTGAGGTACGGGCCCTGGGCGCCGACACCCGGCTGGTCCGGCACAGCGCCGCCGCCCTGGACCGCGCCAAGGCCCGCCTGGACGGGCTGCGCGCCCCCGCCGGGGTGGCCGGCTGGCACGTCGACCCGAGGAGCAACAGCGTCGTGGTCGACGTCGTGCGCGCCGAGCGGCACTCCCCCGCCGTCCGGGCGTTCCTGGACCGGGCGCGGGCCGGCGGGCCCGTCACCGTCACCGAGACGGAGCAGGCGCCCCGTACGTACGCGGCCGGCACGGTCGGCGGCGACCCGTACTACACCGGCAACGTCCGCTGCTCGATCGGCTTCTCCGTGCACGGCGGCTTCGTGACGGCCGGGCACTGCGGGCGGGCCGGTGCCTCGGTGCGCGGCTGGGACGGGTCCGCGATGGGCACCTTCCAGGGCTCGTCGTTCCCCGGCGACGACTACGCGTACGTCTCGATCCACAGCGGCTGGTGGACCGTGCCGGTGGTGCTCGGCTGGGGCACCATCCCCGACCAGCTGGTACGCGGCTCGGCCGAGGCCCCGGTGGGCGCCTCGATCTGCCGCTCCGGCTCGACGACGCACTGGCACTGCGGCACGGTCCTGGCCAAGAACGAGACGGTCAACTACAGCCAGGGCGCGGTGTACCAGATGACCAAGACCAGCGTCTGCGCCGAGGGCGGCGACTCCGGCGGCTCCTTCCTCAGCGGCGACCAGGCCCAGGGCGTCACCTCCGGCGGCTGGGGCAACTGCTCCACCGGCGGCCAGACGTGGTTCCAGCCGGTCAACGAGATCCTGAACCGCTACGGTCTCCGCCTCCACACCGCCTGAGCCCGCCCGGGCCCGGCGGGGCCGTCCCCGCGCGGGGCGGCGTCCGGCCGCGCATGCTCGAAGCATGAGCGAGGAGGTCGCCCGCGCGGAGCGGAGGGCCGGCGCCGTCGGGTCCGGGTCGCCCGCCGGGGGCGGGAGTGCGCCGCCCCCGGCGGGAGAGGTGCCGGCATGACGTGGCTCGTGACGCCGCTGGGGGCGCTGCTCGTGCTGTTCGTCCTCCGGGACCTGTTCCACACGCTCTGGCATCCGACCCGGCACGGCGGGCTGAGCCGGGTGGTGATGCGGGCGGTGTGGCGCGTGGGCGCCCACCGGGGTGCCCGGTGGCGCCCCGCCGGGCTGGCGGGGCCGCTCGGAATGATCACGGTGCTCGCCGTGTGGGCGCTGACGGTGGCCGTGGGGTGGGCACTCGTCTACTGGCCGCACATGCCGGACGACTTCTCGTACGCGACCGGGCTCGATCCGCCCGAGCACGCGAGCCCGGTGGACGCCCTGTACGTCTCCCTGGTGACCCTGGCGACGCTCGGACTCGGCGACGTCGCGCCGACCGCGGGCTGGCTGCGGGTGCTGGCGCCCCTGGAGGCCCTGGTGGGCTTCGTGCTGCTGTCCGCCACCGTCGCGTGGATCCTGGGCATCTACCCCGCCCTCGCCCGCCGCAGGGCCTTGGCGCTGCGGCTGTCCCACGTGCGCCGCAGCCGGGTCGGTGCCCGGGCGCTCGACTCCGACGGCGGGGCGGCGCTCCTCGACGGACTCGCCGCCGCCCTGTCCACCACGACCGTCGACTTCATGCAGTACGCCGAGTCGTACTACTTCCACGACGGCGACGCGAACACGGCCCTCCCCCGCCAGCTCGGCTACGCCCTCGACCTCGCGGACCGGGCCGACGAGGCCGACCATCCGGACGTCCGGCTCTCCGGCTCGGTGCTGCGCAGGGCGCTCGACGACCTGGCCGCCGTGCTCGACGAACGGTTCCTGCGCACCGGCGGGGGAACCGAGCAGGTCTTCGCCGCCTACGCCGACGACCACGGCCACCCGTGGGGACCGGACCGCCGGGCCGACGGGGACGAGGGAACCTGAGCGACGCGGGAGGGGCACCTCGTGAGGGGCGCGCCGGGCTGCCGCCCCGCACGCCCGCCCGCCGTCCGCTCAGCCGTCCGTCGGCAGCGGTGGGGGCAGGCCGCCGCAGGAGTCGCGGACGGTGATGGCGGGGCGCAGCAGGACCTGGCGGCGGGGTCGGTCCGGGTGGGCGAGCCGGTGCAGCAGCAGTTCCGCCGCGGTGCGGCCGAGCTGGTGTTTGGGCGGTGCCACGGCGGTCAGGGGGATCTCGGCCAGGTCGGCGATCTCGTCGTCGTAGGCGACCAGCGCCAGGTCGTCGGGGACCGCGAGGCCGGCGCGCCGGGCGGCGGCGGCGAGGAGGGCGGCCTGCCGGTCGCCGAAGCAGAGCGCGGCCGTGGCGCCCGCCGCCCGCAGCCGCGCGAGGCAGCGGTCGGCGGCGGCCGGGCTCCACTCCTGGAGGGCGGCGCTGAACTCGACGGCGTGGCAGCCGAGTTCGTGTACGGCCTGGCGGAAGCCGGTGGTCACCGGCTCGGCGGTCGGGCTGGGGGCCCGGAGCACCAGGCCGACGGCCCGGTGGCCGAGGCGGGCGAGGTGGTGGACGGCGTCGTAACCGCCGGCCTCGTGGTGGGTGCACACGTTCTCGGTGGTGTCGCCCGGCGTGCCGCCGCGCCGCTCGATCAGGACGGCAGGGACGCGCAGTGCGGCCAGCCGGCGCAGATACGCCTCGGGGTGGTCGAGCCCGAGCAGGGTGGGGACCAGGAGCAGGCCGTCGACGCCGGAGTCGAGCATCTCCTCCAGGGCGCGGAGTTCGCGTGTCCGGTCGTAGCCGGAGCAGACGATCGCGAGCCGGGCGCCGGCCGCCGTGACCTCCTCCTCGATGCCCTTCAGGACGCGCGGGTAGTAGAACGCGGTGTCGGGCACGATGACGCCGATCCGGGCGGCGCTGCTCGGCCTGGACTCCGGGGCGAGGACGTAGGTGCCCGAGCCCTGGCGGCGTACGACGAGTTCCTCGGCGACCAGGTCGTCGACGGCCCGGCGCACGGTGCTGACGGAGGCCGCGCTGGCCCGCGCGAGTTCCTGCTCGGTCGGCAGCCGGCTCCCCGGCGGCCAGACGCCGTCGGCGATCTCCCGGCGCAGCCGGTCCGCCAGCCGCCGGAACTTCAGCTCCCGGCCGGATCGCCCGCCGGTCTCCGTCCCGTGCCGCGTCGCGCCGGTCATCCGCACTCCCTGGTCCCTCACCCGCCCAGGATTTGGCACGGGTCGGGCGAGGTCAACGCCCCTTCGACCGCGTGATTCCCCCAGGGAGCGGGCTCGCGTGCCGGCGGGCCGCCCGCGCAGTCGTCGCGAAACATACGGTCGGTCATGTGCTGTCGGCGCGTTGCCGCCGCCGGAGCGCGGCCCCTAGCGTCCTCGCCAACCCGATCAGGGTCTCGTCAAGGAGGACGCCGATGGACGCCGACCAGCTCACTGGGCCTCTCAGCGCGGCGATGAGCCGCAGACGGCTGCTCCGGCTCGCCGGGGCGGGCGCCGCCCTGGCCGGTGCCGCCCAGTTCCTCGGCCCGGCCCCGGCGCGGGCCGCCGACACCTACGACGCCATGCGCGGCACCTGGGTGGGGCTGCTCACCGGCACCGGCTTCGATCCGGCCGCCGCCCCGTTCGCCGCGGCGCTGTCCGCCCTCGGCGACGAGGCCCGCGCGCGGATGACGTCGATGGCGCCGACCGCCTCCTCGCTCTGGCCCGACCTGCCGATCGGCACGGTCTCCGCCCACGTCACGACGAGCTGCGGCCGGCTGCGGAGCATGGCGCTGGCGTACGTCCAGCCGGGCACCGGACTGACCGGCAGCGCCTCGCTCGCCGCGGCCGTCTCCACCGGCCTGGACTGGCTGGCCGCCCACGCGTACACGCCCTCGACCTCCCCGTACGACAACTGGTGGGACTGGGAGATCGGCGCCCCGCAGCGGCTGCTCGACGTCTGCGCGCTGATGTACGCCCGCCTCGACCCGGAGCAGATCGCGGCCGGCTGCGCGGCGGTCGACCACTTCGTGCCGCTCTCCGAGTTCGCCTCGTACAGCGGGCACAGCACCGGCGCGAACCGGGTCGACCTGTGCCGGGTCGTCGCCCTGCGCGGCGTGATCGGCAGGAACGGGTCCCTGATCGACGCCGCCCGGAAGGCGCTGTCCCCGGTCTTCCCCCGCGTCCTCACCGGTGACGGCCTCTACGCCGACGGCAGCTTCATCCAGCACACCTGCGTCCCCTACGCCGGCACCTACGGCACGGTGCTGCTGGGCGGACTCGGCCGGATGTTCGTCCTGCTGGCCGGGACGCCGTGGGCCGTCACCGATCCGGAGGCCCAGGTCTTCTGCTCCGGGGTGACCGCCGGGTGGGCGCCGTTCGTCTACAACGGCCTGGTCATGGACGGCGTGTCGGGGCGCGGCATCAGCCGGGGCGTGCAGAAGAGCGATCCGCTGCAGGTCCAGCAGGACGACCACACCCGGGGGCACGCCGTCGTCTCGGACATCCTGCGGCTCGCCGCCTCCGGCCTGGCGCCCGCGGCGCAGTCGGCGGCCTGGAAGGCGATGGTGAAGGGCTGGCTGCGGCGGGACTACTACGCGCCCCTGCTGAGCGACAGGTCCCTGGGCATCCCCGAACTCGCCGCCGCCCAGGCCCTCTTGAACGACTCGACCGTCACCGCCGCTCCGGAACCGGTCGAGCACCGGCTGTTCTCCATGGACCGGGCCGTCCACCGCCGGACCGGCTGGGCCGCGCAGATCAGCATGTGCTCCGCCCGCACCACCTTCTACGAGACGGGCAACGGCGAGAACCTGCGCGGCTGGCACTCCGGCTCCGGCATGCTCTCGTGGTGGGGGGACACCTACGGCAACGGCCAGTACGCGGACGCCTTCTGGCCCACGGTCGACCCGTATCTGCTGCCCGGCACGACCGTCTCCACCCGCCCGCTCGCCGACGCGGCCGGCGGCCAGTGGAACGCGACGCGGCCCACGAACACCTGGGCGGGCGGCACCACCGACGGCACCTACGCCGCCCTGGGCCAGGACGTGCGCGGGCTGCAGTCCACCCTGACCGGCAGGAAGTCCTGGTTCTGCCTCGACGACGCGAACCACTGCCTCGGCGCCGGCATCACCTGCGCCGACGGCGTGAGCGTGCGGACCACCGTCGACAACCGCAACCTCGGTCCGAACAACCACCAGGTCTTCACCGTCGACGGCACGGTGCAGCCCGCCACCCTCGGCTGGAGCCGGACCTTCACCGGCAGCCGCTCCATGGCCGTCGGCGGCATGGGCGCCTGGGTCTTCCCGGAGGGCACGACCGTCCACGTCCAGCGGGTGGCGCGGACCGGCTCCTGGTCCACCGTCAACACCTCCTCCTCCACCACGCCGCTCACCCGCAACTACCTCTCCCTCTGGTTCGACCACGGCACCGACCCGACCGGGGCGAGCTACGAGTACCAGCTGATGCCCGGCGCCACCGCCGCGGCCGCGGCGGCCCGCGCCGCCGCCCCCCGCGTCACCGTCCTCGCCAACAGCGCCGGCGTCCAGGCGGTCAGCTGCCCGTCGCTCGGCCTGACCATGGCCAACTTCTTCGCCGCCGGCACGGCGGGACCGATCACCGCCGACGCGCCGTGCTCCGTGCTCGTGCGGGAGCGGAACGGCACGATGACCGTGGTGGTCTCCGACCCCACCCGGGACGCGGCCACCGTTCGGGTCACCCTCGCCCGCAGCGGTTACGCCTCCGTCTCCGCCGCCGACGGCGTGCAGGTGCTGACCACCTCGGGGCAGGTCGTCCTGCTCGCCGAGACCGGAGGAACGCAGGGCGCCGGCCGGACCGTCACCCTCAGCGCCTCCGGCCCGGCCGCCGCGCCGCGGACCGCCGCCGCGCTCGGCGCCACCGCCACCACGTACGTCCGCGACGGCGCGTACGGCGACACCAACTACGGCGACGCCGCCACCATGGTCGTGAAGAACACCGGCGGCACCGGCAACGGCTACAACCGCCGGTCGCTCCTCGCGTTCGACGTCTCCGGGCTCACCGGGACGGTCTCCCGCGCGGTGCTGTGGCTGCACGGCAACGTCCAGGACTCGGGCGGCGGCCAGACCGTCCTCCAGGCGTTCGCCACCGCCTCCGCCGCGTGGACCGAGACCGGGGTCACCTGGAACAGCGCCCCCGCCCTGACCACCGCCCTCGGCGCCGGCCCGGTCTCCACGCGGCACGACTGGGTCGGCCTCGACGTCACGGCCGCCGTCGCCGCCGCCCGGGCCTCCGGCGGCGGCACCGCGTCGCTCGCCGTCTTCGAACCGCTCGGCGCGGTCGGCCTCGCGGCCGTCCTGACCACCCGGCGGAGCGGCGCCCGCCCGCCCCGGCTGGAGGTCATCACCGCCTGAGCCTCCGCACCACGGGCCCCGTCAGGTGGTGACGGTGACCTCGCCGGGCGCGAGGAGGGCCCGGTGGACGCCGCCGCCCGGCCACCGCACCTCCACCCGCGGCCCGTCGACCGTCACGCGCGGCGGCGGGGGCGGTGGGGTCGCCGTGCCGGTGAGCCGTGCCGCCGCGACGAAGAGAGCGGGGCCCTCCGCCGGGGTGCGGCCGGCCAGGACGGGCACGGCCGCGGCCTCCCCCAGCGCCGTCCCGCCGGGAAGCGCGCCGCAGCTCGCGCGGGTGTAGCCGTGGAGGCCGCGCAGGGTCGAGGTGAGCCGGGTGCCGTCCGGTCCGACGGACACGGCGGTGGCGGTGGTGTCCGGTCCGCCGGAGGCGACGTGCGCCTCGCCGCCCGCGGCCGCCCAGCCGCTGTGGCGTATCTCGGTGCCCGGTGCGGCGCCGGTGACGAGGTGGAGACGGAGCTCCTCGGCTCCGGCCGTGAGCACGAGCGAGGTCACGGTGAGGCCGGGCGGTGCGGCGCCGTCGGCGCGCGGGCTGTGCGCGGAGGCCGCCCAGCCGTCGCCCGCGCCGAGGGGGCGGATCGGTCCGCGTGCGGTGAGCACCCCGTCGACCAGCAGGCCGAAGTGGTTGTCGGGGGTGTCCCCGTGGGCGGGGCCGGTGACGGTGGAGTGGGCGAGGCGGGCGTAGAGCGGGCTGTCGGGCAGCGCCTCACCGGCCGGCTGGTCGTCGCTGCCGTGGTTGTGGAGCCGTACGATCCCGTCGGCGGCGGTGGACTGGATCAGCCAGCCGGGCTTCGGCAGCGGGACCACGTGGTCCGCCGTCTCGGCGGGGCCGGGTTCCTCCACGGCGGTCCACACCGGGTGGTCGGCGGGCAGCAGCAGGCCGAGGAAGCCCTTCGACGCCCAGTAGGGGGAGGCCGGGCCGGAGTACGGCTGGACGGTGGCCGGGTGCGGTCCGAACCAGCCGAGGGTGAGCAGGCCGTCGGGGTCGAGGGCGCCCCGGTCGAGGAAGTACCGCAGGGCGCCGGAGGCGAGGCGCCGGGTGGTGCCCGGGGACAGCGGGGTGTGCCCGGTGAGCGCGCCCGCCCACAGCGGCGCGGCGGCGGCGAAGCGGTAGGTGAGGGAGCGGCCCTGGTGCATCGGGGCGCCGTTCGCCCCGAAGGTGTGGGCGTAGCCGCGGAGGTAGGCGGCGAGCCTGCCGCCGTACGTGGCGAGCAGGGCGCGGTCGCCGGCGAGGTGGGCGTGGAGCAGGGGGTAGAGGTGGAAGGCCCAGCCGTTGTAGTGGTCGAAGGCGCGCGGGCGGCCGTCGGTGTACCAGCCGTCGCCGAGGTACCACTGTTCGATCCGGCCCAGTCCGCGGTCGAGGGCGCGCCGGGCGCGGCCGTCGGGGTCGGGGCCCGCTTCCGCGAGGAAGCCGCCGACCATGGCGGGGAAGAGCCACCAGTTGTTGTCGACGGGTGAGGGGGCGAGGCCGGGGGCGAGCCAGGCGCGCAGGCGTTCCCTGGTCCCTTCGTCCAGGCGGTCCCACAGCCAGGGCCGGGTCAGGCGGAGGGCCAGGGCGATGGACGCGGCCTCCACCAGGGCCTGCGGCCGGTCGGCGATCGTCGGCCAGGACACCGCGTCCCCGTCGGCGAGGTCGCGTTCCGCCGTCGGTGTCCTGGTGCCGGCGGCGAGCCCCGCCGCGTACCGCGGCAGGAGTCCGTGCGGGTCCTCGCCGTGGGCGCCGGCCACCCGGAGGGCCGCGAGCAGGAAGGTGCGCGCGTAGCCCTCCAGGGCGTCGGAGCGGCGGCCGGAGAGGCTGGGCCGTGGGCCGGGGAGGTCGATGAGCGCGTGCTCGGGTCCCGCGTGCCTGCTCACCGCGGCGAGCAGGGCGTCGGCGACGGCTTCCCAGTGCGCCCGGGTCCAGCCGGTGTGGGGGCTCAGCGCCCGGTCCTCGGGGGGAAGGGGGAACGAGGACATGACGGTGCTCCTTGGTCGGCATCGATTGATCGAATGTAGAAACCGTCTGATCGATCGTCAAGATGCGTGATCACATGATCAAAGCGGTCGTCACGTAGGGGCGACGAGCCGCCGGAGCAGGGACGGGTCCACGTCGGTCAGACCGCGCACGACCGTCCGGCGGCGGGCGGGAGGGATCGGCGTGAGGGAGGGGACCGCGAGGACCGCGCAGCCGGCCGCCTCGGCGGAGGCGACGCCGATCGGGGTGCCCCCCGGCGACACAGGCCGGCGGGGAGGCGCCGAGTGCGGCCAGGGCCGCACGAAGGGCCACGGGGGCCGCGGTCCGCAGGAGCGGACGGCGTGGATCGCCGCGTGCGGTCCGGGCGCGTCCGCCGCACCGGCCCGGCCGGTGCTCCCTCACGCCGACGTGGCCGCCCCGGTGTACGCCTGCGTCGGCATCACGCCTGACCCGCACCGGCCCCTGGACGGCGCCCCGTTCCTCGTCCGACCCGCCGGCCCGTCAGCCGGCGTGGGGCGCGGGCGCGGCCGTGCTCTTCCTGACGACGAGGCTCGTCGCGAGTTCCAGGCGGGTGACCGCGGGCTCCCCGGCGCGCAGCCGGAGCAGCATCTGCACGGCCTCCTCGCCCATCGCGCGCAGCGGCTGGTGGATGGTGGTGAGGGGCGGGCTGGACCATTGGGCGATCATCACGTCGTCGTAGCCGACGACGGAGAGGTCCTCGGGCACGCGCAGCCCGCACACGCGGGCGGCCTCCATGGCGCCGAGCGCCTGGAGGTCGCTGCCGGCGAAGATCGCCGTGGGGCGGTCCGGGAGCCGCAGCAGCTGCATGGCGTGCTCGTAGCCGCCTTCGACGTGGAAGTCGCCGAAGCGGACGAGGGTGTCGTCGTGGGCGATGCCGGCCATGTTGAGGGCGGAGCGGTAGCCGTCGAGCCGGGCGAGGGAGCAGAGCATGTCCTCGGGGCCGGTGACGATGCCGATGCGGCGGTGCCCGAGGTCGACGAGGTGGCGGGTGGCGGCGACGCCGCCGGACCAGTTCGCGGAGCCGACGGACGGCACGTCGGGCTCGGGGTCCCCCGCCGGGTCGACGATGACGAAGGGGATCGACCGGGCGTCGAGCTGGCGTTTCACGGCGTCGGGGAGCGAGGAGAAGACCAGGACCACGCCGATGGGGCGGCGCTGGAGCACTCCCTCGATCCAGTCCGGCGCGGGGGCGTGCCGGGTGCCGCTCTCGGTGAGCACGACGCTGGCCTGGTGGGCCTTGGCGAGGTTCTCCACGCCGCGGATCAGCTCCATGGCCCACACGCTGTCGAGCTCGTGGAAGACGAGTTCGATGAGGGGCGCCTCGCGGGCGACGCGGGTGGTCCGCCGGTACGAGTGCGCTTCGAGGAGCTGTTCGACCTTGCCGCGCGTGGTCGCCGACACGTCCTGCCGACCGTTGAGGACTTTCGAAACTGTCGAAAGTGACACTCCGGCCTGCTGGGCCACCTCCGCCAGCGTGATGCGCCGGTTCTCCTCGTCGTTTCGCATCCGCGCAGCATAGAGCACCGTTCCCCGCCCCGACATGGTCACGCTTTGATAACGCCCTGCCGGAGGGTTGCCCCTCCGCTCCGGCCCGCCTAGCGTCCCGCTGCATGAAGTTTCGGCGTTCGGACCGAAACTCTTTCGAAAGGTTGAGGCGATGAAGCGGCACACACGACTTCTCAGAACGGCTGTCGTCGGCGGGGCGTCGCTGGCGCTGACCGTCTCCCTGGCGGCCTGCGGCGGCTCGGGGGACTCCGCGGAGGGCGGCTCGGGCACGATCCACGTCCTGGTCTACGGCGACGCCACCAACAAGGTGGAGAAGCAGCTCGTCGACACGTTCAACAAGACCTCGAAGGTCAAGGCCGTCCTCGACACCATCCCGGGCGCCGACTACCAGTCCAAGCTGCAGACGATCATCAGCGGCAAACAGGCCCCGGACGTCTTCTTCAACTGGGGCGGCGGCAGCATCAAGCCCTTCGTCGACGCGGGCCTCCTGATGCCGCTCGACGACTTCATCGCGAAGGACCCCGGGCTCAAGTCGAACTTCCTGCCGTCGGTCTTCGAGACCGCGGTCGTCGGCGGCAAGCCGTACGGCGTCCCCATGCGCGGCACCCAGCCCGTCCTGCTGTTCAGCAACAAGAAGGTCCTGGCGGACGCCGGCGTCACCGCGCCGCGCACCTGGGACGAGCTCCTGACCGCCGTCAAGGCCCTCAAGGCCAAGGGCGTCACCCCCATCGCGCTCGGCGGCGGCGACCGGTGGCCCACCCAGATGTGGTTCCAGTACCTCTACGACCGGGTCGCCGGGCCCGAGCTCTTCCAGAAGGCGGTGAACGGCGACAAGAGCGTCTGGGCGAGCGAGGACAGCAAGAAGGCGCTCGGGATGCTGAAGGAGCTGATCGACGCCGGCGCCTTCGGCACCAACTACGACTCGGTGAAGTTCACCGACGGCGGCTCCCCCGCCCTCCTCGCCACCGGCAAGGCCGCCTTCGAACTCATGGGCTCCTGGGAGTACTCCACCCTCCAGGACGCCTACCCGGACTTCGTGAAGAGCGACCTCGGCTACGGCACCTTCCCGGCCATCGAGGGCGGCAAGGGCGACCCGGCCAACCTCGCCGGCAACACCAACAACTACTACTCGGTCCTGAAGAACACCGAACACCCCGAGGCCGTCGCCGAGTTCCTGAAGCTCATGTACTCGGACCAGTTCGTCAAGGGCCAGCTCGGCATAGGCAACCTGCCCACGACCACCAACACCCCCGAGTTCCTCGACGGTTCCGCGAACCCCGCCTACTCGAAGTACCAGTACGACCTGGTCAAGAAGGCCCCCGCGTTCCAGCTCTCCTGGGACCAGGCGTACCCCCCGGCCGCCACCACCACCATCCACCAGGCCGTCCAGCAGTTCTTCAACGGACAGACCGACGCCGACGCCTTCATCGCCGCCATGCAGAGCCTGCCCGCGGCCTGACCCGCGGCCCGACCTCCGGAACGCCTGACATGACCACTGCCACAGCCTCCGCCGTGGACAGCGCCGCGAAGACCCGACCGCGCGGGCGGCCCGACCGCCCCGCGACCGGAGTGGGCCGCCCGGGCTTCGCCTGGGCGGCGCCCGCCGCCGTCTTCTTCGGCCTGTTCGCCCTCGTCCCGCTCGTCCTCGTACTCGTCCTCTCCTTCACCCGCTGGAACGGCCTCGGCTCCCCGCAGTTCGCCGGCCTGGACAACTGGCGCGCACTGCTCGACGACCCCGTCCTGGTGAAGAGCCTCTGGCTGAGCCTGCTCCTCACCGTCCTCGGCGTCGTCGTCCAGACGCCCCTCAGCATCCTGCTCGGCGTCTGGGCGGCCGGACGGCAGCGCAACCGCGCCGTCCTCTCCGCCGTCTACTTCGTCCCGCTGCTGCTCTCCATCACCGCCGTCTCCGTCCTGTGGCGCGCCGTGCTCGACCCGAACTTCGGCGTCCCCTCCCAGGCCGAGTGGCTCTTCGGCGACGGCAACCTCTTCGGCACCCAGACCGGCGCCCTCGGCGTCCTGGTCCTCGTCAGCACCTGGCAGTTCACCCCGCTGCACACGCTGATCTACCAGGGCGCGGCGCGGTCCATCCCCGAAGTCCTCTACCAGGCCGCCCAGATCGACGGCGCCGGCCGGGTCCGCCAGTTCTTCCACATCACCCTGCCGCAGCTGCGCAACACCATCGTCACCTCGGGCATCCTGATGGTCGTCGGCGGACTCACCACCTTCGACACCATCCTGATCCTCACCCAGGGCGGGCCGGGCACCGACACCACGAACAGCGCCTACTACATGTACCAGAAGGCCTTCAAGAGCTTCGACTTCGGCGCCGCGTCCGCGATCGCGCTGCTCCTCGTCCTCGTCGCCACTCTGGTCTCCCTGGTCATGGTGCGCCTGACCGGCTACGACAGGATGCGCAGCACCATGGAGGGCGTGTGATGCGCAAGCGCCCCAACTACCTCGCCGGACTCGGCTCGTTGGTCTGGCTGTTCGTGGTCGGCCTGCCGCTGTACGTGATGCTGGTCGCCACCTTCCAGACCCGGGCGGAATACGCGCGGAACGGACCGCTCGCCTTCCCCGACCACTTCACGCTCGACAACTACGTCAACGACCTGGGCGACGGCTTCGGGCAGTACTTCCTCAACACGGTCGTCGTCACCGTCTGCGTGGTCGGCATCGTCCTGCTGCTCGTGCCGCCCCTCGCGTACGCCATCGTGCGCAGCGACGGCAAGGCCACCGGACGGGTCTTCCGGCTCTTCCTCCTGGGCCTGGCCATCCCGTCCCAGGCCGTGATCGTCCCGATGTTCTACCTGATCAACGAGGCCGGTCTGTACGACAACCTGCTGGGCGTCATCCTGCCGACCGCCGCCTTCGCGATGCCCGTCTGCGCGCTGATCCTCACCGGCGTCATGCGGGACATCACCCCCGAGCTGTACGAGGCGATGACCGTCGACGGGGCCTCGCCCCGGCGGATCTTCCTGCGGCTGGTGCTGCCCCTGTCGAAGAGCGGTCTGTCCACCATCGTGGTCTTCTCCTCGCTCCAGGCGTGGAACGGCTTCCTGTTCCCGCTCGTGCTCACCCAGTCCTCGGAGAACAAGGTGATCACCATGGGCCTCTACGACTTCCAGACGGAGCACGGCGTCGACATCCCGGGGCTGCTCGCGGCCGTCGTCCTGTCCATGCTCCCCATCCTGCTCGTCTATCTGTTCGCCCGTCGTGCCCTGGTCCAGGGGCTGATGGGGGTCGGAGGAAAGTGACCGACACCGTGGCCATCCAGCCCCCCGCCCCGCTTCCCGCCTGGCGCGACCGCGCGCTGAGCGCGGAGGCCCGCGTCGACGCGCTGATCCGCGAGATGACCCTGAAGGAGAAGACGGCCCAGCTGTACGGCGTGTGGGTCGGCGCCTCCGACGAGGGCGCCGAGGTCGCGCCGCACCAGCACGACATGGAAGAGCCGGCCGACCTCGACGCCCTGCTCCCCGACGGTCTCGGCCAGCTCACCCGGCCCTTCGGCACCGTCCCCGTCGACCCCGCGCTCGGCGCCCTCTCGCTGATGCGGACCCAGGCCCGGATCGCCGCCGCCAACCGCTTCGGCATCCCCGCCGTCGCCCACGAGGAGTGCCTCGCCGGCTTCGCCGCCTGGGGCGCCACCGCCTATCCCGTCCCCCTCTCGTGGGGCGCCACCTTCGACCCGGCGCTGGTCCGGGAGATGGCCGCCGCCATCGGCCGCGACCTGCGCGCGGTCGGCGTCCACCAGGGCCTGGCGCCGGTCCTCGACGTCGTCCGGGACGCCCGCTGGGGGCGCGTCGAGGAGACCATCGGCGAGGACCCGTACCTCGTCGGGACCGTCGCCACCGCGTACGTCCAGGGCCTGGAGTCGGCCGGGATCGTCGCCACCCTCAAGCACTTCGCCGGCTACTCGGCCTCCCGGGCGGGCCGCAACCTCGCCCCGGTCGGCATGGGCGCCCGTGAGCTGGCCGACGTGATCCTGCCGCCGTTCGAGATGGCGGTCCGCGAGAGCGGCGTCCGGTCGGTGATGCACGCCTACACCGACACCGACGGCGTGCCCTCGGCCGCCGACGACCGGCTGCTCACCGGACTGCTCCGGGACACGTGGGGCTTCACCGGCACCGTCGTCGCCGACTACTTCGGCGTCGCCTTCCTGAAGACGCTGCACGGGGTCGCCGGCACGTTCGGTGAGGCTGCCGGGGCGGCCCTCGCCGCCGGCGTCGACGTCGAACTGCCCACCGTCAAGACCTTCGGCACGCCGCTCGCCGAGGCGATCCGGGAGGGGCGGGTGCCGGAGGAGCTGGTGGACCGGGCCGTGCGGCGGGTCCTCCTCCAGAAGGTGCGGCTCGGGCTGCTCGACCCCGACTGGAGCCCCGTCCCCCCGGTGCTGCGCGACGCCGACACCGCGGCCGACCCGGAGACCCTGCGGGGCACGGTGGAGCTGGACCCGGAGGCCAACCGCGCGCTGGCCGGCCGCATCGCCGAGCAGGCCGTCGTGCTGCTCCGCAACGACGGCATCCTGCCGCTCGACCCGACCACCCCGCGCCGGATCGCCCTCATCGGCCCCAACGCCGAGGCCCCCACGGCCGTCCTGGGCTGCTACTCCTTCCCCGTCCACGTCGGCGGGCAGCACCCCGACACGCCGCTCGGGATCGAGCTGCCCACGCTGCGCGAGGCGCTGGTGGCCGCCTTCCCCGACGCCGAGATCGTCGTGGCGCGCGGGACCGGCGTCGACGACGCCGACACGGACGGCTTCACCACGGCCGTCACGCTCGCCCGCGGCGCCGACGTCGTCGTGGCGGCGCTCGGCGACCGCGCCGGGCTCTTCGGCCGGGGCACCAGCGGCGAGGGCTGCGACGCCGGGTCGCTCAGCCTCCCCGGAGCGCAGCAGCAGCTGCTCGACGCGCTCCTGGACACCGGCACTCCGGTCGTCACGACCCTGCTGGCGGGCCGGCCGTACGCGCTGGGCCGGGCGGCCGACGAGTCCGCCGCGATCCTCCAGGCGTTCTTCCCGGGCGAGGCGGGAACGGCCGCGATCGCGTCCATCCTCAGCGGGCGGACGGAGCCGAGCGGCCGGCTGCCGGTCAGCGTGCCCCGGGACCCGGGCGCCCAGCCGTCGACGTATCTCGCCTCCCGGCTGGGCCACCGCAGCGAGGTCTCCAGCATCGACCCGGCTCCGGCGTTCGGCTTCGGGCACGGCCTCACCTACACCACCTTCCACTGGGGCGATCTGACGGTGGAGGAGGCGGAGGTGCCCACGGACGGTGTCGTACGCCTCGCCCTCACCGTGACGAACACGGGCGACCGGCCCGGCACCGAAGTCGTCCAGCTCTACCTGCACGACCCGGTGGCGTCGGTGGTGCAGCCCGTGCAGCGCCTCGTCGGCTACGTACGGGTGGACCTGGCGCCCGGTCAGGGCCGGCGGATCCACGTGGAGGTCCCCGCGGACCTCGCGTCGTTCACCGGCCGGGCGGGGACCCGGATCGTGGAACCGGGCGAGCTGGAGCTGAGGTTCGCGGCCTCCAGCACGGATCCGCGGCTGACCGCCCGGGTGACGCTGACCGGTCCGGTGCGGCAGGTGGACCACCGGCGGAGCCTTCACGCCGGCTTCGGCGTCGGCTGACCGTCCGCGTCGGGAGCGGGGCGACGGTGCAGCCTGCCCCGGGCGGCGAGTTCGAGGGTCAGGGCCACGGCGATCGCCTCGACGGCGAGGAGGGCGATCAGGACGAAGACCTGGACCGCGCCGGCGGTGAGCGGGGACGCCCCGCCGAGGAGCATGCCGACGAACGCGCCCGGCAGGGTGACCAGGCCGACGGTGCGGGTCTGGTCCAGGGCGGGCAGCAGCGCGTCCGAGGCCGCGGCGCGGGCCACTTCGAGGCGGGCGTCGCGCTCGGGCAGACCGAGCGCGAGGCCCGCCTCGACCTCGCCGTGCCGCTGGTCCAGTTCGTCGAGGGTCCGGCGCCCGGCGAGGGCCGTCGCGGTCATGGCGCCGCCGATGAGGATGCCGCTGACCGGCACCACCGCGATGCCGGGCACGGTCACCAGCCCGGCCGCGACCAGGCCGGCCACGGTGGGCACGACCGGGGCCGCGATGGGCAGCACCGCCCACCACCAGGTCCCGTTGCCGGTGATGCGGCGGCCGGCGGTCCGCGCCGCGACGGCGAGCATCAGGAGCAGGAAGCCGACCAGGGCCGGGGTGTGGTGAACGGCCCAGCCGATCAGCGCCGAGACCGCCGCCAGTTGTGCCACCGCCCGCAGTCCGGCGGTGACGACCTCCCGGGCCCGCGCGGACGACCCGTCGGGCGACAGCCGGAACCCCGCGGTGACGGCGGCGGCCACCAGGAGCAGCACGACGAGTGCCACGGCGAGGGAGGTGTCGACGGGCAGCAGGGTCTCGGCGGCGAAGTGCATGGGACATCGCTACCGCGCGGGGCGGGGGCTCCGCCAGGGCGACCCGCGTCGGGGGTCACTCCAGCGTCCGGTGGCCGCCCTGGGGGATGACGAGCGGGGTGCCGGCGACGGGGCAGTCGATGGGCGGAACGCCCGGACAGGTGATGGACCGCGCGTACGACGCACGGGCCGTCCCGTGCCGGGCGGCACTCCGCGCGACGCCGCCCGCGCGCCCCGCCGGCGCTCCCTGCCGGAACCGCTCCTGCCGGACCCGGAGCGGGGACTGGGCGACGCCGACGCCCGCGTCCTGGAGACCAGGCTGCGGCTCGCCCTCGACACCTACCAGCTCGGCGACCACGAGACGGCGCTCCCCCACGTCGCGCGGCTCCTGCCCGGCAACCTCACGTGGTTCGGCCGGTGAAGCCGCGGGGGGCCGGACAGCGACTCAGGCGAGTCGGTCCGTCACCGCCGCAGGGCCGCAGCGATCTCCCGCACCCGGTCCAGGGTGATCCCCGTGCGCTGCTCGACGGCGAGGGGGTGGTCGGTGGGCTCCAGCTCGATGAGGGGGCGCCGGCCGACCGGGCGGGTGTGGACGTGCGTCTTCAGGTTGAGGGTGGTGGCCGGATAGACCGGCAGCTCGGTGGTGAGCCAGCCGAAGTAGGGCTTCTCGGCCTCGCGGCCCGGCGTGTCCCACAGGTCCGCCGCCCGGGCGAAGTTCTCCCTGCTGAGCGAGACCCACACGCCCCAGGAGAAGACCTCGTCGCCGTCGAGGACCGGTATCTCGATCAGGCCCCTGACGAAGTGGTGCTCACCGCGGATCACGCACTGGTCCGAGGAGAGCAGACTGTCGTCGGCGCCGGTGTAGGCGGGGTCCCACACGGCCGGCGCGTCGGCCGTGTAGTGCATCGGCAGCTCATGGTGGCGGTCCCCGCAGCACGTGCAGGCGAATCCGCGGTCACTGGTCATGGCGCCGAAGCCTAGAGGGTGCGGCAGCCCCCTGTGATCTGGGGTCATGCCGTGTCCGGGGCCACGCCGACGGCGCCCGCCGCGCGCCGGGTCGGCGCTCGCCCCCTGGGACGTCGTCAGGGGTGCCGGCCCGGGTCGGGGTCCTCCGTGAGGAGGGGGCGGAGGGCGCCGAGGGCCGCTCCTACGCAGACGTCGCGCAGTTCGGTGCGGGTGCAGGTTTCGCGGGTGAGCCAGTCGACGCAGAGGACCTGGACGAAGACCAGCCAGCTCTTCAGGACGCCGGAGACGGCTTCGCGCGCGCCGTCGTCCGTGAGGGGCAGCACGGCCAGCAGCCGGGTGCGGAGGGCGTCCAGTTCGTTCGTCATGATCGTCTGGATCACGGGGTCGCCCGCGAGGACCCGGTTCGCGGCGAGGACCGCGTTGCGGTTCGCCACGAAGTAGTCCAGGTGGACGTCCATGCCCTGGACCAGCTGCTCCGCGAGCGACCGGCTCGGGTCGAACCGTGTCTCCGCCAGCAGCCGGTCGGCCGCCTGTTGGTAGACGGCCGCGAACAGGGCGTGCTTGCTGGGGAAGTGACGGTACAGCAGGGCCCGCGAGACGCCCGCCTGTTCGGCGACGTCCTCCATCAGCACGTCGGCGTACGGGCGCTCGGCGAAGAGGCGGGCGCCGACGGTGAGGAGCTGGGCGCGGCGGTCGGCGGGGGTGAGCCGCTGTCGGGGAGGCACGGCCCCAGACTAGTTGACATGTGTCTACTTGCGCACCCAGTCTGCTGGTAGACACACGTCAACCAAGCGTCTCCCGCGACCTCTTGGAGGAACCATGGCCCGAGCCCTGCGCGTACTCGTCCTCGTGATGGGCTGGGCCTGCGTGGCGATCGGCCTGCTCCATGTGACCCTCGGCAACGCCGCGATCCCGGGAGCCACCGACGCCGGCCCGACCGTCGACAGCCTGGGCCGGTTCCTGGGCGCCACCTTCGCCGGCTACGGCCTGGCCTGGCTGTGGGCGGCACGGCAGCGCCCGATCCCGGCGCGGGCCGTACGCCTGCTGGCCGGCGTCTTCCTCCTGGGTGGCGTGAGCCGGCTCGCGTCCCTCGCGGTCCACGGGTGGCCCCACGGCTTCCAGATCGCCCTGACCGTGATCGAACTCGCCCTGCCCCCGGTCTACTTCTGGCTGGCCGACGCGGACGAGCGGTCAGCACGCCCCGGCGAGGAGGCGGCAGCGCCGGCCGCCCGGTGACGGCGGTCGCCCCCGCCACCGGGCGGGGCGGCGCCCCTCAGCCCGCCGTCGTCCGCACCAGCGGGCTGTGGCCGATCGCGTTGTGGACGGTGAAGCTGACCGCGTCCGGGCGGTAGCGGTCGTCGGACCATTCGACCGGGCGGCCGTCGTGGGTGGTGGTGACGCGGCGGACGCGGAGGAGGGGGCTGGTGCGGCGGACCGCCAGGAGGTCCGCGTCCCGGGCTCCGGCGGCGACCGCGTCGATGACGTGCTCGCCGTGCGCGAAGACCAGGCCGGTCTCCTCGTAGAGGCGCTGGGTGACCGAGGCGCAGTCGGGGTCGAGGGTCGCGACGGCGGGCGATATCCAGTCGGCGTAGACGGTGCGCTCGACCAGGACCGGCTCGCCGTCGAGCCCCCGGAGGCGCAGCACGTTGAGCAGGGGGACGCCCTCCGCGAGGTGCAGCCGGGCGGCGTCCTCCGGGGTGGCCGGGCGGTACTCCTGGGCGAGGACGCGGCCGGTGGCCTCCCGGCCCATCGCCCGCGCCCACTGGGCGAAGCTGCGGAGTTCCGCGAAGCTCTGGCTGCGGTGGCCGGCCAGGACCACGCGCCGCGCGCCCTGGCGGGAGCCGATGAGGCCCTCGGCGGTGAGGGCGGCGACGGCCTGGCGGACGGTGCCGCGGGAGACGCCGTGGCGGGCGGCGAGTTCGGTCTCGGCGGGCAGCCGGGCGCCGACCGGGTACTCCTCGCGCTGGATCGCCCGCCGCAGCTCCGCGGCGATCTGCTCGTGGCGCGCGGTCATCGCCGGCCCCCTCCTCTGACGGTGTGCGGTGTGCGGTGGCGGTGTGCACCGACACACCAGGGTAGTTGAGCGTTTCCGTGGCTGAAAAGCGACGCCAATGTGCAGGAGATCGCGGGGAAGCGTTCCGACCTCGTTCACCTTCGCGTCACCGACGCCGGGCGTACTGAGGCCGACTTGTTCAGACAAGTCGACTCCCCGACCCTCTCCCTGGAGCTTCCGTGCCCGTCCCCGCGCACCTCCCGAGAAACACCGTCCTCGGCGCTTCCCTCGCCCTCGTCGCCGCGCTCGCCCTCACCGCGTGCGGCGCCGCCCCCGAGAACTCCGGCACCACCGCCGACGGCAAGAACGCCGCCACCGCCACCTCCGCCGCAGCCTTCGGCGGCATGGACGCGCTCGTCGCCGCCGCCAGGAAGGAGGGCACGCTGCACGCCATCGCGCTCCCCCGCGACTGGGCCAACTACGGCGCGCTGATCGACGGATTCCAGCAGAAGTACGGCATCGAGGTCGAGGTCGAGAACCCGGACGCCTCCAGCCAGGACGAGATCAACGCCGTCACCTCCCGCAAGGGCCAGGACCGCGCCCCCGACGTCCTCGACCTGGGCAGCTCCTTCGCCCTCAGCGCCGCCCAGCAGGGCCTCCTCGCCCCGTACCAGGTGGCCGCCTGGGACGACATCCCCGAGGGGCAGAAGGACCCCAAGGCCCGCTGGTACAACGACTACGGCGGCTACGTCTCCATCGGCTGCGACGCCAAGCGCGTCAGGAACTGCCCCACCACCTTCAAGGACCTCCTCAAGCCCGAGTACAAGGGCCAGGTCGCGCTCAACGGCAACCCCACGAAGTCCGGTTCCGCGTTCGCCGGCGTCTTCGCGGCCTCGCTCGCCCAGGGCGGCTCCTTCGACGACATCCAGCCGGGCATCGACTTCTTCGCCGAGCTGAAGAAGAACGGCAACTTCACCCCCGTCGAGTCGACCCCCGCCACCGTCGAGAAGGGCGAGACGCCCATCAGCATCGACTGGGACTACCTGAACGCCGGCTACGCCCAGGAGTTCGCGAAGAAGGGCCTCGACTGGAAGGTCTCCGTCCCCACCGACGGCCGCTACGCCCAGTACTACTCGCAGGCGATCAACAAGGACGCCCCGCACCCGGCCGCCGCCCGCCTGTGGCAGGAGTACCTCTACAGCGCCGAGGGCCAGAACCTGTGGCTCAAGGGCTTCGCCCGACCGGTCCTGATGCCCGCCATGGAGAAGGCCGGCACCCTCGACCAGGCCGCCGCCCTCAAGCTGCCGGCCGTCTCCGGGGTGCCGTCCTTCCCGGCCGAGGCCCAGCAGGCCGAGGCCAAGACGGCCCTCGCCCAGGGCTGGGGCAAGGCCGTCTCCGGATGACCGCCTCCGCCACCGTCGCCGTCGCCGCCGGGCGGACCCCCGCCCGGCGGCGGCGCCGCCGCTCCCCCGCCTGGCTGGCCGCCGTCCCGCTGCTCGCGTTCACCGCGATCGCCTTCGGCGTCCCCGCCGTCGCGATGCTCGGCGGCGCCCTCACCGTCGGCGACCCGGTCACCGGCGCGAGCACGTACGGCACCGGGAACCTGACCGCCTCGCTCCAGGGCGCCTACCGCACCGCCCTCCTCGGCAGCGTCCAGCTCTCCGCGACCGCCGCCGTACTCGCCGCCCTGCTCGGGCTGCCGCTCGCGCAGGCCGTCGTCACCTCCCGCTCCCGAGCCCTGCGCGAGGCCGTGCTCACCGCCTCCGGCGTCCTCGCCAACTTCGGCGGCGTGCCCCTCGCCTTCGCGTTCGTCGCCACCCTCGGCAACGCGGGGGTCCTCACCCGGCACCTCGGTCTCACCGACCGGGGCTGGAGCCTGTACAGCTTCTGGGGCCTGGTCGTCGTCTACCTGTACTTCCTGGTCCCGCTGATGGTGCTCACCATCACGCCGGCCCTCGACGGCCTGCGCGTCCAGTGGCGGGAGGCCGCCCGCAACAACGGCGCCACCACCCTCCAGTACTGGCGGCACGTCGCCCTGCCGGTGCTGGCCCCGAGCCTGCTCGGCGGGTTCGTGCTCCTCTTCGGCAGCGCCTTCGCCGCGTACGCCACCGCCGCCGCGATGGTCGGCAGCACCGTCCCGCTCGTCACCCTGCAGATCTCCGACGCCCTCTCCGGCAACGTCCTCGTCGGCCAGGAGAACGTGGCGCTCGCCCTCAGCCTCGACATGGTCGTCGTCGCCGGGCTCGTCATGGCCGTCCACCTGCCCCTGCAACGCCGGAGCTCGCGATGGCTCGACTGAACCGCCCCGCCGCCTGGCGCCCCCTGGTCCTCGGGCTCGCCGGACTGTACTTCCTGGTGCCGCTCGCCGCCTCCGTGGTCTTCACGGTGGACGTGCCCGGCCAGGGCCTCACCCTCGACGCGTACACGAAGATCGTCGGCACCGAGGGCTTCGCCACCAGCCTGCTGCTCTCGCTCGGCCTCGCCACCGTCACCATCGCCGTGGTCCTGCTGCTGATGGTGCCCGCCCTGGTCGCGCTGCGGCTCGGCGCGCCCCGGCTGCGGCCGATCGTGGAGGCGGTGTGCTCGCTGCCGCTCGTCGTCCCGCCCATCGCGTTCGTCGCCGGCATCGGCACCGTCCTGAAGTGGGGCCCCGAGCACCTCGCCCGGACCCCCCTCTTCCAGACCTTCGTCGCCCTGCAGAACCCGGACTTCCCCGTCGTCCTCGTCCTCGCGTACGTGGTGATGGCGCTGCCCTTCACCTACCGCGCCCTCGACGCCGGCCTGCGGGCCGTCGACGTCCGCACCCTCGTCGAGGCCGCCCGCAGCTGCGGCGCCGGACCCGTCCGCGCCCTGGTCACCGCCGTGCTGCCGAACCTGCGCGGCGCGCTGATGAACGCGGCCTTCCTGACCCTGGCCCTGGTGCTCGGCGAGTACACGGTCGCGCAGCTGCTCGGCTTCCGGCCGTTCGCCGTGTGGATCGTCAACATCTCCGGCTCCCAGGCCCAGATGTCCGTGGCCGTCTCCGTGCTCAGCCTCCTCGTCACCTGGGTGCTCCTGCTCGCCCTCGCCGGGGCCGGCGGCCGCGCCCCCGGCCCCCGCCGCACCCGTACCGCCAAGGGAACCCCATGACCGTCACCGTCACCGCCCCCACCACCGCCGCCACCGAGGCCGCCACCGTCGAGTTCCGCGCCCTGCGGCGGACGTTCGGGGCGACCACCGCCCTCGACGGGCTCGACCTGACCGTCGCGCCCGGCGAACTGCTCGCCCTGCTGGGCCCCTCCGGCTGCGGCAAGACCACCGCCCTGCGGATGCTCGCCGGCTTCGAGACGCCGGACTCCGGGGCGGTGCTCGTCGACGGCCGGGACGTCACCCACGTGCCCGCCCACCGGCGCGACGCCGGCATGGTCTTCCAGTCGTACAGCCTCTTCCCGCACCTCGACTGCGTCGACAACGTCGCCTTCGGGCCGCGCATGCGCAAGGCCGGAAAGACCGAACGGCGCCAGCAGGCGGCGGAGTTGCTGGAGCTCGTCGGTCTCGGCGACAAGGGCGACCGCTACCCCCACCAGCTCTCCGGCGGACAGCAGCAGCGCGTCGCCCTCGCCCGCGCGCTCGCGCTGCGCCCGCGCGTCCTGCTGCTCGACGAGCCGCTGTCCGCGCTCGACGCCAAGGTGCGGCTCACTCTGCGCGACGAGATCCGCCGCATCCAGCGCGAACTCGGCATCACAACCCTGTTCGTGACGCACGATCAGGAGGAGGCGCTGTCCATGGCCGACCGGGTCGCCGTGATGCGCGACGGGCGCCTCGAACAGTGCGCCCCGCCCGCCGAGCTGTACGGGCGGCCGGCGACCGCCTTCGTCGCCGAGTTCGTCGGCACCATGAGCCGTGTCCCCGGCCGTCTCGACGGCGGCACCGTAGAGGTGCTCGGCCACCGGCTGCCCGTGGACGGGGAGGCGCCCGCGGCGAAGGACGTCGACGTGCTCGTACGCCCCGAGGACCTGCGGGTCACGACGGACGGCGCCTGCTCGGCCCGGATCGTCGCGACGGCCTTCCTCGGCGCGACCACCCGGCTCACCGTCCGGCTCGCCGACGCCACCGAGGTCAAGGCCGACCTGCCCACCCACGAGGCCACCGTCCTCGCGCCGGGGGACGCCGTGACGGTGACCCCGCGCGAGCGCCCGGTCCTCGTCGCGCCCCGCGCCGCCTGACACGTCACGGCACACCCGCCGTCACGAGACCTCCACCGCAACCGACCCGAAAGCGAATGCGATCCGCGTGACCACCGAACTCCCCCTCCGCGCCGTTCTGTTCGACATGGACGGCACACTCGTCGACACCGAGGGCCTGTGGTGGGAGGCGGTGGAGCTGGTCGCGGGTCGGCCCCTGACCGAGGCCGACCGGCCGGACGTCCTCGGCCGGCCCGTCGAGCACACGGCGGCCTGGCTGGCCGCCGGCGGCGCCGCCGAGCGCGCCTCCCCCGGCGGCGGCACCGCCGGCCGGCCGGTCGCCGACGCGCTCGCGGCCGCGCTCCACCGGGAGTTCGCCGACCGGGTCGGGGCCGGCGTCACCCCCCGCCCCGGCGCGCTCGCCCTGCTCACCGCGCTCGCCCGCGACGGAGTGCCGACCGCCCTGGTCACCGCCTCGCCCCGGTCCGTCGCCGACACCGTGCTGCGGGCCCTCGGCGCGCTCGGCGCACCGGAGTTCGCCGTGTCGGTCACCGCGGACGACACCGTACGCACCAAGCCCGAGCCCGACCCGTACCTCGCCGCCTGCCGCGCCCTCGGCGTCGAGCCCGCGCACTGCGTGGCCGTCGAGGACACCCCCACCGGCGTCGCCTCCGCCGAGGCGGCGGGCTGCGCGGTCCTCGCGGTGCCCTCCGTCGCCCCCATCGACGCGGCCCCCGGACGGACCGTCCTGGACGGGCTGACCGGGGTGACCCCGGAGCGGCTGCGGGCGCTGACGGGTCGTCGCCTCACCGTCATGAGCTGGAACCTGTGGCTCGGCGGCTCCCTGGTCGAGGACCACCGGTCCAAGCAGGTCGCCGCGATCCGGGCCTCCGGAGCCGACGTCGTCGGACTCCAGGAGACCGGCGGCACCGCGGCCCGGGAGCTGGCCGGGGCGCTCGGCTGGCACCACCACCAGGCCGGCGGGAACCTCGGCCTGCTCAGCCGCCACCCGATCGTCGCCCGGCTCGGCGACCCGGACGTCGGCTTCTACGGCGCGGCGGGCGCCCGCCTCCTCGTCGACGGCGGGCACGAGGTGGACGTGTGGACGGCGCACCTCCACCCCGCCCCGTACGGGCCGTACGGGGCCGACTTCGACGGCCTCGCGGCGGACGAGCTGATCGCGCACGAGGAGGTGCGCCTGGCGCAGCTGCGGGAGGCGCTGCGGCGGATCGCGACGGAGGCGGGGGCGGCGCGGCCGGTCGTCCTGGTCGGCGACTTCAACGCGCCCTCGCACCTGGACCGGCCCGCGGTCGCCTGGCCGGTCACGAGGGCGGCCGAGGAGGCCGGGCTGCGCGACTCCTACCGGGAGGCGCATCCCGATCCGGTGGCGGAGCCGGGCGCCACCTGGTCTCCGGTCCATCCGGTGCACCCGGAGGAGGGCGGCCGGGCGGGGCTGCCCGAGCCGCAGGACCGGATCGACTACGTCCTGCACAACGCCCGCGGTCTGCGGGTGCTCGGTTCCCGCACCCTGGTCCTGGGGACGCCGGCCCCCTGGCCGGACGTGGCCGCGAACGCCTGGCCGTCCGACCACGCGGCGGTGGTGACCGCCTTCGCCCTCCGGCCGTGACCGCTCACTCGCCCTCCTCGGCGGTCGGCGTCTCCACGGGGCACCGGAGGCAGGAGGCGACGACGACGAGCGGCCAGACCGACTGGACGCAGGTCACCAGCCGCTCGGCGACGCCGGCCGGTCCCTGCCGGGTGGTCTCGACGAGGAACCAGAGCGCGCCGGCGCCCATGAAGGCGGTGGCGGCGAGGGCCGGGACGAGCCGCAGCCCCCAGGGGGCGGCCGGGTCCCTGCGGGCGGCGAGAACCGGCCACAGCGCGAGGAGGGTGAAACCGACGGCGGCCAGTGAGCCGTGGCGCAGCGAGCCGCCGCTGCTGGGCGTGGGGACCAGGGCGACGAGCACCGCCGCCACCCCGCCGCCGGCCAGCGCGAGCCGGCCGGCGGGCACCGCCACGCGCAGGCCCAGGGCGGTCAGCAGGTGGCAGGCGCCGAGGCCGAGGAGGGCCGAGGTCATCACCCAGAAGCCGGGGGCGCCGTAGGCGGCGAGGACGCTGATGCTCTGGGTGACGGGGTCGTACGCGGCGCCTTCCAGCCGGCCCGCGACCACCCAGCCGGCGGTGAGCAGGACGGGGGCGCATCCCGACGAGACCAGGGCCCAGAGGGGTACGGATCGCATCGGACCACCGTAGGACCGACACACGACACGCGTACGCACCGTCACCGACGCGTCGCGCGGCGTGGTCCCCGGTGGTTCACTGGCGGCATGCCTCTCGCCAGCTACGGCGTGCTCGTGGGCCAGCTCCACCGGCACTTCCGCGACGACCCCGACAACCAGGGGCGGTGGTTCCACGTCAATCTGGAGGTGGACGCGCCCGCCGGGCGGTTCCACTGCGCGGTGGACGTCGACAGCCACAAGTCCAACGTGGGCGTGCGGTGGAAGGTGCTCACCCTGGGCCCGCTGGAGCTCGGGCCCGCGGCGGGGCTGGCCCTCGGCTACCACGGCCTGTCGTCCGCGCCGGACTCCGGGGCCCTGGACTACCTGCGCCATCCCTTCCTCGTCGACCACGCGGGGGTGCTCTTCCGGCGCCGCCCGCCGGACTGGCTGACCGGGCTCATGGACCTGCTGGGGTCGCACCCCTGGCAGATCGGTTCCTATGCCGACGCCACCGCCGCCCTGGAGCCGATCCTGGTGGTGGGGCGCCGGACCCTCGTCTTCGGCGAGCCGTTCGCCGACGACGACCTGGGCCGCCTGGGCATGCACAACATCCACCAGAACCAGGGCGATCCGGCCGGTTCGCAGTGGTGGGAGGAGAACGGGATCTGGCAGGACGGCGCCACGCTCACCGAGCGGCCCGACGGACGCTACGACGTCTTCCTGAGCGCGTTCTCCTCCCAGGCGGACCACACGGACGGCTCGGGTCACCCCGTCGGGTGAGGGCTGGGCCCTCGGGGCGGCGATCCGCCCCGAGGGCCGTACCGAGCCGGTGTGTGTCAGTCGGCCGGCGTCAGGGCCACCTCCGCGCTCCCCGAGAGGGACGGCAGTCCCGCCGGGGGTGTGTCCTTGTAGGAGGCGTTGAAGACGGCCTTCAGGTTGTCGGAGCCGGCGTGGCCGCCGTCCACGAAGGTCCTGAAGGAGCCCGAGCAGCCGGTGCTCGTCGACAGCGGGTGCCCGTGCGAGTCGTGGCCGAGGATGAACGAGACGGTGACCTTCGAGCAGTCGACCGGCTGGTCGTCGGTGACGTCGACCTTCCAGGTGACCGTGTCGCCCCAGTGGAACGGGGTGCCTCCGTGCGGGGCGGGGTCGGTCGTGAGGGAGACGACCGGCGCCTTGTTGCCGACGACGATCTGGACGGCGGCGGACGCCGAGCGCCCGGTGCTGTCGGTGACCTTCAGGGTGGCTTCGAAGACGCCGTTCGTGGTGAAGGTGTGCGTGGGGTCGGCCTGGGTGGAGTCCACGGTGCCGTCGGCGTCGAAGTCCCAGGCGTAGCGGAGCGCGTCCCCGTCGGCGTCCTTCGTGCCGGCGGCGGAGAAGCGCACCGTCAGCGGGTTGACGCCGTTGACCACGTCCGCGGTGGCCTTGGGTTCCGGGGTGCGGTTGCCTCGGACGTAGTCGATGCGGGAGAGCTGGGCCTCGGGCAGTTCCGCGAAGTAGCCGGTGCCGTACTCCAGGACGTACAGGGCGCCGTCGGGGCCGAACTCGGCGTCGATCGGTCCGTCCGTCCGGATGCCGGGGACGGCGTCCTCGATCGCGAGCACCTCGTTGCGCCTGCCGAGGGTGAGGGCCTTCATCTGGTCGCGGGTCCACTCGTAGAAGAGCGGCTTGCCGGCGAGGGAGGCGGGCCAGCGGTTCTCGGCGGTGTTGTGCTTGTCGTACCGGTAGGCCGGGCCGCCCATGGGGCCGATGCCGCCCGTGCCGAGCTGCGGGAACTGCGCGGAGGTGCCGTAGCCGTAGACGATCTCGGCGTCCGTGACGGGCGGCAGCTCGGTCAGTCCGGTGTTGTGGCGCGAGTCGTTGACCGGGGCCGAGCAGTCGAAGGCGCCGGCGGACTTCTGGGTGGCGAAGTCGTAGTCCTGGTAGGGCTGGTCGCGGGTCACGCAGAACGGCCAGCCGTAGTTGGCGGGGCGGTCGATGACCATCCAGCGGCCCTGCCCGGCGGGTCCGCGGTCCGGGCGGGCGGTGCGGGCGTCGGGCGAGTAGTCGCCGACGTAGACCTCACCGGTCCGTTTGTCGACCCCGAAGCGGAAGGGGTTGCGCAGGCCCATGGCGTAGATCTCGGGGCGGGTCTTCGGGGTGCCGGGGGCGAAGAGGTTGCCGTCGGGGATCACGTAGCCGCCGTGGCGCTTGACCTTGATGCGGAGCACCTTGCCGCGCAGGTCGTCGGTGTTGCCCGAGGTGCGGCGGGCGTCGTAGGCGGGGTTGCGGTCGGGGCGGTCGTCGATCGGGGCGTAGCCGTCCGAGGAGAAGGGGTTGGAGTCGTCGCCGGTCGAGAGGAAGAGGTTGCCCCGGTGGTCGAAGTCGATCTTGCCGCCGACGTGACAGCAGAGGCCGCGGTCGGCGGGGATGTCGATGATCTTCTGCTCGGAGGCGTAGTCCAGCTTGTCGCCCGTGAGCTTGAAACGGGAGAGCCGGGTGTAGCCCTTGTACGGGGCGAAGTCCGCGGGCGTGCCGGTCTGCGGGGCGTCGCCCTCGTTGACGCCCGGGGTGGCCGGGTCGTCCATGGGGGTGTCGAGGCGGGGCGAGTAGTACAGGTAGACCCAGTGGTTGCGGGCGAAGTCGGGGTCGACGGCGACGCCCTGGACGCCCTCCTCGTCGTGCTGGTAGAGCCCGGCGGGGCTCTTCTTCATGTCGGCGGCGAGGAAGTTGACGCCGCTCTTCGGGTCGTGGATGCGGATCTCGCCGGTACGGGCGGTGTGCAGGACGCGCAGGTCGGGCAGGACGGCGAGGGCCATGGGCTCGCCCGGCCGGTCGTTGAGGGTGACCTTCTGGAAGGCCGGCGCGGCGGACTCGGCCGACGGGGCCGCGTCCGGTGCGGTGGTGGCCTGCACGGGGGCCAGGGGCAGCAGCCCGAGGGCGCCGGCCAGCGCCGCCGTGCCGAGGAGGGTGACGATCCGTCTGGTGCGCACGCGGAACTCCTTCGCTACTGGTTCGGGGGGCGGCTGCGGTCAGCGACGGGCGCGGAGGGCGGCGAGGTTGTCGTAGCCGATGCGGGCGTACTCCAGCGACTGGCCGGGGACGGTGGCGCTCGGGGCGGTGTCCTGCTCGACCATCGGGTGGTGGCGGTTCTTCGCCCCGACCCGGGTGAAGAACCGCCGGTAGTCGATGTCGCCGGTGCCGAACGGGACCATGTCGTAGCCCAGGCCGCTCTGCGGATTGACCACGCCGTCCTTGGCGTGGAAGAGCGGGAAGCGGGGCGTGTGGCGGACCACGAGGCCGGCCGGGTCGAAGATCCGTTCGTGGCGGGAGCCGTCGTGGGCGGTGTGGGTGTGGAACTTGTACTGGGCGACGTGGGCCCAGAAGACGTCCAGTTCCAGGTAGACGCTTCTGGGGTCGCTGATCTGCAGGAAGTACTCCAGCTTCCGGATGCCGGAGCTGCGGGTCGGCCGGCCCTGGGCGTCGAGCGGGCCGCCGTCGAGGAGGAAGTCGTAGGCGCTGTCGTGGTTGTGGGTGTAGAGCTTGATCCCCTCCCGGGCGGCGAGGGCGCCCAGGGTGTTCCACTTGTCGGCGGCGACGTCCCAGTCGGCGCGGTAGGGGCTGCCGGTGGGGTCGCCGCCGGTGCCCATGTGCTCCATGCCGAGGATGTTCGCGATCTCCAGGGCCCGCCGGAACGCGTCCAGGTCGGCCGCGGTGAGCGGCCAGGAGCTCGGGATGAAGCCGTGGCTGCCCTGGGCGCGCAGTCCGTACTCGTCGAGCCAGGAGCGCATCAGCCGCGCGCCCTCGACGGTGCCGAGGTCCGCGCCGCCGGGGGCGTTGGCGTGCTGGCGGTAGCCGGCGAACTCCACCTGCCGGTAGCCGTACCGGGCGAGCTGCCGGAACACCTCGCGGAAGCCGGACGGCAGGTCGGAGGCGAGCGGGTCGCGTGCCACCGCGTCCCGGACGGTGTAGAGGATCAGCCCGCGCTTGTCCGGCGGGACGAGGGCGGAGCGGCCGTGGTCGACGGCCGTCCCGGGCTCGGTCCGCGCCAGGGCGGGCGAGGAGCCGAAGACGGGGGCGGCGACGGCCACGGCCGCGGTGGCCGTGCAGGTGCTGAGGAAGCGGCGGCGGCTGACACCGAGCGTGCGGCGCAGTTCGTCGGCGGCGGTGGTCTCTTCGGGGGACGCGGTCACGGTGTGCTCGCTTTCGTGGTGACGGAGGTACGGGTGGGTTCCGCGCGCCGGCCGGAAGGCTCGGGGCCGGGCGGCGGAGGGCGCGCGGGATCGCGGAGCGGCGGTACGGGGAGCGGTGGTACGGGAGCGGCGCGCCGGCTCAGGCGAGGCCGGCGAGCCGCAGCAGGAGCGGCTTGACCTCGGTGGCCGCGGTGCGGCCGGGCAGGGCGCCGGGGGCGGAGCAGAGGACGACCGGGCCGTCCGCGTCGTCCGCGGGGAGGCGGCCGTGGCTGCCGCGGACGGGTGACGGGTCCAGGGGCACGACCGCGACGCGGTAGCGCAGGCCGGCCTTCTTGCGGGCCACGGCGGCCGCGGCCCTGAGCCGTACGTAGGGGTCCTGGGGGTCCAGGAACAGTTCGGCCGGGTCGTAGCCGGGCTTGCGGTGGATCTCGACGAGGCGGGCGAAGTCGGGGGCGCGCGCGTCGTCCAGCCAGTAGTAGTAGGTGAACCAGGCGTCGGGTTCGGCGACGGCGACCAGTTCGCCGGAGCGGGGGTGGTCGAGGCCATGTGTCTTCTTTCCCTCGTCGTCGAGGAGCCGCTCGACGCCGGGCAGGTCCCGGAGGGCTGCACGGGTGGCCGCGAGGTCCTCGGGGCGGCGGACGTAGACGTGGGCGATCTGGTGGTCGGCGACGGCGAAGGCCCGGGAGGCCGCCGGGTCGAGGTACTCCATGCCGTCCTGGGTGTGGACGTCGAGGAGTCCGGCGCGCCGCAGCGCGCGGTTGATGTCGACGGGGTGGCTGACGCGGGTGATCCCGTACTCGGACAGCACGACGACCGTGCGGCCCTCGGCCCGGGCGTCGTCGAGCAACGGGCCGATGAGCGTGTCGAGTTCGGTGGCCGCGTGGAGCGAGCGCGGGTCGTCGGGGCCGTACCGCTGGAGGTCGTAGTCGAGGTGCGGGAGGTAACAGAGCGTCAGGTCGGGTCGGCGGGTGCGCATGATGTGCCGGGTGGCGTCCGCGATCCACCGGCTGGAGGCGAGGGACGCCCCCGGTCCCCAGAACTGGAAGAGGGGGAACGTGCCGAACAGTTCGGTGAGTTCGTCGTGGAGGGCCGGTGGCCGGGTGTAGCAGTCGGGCTCCTTGCGCCCGTCGGAGTGGTAGACGGGGCGGGGGGTGACGGTGATGTCGGTGTCGGCGCCCATCGCGTACCACCAGCAGATGTTGGCGACGGTGTAGCCGGGGTGGGCGCGGCGGGCCGCGTCCCAGATCTTGTCGCCGGCGACCAGGCCGTTGTGCTGGCGCCACAGCAGGACGTCGCCGAGTTCGCGGAAGTACCAGCCGTTGCCGACGATGCCGTGCTCGGCGGGGAGGGTGCCGGTGAGGAAGGTGGACTGGGCGGCGCAGGTGACGGCGGGCAGCACGGTCGACAGGGGCGCCCGCGAGCCGGAGTCGGCGAGGTCGCGGAGGCGTGGCATGTGGGCGAGGAGCCGGGGGGTGAGGCCGACGACGTCGAGGACGAGGAGGGGGGTCGGGCGTCCGTCGGCGGGGAGCTTCGCGTCGGTCACGGGAGGTCCTTCACGGGAGTTCCTTCAGGCCGAGGTCGGTGAGCAGGTCGCGGGCGAGGGTGAGTTCGGCGGCGATGCCGTCGGCGAGCCGGCCTCGGGTGCGGGGCCGCGCTCCGGGCGGGAGGGCCTGCCAGGTGTACGTCTCGACCTCCAGGTGTCGGGTGCGGGGGTGGGCCCCGCCGACCAGGAGGGCCAGGGCGTCCTGGAGGACGGGGAGCGTGGAGGTGAGCGGCGGGGCGGGCGGGGCGTGCAGGGGGACGTGGAAGTGGGCGCGCCAGGGGGCGGTGTCGGGCAGGACCTCCCCCGTGAGCGCTTCGGTGAGGTCGTCGGTGCCGCGGAGTCCCGCGACGGTGGCCGTGCGGGTCTGGTGCAGGAAGCGCGGTTCGGCGTAGCCGGCGAGCGCGGCGCGTACGTCGGGGCGGTGGGGTTCCTCGGCGTGCAGGGCGGTGGAGAGCTGGGCCTTGGGGACGGGGACGCCGGCGGCGGCGAGTGCGGCGAGCGCCGTGGCCGGGTCCTCGAAGGAGGTCGCGAGGTGGCAGGTGTCGACGCAGACGCCGACGCGGTCGCCGGGGAGGCCGGTGAGCGCTCCGATGGCGTCGGCGGTGGTCTCCACCGCGCAGCCCGGCTCGGGTTCGAGGGCGACGCGGACGGATTTGCCGGTCAGCTCCTCCAGGGCGTCGAGCCGTTCCGTCAGGGTGGCGAGGGCGGCCCGGGCGGTGGCGGCGGCGCGCCGGTCGAAGCCGGTGCGCCAGGCGAGCGGCAGGGTGGAGACGCTGCCCTCGGTGACGTCGTCGGGGAGCAGGGCGGCGAGGAGGCGGGCGAGGTCGGTGGTGTGGGCGAGGCGCTCGGGCTCGGTCCAGTCGGGGTGGTAGACGCGGTGCTTGACCGCCGCGGCGCCGAAACCCTCGTAGGGGAAGCCGTTGAGGGTGACGACTTCGAGGCCGCGGCGGTCCAGCTCGGTCTGGAGCCCGCGCAGCGCCACCGGGTCGGCGGCCAGGGCGCGGGCGGCCTCCCTGGCGAGCCAGAGGCCGATGCCGAGCCGGTCGCGGCCGAGCCGCCGGCGCACCGGCTCGCAGTGGTCGCGGAGTTGGGCGAGGACGCCGTCGAGGGTCTCGGCGGGGTGGACGTTGGTGCAGTAGGAGAGGTGGACGAGGGTGCCGTCGGGGTGGCGGAAGCGCACGGGGCGGCCCTCCTCATTCCCCGCCGCGCAGCACGGAGTTGCCCTCGTGCAGGGCGTCCGGGACGGGGACGTCGAGCTGGAGCCGGCCGCCGAGTCCGTAGAAGGCGACGGGGTTGCGCCACAGGACCCGGTCGACGTCGTCGTCGGTGAAGCCGGCGGCGAGCATGGCGCCGGCGACCTCGCGGGTCTTCAGCGGATCGCTCCTGCCCCAGTCGGCGGCCGAGTTGACGAGGATCCGCTCGGTGCCGAAGGTGCGCAGGACGGCCACCATGCGGTCGGTGTCCATCTTGGTGTCGGGGTAGACGGAGAAGCCGAGCCAGCAGCCGCTGTCCACGGCGGCGGCGACGGTCGTCTCGTTGAGGTGGTCGAGGAGGGTCCGCTCGACGGGCAGGGCCGACTCGCGGACGACGTCGAGGGTCCGGTGGAGTCCGGCGAGCTTGTCCCGGTGGGGGGTGTGGACGAGGGCGGGCAGGCCGTGTTCGGCGGCGAGCTGGAGCTGGGCGGCGAGGGCGGTGTCCTCGGCGGGGGTCATCGCGTCGTAGCCGATCTCGCCGACGGCGACGACGGAGTCCTTGACGAGGTAGCGGGGCAGCTCGTCGAGGACGGGCGTGCAGCGCGGGTCGTTGGCCTCCTTGGGGTTGAGCGCGAGCGCGCAGTGGTGGGCGATGCCGTACTGGGCGGCCCGGAACGGCTCCCAGCCGAGCAGCGCGTCGAAGTAGTCGAGGAAGCTGGCGGGCGAGGTGCGCGGCTGGCCGAGCCAGAAGGCCGGTTCGACCACGGCCCGGACGCCCGCCGCGTACATCGCCTCGTAGTCGTCGGTGGTGCGTGACGTCATGTGGATGTGCGGGTCGAAGATGCGCATCACGGCTCCTCGGTCGGTACGCCGGTCAGGGTCAGGGCGTGGCGGAGGTCGCGGGGGACCTCCCGGCCCGCCGCGGTGCGTTCGGCGGCGAGCGCGGCGAGCATGCGGGCCAGCTCCGCGTCGCCGGCCGCCCGTCGCGCCAGATCCGCGACGGTGCTCAGCGGGACGCCGGTGAAGAGGCACTTCAGGACGGCGTGCCGCCAGGCGTGCGGGGCCAGGTGGGCCGCGGCGTAGGGACCGACGGCGGCGGCGATCAGCCGGGTGTCGTGCGTGCGCAGCGCGTCGTCCACGAGGGGCGTGGCCTGCGGGCCGTCGACGAGGGCGGGCAGGGCGTGGAGCACGGCGCGGCGCTCGGCGGCGCCGCCTTCCCGGTAGAGGCGGGTCAGGGTCTCGGTACCGGCGCGGGCCTCGACCAGCAGCAGGGTCCGTACGGCGTCCGCGGCGTCCCGGCCGCAGTGCCGGCCGGCGGTGACGAAGCGGAGCTGCCAGGCGGAGGGTGCGTGTGGTGCTGTCGCCGCTCGGCGGGCGTCGGCGACGGCCTCGGCGAACCAGGCGCGGGCGTGGTCGTCGGGCAGCCGGGCCGCGACGTGCGCGCGGGTCAGGGACGGTGGCGGGGTCAGCATGCCGGTGCTCCCTTCACGGCCGCGTCCCGAAGGAACGCGGCCGATTCCGCGGCCAGTCGCGGTCCCGCGTGCGCGTGGCGGGGCAGTTCGACGACGGTCAGGCCCTGGTAGCCGGTGGCCGCGAGGGCGTCGAGGACGGGCGGGAAGTCGATCTCGCCCTCGCCGAACGGCAGGTGCTCGTGCACCCCGCGCCGCATGTCCTCGATCTGCACGTGGCGCAGCCAGGGTGCCGCCGCCCGGACGCAGTCGGCGGGCGGCGCCGCCTCCAGGCACTGGCAGTGGCCGATGTCGAGGGTGAGGCCGAGGGGCGCGGGGTCGCCGAGCGCCGCGCGCAGCCGGTGGAAGTCGTCGAGGGTGGCGAGGAGGTGTCCCGGTTCGGGTTCGATCGCGAGGGGCACGCCCGCGTCGGCGGCGGCGTCGAGGACGGGCGCCAGCGACCTGGTCAGGCGCTGCCAGGCCGTGGGGTCGTCGGTGCCCGGCGGGGTGACGCCGCTGAAGCAGTGGACGGCGTGCGCCCCGAGGTCCGCCGCGACGCCGACCGCCGTGAGCAGCAGGCGGACCCGGGCGGCGCGGTCCCGCGGGTCGGCGTCGAGCAGCGTCGGGCCGTGCTTGCGGCGCGGGTCGAGGACGTACCGGGCCCCGGTCTCCACGGTCACGGTGAGTCCGAGCGCGCCGAGCCGGCGGGCGACCCGGGCGGTCCGGGCGGCGAGGCCGGGCGCGAGCGGGTCGAGGTGCATGTGGTCGAGCGTGAGCCCGACGCCGTCGTAGCCGAGGTCCGCGAGCAGCCCGAGGGCGTCGTCGAGCCGGAGGTCGGTGAGCCCGTTGGTGCCGTATCCGAGGCGGAGTCGCTGTCGTGCGCTCATGTGGCGCTCACCTTCCGGGCGAGGGCGCGGGCGAGGGGGGCGAGCCCCAGCACGGCGATCCCGGTGCCGGCCGCCCCGGCCCGGGCCGCGAGCGCGGCCTGGAGCGGGATGAGGGCGCGGATCCCGCCGCCGACGGCCCGCTGGGTGAGGGCCGGGGAGGGGTTGAGCGCGGCGTGGAGCAGGGGGCCCGTGGTGGTGCCGAGGTACAGGGCCGTGGGCAGCAGGCGGGCGAGTGCCGCCGTGCCGCCCGGCTTCCGGAGCGCCCCGATCGCGGTGGCGGCCCCGAGCGCGGACGTCGCGGCGAGGGCTCCGAGCGGGGCGAGCGTCGCACCGCCCCGCGTCTCGTGCCGGGACACGGCGGTGACGGCGTACGTGTGGAGGGCGAGCGCTCCGGCGGGCGCCGCGACCCGGAGTCCGGTACGAGCGGCCGCACCGCGTCGCGCGACCGGCGCCGTGCCGGCGGTCCGTACCGGGGCGGGGCCGGTGGCCGTGGCGCCCAGGACGAGGTCGAGGGCGCGGGCGGCGGCCATGGCGGCGGGGCCGGCGGGCGTGTGCTTGAGACGGAGGTCGTAGGCCCACACCGTGCCGGCCAGGGCGGTGGCCACGGTGAGGGCCGGGCGGCCGGCGCGGGCGGCGAGGGCGAGGCCGGCGGCGGTCAGGAGGCCGGCCGCGCCCAGCGCCGCGGCCGGGGTGATCCGGCCGGAGGGCAGGGGGCGGTGCGGCCGGTCGACGGCGTCCTCCTCGCGGTCGGCCCAGTCGTTGAGCGCCATGCCGGCCTGGTACAGGCAGAGCGACGCGCCGACCGCGTACGCCGTCCCCGGGCCGGGCCGCAGGCCGCGGGCCGCGGCCCCGGCGAGCGCGTCCCCCGGCACGCTGAACAGCGCGGAGACGCGCAGCAGTTCGGCCCAGGCCCGGATCCGCCGGGTGCGGTTCGGGCGGCCGGGGCGCGTCACCTCGCCTCCCGCAGCCGGTCGGCGAGGGCCAGCAGCGCGGCGAACTGCTCCGCGAGGCCGGTGGGCCCGCCGTCCGGGTCCTTGAAGTAGAAGCCGAGCTCCGGCAGCGGCCCGGAGAGCCCGGCTTCGTGGGCGCGGGCGACCAAGCGGGCCAGGTCGAGGACGAGGGGTGCGGCGAGTGCCGAGTCGCAGCCCTGCCAGATGGTCTGGAGGACCATCCGCGATCCGAGGAAGCCCTCGAAGGCGATGTGGTCCCAGGCCGTCTTCCAGTCGCCGAGCGCGGGGACGTCGTCGATGTGGACCCGGCCCTCCGGCCGGTGGCCGAGCGTCTCCGTGAGGACACGTTCCTTGCCGGCGTTCTTCGCCGCCGCGGCGGCGGGGTCGGCCAGGGTCGCCCCGTCTCCCCCGCCCAGCAGGTTGGTGCCGGACCAGGCCCGTACGTCCAGCGCCCGCTGGACGAACATCGGGGCGAGCACCGAGCGCAGCAGCGTCTGGCCGGTCTTGCCGTCCCGGCCCGCGTGGGGCAGTCCGGCGGCGGTCGCGGCGGCCGACAGGTCCGGGGTGCGCAGCCCGGTGGACGGGGTGAAGTCGACGTAGGGACAGCCGGCTTGGACGGCCGCGGCGGCGTAGAGGGAGCTCGGCGGCAGGCGTGCGGCGTCGGGCGCGGGCGGCGGCTCCGTGCTGGAGACGTTGACGACGACCACGCGGGCCAGTGCGTGGCGGCCCCGGAAGGAGTCGAGGTCGGCGGCGAGGTCGGCGATGATGTCGTGGTCGGTGCGGGGGTCGTCCGGGAGGGGGCCGCCGGTGCGTATCTCCTCGTCGGCGGCGGCGAGTTCGGCGTGGACGGCGGCGGCGAGGCCGTGCGGGAGGACGCCGGCGCCGGTGAGCTGCTCGGCGCGTTTGGGGAGCGGGCAGGTCGCGATGTCGTGGCCGCCGAAGACGAGCGCGGCCAGGGACGGCAGCCCGGCGCCGGCGAACGCGGGGGTCTCGGTGACCATGCCGGTCGCCGGGTGGAGTCCGGCGCGGACGGCGGCGCATCCGGCGACGGCCGTGGTCGCCACGGAGCCGCGTGCTCCGGCGAACCAGACTCCGGTGCGTGCGTGGGTGTGAGTCACGGGCTGCCTCCTTGCCAGGTCGTGGGTGCGTGGGGTGGAGGGCTGGGGGTGAGCCGGGGGGTGCGGTGCCTCCCGGGTGCGGCCGGCGGGTGGTGCGGGCCGCCCCGAGGTCCGGAGGTGAGGTGCGAGGCGCCGTGCGGGGCGGGGGCCTTGCCCGGTCCCGGCGGGTGCGGGGTCGGGGCGGGCCGGGGACGGGACGGTCGCTCCGGGGCCGGCTGAGGGGACCGTAGCCCCGTTCGTCCGCGACCGAAAGCCCTTGCGCAGCAGATCGGTCGAACTTTCTCCTCCATCAGGACAAAGCCGTGCGCGGGCAGGCCGGACCGCCCGGTGGCGCCCCTCGCCACCGGGCCCGGCCGGGGGTCCTACCGGTCGCCGCCGGAGAACGCCGCGTCGAACGAGGCGGACGGCGGGTCGAAGTCGAACCGCTTCAGATGGGCCAGCGCCTCGGGCGCCCCGGTGAGCCGGTCCATCCCGGCGTCCTCCCACTCGACGGACACGGGGCCCTGGTAGCCGATGGACCGCAGCATGCGGAAGACGTCCTCCCAGGGCACGTCCCCGTGTCCGGCGGAGACGAAGTCCCAGCCGCGGCGCGGGTCGCCCCACGGCAGGTGGGAGCCGAGCCGGCCGTTGCGCCCGTCGAGGCGCTTGCGCGCCTCCTTGCAGTCGACGTGGTAGATCCGGTCCCGGAAGTCGTACAGGAAGCCCACCGGGTCGAGGTCCTGCCAGACGAAGTGGCTGGGGTCGAAGTTGAGCCCGAAGGCCGGACGGTGGTCCACCGCCTCCAGCGCGCGGCGCGTCGTCCAGTAGTCGTAGGCGATCTCCCCGGGGTGCACCTCGTGGGCGAAGCGGACCCCCTCCGCGTCGAAGACGTCGAGGACGGGGTTCCACCGCTCGGCGAAGTCCTCGTAGCCGCGCTCCACCATGCGCTCCGGCACGGGCGGGAACATGGCCACCAGGTGCCAGATGGAGGAGCCGGTGAAGCCGACGACGGTGTCGACGCCGAAGGCGGCCGCGGCGCGCGCGGTGTCCGCCATCTCGGCGGCGGCCCGCCGCCGCACGGCCTCGGGTTCGCCGTCGCCCCAGATCCGGGCCGGCAGGATGCCCTGGTGCCGTTCGTCGATCGGATGGTCGCAGACCGCCTGGCCCACCAGGTGGTTGGAGATCGCGAAGCACGTCAGGCCGTACTTGTCGAGCAGGGCGTGCCGTCCCGCCAGGTACGACGGGTCGGCGAGGGCCCTGTCGACCTCGAAGTGGTCGCCCCAGCAGGCGAGTTCGAGGCCGTCGTAGCCGAAGTCGCGGGCTAGCCGGCAGACCTCCTCCAGCGGCAGGTCGGCCCACTGGCCGGTGAAGAGCGTGAACGGACGCGGCATGAAGCCTCCAAACGAGTGCGGGCGGGCCCTCTAGCGGACCTCGGCCGGCACTTCCTGGACGGGTGTGTAGACGGCGTTCTTCCGGGCGCTCTCCTCGACCGCGGCGAGCACCCGCTGCACCCGCAGCCCGTCGGCGAAGGACGGCGACGGATCGGTGCCGGCGCCGATCGCGGCGACCAGGTCGCGGGCCTGGTGGGTGAAGGTGTGCTCGTAGCCGAGGGCGTGGCCGGGCGGCCACCACGCCTCCAGGTACGGGTGTTCGGCCTCGGTGACGAGGATCCTCCGGAAGCCCGCGGTGGCGGCGGGCTCGCGGTGGTCGTGGAAGGAGAGCTCGTTGAGCCGCTCCAGGTCGAAGGCGAGCGAACCCCGCTCGCCGTTGATCTCCAGCCGGAGCTGGTTCTTGCGGCCGGAGGCCATCCGGCTCGCCTCGAAGGCGGCGAGCGCCCCCGAGGCGAGCCGTGCGGTGAAGACGACCGCGTCGTCGACGGTCACCGGCCCGCGCGGGGCGCCGCCGTCGGCCCGCCCGGACGGCGCGGACAGGCCGGCCGCCGCGGCGGCGGGCCGGGGCCGCTCCCGTACGAAGGTCTCCGTCTGGGCGGACACCCCGACGATCGCCTCCCCCGCCAGGTACTGCGCGAGGTCGACGATGTGCGCCCCGAGGTCTCCCAGCGCCCCCGACCCGGCGTGCTCGCGCTCCAGCCGCCACGTCAGCGGGAAGTCGGGGTCGACCAGCCAGTCCTGGAGGTAGCTGACCCGGACGTGTCGCAGGGTGCCGAGCCGCCCCTCGGCGATGAGCCGACGGGCGTACGAAAGGGCGGGCACGCGCCGGTAGTTGAATCCGACCATCGCCACCTGGCCGCGGGCGCGGGCGGCCTCGGCGGCGGTGGCCATGGCCTCGGCCTCGGCCACCGAGTTCGCGAGCGGCTTCTCGCACAGGACGTGCTTGCCGGCCTCCAGCGCCGCGATCGCGATCTCCGCATGGCTGTCCCCCGGGGTGCAGATGTCGACGAGCTGCACGTCGTCCCGGGCGATCAGGGCACGCCAGTCCGTCTCCGCCGCCGCCCAGCCGTGCCGCTGGGCGGCGGCCCGGACGGCGTCCGCGTCCCGGCCCGCGATCGCCGCGAGCACGGGCCGCAGCGGCAGGTCGAAGACCCGGCCCACGTTGCGCCAGCCCTGTGAGTGCGCGGCGCCCATGAACGCGTACCCCACCATGCCGACGCCGAGTCCGGGCGGCGCGGTCGCGTCGCTGTCCCGCTGTTCCATACGGTTCCTCCTGGTCAGAGAGTCACTGACTCGTCGGTGTGCTGCGCGGCCGGGCATCCCCCCGGGAGCCCGGACCCGGTCAGTTGAAGCCGGTGGGCAGGTAGTCGTCGACGTTCTCCTTGGTCACCACGGCCGAGTAGAGCGTCAGCGAGGACGGGATCTCCAGCTCCGCCAGACCGCCCACGCCCTTGCCCTGGCCGAGCGCGCGGGCCAGGTCGATGGCGGACGCGGCCATGGTCGGCGGGTAGAGGACGGTGGCCTTGAGCACGCCGGTGCCGGCCTTGATGGCGTCCATCGCGGACCTGGCCCCCGCGCCGCCGACCATCAGGAAGTCGTCACGGCCGGCCTGCGCGATGGCGCGGAGCGCGCCCACGCCCTGGTCGTCGTCGTGGTTCCACAGGGCGTCGAAGGCGGGCTGCGCCTGGAGGAGCTGGGCCATCTTGGCCTGGCCGGACTCGACGGTGAAGTCGGCTGCCTGCCGGGCGACCTTGGTGATGTTGGGGTAGTTCTTCAGGGCGTCGTCGAAGCCCTGGGTGCGCTGCCGGGTGAGTTCGAGGTTGTCGAGCCCGGCGAGTTCGACGACCTTCGCGTTCGGCTTGTCCTTGAGCTGCTCGCCGATGTAGGTGCCGGCGTTGAGCCCCATGCCGTAGTTGTCGCCGCCGATCCAGCAGCGGTACGCCTGCGGGGACGCGAAGACGCGGTCCAGGTTGACGACGGGGATGCCGGCCCGCATCGCCTGGAGGCCGACCTGGGTCAGCGCCTTGCCGTCGGCGGGCAGGATGACGAGGACGTCGACCTTCTTGTTGATGAGGGTCTGCACCTGGCCGATCTGGGCGGCGGTGTCGTTGGAGCCCTCGGTGATCTCCAGGGTGACGTCGGAGTACTTCGCGGCGCGGGACTTGGCGTTCTGGTTGATGGCGTTGAGCCAGCCGTGGTCGGCCTGCGGTCCGGCGAAGCCGATGGTGACCGGCTTGCCGGGCTTGTCGTCGGCGGCAGGGGTGCTGCCGGCCGGCTGTTCCTGCTGCTTGGGCTCGTTGCTGGTGCAGGCGGTCAGCAGCGCTCCGGCGGAGACGGCGGCGGTGCCGAACAGAAGTCCTCTGCGGCTGGGGGCGGTTCGGGACATGGCGGATCAACCCTTCGGCTGGGCGGGGCGGGACGGGTCGAGGAGCGGGGGTGCGGCGGGACGGCGGTCAGGCGTCGCCGCCGCGCAGGCTCCGGCGCTGGACGAGGACGGCGGCCACGATGATCGCGCCCTTGGCGATCTGCTGGACGGCCGTCTCCAGGTTGTTGAGGGCGAAGATGTTGGTGATGGTCGTGAAGATCAGGACGCCGAGGACGGAGCCGACGATCGTGCCGCGTCCGCCGCTGAGCAGGGTGCCGCCGATGATGGCGGCGGCGATGGCGTCGAGTTCGTACAGGTTGCCGTTGGTGTTCTGGCCGGATCCGGCGAGGACGATGAGCATGAACGCGGCGACCCCGCAGCACAGTCCGGACAGCAGGTACAGGTACAGGCGCTGCCGCCGGACGTCGATGCCGGCGAGCCGGGCCGCCTCCGCGTTGCCGCCGACGGCGACGGTGCGGCGGCCGAACGTGGTCCGGTTGAGCAGCAGCCATCCGACGACGGTCACGGCGGCGAAGACGAGGACGAGCGGCGGGACGCCGAGCACGTAGGCGTCCTTGACGCCGAGGTCGAGGACGTCGGTCACGGTCACCATCTGGGTCCTGCCGTCCGTGATCTGCAGGGCGAGACCGCGGGCGGAGGCCAGCATGGCCAGGGTGGCGATGAACGGCACCATGCCGCCGTACGCGATCAGCAGCCCGTTCACGAGACCGCAGCCGACGCCGACGAGCACCGCGGTGAAGAGGATGCCCGCGAAGCCGAACTCCTGGGTGGCGACGGTCGTCGCCCACACGGACGCGAGGGCCACGATCGCGCCGACCGACAGGTCGATGCCGCCGCTGGTGATGACGAACGTCATGCCGACGGTGACGACGCCGATCACCGACGCCTGCGTCAGAACGAGTTGGAGGTTGCTGGTGGCGAGGAAGGAGTCGGGCTGGGTGATGCCGCCGACGGCGACGAGGGCGACGAGGACGCCCAGCAGCGACATGCTGCGCACGTCCCACCGCATCAGCGCCGGTCGGCGGGTCCCCTTCCCGGCGGTGTCGGAGGTGGCGGCGGACATCGGCGCGTCCTTCCGCGCGGCGGAGGCCGGCTGCGTCATGGCGTCGGGTTCCCTTCCATCACGAGATCGAGTACGCGGTGCTCGTCGAGCTCCCGGGCCGGCGCCGTGTGCACGACGGAGCCTTCGCGGAGCACCAGCACGCGGTCGGCGAGCCCGAGGACCTCGGGAACCTCGCTGGAGACGAGCAGTACCGCCAGTCCTTCGTCGGCCAGTCGGCGTATCACGGCGTAGAGCTCCGCCCGGGCGCCGATGTCGACGCCCCGGGTCGGCTCGTCGAGCAGCAGCACCTTGCAGCCGCGCAGCAGCCAGCGCGCGAGCACGGCCTTCTGCTGGTTGCCGCCGGAGAGCGTCCTGACCGCCGCGTCCGGGTCGTCGGGCCGCAGCGACAGCTCGCGTACCGCCCGGTGCGCGGCGGCCCGCTCGGCACGCCGGTCGAGCCAGCCCGCGCGGGAGTAGCGGGAGAGGGTGGCGACCGAGACGTTGCTGCCGACGGACTCCAGCATCAGCAGCGCCTGCGCCTTGCGCTCCTCGGGGGCCAGTCCGATCCCGGCCCGGACGGCGGCGCGGACGCTGCCCGGGCGCAGTGGGACGTCGTCGACGAGGACGCGGCCCGCGTCGGGCCTGCGCGCCCCGTAGATCGTCTCCAGGATCTCGCTGCGGCCGGAGCCCACCAGTCCGGCGAGGCCGACGATCTCGCCGGGCCGCAGTGCGAGGTCGAGGGGGGCGAACTCGCCGGCACGGGTGAGGCCCTCGACCCGGAGGACGGGGTCCCGGGCGGCGGCCCCGTCGGTTCCGTCGGTGGCCTGCGGGCGGTCGGGGAAGACGTGCTCGACGGTGCGGCCGGTCATGAGGGCGACGATGTCCCGGGTCGGGGTGGTGTCCGCCGGCAGGCCGCCGGCGACGGACCGGCCGTCCTTCAGGACCGTGACGCGGTCGCCGATGCGGCGGATCTCCTCCAGCCGGTGGGAGATGTACACGACGGCGACGCCGTCGGCGGTGAGTTCGGCGACGATCCGGAAGAGGTTGTCGACCTCGTCGGGGTCGAGCGCGGCGGACGGCTCGTCCATGACGATCAGCCGCACCTCGTGGGAGAGCGCCCGGGCCATGGAGACGATCTGCTGCTGGGCGGCGGACAGCTCGCCGACGTGCCGGGCGGGATCGATCTCCGGGTGCCCGAGGCGCTTCAGCAGCCGTGCGGCGGCCGTGCGCGCCCTGGCCCCGCGTACGACGAACCCGGCGGAGGTCGGCTCGTTGCCGAGGAACACGTTCTCGGCGACGGACAGTCCGCCGACCAGGTCCAGCTCCTGGTAGATGGTGGCGATCCCCAGCCGCATGGCCGCGATCGGAGAGGTCAGGGAGACCGGTTCGCCGCCCCAGGTGATCTCTCCGCCGTCGGGCTGGTGGGCTCCGGCGAGGACCTTGATGAGGGTCGACTTGCCGGCGCCGTTCTGGCCGAGGAGGCAGTGCACCTCGCCGGCCTGGACTTCGAGGTCCACGCCGTCCAGGGCGCGGACGCCGGGGAACGACTTGGTGATGCGGTTCATCGTGAGCAGTGGTGGGCGTGATGCCATCGGGATCCCCTCGGCGGATGCGGCCGTGAGCGGGCAGGGCGAAGCGGGGCGCGGTGAGCGGCGCGGGAGGAGAGGGAGCGGAGCGAAGGGCTCGGGGCCCCGCGGCCTCGGACGTGCCGGCGCGTGCGGGGTGAGCGGGCATGGCTGACAGCCACGGGACCGTTGCGTGGTGCGGGGCGGGGTGGTGCGGGGGCGGTGACGCGGTGGTGCCGGGTCGTGCGGTGGTGCCGGGTCGTGCGGTGGTGCCGGGTCGTGCGGTGGTGCCGGGTCGTGCGGTGGTACGTGCCGCGGCGCGCGGCGTACCGCTGCCGGAGAAGGGGGAGCCGGGCGCGGGCCCGGCCCCGTCAGGCGGGTGAGAAGACGTGGTCGCTGATGAGGCGGGCCGCGCCGATCACTCCGGCGGTGGGACCCAACTCGCCCAGCACGATGGGGAGGTTGCCGGTCGCGAGCGGCAGCGACTGGCGGTAGACCTGGGTGCGGACGCTGGCCAGCAGGGTGTGGCCGAGGCCGGTGACACCGCCGCCGATGACGACGAGTCCCGGATTGAAGAAGCTGACGAGCCCGGCGATGACCTGGCCCAGCCGCTGTCCGCCCTCGCGGATCAGCTCCAGGGACACGGTGTCGCCCGCCGCCGCGGCCGCCGAGACGTCCGCGGCGGTCAGCTCGCCGGCCGCCTCCAGCCGCGCGGCGAGCTGCGCCGAACGGCCCGAGCGGGCCGCGTCCTCCGCGTCGCGGGCCAGTGCCGCGCCGCTGAAGTGGGCCTCCAGGCAGCCCAGGTTGCCGCAGGCGCAGGCCCGCCCGTCCGGCTGGACCTGGATGTGCCCGATGTCGCCGGCGCTGCCCGTCGTACCGCGGTAGACCTGGCCGCCGATCACGATGCCGCAGCCGATGCCGGTACCGATCTTGACGCACAGGAAGTCGCCGACGGAGCGGGCGACGCCCGCGTGCTGCTCCCCCATCGCCATGAGGTTCACGTCGTTGTCGACCATCACCGGGCAGCCGAGGTCCTGACTGAGGGCCTCGCGGACGGGGAAGCCGTCCCAGCCGGGCATGATCGGCGGGGCGACGGGCACGCCCTCGGGGAAGCGGACGGGGCCGGGGACGCCGATTCCCGCGCCGTCGAAACCCTCCGCGGCCCCCGACGCCTTGAGCTTGTCCGCCATGGCCAGCACCCGCTCGAAGACGGCGACGGGCCCTTCGCGGACGTCCACGGGCTGGTTCAGGTGCCCCAGGACCTCCAGCTCGGCGTTGGTGACGGCGACGTCGATCGAGGTGGCCCCGATGTCGACCCCGAGGAAGCGCAGCGCCGGGGCGAGCCGGAGGTTGTGCGAGCGGCGTCCGCCGCGTGAGGCGGCGAGCCCGTCCGCGACCACCAGTCCCGTCTCCAGCAGCCGGTCCACCTCGACCGCCAGCTTGGATCGGGACAGGTCGACCAGATCGCCCAGCTGCGCACGGGAGTTGGGCCCTCCGTCACGCAACAGGCGCAGCAGTCGCGCCTGGTGCACGTTCGCGGGTCGAGCGGTCATCCGTCTCACGAATCCCTCCCCTCCCCCGCCACCGGCTGGGGGCCCGAATGCCTGTCTCCGGTGGTTCACCCGTCGGGCTTTCGAGAGGAACGTAGCAGCGCCTCACCGGCCTGGGAACTACTTGAGCAGGAAACGGCGACGACTTCTTCCACTCCCGGGACAAAGGGCGGTCCCGGCGGAGACGACGGAACGGCCCCCTCGGCGGAAGGGGCCGTTCCTCGGGGCACGGGTCGTCAGGACGCGGGGACCTCGTCCACGAAGGACGTGCCGGCGCCGCGCAGGGCGGCGACCTTCGCGGCGACCTGGGCCGGGGTGAGGACCTGGTCCTTGACGTGCAGGACGTAGTCGACCTGCTGGTCGTAGGCGCGCGGGGTGGTGGAGGTCTGCCCGTCGAGGTCGATCAGCCACTGGTTGAAGTTGATGGACATGGGCCGCTCGGGCAGGTAGGCGGCGTCATGGGTGCCGAAGAGGGCGCCGTCGACGTAGTAGGTGATCCTGCTGTTGTCGATGGTGACGACCAGGTCGTGCCAGCCGGCAAAGCTGGTGCGGCTCTCGCTGTGCTGGTTGACCGCCTGCCAGGGGTCCGGGTTGTAGGTCTCCCAGGAGGTCGTGTACAGGATGTTGGCGGGCTCGCCCCAGCCGCCGTTGGGCAGGTACTCGAAGTCGTACTCGGCGTAGTCGTCGGCCATCGGGGCCTTGAGGTCGTTGATGGTGAAGAAGGTCTGGACGACGCGGTCGCCGTCGGGGCCGTACTTCGGGGCGTCGGAGAACTTCGCCCGGGCCGCGTAGGTGCCGTTCCTGAACTTGGTCGCCTTGGTGAGGACTTCGGTGTGGACGGTGGTGGATCCGGTGCCGGCGCTGGAGGTCTCCAGGTTCATCACGGTGTTGCCGCTCTGGGTGGCGAAGGTGACCTTCGAGGGGTCCCAGGTGGCGCCCGGGACGCCGGGGCCGCCGGAGTTGGAGCGGACGTTCCAGCCGTGGGAGGCGAGCGCCGGGTCGGTGTGCGAGGTGTACGAGAAGTCGTCGAAGAGGGTCTGGCCGCCGCCGGTCGGCGGATCGGTGGGCGGGTCGGTCGGGGTCGGCGGGTCGGTCGGCTCGTTCCCCGCGGGCGCGGTGCCCCACACGGTCGCGCCGGCGAGCTGCGCGGTGACCCTGGTCCAGTCGGCGTAGGCGGTCTGGGTGCCGGAGAAGGAGTAGTCGTCGCTCTGGGTCAGGGTCTGCCAGCTGGACTGGTGGAAGCGCAGCTGCATGTCGCCGGTGTCGGCGCCCGGGGCGAGGGAGCCGGCCCCGGGGGTGAAACCGATCTCCAGGTAGCGGTCGGCCGTCGCGGTGGGGTTGGCGAGGGTGCCGAAGGTGCCGGTGACGACCGAGCAGCCCTTGACGGCCCAGGAGCAGGCGAAGCGGTACGAGGCGGTCGGGGAGTCGGCCTTGAAGTAGTAGCGGATCTTGACCTGGCTCAGCTCGACGGCGGTGGTGCCGGTGTTGCGCACCTTGAGCCAGGGCTCGCTCTGGTCGGCGGTGGCACCGGAGGCGCTGGTGCGGTACTGGACGGCGAGGCCGTCGCCGGGGGCGGCGGAGGCGGTGGTCAGGGGCAGGGTGGCCAGGGCGGCGCTGCCGGCGAGGGCGGTCAGCGCGAGGGCCGCCCGGGTGCGGCTGGTGGTACGGGGACTCATCCGGCGGTTTCCTTCCGTTCGCTCCCGCCGGCCGGCGGGAGGGTTCGTGGGGGCGGGGGCGCGGCACCTGTCACGCGGGGGGCGGGTGCCGTCCGGTCCCGGAGGGTGTCGTGGGGGACGCCGAGCGCGGTGAGCCGCGCGCGGTGCCCGTCCATCCGGGTGCGGAAGTCGGGCCAGTCGTGGTCCGGGTTCCACGCCCGCTCGGCGAGGGCGCACAGGCGGGGGTAGGTGAGGTACTCGATGTGGTCGGGGGTGGGGACGAACTCGGTCCACAGCTGTCCCTGGGCGCCGAGGACCCGTCCGGCGAGCTCCGGCGCGCTGTCGGGCGGCAGCAGGTCGAGGCCGTACACGGTCCGCAGGTCGAGGCTGTGGCCGGGCTGGGCGGGGGGTTCGCCGGGGCCGGGGCCGCGCGCGTAGTCGAAGTAGACGCGGCGGTGGTCGGCGTGGACGACGTCGTGGCCCCGGCGGGCCGCCGCCCAGGCGTGTTCCGGGGTGCGCCAGCTCATCACGGTGCACTCCGAGGGCAGGGCGGCGCCGTCCTCGGCCCAGGCGACCGGGCGCCGGCCGGCCCGGAGGACGTGGTCGGCCATCCTCCCCAGGAACCAGCCGTGCAGTTGGCGGGGGCCGGGCAGCCCCTCCCGTGCGGCGCGGGCGATCGCCGCGGGGCTGGACTCCCATTCGGCGGTCGGGACCTCGTCGCCGCCGAGGTGGACGTACGGGGAGGGGAAGAGGTCCATGGTCTCGTCGAGGACGGTGCGGAAGAAGTCGAGGACGTGGTCGCCGACGCCGAGCACGTTGGTGCAGACGCCCCACCGGGTCCAGACGTCGAGGGCCCGTTCGGGGTGGTTCCCGAGCGCGGGGTAGGCGGCGAGCGCGGAGCGTACGTGGCCGGGCACGCCGATCTCCGGTACGACCGTGACGCCCCGGCCGGCGGCGTACGCGACGAGACCGGCGAGTTCGGCGCGGGTGTACGAGCCGCCGTGCGGGCGGCCGTCGAAGCGGTCGCTGCCGGCGGGTCCGACCATCGACTCCGCGCGGCGGCCGCCGACTTCGGTGAGTCGCGGGTAGGCGGCCACGGGCATCCGCCAGCCCTGGTCGTCGGTGAGGTGGAGCTGGAGCACGTTGAGCTTGTGCAGGGCGAGGAGGTCGACGAAGCGGTGCAGGTACGTCACGGGCTGGAAGTGCCGGGCGACGTCGAGGAGCATGCCGCGCCAGGGGTGCGCGGGGACGTCGGTGATCTCCACGCCGGGGAGCTCGACCCGGTGCGGCGGGGCTCCGGCCGGGGTGCCCCCGGCCGGCTCGGGACGGTGCGTGCCGCACCCGACCGGAGCGGTGTCCGGACCGCTCGGCAGGGTGAGTGCTTCGGGCGGCAGCAGCTGGCGCACCGTCTGCACTCCGCGGAGGAGACCGGTGGGGCGGGCGGCGCGCAGCAACACACCGTGCGCGGCGACGGTGAGTCCGTATCCCTCCTCCCCGAGGCCGGTGAGCGCGGGGTCGAGGGCGAGGACGAAGGTGCCGTCGTCGGCGTGGTCCAGGCGCAGCCCGGTGGCGGGGGTCAGATAGCCGCGCAGGAGGCGGGCGGCCCGTTCGGCGCCCGGGGCGACGCGCAGCCGGGTGGCGGTGTCGAGACGGAAGCCCCCGGGGCGGAGGGAGATCCGGCTGGGGCGCGGCACGAGGGCGAGGTCGGGGCGGGGGCGGGTGGGCGGGTGGTCGTGTCGTGTCGGCTCGGTCAGCCCTTGACCCCACCCGCGGTGAGGCCCGAGGTCACATGGCGCTGGAGGGCGAGGAAGACGATCAGGGCGGGCAGGGCGAAGAGGGTGGAGGCGGCCATGGTGGCGCCCCAGTCGGTGCCGAAGGTGGTCTGGAAGGAGGAGAGCCAGACCGGCAGGGTGCGGTTGTCCTGCTGCTTGATGATGAGGAAGTTGGCGTAGGTGAACTCGTTCCAGGCGGTGATGAAGCCGAAGAGCGAGGTGGCCATCAGGCCGGGGGCGAGCAGCGGGAAGGCGATCCGGCGGAAGGCGCCGACCCGGGTGCAGCCGTCGACCTGCGCGGCCTCCTCCAGTTCGGGCGGGATGCCGGCGAGGAACCCGCGGAGCACCACCACCGTGAACGGCAGCGTGATCATGAAGTAGACGAGGGTGAGGGTGGGCAGCCGGTCGAGCATGCCGGTGTCGCGGGAGATGATGTAGATCGGGATGACCAGGGACTCCCAGGGCGCCATCTGGGCGATGAACACCGCGAGCATGAACGGGCGGCGGCCGCGCCAGCGCAGCCGCGCCACGGCGTACGCGGCGCCGAGCGCGACGACCAGGGCCAGGAGGACGGCGCCCAGGGTGACCAGGACGCTGTTGCGCCAGAAGAGGGCGAAGCCGTCGGCCTGGACCGCGGTGCGGAAGTGGTCGAAGGTCCATTCGTCCGGGATCAGGCGGGGTTCGTAGGACTGGATGTCGCGGGAGGGCCGGAAGGCGGTCGTGACCATCCAGTACACGGGGAAGAGGCAGATCGTGACGGTGAGCGTGGCCGCCAGGCGCAGCGGGAGCCGGCGGAGCGCGCGGCGCGGTGCGGTGCCGCGGGTCGTGGTCACAGGTGCTCCCCTTCCTGGCGGAACAGTTGGCGGAAGTAGAGGACCAGGACGCCGCTCATCAGCAGGACGGTGACCATGGAGGCGGCCGCTCCGAGGTCGTAGCGCTGGCTCGCGAGGGCGGTCTGTACGGCGTGGACCGGCAGGATCGTGGTCGCGTCGCCCGGTCCGCCGCGGGTCATGACCCAGATCTGGACGAACGCCTTGAAGGTCCAGATGACTTCGAGGGAGACCACGAGCATGAAGATCGGCCGGACGAGGGGGAAGGTGACGGAGCGGAAGACGCGGGTGGCGCCGGCTCCGTCGAGGCGGGCGGATTCGTGGAGCTCCGCGGGGACGGTGGTGAGGGCCGAGTAGAGGGTGATGGCGGCGAACGGCACGGACTGCCAGACGACGAGGAGGACGAGGATGGTGAAGGCGGCGCCGCCGTCGGCGAACCAGGGGTAGCCCTCGAAGGAGGTGAAGCCGAGGTCGGTGAGGGTTTCGTTGACGATGCCGAACTCGGAGTGGAACAGCCACTGGAAGACGGTGGTGGCGGCGACCACGGGCACCGCCCACACCAGGACCAGGGAGCCGAGGACGACGGCCCGGCCGACCCGGCCGAGCCGTTCGATCATCAGGGCGACGAGGGTCGAGAGGATCATGATGGCGAGGACGTTGACGGCCATGAAGAGGAAGGTGCGGCGGACGACGTCCCAGAACCGCGGGTCCCCGAGCAGGGTCTGGTAGTTCCGCAGCCCCACGAACTCGGCGTCTCCTCTGATGAGTTCGCGGAGCCGGAAGTCCTGGAAGGAGATGAGCAGGGCCCGGCCGAACGGATAGAGCAGGAGGTAGAGCATGCCCAGGACGGCGGGTGCGACGAGCAGGTAGGGACCGAGGGCGGGGCGGCGTCCGCGCGGCGGACGCCCGCGTGCGGTGGTGAGCATCCGTCAGGAACCGCTGTTCAGCGTGGTCGTGATGGACTGCGACGCCTTGGCCGCCTCGGTCTTCGCGTCGCGGCCGGTGAGGACGGCGGTCATGTAGTCCTTGATGGGGTTCTTGGCCTCGACGGCCGCCCACTGGGGTGTGTTGGGGGTGGCGTGCCCGTTGGCCGCGCCGACCGCCATGGCCGCGGCGCCGGGGTCGGAGGCGACGGCGGTGGCGAGGGTGGTCCTGTTGGGGACGTAGCTCATCGCCAGGGCGAGCTTCGTCTGCCAGGTGTCGCCGGTCAGCTCCTTGACGAAGGTGTACGCCTCCTCCTGGTGCCGGGCGGCGGCGGGCACGACCAGGTCGGATCCGCCGGTGAAGACGGCGCCGGGCTTGTCCGCGGTCTTGCCGGGGATCGGGAAGAAGCCCAGCTTGCCCTTGAGCGCGGGGTTCTTCTGTGCGATGACGCCGGCGCCGCCGGGGGTGGCGATGACCTGGGCGACCTGCCCCTTGGCGACGACGTCCGCCTGGAGGGGGCGGGACTCGTCGGAGTCCTTGGGGCCCCGGCCGAGGGCCTGGAGCCGCTGGTAGAACGCCATGGCTCTCGCCGCCTCGGGGGTGTCCAGGCCGCCCTTCCATCTGCCGCCCTCCTGGAGGGCGAGGTCGCCGCCCTCGTCCCAGACGAAGCCGGCGAGGGCGTACCAGTTCTGGCCGGGGAGGTAGATGCCCTGCACGCCGTTCTTGTTCAGCTTCTCGGTGGCGGCGAGCCACTGGTCACGTGTCTTGATCTTCGTGGCGTCGATGCCGGCCTGCTGGAAGAGGTCGGTGCGGTAGATGACGACCCGGTTGGCGGCGTAGTACGGGATCCGTACTGCCTGCCCTCCCAGGCGCCGGGCTCGGCGAGTCCCTCCAGCCAGAAGTCGCCGTCGAGGTCGTCGACCTTGCCGGTGAAGTCGGTCAGGCCGCCGCTCTGGGCGTACTGCGCGACCTGGGTGTTGCCCACCTCGATGACGTCGGGGGCGTCGTTGCTGGCCAGGGCGGCGGTGACCTTCTCGCCGATGCCTTCCCACTCCTGGATCTGGATCTTGAGGTCGATCTCCGGGTGGGCCTTCTCGAAGCCGGCCTCGAACTCCTTCTGGAAGGCGTCCGAGACGCTGTCGCGCATCAGCCAGACGTCGAGGACGGTGGGTCCGCCGGCGTCCTGCTCGCCGGGCGAGGAGCAGGCGACGAGTCCGGAGCTCAGCAGCGTGGCGGCGAGCAGGGCAAGGGGGCGGTGCTTCACGGTTCACCTCTGGGGGCCTGGGAACGATGGAACCCCCGAGCTGACCACTTGCCCGCCAGGGGTTTACCAGTTGGCGCGAGATGAAGGTGGCATGGACCAATGAAGCCGTCAACCCCCGTAACGCAGAGGGTTTTTCGGCCAGCATCCGGCCGGAACGGGGGCCATGGCGCCTCGACGCCCTGATCATTGCCACCTGACCAGTTGACCAGTTATGGTTGACCAGCGAACTTCCCGACGACGAACGAGAGCCCCGTATGGAGATCGACGCGGCAGCCTCCGGCGCGATGCTCAAGCGCGAGCGGGTCCGGGACGCGATCCTCGAACTCATCGACGCACGGCGCCCCGGTGACGCGATCCCGTCCGAGCGGACGCTCTGCGCCACGCTCGGCGTCTCGCGCCCCACCCTGCGGGCGGCGGTGGACGAACTGGTCGTCGCGGGCCTGCTGGTCCGCGAGCACGGGCGCGGCATGTTCGTCGCCGCGGAGAAGATCACCCAGGAACTGGTCTCCGACCGGAGCTCCTTCAGCCTGCCGCAGGCCGGCGGGGAGTGGACCAGCCGGCTCCTGGAGTTCAGCACCCTCCCGGCCGGCGCCCGCGTCAGCCGCAAGCTCCGCGTCTCCCCCGCCGCGGAGATCCTCTACGTCGCCCGGCTCCGCCTCGTGGACGGCTCCCCGATGGCCATCGAGCACCTGCACGTACGGGCCGACCTGGTACCCGGCCTGACCAGTGACGAACTCGAACAGGGCGACCTGTACGAGCACCTCCGCGACCGGCACGGCGTCCGGGTCAGCGAGGCCGTCCAGTCCATCGAACCCACCGTCGTCACCCGCGCCGAGGCCGATCTCCTCGACGTGCCGGAACTGTCCCCGGCCCTCCTCTTCGAGCGGCTCACCACCGACGACCGCGGCCGTCCGGTGGAGTACGTGCACTCGCTCTACCGCGGCGACCGCTACCGCATCGTCTCGCGCCTCACCCTCGGCGCCCACGACGAACAGCCGGCGGGAAAGGAGGGACACCACCCGGGCATCCCGCCGGGCGACTTCACCGGCGGCGACCCCGTCCCCTTCTCCACCCGGGGCGTCGTCCAGCAGAACCCGTGAACCGCGCCCCGGCTCAGCCGAACGTCCGCCGGTAGGTCCGCGGGCTGACGCCGGTGGTGCGCTTGAAGCGGTCCCGGAAGGCGGTCGGCGAACCGAAGCCGACCTGACCGCCGATCCGCTCGACGGAGTGCTCCGTGGTCTCCAGGAGGTGCTGCGCCTGCCGGATCCGCGCCCGGTGCAGCCACTGGAGCGGCGTCGTCCCGGTCTGGTCGCGGAAGCGCCGGATCAGCGTCCGCGTGCTGGTCCCGGCCCGCTCCGCGATGTCGGCGAGGCTGAGGTCCCGGGCCATGTTCTCCCGCAGCCAGTCGAGCAGTCCCTCCAGCTCGGAGCCCTGCGGCGTCGGCGTGTGGTCGTGCACGATGAACTGCGCCTGGCCGCCCTCCCGTTCGAGGGGCATCACCGACAGTCTGGCGGCGTCGGCCGCCACCGCGGAGCCGTAGTCACGGCGGATCATGTGCAGGCACAGGTCAAGCCCCGCGGCCGCGCCGGCCGAGGTGAGCAACCGGCCGTTGTCGACGTACAGCACGTCCGGGTCGACGTCGACGTCCGGGTGGAGCGCGGCGAGCAGCCCGGCCGCCTGCCAGTGGGTCGTGACGCGCAGCCCGTCGAGCAGCCCGGTCGCGGCCAGGGGGAACGTCCCCACGCACAGCGAGGCGATCCGCGTGCCGCCGGCGGCGGCCGACCGGAGCGCGTCGCGCACGGCCGGCGAGAGCGGCGCCGTCGGATCGGCGACACCCGGCACGATGACCGTGTCCGCCTCCCGGAGGCCCTCCAGTCCCCAGGGGGCGCGCAGCGTGAAGGCCCCGGCGTCGATCTCGTCGCGCTCCGCGCAGACGCGGACCTGGTAGGCGGGCCGCCCGTCCGGCAGACGGGTCCGCGAGAAGACCTCGATCGGGGTGGACAGGTCGAAGGGGATCACCCGGTCCAGCGCGAGAACGGCGACGGTGTGCATGGCCGGAACCTACCTCGCCGCCGCACTGCCGATCCCTGGCGGATCGAGCGTCACCGCAGTTCAGAGCCGTACCGCCGAGGTTGGCATTTTTCCGTTGATACCTGTCGCCGGTGCCACTGGGCCATCACGCGGCCGGCCGGTTGACTCGGAGGCGTCCCGACGAGGACCCCCTCCCGCCCCCGAAGAAAGTGGAAGTCCGGGCATGACCAAGCTGCTGCTCTCCGTGCACGTCCTGGCCGCCATCGTCGCCGTCGGCCCGGTGACCGTCGCCGCGAGCATGTTCCCCGCGACGCTCCGCCGGGCGCTCGGCGGCTCCCCCGCCGGGGACGCGCTGGTGACCCTGCGGACCCTGCACCGGATCTGCTGCGTCTACGCGTACGTCGGCGTCGCGGTCCCCGTGTTCGGCTTCGCCACCGCCCGCGGCCTCGGCGTCCTCGGGGACACCTGGCTGATCGTCTCGATGCTGCTGACAGCGGCGGCCGCCGGCGTCCTGGGACTGCTCGTCCTGCCCGCCCAGGGGCGCGCCCTGGAGGAGGCGGCGCAGGCGGCCGTCCGGTCGCCCGCCTCCGTCGCACCGGCCCGGCTCGCGATGCTCACGGGCGTCTTCAATCTGCTGTGGGCCACGGTCACCGTCCTGATGATCGTCCGCCCCGGTTCCACGACCGGGGCGTGACCGAGCCCCCGCGGGCGTCCGCCGGCCCGGCTCGGCCGGGGCGGGGCGCTCCGGACGTTTGAGCCGCCCGTGAGGGGTGAGGCGCACAGGTGACGGGGCCGCGACGACATCGACAGCGGAGAGGACTCATCGTGTCGCACGACGGAAAGCTCGAAGGACGTCATGTGCTCGTCCTCACGACGAACTACGGCACCGAGCAGGACGAGTTGCGGAAGCCGGTGGCCGTGCTGCGTGAGAACGGCGCCCGGGTCACGGTCGCCGCGCAGAAGGACGAGCCCGTACGAACCCTGGTGTCCGACCGCCGGCCCGGCGCCGACGTCACCCCGGACACGACGCTCGCGCAAGCGACCGCGGACGGGTACGACGCCGTGGTGGTGCCGGGCGGCACGATCAACGCCGACCACCTGCGGGCCGACTCCGACGCACGGCGCCTCGTCGCGGCCTTCGCCGAGGAGGGCAAACCGGTGGCCGCGATCTGTCACGGGCCGTGGCTCCTCGTCGACAGCGGGCTCGCGAGGGACCGCGAACTGACCTCGTACCCCACCCTCCGTCCCGACCTGGAGAACGCCGGCGGCACCTGGCTGGACCAGGAGGTCGTCGTCGACACCGCCGGAGAACACCCCCTGATCACCTCCCGCAAGCCGGATGACGTCGACGCCTTCGCGGCGGCGCTCGTCCGCTCCCTGGAAGACGACGGAACGGCTGCCGCGTGACGGGGGCGGGGCCACGACGAGAAAGGACGCGCGCCATGCGCAAGAGCGACGTGCAGAAGGGCAAGGGCAAGATCAAGGAGACCGTGGGGAAGGCCACGGGCAACGAGCGGATGGAGGCGGAAGGCAAGGCCGACCGCGCGGAGGGCAAGACGCACGAGGCCGGCGAGAAGGTCCAGAGGGTCGCCGAGAAGGCCCGCGACGCGATGAGGCGACGCGCTTCATGACGTTCACCGGAAGCACCACGACGGCCCGAGGGCGGTGACGAGGACGCAGTCGAAGGGGACCGGATCCCCTCCCCTCCCTCCCCTTGGCCGGCCGGAAGGGTGTCCACGCGGTCGCCGTTCCGCGCGACGGTGTGGACCCTTTCCGTGAGGGGGAACGCGGAAAAGGGGAATGCGGAAAGATCGCCCCGCGTCGAGAATGACGCCGTGCTCCCCTACGTCTACCGCGTCACCATGTACGACCCGGCCGACCGTGACGCTCACGGCCACTACACCGGCCCCGAGGACACGGTCAGCGACCACGGGCCGGTCGAGGCGGCCTACCTCCAGGCGGTCGCCGCCTTCGCCCGGGACAGCGGCGTCGACCGACTCGCCGTGCGCGAACCGGGGATCCCGGCCCTGGCGCACTTCGGCGTCGAGAAGCCGGTCGAGGGCTTCGGCCTGGGCGGACTCCTCCCGTCCGGCCTCGCCGGCTTCCACGACGGGGCGGAAGTGCCGCTCGCCGTCGGGCTCGAGCTGGTGCGGGCCATGCTCAGGGACAACGGCGCGTGGTGCCGCCTGGAGGTCGAGGAGACGTTCGCGGTGCACGTCGGATGGGACCAGTACCTCTACGTCGGCAGCCGCCGCCCCTGCCCGGACGCACTGGCCCTGACCCGCGCGCTCGGCCTCTTCCCGGAGCGCCTGGACGCCTCCCCGTACCGCTTCGAGGACGAGGAACCCGGCATCCAGCGCCCCGGCGACGACGCCTTCTGGGCGGAGCTGCGCCGGGCCGTGGACACCGGCGTCGCCGGGCTCCTGGAGGATACGTACGCGGACGGCGGCACACGCTGGCACCGCCTGAGCGTCCACTCCGCCGACTCCGCCCACTCTGCCGACAGGATCCGTACCGCTCTGGCCCCGAGAGCCCGCCTGGAGGTCTGGCCGCCGCTCTCCCCCGACGTCGAGACGGTCCTGGCCACGCTGCCCGCCGACGCCACGTTCGAATGCGTCTGGCAGGACGCACACGGCGTCCTGCACGGCGTCCTGGCCGACGAGACCGACCTCCCCGAACTCCTCCCGCTGGTCGCGGACGCCACCGCCGCCGCGGTCCTCCCCCTCTCCGTCGACGACCGGGTCCCCCTCTTCACCGCGGTCATGCCCGACCCCGACGGAGTCCTCCGCGCCCGCTGGCGCACCACCCCCACCCCCCTCGACCTGACCTGGTCCCGGCAGCTGACCGACCGAGGCGCGGATCAGAACGGCCGGAGCACCTGATCGGGCTCCTTGGAGGCGGCTGCGGCGAACTCGCCGAAACCCATGGTGCCGAGCGTCACGTTCACGTGCACCGCGTGCACCTGCCCGGGCACGGTGCGGAACTCCCGAGGCTCCGGCGCGTCGAGGAGTTCCTGGTAGTACACGGGATCCAGCCCGCTCTCGTCCTCCCAGATCGTCGACAGGGCCAGGAGCGCCCGCACAGGCGACTCCGTGGTGTGGCGGTCGGCGAGGAAGACGACGCTCAGGTAGTCGTCGTCGTCCACCGCGGCAAGCACCTCGTCGGCGGCCGCTCCCGACCAGGCGGGCTCATCGACGACGCACACACGGGCGGGAAACTCACCGTCCGGCCCCCAGGGCAGACGCAGCTCGCCGAGCACGGCCTGCCACGACTCGTCGTCGCCGAAGTCGGTCCGGATCACGAGGGCGTCGAAGGTGTCGCGTCCGGGCGCGACCTGAGGCAGTACGCGGGCAGAGCCCTCTGGCGTCGTCATACGCCGGACTCTCCCACGCGGCGCTGACAGCCGCGGCGGCGCAGCTCGCCCGGCTGCGGGAGCAGTGAGCGTCCCGTCGGCGCCCGGCGGTCAGTGGTCCGTGTCGTCGATGCGGTAGCCGACCGTCGGGACGGTGGTGATGATCGGCGGGGTGCCGAGTTTGCGGCGGAGGCGGCCGATGGTGACCGCCACCGTGTTGGTGAAGGGGTCGGCGTGTTCGTCCCAGACCTGTTCGAGCAGCGCTTCCGCGCTCAGGAAGCCGGGGCTGGCGCGGAGCAGCGCGGCCAGGGTCTCGAACTCCTTCACGGACAGGTCGAGTCGGCGGCCGTCCCGGGTCACCGTGCGGCGCATCGGGTCGAGTTCGAGGCCGGCGGCGCGCAGCAGGCGGGCCCGCGCGTACGGGCGGCGGTGTGCCAGGGCGCGCACGCGGAGGACGAGTTCGGGGAAGTGGAAGGGTTTGACCAGGTAGTCGTCCGCGCCGAGGGTGAGGCCGTCGACGCGGTCGGCCGGGGAGTCGGCGGCGGTCAGCATCAGGACCATCGGCCGGCCCTCTCCGCCGCTGCGGCTCTCCCGTTCGGTGATCATCCGGCAGAGCGTGTCGCCGTGCAGTCCCGGCAGGTCCCGGTCCAGGACGACGACGTCGTAGACCGCGTGGCCGTTGACGTCGAGCCTGGCCGCCGCGTCCAGCCCGTCGTACGCGAGGTCCACGGCCATGCCCTGGTCGCGCAGGCCCTCGGCGACGAGGTCCGCGAGCGCGCGGGCGTCCTCCACCACGAGCACCCTCACGCCGTCTCCCCCTCCCCGGCCGGTCCGGGCGTCCTGGGCAGGGTGACGGCGACGCGCAGGCCGCCGTCCTCGCGCGGGTGCAGCACCAGCCGTCCGCCGTGCGCCTCGGTGACGGCGGCGACGATGGCGAGGCCGAGGCCGGAGCCGGTCCCGCCCGTCCTGCCGGGTCCGCCGCGACGGAACGGGCGGGTCAGTTCGGCCGCCTGGTCGGTGCTCAGCACCTTGCCCCCGTTCTCCACGACGAGTTCGACGGCCGCGGTGTCGGCCCGGAGGCGGACGAGGACCCACCCGCCGGGCTCGTTGTGGACGACGGCGTTGTCGACGAGGTTCTCGACGAGCCGCCGCAGCAGCGTACGGTTCCCGCGCACGCGCGCCTCCGGGGCCCCGTCGTCCAGCGTCCGCTCGACCGGCTGACGCTGCGCGGCCAGCGCGTCGGCGGCGAGCCGGCCCAGGGGTACGGCCTCCGGGTCGGGGAGCTCGTGCTGGGCGCGGGCGAGCGTGAGGAGCCCGTCGAGGAGGCTGTCGACCTGGTCGAGCTCGGTACGGACGCGCCCGGCGAGGACGCGGGTCTGGTCCGGCAGCGGGCCGGGCTTGGCCAGGGTGACGTCGACCGCGGCGCGCATGGTGGCCAGGGGTGTGCGCAGTTCGTGGGAGGCGTCGGCGACGAACCGCCGCTGGGCGGCGAAGGAGCCCTCCAGGCGGGTGAGCAGTTCGTCGATGGTGTCGCCGAGGTCGCGCAGCTCGTCGTGCGGGCCGCCGACGGCGAGCCGTTCGTGCAGGTTGTCGGCGGAGATCCGGCGGGTCGCGGTGGTCATGGCGCTCAGTGGCCGCAGGACGCGGCCCGCCGCGTACCAGCCGAGGAGCAACGAGAGCGCGCCCATGACGAGCAGGCCGACGGCCGAGCCGAGCAGCAGCTGCCGGGTCTGCCGGTCCTGCGCGGCGGCGAGCTGGTGCTCCAGGGCGGCGATCCGCTCCAGCGCGGCGGCCGGCGCGCCCTCCCAGTCGCTGCCGGGACCGGTGCCGGAGGACTCGGGGCCGGGCGCGGCGTCCAGCGAGCCGCCCGCGAAGGCGGCGACGACGGCGAGCATCACGACGCCGGAGGCCAGGAACAGCCCGGCGTACAGGCTCGTGAACCGCCACCGCACGCTGCGGCGGCGCCGTCCGCGTAGGGGCGGCACTCCTCCGTCCGTCACGCGCGCTCTCCCTCCGTCCGTCACGGGCGGTCTCCCTCCTCCTCCGTCTCCGTCACGGGCGCTCTCCTTCCTCCGCTGTCCGGCGCGTCTGGTTCCTCCGCCGTCCGGCGCGTCTGGTCCGACCCTAGGCGAGCCGGCCTAACAGCGGCATGACAGTGATCGTTCCGCTCGTGTCACGCGGTCGCGCGCAGCATCGGGCCGTGGAGACGAACCGAGCGGAGAGGTGGCCGATGGAGGTCGGGATCGAGGTCGAGGGCCTGCGCAAGCGTTTCGGCGCGACGCGGGCGCTGGACGGGATGAGCTTCGAGGTGCGGCCGGGGCGGGTGACCGGGTTCGTGGGGCCGAACGGGGCGGGCAAGTCGACGACGATGCGGGTGGTGCTGGGCCTCGACACGCCCGACGCGGGCCGCGCGCTGGTCGGCGGACGCCCGTACCGGAGCCTGCCGGAGCCGCTGTGCCGGCTGGGTTCGCTGCTGGACGCCGGGGCGCTGCAGCCGAGCCGTACCGCCCGCGACCACCTGCTGTGGCTGGCCCACACCCAGGGGCTGCCCGCCGACCGGGTGGCCCGGGTGCTGGCCCGGGTGGGGCTGGCGGACGCGGCCCGGCGCCGGGCGGGCGGTTTCTCGCTGGGCATGCGGCAGCGGCTCGGGATCGCGGCGGCGCTGCTCGGCGATCCGCCCGCGCTGATGCTCGACGAGCCGTTCAACGGTCTGGACCCGGAGGGCATCCGGTGGATCCGGGCGCTGCTGTCCTCGCTGGCGGCCGAGGGGCGGGCGGTGCTGGTGTCCAGCCATCTGATGAGCGAACTGGAGGGCGTCGCCGACCATCTGGTCGTCGTCGGCCGGGGGCGGGTCGTCGCCGACACGGGCGTGGCCGAGCTGCTGGCGGGCGTCGCGGCCGGGCGGGTGACCCTGCGGACGTCGGCGCCGGCGGAGGCGGCACGGGCACTGGCGGGCTCCGGGACGGCGGCCGTCCAGACCACCGGGCCGGACACCCTGACCGTCTCCGGTCTGCCGGGCGAGGCGATCGTCGCCCTGCTCACGTGGGCGGGCGTCCCCTTCGCCGAACTCGCCTCGCACCGGGCGACCTTGGAGGAGGCGTACCTCGAACTCACCCGGGACTCCGTGCAGTACCGGGGCACCGACGCCGGGGAGGCGGCCCGATGAGGACGCTGCGCTCCGAGTGGACCAAGTTCCGTACCGTACGCGGCTGGGTGCTCGGCACCGTGGCCGCGGCGGTCGCCGCCGTCCTGTTCCTGCTGGTCGGCACCGTGTCGTCCAGCCGGCACCAGGGCGAGGTCGGCGCACTGCCGGTCGGACCGGGCGGGGTGGCGGTCAACGACAGCTTCTCCTTCCTGCACCGCACACTGACGGGGGACGGTTCCCTGACCGTGCCGGTGACGGCGCTGACGGGCGTGCTCACCGACCCCGCCGGCGGCCCGGACGGCACGCTGCCCGGCGTCACGCCGTGGGCGAAGGCCGGGATCATCGTCAAGTCGGGCCTGCGGCAAGGTTCTTCGTACGCGGCGGTGACCGCGACCGGCGCGCACGGGGTCCGCATGCAGGACGACTTCACGCACGACCGGGCCGGGCATCTCACCGGTGCGCCGTCGCGGGGCGCGCCGCAGTGGCTGCGGCTGGTGCGGGCGGGGACGACGGTGACGGGCTACGACTCCCCGGACGGCGTGACGTGGCGCGCGATCGGCACGGCGGCCGTCGCCGGCGCGTCCGTCGAGGCGGGGCTGTTCGTCACCGCGCCCGCCGCGGTGGACGCCGCGGGCGGGGGCGGCTCCTCGCCGGCCACGGCGACGGGCACGTTCGGGCGGCCCGCGGTCACCGGCTCGTGGCAGGGCCACTGGGCGCACACCCGGGTGGGCGACGGCGCGGGCACCTCCGGCAGCTACGTCCCCGGCACCTCCGCCGGCCATCGGACGAGCGGCGACGGCTTCGTCCTCACGGGCGCCGGCGACATCGCGCCGGTCGTCGGCGGCCCGGCGCTGGGGCCCGCGTTCACCGTGGAGACCTTCCTCCTCGGCACGTTCGTGGGCCTCGTCGTACTCGGCGTGGTGGCCGTGCAGTTCGCCACCGGCGAGTACCGGCGCGGGCTGCTCGGCGTCACCTTCGCGGCGACACCGCGACGCGGCCGGGTGCTGGGTGCGAAGGCCGGGGTCGTCGCGGTGGCCGCCTTCGTGGTGGGTGCCGGGGCGGCCGCCCTGAGCCTGCCGCTCGGCGAGGCACGCGCCGCCTCCGCGCGCTTCACCGTGCTGACCGTCCCGGTGTCGGAGCAGACGCGGGCGGTCCTGGGCACGGGCCTGCTGGTGGCCGCGACCGCGGTGCTCGCGCTGTCGCTGGGCTTCCTGCTGCGCCGCAGCGCGACCGCGCTCACCGCGCTGGTCACCACCACCGTCCTGCCGTACGTGCTGGCCCTCGGCGGCATGCTCCCGAGCGGGCCGGCCGACTGGCTGCTGCGGCTCACCCCGGCGGCCGGTTTCGCCGTGCAGCAGACCCTGCCGCGCCACGACCACGTCCTGTCCGTCTACACCCCGGCCACGGGCTACTTCCCGCTCCCGCCGTGGGGCGGTCTCGCGGTCCTCGCCGCGTGGGCGCTGCTGGCCCTGGGGGCGGCGTTCCTGGTGCTGCGCCGGAGGCCGGTGTGAACGCGCGGACCCTGCGGCGGGCGTGCCGCGCGGAGTGGACGAAGCTGCGGACGGAGACGGGCGTCCGGTGGCTGGTGGTGGCGCTGGTCGTCGTCACGGTGGCCGTCGGCGCGGCGACGTCGAGCACGGTACGGCCGCCGGTCGGCGACCCGGCGCGGACGGCCCTCGGCGGGGTGGCCGCGGGCCAGGCGGTGGCCGCCGTCCTGGGCGTGCTGAGCGCGGGCGGCGAGTACGGCACGCGGATGATCCAGCTGACGCTGGCGGCGGTACCGGACCGGTCGGCGGTCCTGGCCGCCAAGGCCGCGGTGCTGAGCGTGGTCGTCGCGGCGGCGGGCACGGTCGCGGTGGCGGGTTCGCTGGCGGCCGGGAAGGTGCTGTTGCCGGGCGCGCCCGCGCTGACGGACGGGCCGGCGCTGCGGGCGGGCTTCGGCTCGGTGCTGTACCTGGTCCTCGTCGCCCTGCTCGCGCTCGGTGTCACCCTCGCCGTCCGCGACAGCGCGGTCGCCTCGGGCGCGGCCCTGACGCTGCTGTACCTCTTCCCGCTGCTCAGCAAGGTCGTGGCCGACCCCTGGCTCCAGCGCCAGCTGGCCCGGGTGGGACCGATGCCCGCGGGCCTGGCCGTCCAGGCGACGACCGACCTGAGCCGGCTCCCCCTCGGACCGTGGGTGGGGCTCGGCGTGCTGACGCTGTGGGCGGCCGCGGCGGTGCTGGTGGGCGGCGCCGTGCTGCGACGACGGGACGCCTGACGCCGCACGGCAGAGCTGTGGCGTGGGTGCCGTGTCGTGGGTGCCGTGTCGTCCCGGAGGACGGCGACGGGTACGCCGGGCGGTCGATCCCCCGGCCTCGGTGTCGTCCTCCGGAACCACCCGACTCGGACACGGAGGCTGATGGAACGCGGCTACCGGGCCGACACGATGGGCCACATGGGTCCTTCAGTCACCGCGATCGCCGCGAACCACTCTTCTCCACCTCCGCGTTGGGCTGTCTGGTCGGCACATCTGACGACGCTGGTCGTCCTGCCGAGCGGGTTGTGGCGCATCGCCATGGCGCTGGGCCGGCCCGCCGGTTACACCACCGAGGGCTTCCGCCCGTTCCAGACGGCCGAGGCGAAGCTGTCGATGGTGGCGCTCAGTGTGGTCTGCGAGCTGCTGGCCTTCCTGACGATCGGCCTGGTGCGGCCCTGGGGCGACGTCGTGCCCCGCTGGATCCCGCTGATCGGCGGCCGGGTGGTCCGCCCGGCGGCCGCGATCGTCCCGGCGGCGCTCGGCGCCCTGGCCCTGACCTGGCTGTGGTCCGACCTCCCCTGGTGGTGGACCTATCCGCACGACGACATGACCGCCGTCGGCGCCCTCGTCGTCGGCATCCTCTACCAACCTCTCGTCCTGTGGGGCCCGTTGCTCGGCGCGGTGACCTTCTCGTACTACCGCCGCCACCGCCGGGGGCGGCCGATCCCCCCGGCTGAGCGCCACCTGAACGCACCGACGTCCTCCGCGGGCAGGCGACCGGTGCCGTCGGCCGCCGCCGCGGTCAGCGGTTCGGGAAGGATCCGGTCAGGCCGCCGTCGACGACGAGGTCCTGGCCGGTGATGTACGCCGCGTCGGCGGAGGCCAGGAAGGCGACGGCGGCGGCGACATCGGCGGCGCGGCCGATCGTGCCGAGCGGAACCTGCGCGGCGTTCCGGGCGTCCGCCTCGGCGTCGGCGGTCGCGCCGCGGTACATCTCGGTGTCGATGAAGCCGGGGCTGACCGAGTTGACGCGGATCCCGCGCGGGGCCAGGTCGGAGCCGAGGGTGCGGGCCAGGTTGTGGACGGCGGCCTTGGTCGCGGAGTAGACGGAGGCGACCGGCAGGCCGCGGTGAAGGGTCCAGGAGGCGTTGAGGACGATCGCGCCGCCGTCCTTCAACAGCGGCAGCGCCTTCTGGACCGTGAAGAAGACGCCCTTGAGGTTGACGTCCGTCGTGTGGTCGAAGTCGGCCTCCGTGATCTCGGCGCCGGGCTTGAAGACCCCGGTGCCCGCGTTGGCGAAGACGGCGTCAAGGCTCCCCCGCCACGTCTCGACGCGGCGCATCAGGACGTCCAGTCGGGGCAGGTCCGCGACATCGGCGGGCACGGTCAGCAGCCGCTCCCCCGCGGCGAGTTCGGCGGCGGCCTTGCCCAGACGGCCCTCGTCGCGCCCGGTGATGACGACATGGGCGCCTTCGTCGAGCAGGCGGCGTGCCGTGGCGTACCCGATGCCCGAGGTGCCGCCGGTGATCAGAACGGTGTGGTGGGTGAATCGCTCCATGCCGACGATCCTGCGCGGCAGGGCCGGGCCCCGACAGTGCGGGACAAACCTGGGTCTGTCACCACCACCTTCGGACGCGCGGCTACGCCGCCGTCTCCCGCCGCACGCCCGCCGGCCGCTCCTGGGCGGCCGGACCGCCGGTCGAGGTGTGCAGCATGAGGCCGTGCCCGGGCAGCTCCGGGGTTCCCGACGCCCTCCCCGAGAAGCACCTCGAACCGGTCTTCGTCCGCGACCGCCACGCTCGACAGGTTGGGTGACGTGCGCCGGGCGGCACACCGAGGCGGCCCCGCCGCACGAGGAAGGGGGTCACCGCCTGCGCCCCGGCGCGCGAACTGCCCGTCCAGGCTCAGCTCACGGACTCCGCGTCGCCGTAGCGCACTTCGGCGGTGTCCCAGTCGACGCCGAGGTCCTGCGTGAACTTCTTCGCCAGCGGCAGCTCCGCGAGCGGGGCGATGAGGGCGAGGCGTCCGTCGAGTGTGACGGAGCCGCCGCCGAGCTCGTCCCGGGCCTGCGGGTTCGCGAGGAGCGCGTCGTGGAGGCGGGCGGCGGTGACGCCGGGCGCCTCGATCTCCACGGCGTCGGTCTCCGGGGAGGTACGCGGCAGGCAGCGGAACGTCAGCACGGCCTCCTGGCGGTACTCCGGTCCACGTCGGCACCCGCGCGCCTGACCCGCCCCGCCCCAGCCGATCCGCCCGGCGCCACCCGAACCGCCCGGCCCACCCGATCCGCCCCGGGACCGCGCTTGCGCGAAGGGGCACCGCTTCCTGCCCCCGGCGGCCGGGGCCGGGCCTGGACGGGGCACGGGGCGGTGGAGAGGCTGGGGATACGGGGGCCGGCCGCGCTCCCGCGGAGGACGTCTTCGGGGACCGTTCGGGGAGCTGGGGAGCAGACGATGAGCGTGTACGACCACGATCACGACCATGAGCACGACCACGAGCTCCACCAGGAGCACGCCCCCGAGCAGGCGGGGGACGACCGGCTCCGTGACGACCGGGCCCAGGACGGCGGCCCCGGCGCGGCACGGCTCTTCGAGGCCGCGGCCACCGGGCGTACCGACGTCGTGGGCGCGTCCGGGCTCGGGGCGCTCCAGCGGGCGGTGGGCAACGGGGCCGTCGGGGCGATGGTCCAGCGCAGCCGGAGTGCGGCGCCGGAGGACGGGGCCGCCGCCGAGGAGGGCGCGCGTTCGCCGGTGCACGACGTGCTGGCCTCGGGCGGCGGGCAGCCGCTCGACTCCGCGACACGCGGCGACATGGAGGCCCGGATGGGCGCCGACTTCTCCGACGTACGCATCCACACCGACGCCGCCGCGGACGCCTCCGCCAAGGGGATCGGGGCGCACGCGTACACGGTCGGCAACAACGTGGTGTTCCAGCGGGAGGCGTACGATCCGGCGTCTCCGCAGGGGCGGACGACGCTGGCGCACGAGCTGACCCATGTGATCCAGCAGCGCAGCGGCCCGGTGGAGGGGACGGAGGCGCCCGGCGGGATCCGGGTGAGCGACCCCTCGGACCGCTTCGAGCGGGAGGCGGTGTCCAACGCCGAGCGGGTCATGGCCGAGCCGGCGGCCCCGTCCGGGCCCGCCCCGGCCCCGGCGACCGCGCCCGCCCCCTCGGTACAACGGTCGGCGACGGAGGACGAGGACGAGCAACCGGCGGATGTCCAGGGCTCGTTCGTGCAGCGGGCGGCGGAGGGCGGGGCCGAGGAGGAGGAAGAGGCCCCGCCCGCGTAGGCCACGTCGGCGGGGCCCCTGTCCTCGCGGTCCCGGCCCTCGGTGCGCTGAGGGCGAGGGGGCTCGACGGACCTCAGGGCTTGGTGGTCTGCATCGTGCCGCCGAGGAAGAGGGACTCGGCGCAGCGGCTCGGGGCCGGGGCGTTGACCGGGCGGCCGACCTTGCGGCAGGTGACGGTCATGGTGACCTGGCCGCCCGCGGGCACCAGGATCGGGGTGACGAAGTGGTAGTCGGAGTCGCGGAAGTTCTCCAGCGCGAGGCTGAGGACCCGGGAGCCCTCGCCGACCGTGACGACGACCGTGCCCGCGTCGCCCTGCGGGTTCTGGACCACGATGTCGGTGAGCCGGAACGCCTGCCCGTCCGGCACGCTCAGCGCCGTACCGCTGCTCGATCCGCCGCCGACACCGTCCCTGACCTGTACCTGGGCACTGGTCGGCACGGCCGGCGGGAGCGTCTTCGCGCTGGGCTTGGGCTTGGGCTTCGGCTTGGCCGTGGGCTTCGGGGCGGGCTTGGAACTGGGGTTGGGGGGCGCGATGGGCGTGGGCGTGGCGGTCGGGGTCGGCGTGGCGCCGCCGACGCCGCCCGACTGGCCGCCGGGATCGCCGGTGCCGGTGGTCGCGGAGGCGATGACCTCGGGCGTGATCGCCTCGCGGGCCGCCGACTTGACGGCCGGCCGCAGCAGCCCGTACCAGAAGCCGGCCAGGACCAGGGCGAGGACGAGCGCGAGGGCGAGGGCGCGGGGCAGCCAGCGTGGCAGGAGGGCGTCCTGCTGGTAGGTGCCGTCGAGGACGACCGGCGGTGCGGCGGGTTCCTCGCCCTCGGGCGCGGGCGGCGCGACGACGGCCTGGAAGGTGTGGACGACCGGGGTGCCGCGCCACAGGCGCCTGCCGGGTTTGACGCGCAGTTCGGAGAAGGCCGCGCGGCCGGGCTCGATGGTCAACTCGGCCTGGGTGAAGGAGATCCGGGCGTGGTCCGTGCCCGAGCGGGCGGCGAGCCCGACGGTGAGAGGGGCGTTGCCCCGGTTGTCGACGGCGACCTTGTGGGCGCCGCGCCGCACGCCGTGCGAGCCGCGGGGCACCAGTTCGGCGGTGACCTCGGTGAAGGGCGCGACGGTCACCTTGCCCTCGGGCACCACGGGCTCGGAATGGTCGCTCGTGGGCACGACGCGCACCCCGAAGGGCGTCTCGCCGGCGGGTACGGAGGGGTCGCGGGGCGGCCGGAAGGTGACGGAGACGGTGTCCGCGCTGCCGGGGTAGAGGGAGAGCGTCGCCGGTTCCACCGTCGTCCAGGCGGCACAGGCGCCGGCCACCTCGAAGCGGTACTCCTCCACGGTGGAGCCGGAGTTGCGCACCTGAAGCGGGAGGATCGTCTCTTCGCCCGGTACGGCGGTGACGGACGATGCGTCGAGGCTGGCCGTAAGACTCATGGGCGCACCGTAGGATCCTCGCTCCTCCACAGCATCGTCAGAGGAGGAACACTTTCGGGCAGATTCCGTGCCCGAAGCAACGATCCAGTTTTCATGACGGGCAGTCAGGGCATTTCCAGACGGCCGAACTACCAGAGAAACTGGCGTTGTTGACGTTACTGGCGGTCCAGGGGGTCCATCAGTCATCCGCGTCGGCCGCCGCTCGCCCGGGGGGAGCCAGACCATGGAACGTACGGCTGTGGCATTGCGCGCGCAGGACCCGATCTCGCAGGCGGGGGTGACGAGTCAGTTACGGACCCGGCCCGAGATCACGGTGACGGAATGGAGCGAGACGGCCGACCCCGCGCCCGAGGTCGTCGTGCTCGTGGTGGACACCGTGGACGAGGACGTCCTGCGGCTGCTGCGGCACATCAACCGCACCAGTACCGCCCGTCCGGTCCTCGTGACGACGGACATCGACGAACAGAAGCTGGTCAGCGCGGCGGAGTGCGGGGTCGCCGGGGTGATCCGGCGCGCGGAGGCGACGCCGGAGCATCTGGTCCATGTCATCGGCACGGTCGCCAAGGGCGCCGGCCATCTCCCGTCCGACCTGGTCGGACGCCTCCTGGAGGAGGTCGGCCGCCTCCAGGGGCAGGTCCTCGGCCCGCGCGGCCTGCACTTCACGGGGCTCGCGGCGCGCGAGGTGGATGTTCTGCGCCTGGTCGCGGAGGGGTACGACACGGCGGACATCGCCGCCAAGCTGTCGTACTCCGAGCGCACGATCAAGAACGTGCTGCACGCGGTCATCACCCGGCTGCAGCTGCGCAACCGGTCGCACGCGGTGGCGTACGCGATGCGGCAGGGGCTGATCTGAGGCGGGGCGCCCCCTGCTGGTCCGGCTGCCCGTAGAGGCAGAACTTCCTTCCCCTGACCGTGACTTGAGGCGCGCTGACACCACCGGGCGGGTCCGGCATCCTCGGGGCCGTCGAGCGACGCGAGGCCGAGGGGGTTGTGCCGTGCGCTGGTTCCAGTCGTCCGGGCGTACGGGGCCGACGGCGCCCCGCCGGTCCGGCCGTCGCACGTCCGCCCGGGCCGCGCTCGCCCTGCTGCTGCTCGCCGGGGCCGTACCGGCGTCGACGTCGGCGCTGGCGGTGCCCGTGCCGGTCGAGCCGGTGACTCCGGCGAGCGTCGCCCAGGCGCTGGATCCCGGTGCGTCGCTCGCCGTGGACAAGCGGGTGCGGACGCCGGTGGTGCCGCCGATGCCGGAGGTGGTGCTGCTGGTGGACGGGACGTTCAGCATGGAGCCCGTCATCAGGGACGTACGTGACGGGCTGTCGAGCATCATCCAGAAGGTGCGGTCCAGCCAGCCCGACGCACGGTTCGCGGTGACGACCTTCGGTGACCAGCAGGTCGATCCGGGTGCCGGATTCGACGTCACGGCCGAACTCACCCAGGACGACGCCACGTTGCGCAGAGGGGTCGACGCGCTCGGCATCAGCCGGGGCAACGGCAGCATGGGCCCGTCGGAGGACTGGATCAACGGCCTGTGGCAGATCGCGAACGGGGCCGGCGGCCGCACCGTCTTCCGGGAGAACTCCAGCCCGGTGGTCGTCCTCGTCAGCGACGCCTCCAGCCACAACCCGAGCAACGGGCACACCATCGAGGACACGATCTTCGCCCTCCAGGACAAGAACGCCCGCGTCCTCGGCATCGACGTCGACACCCCCGTCGGGGACGGCCTCGACGGCACCGGCTACGCGGGCATACCTGGCCAGATCGAGAACCCGCGCACCACTCCCGGGCAGGCCACCCGCATCATCGGGGCGACCGGCGGCCGCAAGCTCAGCGGCATCGACCCCGACCGGGTCGCCGAGGCGATCGTCGAGGGCCTCGGCAACCTGCCCACCCGGGTCGGCCACCGCCTGGACGCCTGCGACCCCGGGCTCACGGTGACCCTCGACCCGCCCACCCGCGACGTGGTCAGCGGCGAGACCGCCGCCTTCGCCGAGACGATCACGGTGGCCCCCGACGCGCCCCAGGGCGCCACCCTCACGTGCACCGTGGAGTTCCTGCTCGGCACCCAGGCCCCGGACACCGCGTCGATCGGGGCGGCCGCCGCCGACCCGGCCTACGAACAGCAGATCTCGATCACCGTCAACGACGTGACCGCGCCGGTCGTCACCGTCGACGACCGCACCGTCCGCGCCGGCGGTCTCGGCGGCACGCCGATCGACTACACGGCGACGGCCGTCGACGCCAACGACGGTCCACTGACACCCACGTGCACCCCCGCCTCCGGCTTCGTCTTCCCCGTGGGCACCACCACCGTGACCTGCACGGCCACCGACAGGGCCGGCAACACCGCGTCCGACACGGCCGTCTTCCGCGTCCTGCCCCGTCCGTCGCCGCCCACCGGGAACCCGCCGCCACCGGAGACTCCCCCGTCCGCGGACCTGGCCGTGTCGCTGTCCGTCGCCCCCGCGCGCGCGTACACGGGCCGGGCGGTGGTCGCCCGGTACACACTCACCAACGCCGGGCCGGACACGGCACAGCACGTCACCCTCGACGCGGGCTGGCCCACCGGAGCGGGCCGCGGCCTCACCCGTACCGACCGCTGCACGACCGCCGCGCCCTGCACCGTCCCGCCCGGCGGCCGGGTGGTGGTCACCCAGACGGCCACCTACCGGGAGGCGGTGTCCGGCACCGTCCGGGCGACGGCCGGCGGCCGCCTGCACGACCCCGAGCCCGGGGACAACACGGCGACGGCACCGCTCCGGGTCCTCCAGCCCCGCCTGGAGGTGACCCCGCAGGTCGTCAGGCCCGGCGAGCCCGTGACCGTACGCGGCACGGACTTCCCGCCCGGTGAGCGCGTACGGCTGGTCTGGTCGACGGGTCTGACCGCCGACACCGCCCCGCTGACGGTGGGCCGCGACGGCCGCTTCGAGGCGCAGGTCCTCGTGCTGCGCAAGGACCGGATCGGCCCGCGCACGCTGCGCGCGGAGGTCGCCCGCCTGGAGCGCCTGGAAGAGCCCGTACTCGTCGTCCCACACGCGCTCCAGCCACCGGACTTCGCGGGCCGAGGGTGAGGGGGCGGACCCGGTGATCCACGAGGTCGACGACGTCCTGCGCGCCCTCATCCGGGCGGAGGTCCTGGAGGGCGGGCAGGTGGCGGTGGTCTTCGACGCGCCCACACGCGAGTGGGCGGCGAAGGTCAACGCGCCGATGGTGAACCTGTACCTGTACGACATCCGCGAGGACATGCGGCGCCGGGAGCGCGGCCTGCACAACGAGTACGACGAGCGGGGCGTGGTCGTCGCGCGCCGGCGCCCGCCGCGCTACTTCAAACTGTCGTACCTGATCACGGCGTGGACGAAACGCCCGGAGGACGAACACCGCCTCCTCTCCTCGCTCTTGGCGTGCCTGCTGCGGTACGACGCGCTCCCGCCGGCCCGGCTCACGGGCACCCTCGCGGAACTCGGCGCGGCCGTCCCGCTGTCGATCGCCCTGCCGCCGCCCGAGGACCGGTCCTTCGCGGACGTGTGGAGCGCGCTGGGCGGCGAGCTGAAGCCGTCGCTGGACCTGGTGGTGAGCGTGCCGGTGACGGCGTCGCCGCGGTACGTGGCGGGCCCGCCGGTCGGCGAGGAGGGCCTGGAGGTCCGCTTCGGCGACAGGCTCGACTCATGACGGAAGAACTCCTCGCCGGGGCAAAGGAGATGGAGCTCCGCATCCGCCGCGCGGTGGAGGCGCGGCGGGCGGTGGACCCGGATCCGGACGACGCCTTCCGCGGCCTGTACCTGACGGAGGAGGCGGTGGAGCGCCTGCTGGAGGCGCCGCGAGCCTTCCCGCCGCCGGAACCGCTGACGCCGGCGTCGTCCTCGTCCCGGCTGTGGTCGCTGGCGCGGGACTTCGGCCTCTCCGCCCTGGACGTGGACATCCTGCTGATCGCGCTGCTGCCGGACCTGGACGACCGCTTCGAGTCCTTCTACGGCTACCTCAACGACGACGTGACCCGGCGCCGCCCCTCGGCCGGCCTGGCCCTGGGCCTGTGCGGCATGCCGCACGCCGACCGCGACGCGAGGGCGAGGCTGGGCGAACGGGCCCCGCTCCGCGCGGGCGGCCTGCTCCTGGTCGAGGACCGGGACCGCCCCTTCCTGGGCCGAGCGCTCCGCGTCCCGGACCGGGTGACGGCGTACCTGCTGGGCGACGACACCCCGGACCCCCGCCTGGCCGACGTACGAGCCCCCTGGGAGGCGGTACGAGGCGTGGCCGACCCGAAGGCGCTGGCCCGCTTCCTGTCATCGTCGGGGGCCACCGCCCTGATCTACCTCCAGGAGGACCAGGGCGGCGCGGGTACGGCCCTGGCGGCGTCGGCACTGGAGGCGGCGGGCCGCACCGTCCTCGGCCTGGACCTGTCCCGCCTGGCGGAGGACCCCGCCCCGCCGGAGGCGATCCGCTGCCTCGTCCGCGAGGCCCGCCTGACGGGCGCCGGCCTGGTGTGCGCACCGGTCGACGCGGTGGCCCGGGAGCGGCCGGGCCTGCTGCGCGCGCTGACGGAACTCCCGGTCCCGGTGACCCTGGTAGGCCGCCTCCCCTGGGACGCGGCCTGGTCGACGGCACCCCCGCTGCTGGTCCGCGCACCGAGGCTGGGCCCGGAGGCGAGGGCGGAGCTGTGGCGCGAGACGGCGGGCGAGGACGTTCCCCTGCCGGTGGAGGACATCCTGGCCCCCTTCCTCCTGACCCCGGAGCAGACCGTCCGCGCGGCGAGGGCGGCGACCCAGAAGGCGGGCCTGGAGGCCACGAAGCTCACCGCGGACCACATCCGCCAAGGCGCCCGAGCCCAGAACGCGGCGGGTCTGGACCGGCTGGCCCGCCGCATAGAACCCACCGTCACCTGGCGGGACCTGGTCCTCCCCCCGGACACGGAAACCCAACTCCGCGAACTGACCGCCCGAGCCCGCCACCGCGACCACGTCCTGGGCACATGGTCGATGCGCCCGGGCGGCGGCAGGGGCCGGGGAGTAGCAGCCCTGTTCGCCGGCGACTCGGGCACGGGCAAGACGATGTCGGCGGAGGTCATAGCGGCAGACCTGGGCCTGGACCTCTACACAGTCGACCTGGCAACGGTGATCGACAAGTACGTAGGCGAAACGGAAAAGAACCTGGAACGCATCTTCACGGAAGCGGCAGGCGTCAACGGCGTCCTCCTCTTCGACGAGGCGGACGCCGTCTTCGGCAAACGCTCGGACGTGAAGGACGCCCACGACCGCTACGCGAACGTGGAGTCCGCCTACCTCCTCCAGCGCATGGAGTCCTTCGACGGCCTGGCCATCCTGGCCACCAACCTCCGCGCGAACCTGGACGACGCCTTCACCCGCCGCCTGGACCTCATCATCGACTTCCCCGTCCCCGACGCCCCCCAACGCCTCTTGCTGTGGGACCGCACCCTGGGCCCCCACCTCCCCCGAGCCACGGACCTGGACCTCGACTTCTGCGCAAACGCCTTCGAACTCTCAGGCGGCAACATCCGCTCGATAGCGGTAACGGCGGCGTACCTCGCGGCGGAGTCGGGCGGCCCCTTGACCATGGGGATGCTGATCCACGCGGTACAGAGGGAGTACCAGAAACTGGGCCGGCTGACCCTGGCCTCGGAGTTCGGGCCCTACGCTGAATTGCTGAGCTTCTTCAACGTTGACGTTGCCAGGTGACAATGGCTGCGACAATTGGGGGTCAGGTAGCCAGGACAGTAACGCACCCTGGGACAAGACTTCGGCCTCGCGATGCTTCGTTCGACCGGTGCTCGTGCCGCCCACAAGGGCCGGTGGGTCGTGGGGCGTTCGCAGGTTTGGGGGATGCAGTCGCTCTGGGCCGCAATCACGTCATGTCGACAGCCGGGCAGCGAGGGCGAGATCCGCAGCAACTCCCCGGGGTCGGCGACACCTGAACGGTCACACCGTAACGACGACGCCCGGGAGAAGCCGGCCACGCCGGCACGTTCACACTCGGCGAAGAGCCTCGATCAGATCGTAATCGCGGTCGGTGTGCACGCACGAAGCACAGCAGCCCGGGGCCCTGCGAGACAGCACTCGACGACGACCGCGGTACAGGCGGGGCGGTACCGACGAATGTGCCGATGCCGGCGGCTGTGCCCACGAGGGCACTCGGATGGGTCGGGAGCCTGCGGTGGCGGCCACTCTCGATGAGCTTGGCAACCCACTCAGCCCGGGCGGGCGGCTGGTTGAATGCGGCAGCTTTAGGAACCAAAAAGGCCGTGCATCGAAAAGTTGCGACGCCGGTCACCTCTCTCAACGACCTAGGAGTTTACGCATGAGGGAGACTAAGGGCTGTCCCGTAAATGATCTAAACTGCTCGGCCATGGTGGGGTCGCGGGTGGGGACCAGAGTGCCGTCCACGATGAGCACGGTGTCCTTGGCGAACCGTTTGCGGGGCTGGAGCGCAAACATCGGTCCGAGATGGTCGATGATGCGGTCCACCGCCGACTTGGATACCCCAAACAGTGGTGCGAGTTGTCGCATCGTCAGGTTCGTACGCCAGTACGCTGCGACCAGCAGGGCCCGGTTCTCCAGCGGAAGTCTCCAGGGCCGACCTTTACGCCTCGGGGTCGGCACCCTCCCGCCGCAGGGCTGTCACGAGCCTTCCGAACTGTCGCGGGCTCAGCCCGGTAAACGGACCTATCCATGACGGCTCCGACGCCTTGATCACACTAGCCATTGCATGATCATTGCACTGCTTCAGGTTCGCCCTGCTCGAACGCGATGCGGCAGCGTTCCACCTGGTCAGCCACCTCCTCCATGAACCATTGCATGATCTCGTAGGGGACGGCGTGCCCGTCAGGGCTATAGACATGGACGGTTGGCTCCAGATCAGGGTCCTCGTCGGGGACGAGCGCCGCAAGAAAGGGCGGCCCAGGCAGATAGGTCGTCTCAGCCCACGCGGCTGGCGCAGGCACGGCCTCGCTCAGCTCCACAGACCAGGAGTCGTCAGGCAAGGCGTAGTGGAACTGGATGGCGTAGTGACGGCCTGCATGTTCTCTCAGTTCTGCTGGCATGACGGCAGGTTGCCACAACACGCGGTCGCAAGCCCGCGGATATTGGCTGAGGCCCAGTCGCTGGGCAGAAGCTCCGACTTACGGGACAGCACTTACGAGCTGGTGCATGGTTGGCGGTGAGACGTCGAGCCCCAGACAGTTGATCATGGTCGGGTGGTGGGAATGCGACTCGTGCAGTAATCATCAGCAACCGGCGGATCACGGGCCTGACGGCCGGAGTGTTGGTCGAACTCGTCCGCGAAATCGGCCCGTTGCGGCATGAGCGTCACCAGGCCAGGCTTGCCTCCCGACCGCGGAAGCGGGCTGTGGGGGCTGGCGCGAAGCACCAGCTGGTGTTCGTCGACCGACTGCTGGCCACCCTCGTCCATCTTCGTCACGGGGCCACCCACGACGTGCTGGCCTGCTGGTTCGGCGTGGACCGCTCAACCATCACCCGGGCCATCGGTGAGGTGCGGCCCCTGCTCGCCGAGCGAGGGTGCACCGTCAGCCCCGACGTACAGCTGCGGACCCTGGCCGAGGTCGTCGACCATCTCGGCGCGAGCGGGAAGACCGGCACGTTGACGGCACCGCGATCCGGGTCCGCCGACCCGCCGCCGGACGCAAGGACCGGGACAAGTACAGCTCCGGCAAGAACAAGCAGAACGCCGTCAAATCCCTGGTGGTCACGGACGGCGAAGGCCACGTGCTGTGGTGCAGCCCGGCCCGTCCCGCAAGCTGCGCAGGCATCACCCATGCCCGCCAGTTAGGGCTGGTCAAGCTCCTGGCCGACGGGCCCGCGGTCGAAGTTCTCGCCGATGCCGGCTACCAGGGACTGAGCGCCCAGACCGGCGGACGCGTGGTGACACCGCCACACCGCAAGTTCAAGAAGAACGCCCCGGCCTGGTACGAGGAGATGCACGAGCGCCAGCGCAAGGCCCATTCCTCACGCCGCATCCGTGTCGAGCACGGCATCGCTCACCTGAAGAACTGGCGAGCCCTCGCCCGTCACCTCGGCCGCCGCGAGCACATGAGCGACACCATCCAAGCCATCGCCGGCCTGCTGTCCCACCAGCAGACCGTGGACCTGAACTCGACACGGCAGATGTGAACACGAGCCACACCGAAGTTCTCGACGTCTCACCGCCAACCATGCACGAGCTCGTTAGGGGACTAAAAGCGAACTCCGCAACGCCGAACACCTTGCGCTCACAAGAAGCGCGTCCGAGACGATGGCTTACATGACGAAGCCGAAGCTTCGTCGGATCAATTTGCGCCATTCTCCCTCAGACGAGTTCAAGGAGACAAGGTCGCACTCATACATCGACGAGACCAGAGCATCTTCCAGCTGATCCAGAGACGCATCGGATGAATCCGGATGCACGCTAAGAATGGCTTCGTTAAGGTCGGCCATGAATTCCAGAAAGTTCTTCAGCGTACTTGCCGCCTGAAATGAGTTCTCCATACCCTTCGGCACGAAGTAGCATTTTCCCGATTCTCCATCAAGGCACGCCGAGTGAAGATCGGAAACTCCGATGAGATACAGCCTGGAAAGACTCTCGGGTAGAGTGGGAGAATTCCTGAAGTCGCCGAGAGTCTCGAGACCATCCTCCAGGTCCTCGAAGAAGAAGAGCGACACCACATGTTCCGGAAAACCGACATCGAGCAGAAGATTGACCGTGGCATGATCTACAATTCCCGGCGGCAAACTGTCGGGCGAACCGACCGTGAAGTCGTCGTCGGGAAATGCCGCGACCAAGCGATCCTTGAACGCCACTACATTCTCCTGGGCAATTATTTGGACACTTCAGTTTACAAGTTGATTCTCTGCCTCATGGAGCCATTTCATGAGCTGCTTCTTGCGCCTCTGGAGGAGCCTCTCATCTTCCGGCTCAATGGTTTCCGGAATTGTCGAGGGATCCATACGGTCCCTGTCCAGAAACTTTACTACCGCTCCGGCATTACGCAGGATCGCGAGAGCTGCTTGGGACTGCTGTTTCCCGCGACGTACCTCATATGTCGACTCCGTCTCGGTCGGCGCGTCTGCAGCTCGGCCCCACGATCTTGCCGCATGTGTCGTTGGCGATATTTTGCCCGCATTCCGTAGCTTCTCGAACTCCGCCCTGTTTTTTGTGGATTCTCGCACAACGGTCTGGTGGCCGACGACATTACCATCTCCATCCTTGCTGGGCGACTCACCTTGATAGGCTCGACTGAAGTAGAAGGTCGCATTGACCGAGCAGCCAGCACCCTCAAGCCTCTTGATGAACTTTTCGGAAATATATTCGGCACAGTTGATGCAACAGCTCGCCGAGACGTCGATCTCAAGGCTGACGTTACATTTCCGCTGCTCCAGCTTACCCTCCCAGACATTAAGGAAATGCGCGACCAGCATTTCTTCCGCATGAGTACCTTTAGCCACCCCGACTTCGTTCTGAACACTCCGCTTCTCCCCGCTTCTCGTAGGTCCGTACTCCGTAGCCTCGGCGTCATAGGAGAAGACTCCGCGCGCCCAGGTCGGTACGTTCCGCGTATCTTGACTGCCACCCGGCTCTGGCTGCCCCATTGCTTGCTGATAAGATAAAAACGCCTGCTCTTCCAGAATGACTGCCGCCGGCCCCGTACGCTCGACAGGGTTAACCGCGGCCTCGACAGAGTAAGTATGTTCGCCACTCCGTACGACACGAAGGTCTTTTACACCTTTCGGTTTCCACTCGGCCAGAGTTTGAGAGATGATCCCTGGCGCCTGCTCCGGGCTCACGTCTCCCTTTGTCAGACGACGGTGTGCGTCGCGTGAGGCCGCTTTTGCCACCTTCTGCTTGGCCGCCAGCGATTGCGTAGAGCCATCCTTCGCGGGGCTTTTTGAGTCCTTTCGCAGCTTCTGCCAGAGGGCCTTGCCCTTCTTCGCTATGAAGTCGACGATCTTGTCGATGGCGCGGTTGACCGGGCGGGAGACGGCCTGGAAGACGGACTTGACCTTGTTCGCCAGGCCGCCGATGCCCAGGAGGGCCGCCAGGAAGCCGATCAGGAGGGGGATGCTGGCGGCCAGGGCCGTTTCGACCATTTTCGGGACGCCGGCTGCGCCGCCGTTGGCTATTTCTATGACCGCGTCCAGGACCGCGTTGACGAAGTCGGCTATCTGGGCGCCCTGGTTCACCACGAAGGTGACGATGTCGATGATGCCCTTGACCGCTCGGATGAAGGCCGAGGCCGGGTTGAGGAGGGAGACGATCCAGGTGATGCCGGCGATGATGACGGTGGGGATCAGGTATTCCGTCAGCTTGGAGAGGATCGTGGACTTCAGGTCGCCCGTTTCGGCCTTGATCTCCTCGAAGGCGCCCGCCGGGCCCTCCGTGGCGAGCTTCTTCGCTACCGGGACGCTCGTCTCGACCGCGCCCAGGGCCTCTTCCGGGGCGCCCTTGCGGGTGATGCGGGAGCGGATGTTGTCCCAGGTCAGGCCAAGGAGGCCGGTGATGAGCTGGATGATGCCGCGCAGGTCGAAGCGGTCGGGGAGTTCCAGGCCCGCCTTCGTCGCCGTGCCGAGGAGCCAGGAGACCAGGCCCTTCTTCAGGTGCTCGCCGATGTTGCTGACGAAGAGGTTGAGTCCGGCTCCCACCGCCTTCACCAGGTTGCCCAGGAAGCCGATCGGGTCCTTGATGATCTTCATGATCGCGGAGGCGGCCTTGGCCAGGATGCCGAGGAGAAGGTTCTTCAGTTCGTTGATCGTCTTGATGACGCCGACGATCGCGTCCTTCGCCTTGTCGATGAGGCCCTTGTTCGCCTCCTGGAGCTTCTTGATCTCCTCGTCGACCGCGTTCAGCGCCGCCGTGTACTTGTTCGCCAGGTCCTGGACCAGCTGTTCCGACTTCTCGTCGACGCTCGCTTCCAGGTCCTCGAACTTGCCGGCGAAATCCTGCTGCGCCTCCTCGCCGAAGGCGCGCAGCTCGGCCGGGAGGCGGTCGACCTCCGCCTTCAGCTCCGTCCTGCCCTGCGCGATCCTCGCCTTCGCGCGGCCGAGTTCCACGCCGATCAGGTCCGCCACCTGTGAGATGACCGTCCGCATGCGGGCCACGTACAGCTTGCGCGACTCCTGGTAGAGGTCGTTCGCCTCCTGGGGCATGCCGGCGAACTTGTCCTTCAGCCAGCGACCCTTGCCGAGAAGGCCCCCGTAGCGCTTGTCCTTGTACTTCTTCATGCGGGCCTTGTGGTCGGCCGTGAAGGCGTCCCGGGCCGCCTTCTCCCCTGACGTGAAGGCCGTGTCCACCTTCTGGTCGAGGCCCGTGAGCGTCGCCTCGACGTCCTTCTTCGTCGCGTCGAAGACCTTCTGGAGCTTCGCGGTGACCTCGGCCCGCTTCTGCTCGTCCTTCGACTTCGTCTCGCCCTTTCCGCCGTCGACCGCCTTGCCCGCCGCCGCCCGCGTCGCCGTCAGGGTGTTCATCGCCTGCGCGCCCGCCGCTGCGGCGCCCGCCTTCGCCGTCGCCAGCTGCTGGTCCTCGGCGGTGTGCGCCTTGCCGGGGGCCTTCGCCGAGTCCGTCTCCGCCGTCTTCTTCGCCTTCAGGGCCTCGTCGAACTCCGGCTCGTTGCCCTTGGCGAGCTGCTCCTCCGTGACCTCGGCGTCGGCCATCGCCTTGTCGTTCTCGGCCGGGCCCTGGGAGAAGTCCGTCACCGCCGGCGGCTGCTTCTCGGGGATGGCGTCGGTGGCGCTCGGCGCACCCGGATCGGCCGGCGGGCGGTCGGGGGCGAGCGGGGTGACCGGCTTGTCCTTCGCCGCCGACGTGTCCGGCGGGGCCTTCGTCGCGGTCTCGATGTCCTTCGCCGAGGTGTCCTTGCCCTCCCCGACCTTCCCGTCGACCTCCTCCTTCACCCTGTCGGCCTTGCCGGACTTGGAGAACTTGTCGGCCTCGTCGAGGTTCTTCGGCGCCTGCGCCTCGATCGCCTTGTCGACGGCGGCGACGAACGCCGCCTTGTCGAACTCCCCCGGCTTCGCCGCGTTCATCTTCTCCGCGTTCGCGGCCTTGCCCTGCGCCTCCTTGTCGTCCGGAGGCGCCACCGCCGCGTCCTGCGCGGCCTTCGACTCGGCCGCCGCCGGCGCGTGCGCCGCCATCGTCCGCTTCTTCGCGGCCACGTCCGCGCCGACCCGGCGGAAACCGGGCGCCGCGTTCGGCGGCGTCTTCACGGGGGCGGTGTACCGCTGCGCAACGAGCCGGGCCACCGCCGCGTTGCCCACCGCGCCCTGGAGGCGCTGCACACTGTGGGGGGCAAGGCCGCCCGCACGGGAGGAGGTCGGTCCTGTCGGACGGTCTGCCGACGGCTTCTTCTCCGGGACCTCCTTCATCCATCGCCTCCCGGTCGCCGTGGCCGCACGGCCAGCCTGGCCGCCGCCCCGTGCTCGCACGGAGAGCGAGGAGGGTTCGGTGCGGCCCCGACTCCCCTGCACCTTCGGGCAGTTCACGCTGCCCGGGCGGGCGGCCGATCATCCGTTCCGGGTGATCGGCCCGCTCGTGAGAATGGCCCGGTTCCACGGGAGCCGTTCCCCAGCCGGGGCCCCGGTCGAGGAGTGACGTCGAGGAGAGAGAGCACCGCATGCCGTCGTATCTGTCCCCTGGCGTCTACGTCGAAGAGGTCCAGTCCGGCTCCCGTCCGATCGAGGGGGTCGGCACCTCGGTCGCCGCGTTCGTCGGTTTCGCCCGCAAGGGGCCCTTCGACGAGCCGACGCTGATCACGAACTGGAGCCAGTTCGTCAGCCGTTTCGGCGACTTCGTCGAGGGCACCTACCTCGCCGCCTCGGTGTACGGATTCTTCGCGAACGGGGGCGGGACCTGTTACGTCGTCCGCGTCGACGACGGCACCGCGCCGGCGCCGGAGGACGTACCCGACGGAGCCGGCGAACGTGGCCGGCCCGGCGAGGTCACGGCCACCGGACCGACCGCCATCGGCGCGTACTCGGTCGTCGCCCGCCCCGGCGTCACCGGCACGGTCACCGTCGAGATCGCGGACGTCGAGGGCGACGACCCGCCCTCCGACGCCTTCCGGCTGATCGTCCGTCAGAACGGCGAGGAGGTGGAGACATACCCCTCCGTCACCACCAAGCGCAGCAAGGAGAACGTCGCCACCCGCGTCAACGCCGCCTCCGCGCTCATCGAGATCAGCGAGCCCGGCACCGGTGCCGCGCCGGCGCGCCCCGAGCCGCAGACCGTCACGCTCGCCCCGGCGCCGCCCGCCCCGGCGAGCGGCGGGGCGACGGCCCTCACCCCCGAGGTGTACGTGGGCGACGCCGACCGGCGCTCCGGACTCGGCGGCCTGGAGGCGGTGGAAGACGTCACCACCGTGGCCGTGCCGGACCTCATGAGCGCGTACGAGCGCGGGCTCATCGACCTCGACGGGGTGATCGCCGTCCAGCAGGGGCTGATCACGCACTGCGAGCTGATGGGCGACCGGGTGGCCGTCCTCGACCCGCCGCCCGGGCTGAGCCCGCAGGAGGTCGCCGCCTGGCGCTCCGAGCGGGCGGGGTACGACTCCAAGTACGCGGCGCTGTACTACCCCTGGATCGACGTCGCCGACCCGTCGACCGGCCGGATCACCCCGGTGCCGCCGAGCGGGCACATCGCCGGCGTCTGGGCGCGCAACGACGACCAGCGCGGCGTCCACAAGGCCCCGGCCAACGAGGTCGTGCGGGGCGCCGTCGCCCTCCGGACGCAGCTGACGAAGGGCGAGCACGACCGGCTCAACCCGGTCGGCGTCAACTGCATCCGCGCGTTCCCCGGCCGGGGCATCCGGGTGTGGGGCGCGCGCACGCTCTCCTCCGACCCGTCGTGGCGGTACCTCAACGTGCGGCGGCTCTTCAACTACCTGGAGGAGTCGATCCTGGCCGGCACCCAGTGGGTGGTGTTCGAGCCGAACGACGACGCCCTGTGGGCACGGATCCGCCGCACCGTCGCCGCCTTCCTGGTCAACGAGTGGCGCAAGGGCGCCCTGTTCGGGCTCAACCCCGAGGAGGCGTTCTACGTGAAGTGCGACCGCGAGACGAACCCTCCGGAGAGCGTCGACTCGGGCCACGTCGTCTGTGAGATCGGCGTCGCGCCGGTCCGGCCGGCCGAGTTCGTCGTCTTCCGCCTGTCCCAGCTGACCAGCGGCACCGGTGCCGTCGACGAGTGAGGAGTCCCTCGTGCCCCTTCCCGATCTCGACAGTTCGGTCGGACACTCCTTCGGCCTCGAGTTCGACAGCGTCATCATCAGGCAGATCACCGAGGTCAGCGGCCTGAAGATGGAGCAGGACGTCATCGAGCTCAAGCAGAACACCGCCGACGGCAAGTACGCCGTCAAGAAGCTGCCCGGACGGCCCAAGGCCGGCGAGGTCACCGTCTCCCGCGGACTCACCGAGGACAGCAGCTTCGAACGGTGGATCAAGGACTCGCGGTTCGGCCGCATGAGCGACGCGCGCCGCAACGGCGCCATCATCGTCTACGACTACGAGGGCCTCCCCATCAAGCGGTACAAGCTGATCAACGCCTGGCCCAAGTCCCTGGAGATCGGCGCCCTCAAGGCAGGCGACACCTCCGTCCTGACGGAGAAGCTCGTCATCACCTACGAGAGCATGGAAGTCGACTGATGCGGCGTACGACGGCGGCCGCGCCGGCCCCGGCGGGCCACGGCGACCACGACACCGGGGCGGGGCTGCGGACCGAGTTCCCGTTCCGGCTGCCCCGCGGGTACGTCGACGAGCACGGCACCGTCCACCGCGACGGCGTCATGCGGCTGGCGACCGCCCGCGACGAGCTGGTGCCGCTCCGGGACGACCGGGTCAGGGAGAACTCCGCGTACCTGTCGGTGGTGCTCATCTCCCGGGTGGTCACGCGGATCGGGACGGTCGACGACATCCATCCCGGCGTCGTCGAGGACCTGTTCGCCTCCGACCTCGCCTTCCTCCAGGACTTCTACCGGCGGATCAACGCCGAGGGGCACACCCGCGCCGCCGTCACCTGTCCGTCCTGCCAGGAGGAGTTCGCGGTGGACCTCGCCGGTGGCCGCCTGGGGGAATCCTGACGTACGCGGCCGACCAGCTGTACGAGGAGGTCGCGTACCTCGCCCACCACTTCCACTGGCCACTGGATCAGCTCCTCGACCTGGAGCACGCGGAACGTCAGAGGTTCGTCGCCCAGGCGGCCCGCCTCGGCGGAGGATGACCGACGGGGAGGGAACGGAACCATGGGACTGCTGTCCTGGCTGCGCGGCGGACGGGGGGCAGAGCGCCCGGCCGGCCCGCCCGCGCCCGCGGCCCGCGAGGACCGGTTCGACGTCGCCGAACTCCCGCCGATCCAGCGGACCTTGGGCGCCCCGGCGCTCGTGACCGACCCGTCCGCCTTCGAACGCGGGCTGCCCACCCGGCAGCCGACCGCCCTCTCCACCCCGCTGGGCCACCTGATCAGCGCGGAGGCGCCGGGCGGACTCGTCCGGGGAGTGACGAAGCCCGTCCAACGGTCGGTGTCGGTGGTGGAGTTTCCCGTACGTGACGGGGTCCGGCCGGCGGAGTCGGTGCCCCTGGCGGGGTCACCCGTGCCGGAGCTCCCGGGCGTACGGCCGCCTGCGACGGCGCCGTCGGCGGCGCCCGTGCAGCGGGCGGCGTCCCTGCCCGTACCCGGCCGCCCTGGTCCCGATCCTGCTCCTGGTGCGACGCACGCTCCCGATCGCAGGGAGAACCCCGAGATCCGAGAGATCCAACGGGCACCAGAGGGGCCGACGGGACCGACGGGACCGACGGAGAGCGTGGCGAGCCGGGGAGCGGCGGAGGTCGAGACGAGGGCACCGGACGTGCCGCCCTTCTCTCCCGCCCCCACGGACGGTGCGGACGTGGAGCCTTCGGTACGCCCCCTGGTCGGCGAGCGGCCGCTCCTGGACACCGCACCGGAGCCCGACGCCGCTCCCGAGACCGCCGCCCCGCCCGTCCAGCGTTCCCTCCCGCCCACCGGCGCACCACGGCCCTCGCGCCCGTCACCGGCGCCGTCACCACCGCCCCGTCGCTCCCCCGGCCTCGGCGCGCCGCTCCCGGCGCTCCCGCCGACGGCGCAGCGCGAGGCCCCCGGTGCCGCGCCGGCCGTGCCCGCCCCCGTTCCGGCCGCCGCGCCCACCCGCGTACGGACAGACTCCGCCGCGCTGCCCCCGCTCCCGGCGCCGACGCCCGCGCCCGCCCCCGAGCCGGTGGCGCAGCTTCTCGCGGACCGGCCCCTGGTGCTGCGGTCCGTGAGCTCGGAGCCCGCCCCGAGCGCCACCGCCCCGGCCGCCGCGGCGGCCGTCCCCGTCCGGTGGGAGGCTCCGGCCGTACCGCGTCAGACCTCCCACCTGTCGTCGCGCCCCACCCCCGCCCTCGTCCAGCGCGCGACCGCGCGGCCCGTACCGACGCCACCACGGCCGCCGCAGCCGCCGCAGCCGCCCCGCGACGCCGGGGACGTGGCCGTCGCCGCCGGTGTCGCCCAGCGGATGGCCGACGGCAGCGTGGTCTTCGGGACACCGCCACCGCCCCCGCCCGTGGTCCACCACCGACCCGCGACCCCGTCGGCGGCCCTCTTCGTCCAGCGCGAGGTCGCCGCCGAGGAGCCCCCGCCCCCACCACCGGAGGACGTCGAGGCGGCCGCGCCCGACCCCGTACCGGACGAGGACGTCGGCCCCGCCCCCAGCCCTGGCCCCACCGGTGAGACCACCGCCCCACCGACCCCACCGACCGCACCCCCCGTCACCGACGAGTTCGTCCGGGCCCTCTACCCCCGGCTCGCCCGCCTCTTCAAGGCCGATCTGCGGCTGGAGCGCGAGCGCGCGGGCCGGCTCATCGACACCCGGCTCTGACAAGGAAGGACCGGCTCCATGGCCACCGCCGCCCCGAACGACGAACCCGCCGTCAGCGTCTGCTTCGTCGTCACCATCGACGACATCGAGCTCGGGTCCTTCAACACCTGCGAGGGCCTGGGCTGCGAGGTCGTCCTGGAGACGCGCGAGGAGGGCGGCAACAACGGGCACGTGTGGCAGCTGCCGACCCGGCTCAAGTACTCCCACGTGAAGCTGTCGCGTCCGCTCACCCGGGAGACCGAGAAGGTGGCGCGCTGGTTCGCCGGCATGACGACCGGGTTCACGCGGAAGACCGCGCACATCGAGGCGCGGACCGGGGACGGGCGGACGGTGGCCCAGTGGGGGCTGCTGGAGGTGGTGCCGGTGCGGTGGACGGGGCCGTCGTTCACGCCCGAGTCGCCGAAGGTGGCGATCGAGACGATCGAGATCGCCCACCACGGCTATGTGATGGAGGGCTGACCGGCATGAGCGCCCCCATCGCCTTCAGCGCGGCCGGCACCTCCGGCGTCGCGTCCGCCGGGAAGGGCCGGGCCGCCCGGCCGAAGCTGGAGCACGCCTATCTGGAGCTGCGGACGCCGCCGTCGGGTGGCGGTCTGACGCCCGGGGCGCCGTGCGGGCGGATCGACTTCCAGTTCAATCCGAAGGAGTTGAGCCTCACCAAGGCGGCGGCGTGGAAGCGGACGCCGGCCAAGGGGGCGAAGAGCGCGGGGCCGCCCGAGTACCAGGGGCCGCAGCCGAGCAAGCTGACGGTGGAGATGTTCTTCGACGCGGGCGACACCCAGGACACCCGGGTGGTCACCTCGGTGGAGCAGCTCTTCGCGTGCTGTGTGCCGACGAGCGAGACGCGGCAGCAGCAGCGGTCGTCGCCGCCGTGGGTGGTGTTCCACTGGGGCGGGCTGACCGGTTTCCCCGGGTACGTGAGCCAGGTCCAGGCGAAGTACACGCTGTTCACGACCTCGGGCGTGCCGATCCGGGCGGTCTGCCTGGTCACGATGGAGGAGATCAGCGGGGAGACGCCCGGGCAGAACCCGACGTCGGGGGCGCTGACCGCTCGCCGCACGCACCGGGTGGCGGCCGGGGACTCGCTGCCGTCGCTGGCGCAGCGCGAGTACGGCGATCCGGCGGCGTGGCGGGTGATCGCGGAGGCGAACGGCATCGACGACCCGCTGCGGCTGGCGCCCGGCACCCGGCTGCTGCTGCCGGCGCCGGACGAGCTGGGCCGGCTGCGTCAGGGGGCTGCCGGGGGGCCGGCTGTGGGTGGTGGTCGCTGATGGCGCCGGGGGTGGCGTCCGCGCTGCTGGTGGAGGTCGGTGGCAGCCCGTTGCCGGTGCGGTTGATGAACACGCTGGTGGAGGGGTACGTCGACGACAGCCGTACGCTGCCGGACCTGTTCCTGCTGCGGTTCCGCGACCCGGACCGGACGCTGCTCGCGCAGGGCGGGATCGCGGTCGGCGCGGAGATCCGGCTGCTGGCGCGGGGCGGCGGCGGCACGGAGCCGCTGCCGCTGCTGACCGGGGTGGTGACGGCGCTCGAACTGGAGCTGGACGAGTCGGGCACGTACACGGTGGTGCGCGGGCTCGACGAGACGTACCGGCTGCTGCGCGGGGCGCGGGTGGCCGGGTACCAGAACATGACGCTGTCCGACATCGTCGCCCAGGTCGCCCAGCGGGCCGGGCTGAAGCCGGGGACGGTGGACGTGGCGGGGCCGGTGCTCGACCACGTGGCGCAGGCCAACGTCAGCGACTGGGAGTTCGTGCGCGGTCTGGCCGAGGAGGCGGGGGCGCAGGCGTACGTACGGGACGGGCGGCTGCACGTGGTGAGGCCGGCGGAGGCGGGCGGGGCGCCGGACGCGTCGGCGCGGGCGGACCGGGATCCGCTGGTGCTGGAGCGGGGGGCCAATCTGCTGCGCTGCCGGGCGTCGGTGTCGGCCGCCGAGCAGGTCTCCGAGGTGGAGGTGCGGGGCTGGGACGTGCGGGGGAAGCGGGCCCTGGTGGGCCGGGCCCCGGCGGGGACGTCGCCGCGGCTGGCGCTGGGGGTGACCGCGGCGCAGGTGACGGCGCCGTTCGGGGAGGCACGGCACGTGGTCACGGACGGCGGGTACGGCACGCAGGAGCGGGTGGACCGGGCGGCGAAGGCGCTGGCGGAGCGGATCGCGGGGTCGTTCGCGGAGCTGGAGGCGGTGATCCGGGGCGATCCGCAGGTGCGGGCGGGCACGGCGGTGGCGCTCAACGCGGTCGGCGCGCCGTTCGAGGGCCGGTACACGGTGACGTCCTCGCGGCACGTCTTCGACGCGGTGCGCGGGTACGAGACGTGGCTCACCGTCTCCGGGCAGCAGGAGCGGTCGCTGTTCGGCCTGACGGGCGGCGGGGGGCCCGCGGAGGGGCGCCGGCCGGGCGGGCTGGTCAACGCGACGGTGACGGACACGCAGGACCCGGACGGTTCGGGGCGGGTGAAGGTGACCTTCCCGTGGCTGTCGGACGAGTACGCGAGCGACTGGGCGCGGACCGCGCAGGCGGCGGGTACGGGCGGCGGTGAGCCGTACATCCCGGAGGTCGGGGACGAGGTGGTGGTCGGCTTCGAGCTGGGTCGCCTCGACCGGCCGTACGTCCTGGGCGGGCTCTACAACGGTCAGGACCGGCCGTCCGGCGGCGGGGCCGTGGATCCGACGTCCGGGGCGGTGGACCGGCGGGCGTTCGCCTCCAAGGGCGGGCACAAGCTGGAACTGCTCGACGCGGCGGGCGGGGCGCAGGGGGTGCGGCTGCGCACTGGCGACGGGAAGCTGACCATCGAGCTGGACCAGGCGGGGACGACGGTCACCATCGGCAGCGACGGGGCGGTGCGGATCTCCGCGAAGGAGAAGGTGTCGATCACGGCGTCGGGCGGGGTGAGCGTCGCCGCCGAGCGGGGTGCGCTCGAACTCAGCGGCGACCGCGTCTCGGTGACGGCCCGTCAGGGTGTGGAGGTGGACGGCGGGCAGGGTGCGGTGAGGCTGGCGACCGGCGGGGCGCTGGAGGTGCGGGGGTCCGCGGTGACGGTGGACGGCACGCAGCGCACCGAGTTGAAGGGCGGCACGACGCTCTCCGTCAACGCGCCCCTGGTGAAGATCAACTGACGGGTACGGGGGGGGGAGAGTCATGGCACAGGCAGCGGCCGCCGCGCGGGTCGGCGACCCGACCACGCACCCGGGGGTGATCGGCCCGCCGGGGGTGGCGTCCGTCCTCGTCGGCGGGCAGCCCGCCGCCACCGTCGGCACCGCGCACCAGTGCGCGTCCCCGGCGGCCCATCCGCCGACCGCGCTGGCGCCGCCCGGGTCCACGACGGTCCTGATCGGGGGCCGTCCGGCCGCCCGGGTCGGCGACCTGTCCGGCTGCGGCTCGGCGATCGTGTCGGGCTGTCCGTCGGTGCTGATCGGAGGCTGAGGGGAACCATGGGGCAGGAGTTCATCGGCGCGGGCTGGGCGTTTCCGCCGCGCACGGACGCGACCGGGTCGATCGCGCTCGTCCGGGGCGAGCGCGAGCTGGAGGAGTCGATCCGGCTGATCCTCGCGACCTCGCCCGGGGAGCGGCCGATGCGGCCCGAGTTCGGCTGCGCGATCAACGACTACGTCTTCGCGCCGGCCGACGCGGGCACGGCCGGACAGCTCGCGTACGAGGTACGGCTCGCGCTGGAGCGCTGGGAGCCCCGGATCGAGGTGACGGAGATCGCGGTCCGCTTCGACGAGGTCGACAACGGCGTGCTGTACATCGACATCGGCTACACGGTGCGCGGCGCCAACGACCCCCGGAACCTGGTGTTCCCGTTCTATGTGATCCCGCGCCACGACACCGCCCTGCCGTCGGACCCGGGGACTCCCGGGACCGGCGGGCCGGAGGAGGACCGCTCATGACCCTGCCCAGCCCCCATCTGGACGACCGGCACTTCCAGAGCCTGGTGGACGAGGCCAAGCGGCTGGTGCAGCGGCGCTGCCCGGAGTGGACCGACCACAACGTGTCGGACCCGGGCGTCACCCTCATCGAGGCGTTCGCGACCATGGTCGACCAGCTCGTCTACCGGGTGAACCGGGTGCCGGAGAAGAGCTATCTGACCTTCCTGGACCTCATCGGGGTACGGCTCCACCCGCCGACCGCCGCCACCACCGACGTCACCTTCCGGCTCTCCGCGCCCCAGCCGGAGCCGGTGTTCGTGCGGGCCGGTACGGAGGTGGCGACGGTCCGCACCGAGACCGAGCCGGCCGTCGTCTTCGGCACCACCCGGGACCTGACGATCGTGCCGTGCGCGTACGCGGCCCTGGCGACCCTGCCCGCGGGGGGTCCCGGTGCGGGCCCGGCCGCCGACCCGGTGGACCGTACCGACGAGCTGGCCCTCGGCCGCGACGTCCCCTGCTTCTCCCCCGCGCCCGCCCCCGGTGACGCCCTCTACGTGGGCCTGTCGACGCCGGTCCCCGCCGGGGTGGTGGTGCTGCGCCTCGACTGCGACGTGCAGGGCGTCGGCGTCGACCCGCTGCGGCCGCCCCTGGTGTGGGAGGCGTGGGACGGGGCCCGCTGGACGGCCTGCGAGGTGGAGAAGGACGACACGGGCGGCTTCAACCGGTCCGGCGAGCTGATCCTGCACCTGCCGGCCACGCACACCGCGCTGAGCATCGTGCGGCGCACCGCCGGCTGGCTGCGCTGCCGGCTCGTGGCGGCGGCGCCCGGGCAGCCGACGTACGTGGCGCCGCCGGTGGTCCGCGGGATCACGGCCTTCACCATCGGCGCGACGGTCGGCGCCGAGCACGCCGAGCGGATCACGGACGAGCTCCTGGGGACGGCCGAGGGCGTGGCGGGACAGTCCTTCACCGTCGACCGACCCCCGGTCGTCCCCGGCGAGTTCACCCTGGAGGTGACCGCGCCCGACGCCGGCGACGACACCGCACCGCCCTGGACCCGGGTCGACGACTTCGCCCACTCCGGCCCCGCAGACCGGCACTTCACCCTCGACGAGGGCACCGGCCGCGTCGACTTCGGCCCGGCCGTGCGCGAACGGGACGGCACCGTACGGCACTTCGGCGCCGTCCCGCCGAAGGGGGCGACCGTCCGGGTCCGCGCGTACCGCACCGGCGGCGGGGTCCGCGGCAACGTGGCCCGCTCCACCCTGCGCGTCCTGCGCGGGACGGTGCCGTTCGTGGCGCGCGTCGAGAACCGCCGGCCGGCGCTCGGCGGCGTCGACGGCGAGACGGTCGACAGCGCCCGGATCCGCGGCCCGCTCACCCTGCGGACCCTCCAGCGGGCCGTCGTTCCCCGCGACTACGAGCTGCTCGCCCGCGAGGTCGCCCCGGACGCGGCCCGCGTCCACTGCGTCCCCGACGACGACGAGGGCGGGGTGCGGCTGCTCGTCGTGCCGTCCGGGCGTGGTGACGCCCGCGGCCGGATCGCCTTCGACGAGCTGCGGCCGCCGCCCCGGACCCTCGAACGGATCGCGGCCCACCTCGACGCCCGCCGCCCGGTCGGCGCCCGGCTCGTCGTCGAGCCGCCGTTCTACCAGGGCGTCACCTTCGTCGCGACCGTGCAGGCCGGCCGCGGCGCCAGCGCCGAGCGGGTCCGGGAGAAGGCCCTCGCCGCCCTCGACGGCTACTTCAACGCGCTGACCGGCGGCCCCGAGGGCACCGGCTGGCCGTTCGGCCGCCCGGTGCAGACCGGCGAGGCGTACGCGGTCCTCCAGCGGGTCCCCGGCGTCGACCTGGTCGACGACGTCCGGCTCTACCGCGCCGACCCCGTCACCGGGCAGCGGACCGAGGTGCCCGACGGGCGGATCCCCCTCGACCGGCACGCCCTCGTCTTCTCGTACGAGCACCAGCTGCGGGTCCGGGAGGTCTGACCGCCGTGCGCACCGACGTCCCCGGGCTGCCGAGCCCGCACCCGCTGATCGACCTGCTGCCCGCGGTCTACCTGGAACACGACTTCCTCGCCCGGTTCCTGGCCGCGCTCGACGAGGTCCTGGCGCCGGTGCTGCTCAGCATGGACAACCTCCCCGCCCACCTCGACCCGCGCACCGCGCCCGAGGACTTCCTCGACTGGCTGGCCGGCTGGGTGGCCGTCGAACCCCACGAGGACAGCCCCCCGGACCGCCGCCGCGCCGCCGTCCTCGGCGCGGTGGACCGCCACCGGTCCCGTGGCACCCTCCACGGCCTCGCGGAGGCGCTCCGCCTGGAGACCGGCGGCGCACCGGTCGCGATCGAGGAGAGCGGCGGCACGGTCTGGTCGCCCACGCCCGGCACCCCGCTGCCGGGCACCCGCCGCCCGTGGGTCACGGTCCGGCTCGCCCCGCCGGATCCGGGCCGGGTCAACCGGGCACGCCTGGAGGAACTCATCGCCGCGGAGCTCCCGGCCCACGTCGGCTTCACTCTGGAACTCACGCCCGGCGGTACGAGATGACCTGCCCGACGTGCGGCCTGCGCAACGCGCCGGGGACGCCGTTCTGCGCGTCCTGCGGGGCGTTCCTGGACTGGGAGGGCGAGGAGACCGAGCCCGCCGGTACGGGGCCGGCCCCGGCGACGGCGGACGCCGCCGCGCCGCCTCCCGTACCCGTACCGCCCGCCGAGCCAGACCCTGCCCCCGCCCCCGCCCCGGTGGAGGCGCCCGCGGCGGCGGGGCCGCGGCGGCCCGGGGCGGAGACCGACGCGCCGGTGCCCGGTCCCCCGCCCGAGACGCCGGCCCCGGAGCCCGTCGTCTCGTCGCCGGCGGCGACCCTCCGCTGCGGGGCCTGCGGCACCGGGAACGAGGCCGACCGCACCCTGTGCGTCCGGTGCGCCCGGCCGCTGGCCCCCGGGCCCCGGCCCGAGGCGCGGCCGCCGTGGTGGCGCCGGCTGCTGCGCCGCCGGGGGCGGCAGGCGCCGCTCGCCGGCACCCGTCCGCGCCGGTCCCGGCGCAGGCCCCGGATCCTTATGCCGCTGGTGCTGGTCCTGCTGGCGGGCGGCATCTGGTTCGGCCTGCCGCACGCGGGCCGCCTGCTCGGCCTGGCCCGGGAGGAGACGAGCCCGCCGGAGTCGCTGCCGCCGTCGGCGGTACGCGCCTCCCGGGCGCTGAAGGGCCATCCGGCGGGCGCGGCCTTCGACGGTTTCAGCAACCGCTACTGGGCGGCGCCCGCGACCGGCGCGACGCTGGAGGCGGAGTTCGGGGCGCCGGGCGTCAGGGTGACGAAGCTGGTGGTCTTCGCGGGCACGTCGGCGAAGAAGGACGAGTTCCTGACGCAGGCCCGCCCGGCACGGATCCTGGTGGAGGTCGTCGCGGCGAACGGCGACACCGACACCCGCCGCCTCACCCTCAAGGACCAGCCGGGCCAGCAGACCTTCACCCTGCGCGCCTCCCGGGTGACCCACGTCCGCATCACCCCCGAGACCGCCTACGGCACGGCCCGCGGCCGCCATCTCGCCCTGGCGGAGGTCGAGTTCTTCGGCCACCGCGGCTGAACGCGTCGGGCCCCACACGAGCCCGGCGGCCCGCCTCTTCTCGTTCAGCCGTTCGCCTCGTTACCTGCACGGTCCGCCGCGCGTTCCCCGACCATGCGAAAGATCATCACCTGCGGCCTGATGGCCGCCGCGGCCCTCACCGCCGCCACGCCCGCCTTCGCCGACCACGACGGCGGCTTCGGGAGCGGTGTCGACGCCGCGAACCACTGGAACTCCACCGCCGCCGACGTCTGCGTCCAGGAACTCGCCGTGGTCCCCGCCCTGAGCGACTGGACGGGCGACCACAAGAACAACTGCTCCCACGGCAACGTCGTCGACCACGCCACCGGAGCACCGCAGCCCGGGCACTGACGCCCCGCCCCCGTGCCACCCGGGCCTGTGAGAGGCCGGCCGGCACGGGGGCGACCTCACAGGACCAGGGTGCACGGGTTGTCGCGTCAGGGGCGCGCGGCGGTGAGCTGGTGGAGGCGGAGGGCGAGGTGGATCTCCAGGGCGCTGGCGGGGGTGTTCCAGTCGGGGCCGAGGAGCTGGGCGACGCGGTCGAGGCGCTGGACGACGGTGTTCACGTGCACGTGGAGGGCGTCCTTGGCGCGGGAGAGGCTGGCGCCCTGGTCGTAGTAGGCGTGCAGGGTGCGGACGAGTTCGGTGCCGCGTTCGGTGTCGTAGGCGAGGACGGGGCCGAGGACCCGTTCGACGTACGAGCCGATGTCGGCGCGGTCGCCGAGGAGGACGCCGATGAAGCCGAGGTCGGCGATGTCGGCGCCCTCTCCGGTGCGGCCGAGGGCGTGCAGCGCGGTGAGGCAGCGGAGGGCTTCGGCGTGGAGGGCGGCGTGGTGGTCCGGGCCGGTTCCGGGGCCGGCGGTGCCGACGGTGACCGGGGTGCCGAGGATCCGGGCGAGGTCGGCGGCGAGGCCGTGGGCGAGGAGGCCGGGGCGGTCGGAGGGCACGAGGAGGACGGTGTGGCCGCGGCGGGTGCCGGCGAGGCCGCCGAGGCCGCGGACGACCCGGGTGGCCTCGGCCGTGAGCCGGGAGCGCGCGGCGGGTTCGCAGTCGAGGACGGCGACGGCGTGCGGCCGGGTGAGGTCGAGGCCGAGGCGGCGGGCGCGCAGGGTGAGGCTGCCCGCGTCCCAGTGGGCCGAGGAGGCGGGGCCGGCGAGGAGGTCGTCGAGGAGTTCGCCGCGTACCCGGTCCTCGGTCTCGGCGACCGAGCGGCGGATCAGGAGGAGCATCGCGGTGACGAGCGCCGACCGTTCGAGGAGGCGGCGGTCCGCCTCGGACAGGTCGCCGCGGCCGGTGAGGACGATGCTGCCGAGGGGTTCGGCGCCGGCGAGGACGGCACAGGTCCAGACGCCGTCGGCGCGGACGGCGCGGCCTTCGGTGTGGGAGGCGGTGAGGCTCGCGGTGGAGGGGGCGACCGGTGGGGTGCCGATGCGGGCGAGTTCGCTGCCGTCGGTGTCGTGGACGGCCACTCCCCCGCCGAGCAGGGCGGCGATCTCCGCGGCGACCTCGTCGGTGCCGGCGCCGCGCAGCACCAGTTTGGAGAGCCGGTCGTGGGCGTCGGACGCCTGGTGGAGGGCTTCGCTGTGGGCGCGGGCGGTGGCGTTGGCGGCTTCGAGGCGGGCGAGGGCGCTCCGGGTCTCGTCCAGGCGGCGGGCGCTGTCGATGGCGACGGCGGCGTGGTCGGCGAGCGAGGCGAGGAGGGCGATGGCGTCGGGGGTGAACTCGCGCGGGGTGCGGTCCGCCGCGAACAGGACGCCGATGACCTCCTCGCCGAGGCGCAGCGGGACGCCGAGGATGCCGCGGAGCCCTTCCTCGGCCACGCCGTCGTCGATGGTGCCCGTGTGCCGGTAGCGGCGGTCGGTGCGGTAGTCGGTGCTGGCGTACGGGCGGGCGGTCTGGGCGACCAGGCCGCCCAGGCCCTCGCCCATGCCGAGCCGGAGCTGCTGGAAGGCGGCGGAGACGGATCCCTCGGTGACCCGCATGAAGGTGTCCCGGGCCGCCGGGTCGTTGAGGGTGAGGTAGGCGACGTCCGAGCCCAGGAGCGTACGGGCCCGGCGGACGATGGCGCGCAGCACCGCGTCGAGGTCCCGCAGCCGGGCGAGGTCGCCGGCGGTGTCGTACAGCGCCACCAGCTCGGTCTCGCGGCGCCGGTACTGGTCGAGGACCCGTCGCACCGACAGGGCGACCCGGGTGGTCTCCTCGATCCACGCGAGGTCGGCCGGGGTCGCCCCGTCGGCCCGGGAGCGGGCGGGCTGGGCGGCGAGCTCCTCGCCGGGGGCGTCGGCGGCGAGCAGGTCCAGCACGCGGCGTGCCGCCTCGGTGGACGCGTGCGTCCGGGCGTCGGTCGGGCGGCCGGTGGCCATGGCGCCTCCTCGCGGGGGGGGGATCGGTGGGGTGCGGTCGTGGCCCGGTCCGTCGTCCTCCCCCTGGGGACGCGGACCGGGCCGGGGTGGCCTCGGGTCAGACCCGGTCGCCCGCGCCGACGGCGGACGGGACGGCGGCGGCCGGTTCCTCGTCCCGGCTGCGGGTGAGGTCGCGGCCGAGGGTCTCGCGGGTGACCGCCACGGTGATCGTGGTGACGACGGCCGCCGCACAGAGGTAGACCGAGATCGGGGTGGAGGAGCCGTAGTCCTTGAGCAGTTCGACCGCGATGATCGGGGCGAGCGCGCCGGCCAGGATCGAGGCGAGCTGGGAGCCCATCGAGGCGCCCGAGTAGCGGACCTTGGTGTCGAACATCTCGGAGATGAACGCGGCCTGCGGGCCGTACATCGCGCCGTGCAGCAGCAGGCCGGCGGTGACGGCCAGCGTGATCACCACGAACGACTTCGAGTCGACGAGGCCGAAGAAGGCGAACGCCCACACCGCCATGCCCACCGAGCCGATCAGGGTGACCGGGCGGCGGCCGATCCGGTCGGACAGCGCGCCCCACATCGGGATGGTGACGAAGTGGACGGCCGAGCCGATCAGGACCGCGTTCAGGGCGGTGCTCTTCGACAGGCCCAGGTGGGTGGTGACGTACACGAGGAGGAAGGAGGTGAGGATGTAGTACGAGATGTTCTCGCCGAAGCGGGTGCCGATGGCCGACAGCACGTCACGCCAGCTGCGCTTGAACACCTCGACGACCGGGGCCTCCTCCTTCGCGCCCGCCGCCGCGGCCGCCTCGGCCTTCGCCTGGGCCTCCAGGAAGACCGGCGACTCGGAGACCGAGACCCGGATCCACAGACCGATCATCACGAGCAGGCCCGACAGCAGGAACGGGATGCGCCAGCCCCAGGAGTGGAAGGCGGCGTCCGACTGCACGGCGGCCAGCAGCGACAGGACGCCGGTGGCGAGCAGGTTGCCGCCGGGCGCGCCGGCCTGCGGCCACGACGCCCAGAAACCGCGGTGCTTCTCGCCGCCGTGCTCGGAGACGATCAGGACGGCGCCGCCCCACTCGCCGCCCAGCGCGAAGCCCTGCACGAGGCGCAGCACGGTCAGCAGGATCGGCGCCCAGACGCCGATCGACTCGTAGGTGGGCAGCAGGCCCATCGCGAAGGTGGCGCCGCCCATCATCAGCAGGCTCAGCACCAGCAGCTTCTTGCGTCCGATCTTGTCCCCGAAGTGGCCGAAGACGATGCCGCCGAGCGGCCGGGCGGCGAACCCGATGGCGTACGTGATGAACGCGATCAGCGTGCCCACCAGCGGGTCGGCGCTGGGGAAGAACAGCGTGTTGAAGACGAGCGCGGCGGCCGATCCGTACAGGAAGAAGTCGTACCACTCGATGGTGGTGCCGATCAGGCTCGCTCCGACGATGCGGCCGATGCCGCCTCTCGGCTGGGTGGTGGTGTCAGACATGGTTCACCGGTTTCACGAACGGACGGAAGGGGGGACGGGGACGATCGCGGTGGTGCGGGTGGAGCGGGGGGGTACGGGGTGGAGTGGCGCGGTTCTTCGCCGGGGCGGGGCTCAGCCCGCCGTCCAGCCGCCGTCGAGCGGGAGGGACGTGCCGGTCAGGTAGCCGGAGTGCGGGCCGCAGAGCCACAGGACGGCGGCGGCGACCTCCTCGCTCTCCAGCAGCCGCTTGACCGGCGAGCGGGCCAGCATGACGTTCGACAGGACGTCGCCCTCGCTGATGCCGTGTGCGGCGGCCTGGTCGCGGACCTGGCCCTCGACCAGCGGCGTCCGCACATAGCCGGGGTTCACGCAGTTGCTGGTCACGCCGTGCGGGGCGCCCTCGATGGCGGCGACCTTGCTCAGGCCCTCCAGGGCGTGCTTGGCGGCGACGTACGCGGCCTTGTAGGCGCTGGCCCGCAGGCCGTGGACGCTGGAGATGTTCACGACCCGGCCCCAGCCCTGCCCGTACATGTGCGGCAGGGTCCGCCGCATCAGCAGGAACGGGGCCGTGACCATCACCTTCTGGATCAGCTCGAAGCGCTCCGGGGGGAACTCGGTGAGCGGGGCCACGTGCTGGAGACCGGCGTTGTTGACGAGGATGTCGGCATCGGCGGGGAGGAGGTCGATCGCGGCCGGGTCCGCGAGGTCGACCTCGTGTGCCTCTCCACCGGTGGCCTCCGCGACCGCCTCGGCGGCCGCGCCGTCCCGGTCCACGACGTGCACGGTGGCCCCGGCCTGTGCCAGGGCCAGCGCGCAGGCCCGGCCGATGCCGCTGCCGCCACCGGTCACCAGTGCGGTGCGCCCGCTCAGGTCGGTCGCCCCGATGGCCGGCAGGGGTACCGGGGTGGGAAATGTGTTCGTCATGGCCGGAAACAGTAGGGAGAGCTCCGGTGCCCTCCCATGGGTGAGGCAGCCATAAAGTGACGCCGTTCAGTGGTGGCGGACACCACTGCCGGTGTCTACCGGCCGAGGGAGCAGTGGTCCAGGAGCGCCGCCGGGTCCGTGTCGGCGGGCAGGGCGACGGTCGTGGAGGCCGGCGGGCGGCTCCCCGTGGTCAGCCACCGCTCCAGTGCGGTGAAGCCGCTGCGGTGGCACGGGACGAGCGGGCGGAGCCTGTCCGGGAAGGCGTCGACGAGGGAGTCGGTGTGGGTGCCGCCCTCGATGCGGTAGTAGCGGTGCAGCGCGCCGCGGCCGGCGTCGCGCACCATGCGGGCGTAGACGTCGGAGTCCTCGCCGATGGGGAGCAGCACGTCCAGGGTGCCGTGCAGGGTGATCAGGGGTTTCCCGATCCGGCCGGTGAGCTCGATCTTCTCCACGGCCTGCCGGACCTCCTCGGGGCGGGCCGCGTAGTCGTAGTCGGTGTCACAGGCGGGTGTGCCGGTCGCGCAGTACGGGGTGCCGGCCTCGGTCGCGCCGTCGAAGCCGGGGTCCAGCTCCTCGCGGTTGATGCGCTGGGTGAGGTCCCAGTAGACCTTGTGGTGGTACGGCCACAGGAACTCCGACCCGGCCGGGAAGCCGGCGGCGTGCATCCGCCGCCGGGCCGTCTCGGCGCCGTCGCCGCCCGCCGCGTACACGGGATAGGCGCGGAGTGCCTCCGGCAGGAACTCCAGCAGGTTCGGGCCGTCGGCGCGCCAGAGGGTGCCCTCCCAGTCGACGCCGCCGTCGTACAGCTCGGGATGGTTCTCCAGCTGCCAGCGCACCAGGTAGCCGCCGTTCGACAGGCCGGTGGCCAGGGTGCGGGCGGGGGGCCGGTGGTAGCGCTGGGCGAGGGTGGCGCGGGCGGCGCGGGTCAGCTGGGTGACGCGCTCGTTCCACTCGGCGATGGCGTCGCCGGGGGTCTTCCCGTCGCGGTGGAAGGCGAGGCCGGTGTTGCCCTTGTCGGTGGCGGCGTACGCGTAGCCGCGGGACAGCACCCAGTCGGCGATCGCCCGGTCGTTGGCGTACTGCTCGCGGTTGCCGGGGGTGCCGGCGATCACCAGGCCGCCGTTCCAGCGGTCGGGCAGGCGGATGACGAACTGGGCGTCGTGGTTCCAGCCGTGGTTGGTGTTGGTGGTGGAGGTGTCGGGGAAGTAGCCGTCGATCTGGATGCCGGGCACTCCGCCGGGGACGGCCAGGTCCTTGGGGGTGAGCCCCGCCCAGTCGGCGGGGTCGGTGTGGCCCGAGGCCACGGTGCCGGCCGTGGTCAGCTCGTCGAGGCAGGCGGCCCGCTGGTGCTCGGCGCCCGGCACGCGGAGCTGCGCCATGCGGGCGCAGTGGCCGGCCGGGGCCCCGGCGGCGTCGGTGGGGGCGGCGGCGGCCGGTACGGCGGTGAGGGTCAGGGCGGACACGGCGAGGGCCGTGAGGGTGGTGCGGCGCAGGGCGCCCGGCGGGGAGCCGGGGGTGGGACGCATCGGGGTGCCTCCGGGGGTCGGGTTTCTGGGACGCGCGAGAGGCTATGCCGCCGGTTCGGCCCGACCCATGGGCGTATCGCCCATTCTTGGCCCGTGGGCGGTGGGTGTCGGCACCATCCGCTCCCCGTAGGGGAGTTCACGCCACCGCGCGCGGGCGGACGGCGTCGCTCCGGGGCTCCCGCGCCCGTCGCGGCCGAGCGCTTCCGGTGGGGGCGGTGGGGGTGGTCGTCGCCATCTCCACCGGGGTCGGTGTGTGGATGAACGCCATGGTCGCGCCCTGCGGCGGCTGCCTAGGCTCGCTGCCCATCGGTCGTATCGGCCACCGGCTCTGACCTGCGGGGTCATCCGGCTGTCTGAGGAAGGGATCCTCCATGGGTCTGGACAAAACGGTCGCGAGCGCGGCGGAGGCGGTGGCCGACATCCCCGGCGGCGCCTCCCTCGCGGTGGGCGGCTTCGGGCTGTGCGGGATACCGGGCACGCTGATCGACGCGCTCTGGCAGCGCGGCACGGACGGCCTGCGGGTCGTCTCCAACAACTGCGGCGTCGACGACTGGGGGCTCGGGCTGCTGCTCGCGGCCGGGCAGATCTCCCGGATGACGAGCTCGTACGTCGGCGAGAACAAGGAGTTCGCCCGCCAGTACCTCAGCGGGGAGCTGGAGGTCGAGCTCGTCCCGCAGGGGACGCTGGCCGAGCGGCTGCGGGCCGGCGGCGCGGGCATCCCGGCCTTCTACACCCCGGCCGGCACGGGCACGCAGGTCGGCGAGGGCGGACTGCCGTGGCGGTACGCCGCCGGGGGCGGGTCCGTCGCCGTCGCCTCCCCGCCGAAGGAGACGCGGGAGTTCGGCGGGCGCCCGTACCTCCTGGAGGAGGGCATCACGACGGACTTCGCGCTCGTCCGGGCGACCATCGGCGACCGGCACGGCAACCTCGTCTTCCGTTCCTCCGCCCGGAACTTCAACCCGCTGGCCGCGATGGCCGGGCGGATCACCATCGCGGAGGTCGACCACCTCGTGGAACCGGGCGAGCTCGACCCCGACGAGATCCACCTCCCCGGCGTCTTCGTCCAGCGCGTCGTCCGGGTCACGCCCGGAGACCCCGCCGCCGAACGCCGCATCGAACGCCGTACCGTCCGACAGGAAGAAGCCGCCTGATGGCCCTCACCCGCGACCAGATGGCCGCCCGCGCCGCCCGCGAACTCACCGACGGGAGCTACGTCAACCTCGGCATCGGCCTCCCCACCCTGGTCCCCAACCACCTCCCGCCCGGCATCGAGGTGGTCCTCCAGTCCGAGAACGGCATCCTCGGCGTCGGCCCGTACCCGACCGAGGACGAACTCGACCCCGACCTCGTCAACGCCGGCAAGGAGACCGTCACCACCCTCCCCGGCGCGTCCTTCTTCGACTCGGCCCTGTCCTTCGCGATGATCCGGGGCGGCCACATCGACGCGGCGGTCCTCGGCGCCATGCAGGTCTCCTCCGCCGGGGACCTCGCCAACTGGATGATCCCCGGCAAGATGGTGAAGGGCATGGGCGGCGCGATGGACCTCGTGCACGGCGCGGGGCGGGTCATCGTCCTCATGGAGCACACGGCCAAGGACGGCACGCCCAAGCTCGTCGAGGCGTGCACCCTCCCCCTCACGGGCCGCGGCGTCGTGCAGCGGGTCATCACCGACCTCGCCGTCCTCGACGTCACCCCCGACGGCTTCGCCCTCGTCGAACTCGCCCCGGGCGTCACGCTCGACGAGGTCCGGGAGGCGACGGCGGCGGACCTCCTCGTGCCGGCCGAACGGGGCGGGGTGCGGGCGGCCTGACCGGCGCCCGGTGATGTCAGGCCGCTCGGTCGCGCTCGCGGCGCAGCCAGGCGTCGCACGCCGCGTAGTCGGCGTCGGTGAGGCCGACGCGGGCGTCCACCCGGAGGAGCAGGGCGGGTCCCCGGTGGTGGGCGGCGACCCAGGCCCGGTCCCGGTCGGTGATCTCGTCGTCGACCCAGACGAACGGCCGGCCCGCCGCCCACGCGACCAGCGGCCGGGTCTTCGGGTGCAGTCCCCGGCGCACGTCCTGCTCGTCGGCGTCCGACGGCTCCGGCCAGGGGACGACGGCCAGGCGGGGCAGGCCGAGCAGCGGGGCGACGCACTCGTTCGCGTCGTCCCCCCACGTCGTCGCCCACACCAGAGCGCACGGCAGCGCGGCCAGGCGCGCCCCGTGCGCCGGATCGATCCGGGACAGCAGGGGGTTCGGGGCGTCGGTACCCGTGGGGAAGGTCGGGTACGTGCGGGGATCCGCGCCGAAGGGGATCAGCGGGCCGTCGACGTCGAGGAACAGGAGCGGAAGCCGCTCGGAACCGGTCACAGCGGTCGAGGATAGGGCCGGCCGCCGTCAGAGGGCGACCGCTCCCACGACGGCCGTCGCCGCCACGACGACGAATCCCAGCGTGTCGAAGACGATGCCCTGGCGCCAGGCGCGGTGCGCGCCCGCGATGTCCGCGGTGAAGTCGGCTGGATCGTCCGGTGCGTGATGGATCGTCAGCTCGCGCCCGTACGAGCGGGCCGGGTCGGGGATTCCCCACTCGCAGGCGGCGGTGACCGCCGTGCCGTCGTGGGTGGTGAAGGCGACGACCGGGACGATGGTCGTCAGGGTGTTGCCGTCCTCGTCGGTGCCGACGCTCTTGAGGACGGCGACGACGCGGCCGGGCACGGCGGTCATGGCGGCGAGCGTGTCGCGCCGGCGGCGGGTGTCCCGTACGTTCTCCGGCAGGTGGTGGACGAGGGAGAGGGCCCAGGGGCCGGCGAACCCGAGCAGCGCCCAGGGCCAGCCCCGCTCGATCGCCGCGACGGTGACCACTCCCGCGTACACCAGGAAGAGCGCGCAGTTCGGCAGGCCGAGGCCGCCGTGCGGGCGCTCGGACACGTCGTGGGTGAAGCGGTGGGCGTGCGGCTGTCCGCTGAGGTACCGGACGCCGATCGGGCGGCCGACCCACGCCGCCTTGACCCGCTCGCCCCGCTCGCCTGCCTCTCCGTCGTTCGTGACGGTGAACTCCGCGCCGGTGGAGGGGTCCTGGAAGGAGACGACCACGCGTATCCCGTCGGTCCGGGAGTCGCCGTGGCGTGGTGGCGTCACGTGCTCGATCCGGCCGACGGTCCTGACCGTGCGCTGGGCCTCGGTCGCTCCGGCCAGATAGCGGACGTACCCGACCAGCGCCACGCCGCCGAACCCCGCGCACCACAGCCCCAGATACCCGTACCAGCCCATGCGGCCCCCTCCCGTGTACGGGTGATTGTGCCGGGCGGGGGGTGGCGTCCGGCAGCCCTTCGCCGGCCGGGGCCGCGGTGCCGCGCGGCCCCGGTGTCGGGCGGGCCCTCGCGGCCCGGTGTCAGGCGTCCCGGACGTGGAGGCCGAAGCCGGTGCGGCCGGCGGGTTCCAGGCCCGGCTTCAGGTGGAGGGAGGGGATCTCGTAGTCGCCGAAGTTCTGGCGGCGGAAGGGGATCGGCTCGGTCGACTCCAGGGTCAGCAGGCGCTCCTGCCACGCCTTGGCGGCGACCTCGTACTCCCCGGGGGTGATCCGGTCGCTGCCGTACACGACGAACGGCGGCAGGGGCTCGATGCCGGGGTAGTAGAGGATCCCGTGCTGGATGGGGAAGAGCAGGTCGTCGATGGGGCCGTTGATGCCCCGGGCGGCGTAGTGGGACCCGGGGCCGCCGACGGTCACCGACAGCAGGGCCCTGCGGCCCGCGAGGGTGCCCTCGCCGAAGCGCTCGCCGTACTTCGTCTCGCTGTGCTCCCCGACGCCGTAGGCGAAGCGGTAGGTGAAGACCCGGTCGACCCAGCCCTTGAGGATCGCGGGCATCGTGTACCACCACAGCGGGAACTGGAAGACGATCGTGTCGGCCCAGAGGAGCTTCTCCTGCTCGGCGAGGACGTCCGGGGTGAGCCGGCCGGAGTCGAAGGCCCGGCCCGAGTCCTGGGCGACCTTCAGCGGGCTCGACGCGTCGGGGCCGTAGTCCTCGGCGTCCACGGTCGCCTTCCACTTCATCGCGTACAGGTCGGTCACCCGGACCTCGTGCCCGGCGGCCTCCAGGGTGGCGACGGCGAGGTCCTTCAGCGAGCCGTTGAGCGACCGCGGTTCCGGGTGGGCGTAGACGATCAGCGTCTTCATGGGGTGCTCCTTCGGATCGGATGCCGCCGAGTCTGGCCGCGGCTGCGGCCGGTGTTCAGGGGCGCCCGTTCCGTCGGAACGGTCTTCCTGGTAACGGCGGTACCACCCTGGGAACGGCGGTCGGGCCGATACTGGAGGGCATGGACGATCTCGCGGGCTTCCTGCGGACCCGGCGTTCCCGGGTCGATCCGGCGGCCGTCGGCATTCCCACCGACAGCCGCAGAAGGGTGGCGGGGCTGCGCCGCGAAGAGGTGGCACACCTCTCGGGCGTCAGCGTCGACTACTACGTGCGCCTGGAGCAGGGGCGCGCCACGCAGCCCTCGGAGCAGGTCCTGGACGCCCTCGCCCGGGTCCTCGGTCTCGACGAGACCGAGCGGGGTCACCTGTACCGGCTGGCGCGGCAGCGCCGGCGGCGGGCGAAGGCGCCGGGCGGGCGGGTCCGGCCGGAGCTGCTGCGGGTGCTGGACCTGGTGCAGGGCACTCCGGCGCTGATCATGGACCACCGGCTGGACGTGCTGGCCGCCAACCGCATGGCCGGCCTCCTCTACGGGCGGCCGACGGCGGGCCTGAACACGGCCCGGCACCTGTTCCTGGAGGAGGACGAGCGGGGCCTGTACGCGGACTGGGAGACGTGCACCCTCGACGTGGTCGGGCACCTGCGGCTGGCCGCCGGGAAGTACCCGGACGACCCGCGGCTCGCCACGCTCGTCGGCGAACTGGCCATGGGCAGCGAGCGCTTCCGCCGCCTGTGGGCCCGCGCGGACGTCCGCGCGCGGACGCACGGGCGCAAGGCGTACCGGCATCCGCTCGTCGGGCTGCTCGAACTGCACCAGGAGAACTTCGCGCTGCCGGACGGTTCGGGCAGGGAGCTGCTGGTGCTGTCCGCCGCGCCCGGCAGCCCCGCCGAGGACGGGCTGCGCCTGCTCGCGGGCCTGGACGACCCTGCCGGGCCCGGCGACGGGGACGGGGGCGTGGGAGGCTCGGCGCACACGGCGCACTCGACGCACGAGTCGCGGCACGGTGGGGGGATGTCATGAGGCGTGCGGGGTACGGAGCGGTGGCCGCGGTCGCCGCCGTCGTGTGGGGTGTCGGCGGGGGCGGCCCCGTCGTGGCCGCGGACGGTGTGTCGCCCGCCGCGTCGGCCATGACGCTTGAATGGCCGGACTTCCCCCGGGCCGCCTCCCTCGCCGGCCGGGCCCCCGACCACCCGCTCGGCGAGAACGCGCCCGGAGCGGCCTTCGCGGTGAACGCCTGACGGAGGCGGGTGCTGGTCTACCGTGGGAGCGGACGCCTCGTCAGGAGGCGCCGCCCGCACGGAAGGAGAGCGCGCGCGTGCTACCCCGCCCCGCCGAACCCGGCATCCCCCGTACCGCCGACGCGATCGCGGCCGCGCTCGCGCCGGCCCGCAAGGGCGCGTTCCTGGAGGAGCTGGACGCGGCGCGGGCCGGGGACGAGCAGGCGGCGGTGATGGACCGCTGGCATCTGCGGGCCGTCGCCGACACCCGGCGCACCGACGCGGACCGCGCGCGGGCCGCGGCACTGCGGACCGGCGGGCGCGACGGGGTGCGCCCGCTCGACGCCCTGCTCGCCTCGCTCGGCGGGGCCCGGTGAGCCACGGGTTGACCGATCAGGCCGCCGCGGTCCTCTCGGCCATGTCCGCCCAGGCTCCCGAGGTGTTCGCCGCGACGGTCCGGACCCTGACCGCCGTCGCGGACGCGCACGAGCGCGGCACCGTACCGCCCGGGCGAGCCCCACCGACCGGTGGGGCGACGTGTACGACCTCGACGTCCCCGGCCATCCCGTGCTGGTCGAGTGGTTCACCGGCGACCCGGACGAGGTGACGGTCACCCGCATCACCTGGCTGAGGACGGGGGGTTAGGGGGCGGGTCGCGGGACGGACCAGCCGGCTACTCCTGCTCCAGCTTCGGGATGCAGGGGGACAGCAGGGGCTCCGTGTGGTGGGTCACCTCGCCCCGGGCGAGCCGGAGGACGCGGACCTCGTTCTCGTGCCCCGGGTCCTCGTCGTCGCGGATGTGGAGGAGGCCGTACGAGCCGGGGGCCACGGCGGCGACATGGGCGAAGAGGTCCGTGACGTCGGTGGAGCGGTGGTTGGCGTGGCCGCCGAGGTGGAGGAAGGGTTCGCCGTTCATCCACCTGAGGTCGAGCAGGTAGGGGCTCGCCGTCCCGGCGATGCGGAGGCGCAGGTCGTCGACGATCCGCCGCAGCCGTACGTCATCGTCGTCGCCGGCCGGCTTCTCGCGGATCGTGATCCATCCGTGGTATTCGAACACGCCGCCATGCTAGGGGGATCGGGCGTCCGTCGCCGCGTCCCGGCCGTCCGAGGAGGACGCCGCAGAGGACCAGGGCGAGGCCGCCCAGCTGGCGGAGGGTCAGGGCCTCGCCGGCGACCAGGACGCCGAGGAGGACGCCGGTCACCGGGTTGAGGAGGCCGAGGAGTCCCACGGTCGCGGCGGGCAGGTGGCGGAGGCCGGCGAACCAGACGGTGAAGGCCATGGCGGTGGCGACGAGGGAGACGTAGCCGAAGGCGAGGAGCGCGGAGGGGGACAGCGCGGGCGGTGCCCCTTCGACGGCCGCGGCGACCGGAAGCAGGAGGAGGCCGCCCGCGGTGAGCTGCCAGGCGGTCGAGGCGAGCACGTCGACGTCGGCGCTCCACCGCTTGGCGAGGATGTGGCCGAAGGCCGACACGAGCATGGCGGCGACGGAGGCGAGGACCCCGGGCCCGCTCACGCCGCCCTCCCCCGTGAGCAGCATGAGGGCGACGCCCGTGAGGCCGACGACGGCGCCGGCCAGATGCGCGAGGCCGGGGCGTTCGGCGACGAGGGCCCAGGCGATGAGCATCATCGCCAGCGGCGACACCGCCATGACCGTGGAGGCGACGCTCGTCGGGAGGAGCTGGGAGGCGGCGTACACGAGGACGAAGAACACGCTCACGTTGAGCAGCCCGAGCACCGAGGAGCGCCACCACCAGGCTCCGTGCGGGCGCTTCCTGGCCAGGGCCAGCAGGACGGCGCCGGCCGGGAGGGCGCGCAGGGCGGCTCCGTAGAGCGGGGCGTCCGGGGGCAGGAACGCGTGGGTGACGTAGTAGTTCGCTCCCCAGGCCACCGGCGCGACGGCGGTCAGCACGACCCAGCGATTAGCTTCCATGGAAGCCAATATATAACTTCCACGGAAGCTAAGATGCGGCCATGGACGATCAGCCCCCGCCGGACCGCGTGGCCCGCATCCAGGCCGACTGGCGCCGCGAGCGCCCCGACCTCGACGTCACCCCCCAGGGCGTCATCGGCCGACTGCACCGGCTCGCCGACCGCCTCACCGGGGAGCTGCGCCTCGTCTACGACCGGTACGGGCTCGGCGAGGGCGAGTTCGACGTCCTGTGCGCCCTGCGCCGGGCGGGCGCGCCCTTCGAGCGGGCCCCGGGCGAACTCGCCGCGCACACCATGGTCACCACGGGCGCGATGACCAAGCGCATCGACCGCCTGGAGCGGGCGGGACTGGTCACCCGCCGCCGCTCGGACGACGACCAGCGCGGCCGTATCGTCGCCCTCACCGAGCCCGGACGCGAGCTGATCGACCGCGCCTTCACCGACCACATGCGGAACGAACGCCGGCTCCTCGACCTGCTGACGCCCGCCGAGGCGGAGTCCCTGGAGGTGCTCCTGACCGGCTGGCTGGGCCGCCTGGAACCGCCGGCCGGAGCCGGGCCGACGGGCCCGGGCGCGCCGACGGGAGAGTGACGACGGCCGGGTGACGGCGGCACTCTCCTTTGCCGGTTCGGCAACAGGACTGGCCCGGTCGGAAGGGGGTGGGCGACCGTGGGGGCATGGCCGACGACATCACCGCAGACGTGCTCTCCTCCGACAGTCCCTCGTTCGCCGACGGCTACGTGGGCGACCCCGCCGTGCGCGACGAGTGGGACAACCGCTACTCCGAGCGGCAGCGGCTCTGGAGCGGGCAGCCCAACGGGGCGCTCGTGGCGGAGGTGCGCGACCTCGCCCCCGGACGGGTCCTCGACGTCGGCTGCGGCGAGGGCGCGGACGCCATCTGGCTCGCCCGGGCCGGCTGGGACGTGACCGCCCTGGAGGTGTCGGGCGTGGCGCTGGCCCGGGCGGCGTCCCACGCGCGGGACGCCGGGGTGGACGTGCGCTGGGTCCACGCGGGGCTGACCGAGGCGGCGCTCCCGCCGGGCTCCTTCGACCTGGTCTCGGCGCAGTACCCGGCGCTCCTGCGCACCCCCGGGGCCACCGCCGAGCGGACGCTGCTGGCGGCCGTCGCCCCCGGCGGCGTCCTGCTGCTCGTCCACCACGCCGGCATGGAGGAGCACCGTGACGCCCAGGAGAGCGGCTTCGACCCGGCCGACTACGTCTGGCCGTCGATGGTCGCCGCGCTGTTCGACGACGGCTGGCGGGTCGAGGTGGACGAGGAACGGCCCCGGGTGATCCCCGAGGGCGGCGCGGGGGCGCACCACACCCACGACGTCGTCCTGCGGGCCCGCCGACTGCGCTGACCCGGAGCCCCCACGAGGGACGCCGCATATCGTCCGCGTATCGAAAAGCGCATACGCCGTCGCAACCGCCCTCCATGTGCAATGGCCCCATGCTCGACGACACGGCTCTGCAGACACCGCCCCGCCGCACGCGCGGGTACCTTCCCGCCGGCCTGGCGGTCCTCGCCCTGGCGAGCGTCCTGTTCGTGATGCGGGGGCCGCTCATGATGTCCGCCCCGACGTGCCGGGCCGGGCTGTGGGAGCGGTGCCTCGGCACGTTCAACGGGGTCGTCCTCATGACGGTGGTCGCGCTGCCGCTGGCGCTGTCGGCGGCGTGGGGCCTGGCGCGGCTACGGCGGCGTTCCGCGGGCGCCGCGGCGTGGCGGTGGTCGCTGGCCGAGGTGGGCATGGTGTACGGGACGCTGCCGTTCCTGTGGATGACGCTGATGCCGGGCGGCGAGGACCAGCCGCCGCGGGTGAGCCTCGTACCGCTGCGGGACCTGGTCACGATGGGGCCGCTCGGCATCGGCGGCAACCTGCTGGTCTTCGCGTCGCTCGGCTTCTTCGCGCCGATCCGGTTCGCGGCGCTCGCGACCGTCCCGCGCGTCCTCGCCCTGGGGGCGGGCTGCTCGCTCCTGGTCGAGACCGCGCAGTACGTGCTCCGCCTGGACCGGGTGTCGTCCGTGGACGACGTCCTGGTCAACGCCGCCGGCGCGGTCCTCGCCGGGCTCGCCTCGCGCCACTGGTGGCGCGGCGCGCATACGTCGGCGACACGTCGCACTGCCTAGGCTTCGCCCATGCGCGTACTGATCGTGGAGGACGAGCCGTATCTGGCCGAGGCCGTCCGTGACGGGCTCCGGCTGGAGGCGATCGCCGCCGACATCGCCGGCGACGGCGACACCGCCCTGGAGCTGCTCGCCGTCCACTCCTACGACCTGGCGGTGCTCGACCGCGACATCCCCGGCCCGTCCGGCGACGAGGTCGCCCGCCGGATCGTCGCGTCCGGCAGCGGCATCCCGATCCTGATGCTCACCGCCGCCGACCGGATCGACGACAAGGAGTCCGGTTTCGCGCTCGGAGCCGACGACTACCTCACCAAGCCGTTCGAGCTGCGGGAGCTGGTCCTGCGGCTGCGGGCACTCGACCGCAGGCGGGCGTACGCGCGGCCCCCGGTCCGCGAGCTCGCGGGGCTGCGCGTCGACCCGTTCCGGCGGGAGGTCTTCCGCGACGGGCGGTACGTCGCGCTCACCCGGAAGCAGTTCGCGGTGCTCGACGTCCTCGTCGCCGCCGAGGGCGGGGTCGTGAGCACCGAGGAGCTGCTGGCCCGGGCCTGGGACGAGAACGCCGACCCGTTCACCAACGCCGTCCGCATCACCGTCTCGGCGCTGCGCAAGCGGCTCGGCGAACCGTGGATCATCGCCACGGTGCCGGGCGTCGGCTACCGCATCGACACCGGCACCGGGGCCGGATCCGACACCGGGCCGGGGGCCGGATCCGACACCGGGCCGGGGGCCGGATCCGACACCGGGCCGGGCACCGGGCCCGGCACCGGGTCCGGCTCCGGCTCCGGCGCGCCGAGCCCCGGGCGTCCCCGTGGCTAGGCGCCGCGGGCTGAGCGTCCGGCTGAAGCTCACCCTCAGCTACGCCGGGTTCCTGACCGTCGCCGGGGCCCTGCTGCTGGCCGTGGTGTGGGGGTTCCTGCTGCGGTACGTCCCCGACAACGACCAGGGGCTCCTCGGCGTCTCGCCCAACCGCTACCTCCTCGTGCGCACCTTCTTCCCCGCCGCGGCCGTGGCGATGGGCTTCCTGCTCGTCTTCGGCCTCGTCGGGGGCTGGCTGCTCGCCGGCCGGATGCTCGCGCCGCTCACCCGGATCACGGCGGCGGCGCGGGCGGCCGGGAGCGGTTCGCTGTCCCACCGGATCCGGCTGGAGGGCCGCGAGGACGAGTTCCGCGAACTGGCCGACACGTTCGACACCATGCTGGACCGGCTGGAGGCGCAGGTCGCCGAGCAGCAGCGGTTCGCCGCCAACGCCTCCCACGAGCTGCGCACCCCGCTGGCCGTCTCGCGGGCGCTGCTCGACGTCGCCCGCGAGGACCCCACGCGGGACCGCGACGAACTCGTCGCCCGCCTGACCGCCGTCAACACGCGGGCGATCGACCTGACCGAGGCCCTGCTGCTGCTCAGCCGCAGCGACCGGGGGCTGGTCTCGCGTGAGCCCGTCGATCTCTCGCTGGTCGCCGAGGAGGCCGCCGAGACGCTGCTCCCCCTCGCGGAGCAGCGCGGGATCGCGCTGGACGTGACCGGCGGCGCGGCCTGGACGAGCGGCTCGCCGGAGCTACTGCTGCGGATGGTGACGAACCTCGTCCAGAACGCCGTCGTCCACAACCTGCCCGCGGGCGGGACCGTGACGGTGCACACCGAGGCGCGGCGCGACGGGAGCGTGGTGCGGGTCGAGAACACGGGCCAGCCGCTCCCGCCGGACCTGGTGCCGACCCTCACCGAACCCTTCCGGCGCGGCACGGAGCGCGTCCGCACCGACGAGCACGCGGGCGTGGGCTTGGGACTCGCCCTCGTGCAGAGCATCGTCCGCGCGCACGGCGGCACGCTGACCCTGGTCCCCCGGGCCGCCGGCGGTCTGCTCGTCACGGTCCTGCTGCCCGGCACGCCGGAGGGCTCCCTCCCCGGTCGGTGACCTCGGGAGCGTCAGTAGCCCAGGCCGATGGTGTGGCGGACGGAGCCTGGCTCGGCCAGCGCGGCGAGGATCGCGCGGGCGAGGTCGGCGCGGGCGAGGGTGATGCCGCCGCGCACGTTGCGGTCGGTCGCGGTGCGGTAGGGGCGGGGGGCGCCGTCGGTGAGGCGCGGCGGCCGCATGATCGTCCAGTCGAGTCCGCTGTCCCGGACGATCCGGTCGGTGCGGGCGAAGTCCGCGAAGTTGCCCGCCAGGACGCGGCGCACGACGGGTTTGACGAGGGCCCGGGTGAAGGGCCCGTCGCCTTCGTCGACGACGTGGCCGCTCGCGGTGACGACGATCAGGCGGCGGGTGCCGGTGGTCCGCATCGCGGCGATGACCGAGCGGGCGCCGTCACTGCACACCGACGCCTCGGTCCTGGGGGCGGAGCCGAGGGCGGAGACGACGGCGTCCCGCCCGGCCACGGCCGCCGTCATCGCCTCGGGATCCATGACGTCCGCGGTGAGGACGTCGAGCCGTGGTGCGTCCGCGCCCTGCCGGAGCCGCAGGCGGGACGGGTCGCGGACGACCGCGGTGACGTGGTGTCCGGCGTCCAGGGCCTGCTCCACGAGCTGCCTGCCCGTGCCGCCCGTGGCGCCGAGAACGGTGATGCGCATGACGAGTCTCCTCCCCCAGAGGGTTAGTGAACACTAGCCCCCAGCCTGCGCTAGTGTTCACTAACCCGTCAAGGGGAACGGCGAGGGCGGGCGGCGACGGCCGGACCGAGAGCGAGAGGACGGCGATGGGCAGCACACGGGAGCGGATCCTCGACGCGGCCGCGGACATCCTGCGGACCCGGGGCGTCGTGCACGCCACGACGAAGGTGATCGCGCAGGCGACGGGCGTGTCGGAGCCGACGCTGTACAAGTACTTCGGCGACAAGGAGCGCCTGCTCCTCGCCGTCCTGGAGGAACGGGTGCCGGGCCCGTCCCGCACACCGGTCCGCCCGGGCGAGGGCGACGTCGAGACCAACCTCACCGAACTCGCCCACGCCGCCCTGGACTTCTACCAGCAGTCGATCCCGATGCTGGGCGCGCTCCTCGCGGACCCCGAACGGATGGCGGCGCACCGGACCGCGATGAGCCGGCACGGCGGGGGCCCCGAGAGGCCGCTCGACGGCTTCGCCGCCTACCTGAAGGCCGAGCAGGACCTCGGGCGCGTCGCGGCGCAGGCGGACCCGCGCGCGTCCGCGGCCCTCCTCCTCGGGGCGTGTTTCCAGGAGGCGTTCCTGCGCTACTACGCCCACGGCCCCGCCGCCGAACCCGCCCCCCGCACCCGGGCTCAGGCGCTCGCCCGGGCGGTGGTCGCCCCGCTGCTGTGACCGACGGGGCACGGCTGGCCGCGATCGGGACGCCCCCGTACGATCGGCCGATGATCGCTTCCGTCGTCCTCCACGCCGACCCGACTCCGCACGCTCCAGGGCTCGTTCTCCGCCCCTGGTGCGCGGACGACGTCACCGCGCTGGCCGGGATGTCCCACGATCCCGCCCTCCGCCGCTGGGCGAACCTGCCGGCGGAGGGCGAGGCGCCGCGCTGGGTACGGGACCAGGAGCGGGACTGGGCGGCGGGCGCCCGGTTCGGCTTCGCCGTCCTGGAGGCACCCCTCGACGCCGCCGCGCGTCTGGTGGGCGGCGTGGTCCTCAAGGAGGTCGCCCCCGGCGAGCCCACCGCCGAGGTCGGCTACTGGACGGCGCCGGGCGCCCGCGGTCGCGGGGTGGCACCCCGCGCCCTGGACGCCGTCACCGCCTGGGCCTTCGCCACCTTCCGGGCCGGCGGCCTGGAGCGGCTCCACCTGCTCCACCAGGTGGACAACGCGGCCTCCTGCCGGGTCGCGGCCAAGAGCGGTTACGCCTTCGACCGCGTCCTGCCGGCCTTCCCTCCCGCCTTCCCGCTCGACGGCCACCTTCACATCCGCCGCACGCGCTGAACGACTCCTCGGTGGTGCGGCGGTGATCGTCCCCGGGTCCGCGGGCGGTCGGGTGGGTCAGCGCGCCGGCCGGGCGGCCCGGAGCCAGTCGCGCGCGGCGGCGAGGGTCACCTCGATGTCGTCGCTCCACGAGCAGACCTCGAGCCACGACAGGCATCCGCCCCGCGTGAAGACCAGGACCTCCCCGGGGCACTCGCCGGTCTCGCGGTGTCGAGTTCGAAGGAGGCGGTACCGCAGCCGCAGCCGCAGCGGCCCGTCACCCGGAGGTACGGCACCTGCCGGAGCAGTGCGGCGTGCACGGGGTCGGCGACGTCGGCGGGCGGGGCGTCGGGCATCCGGTCACCGTATCCGGGCGGCCGGCCGATGCCGCCGCCACCCTCTCGGACGACGCCTCCTCGGGCGACGCCCCCTCAGGCGACGCCTCTGATGCGCCGCACCAGCAGGGAGCCCACCAACCCCAGCGCGGCGGCCACCAGGTACAGCGACCGGTAGCCGCCGAGGTGGTTGACGAGCGGGGCGGCCAGGGCGGGGGCGGCCACCTGGGGCAGGGCGTTGGCGACGTTGACGATGCCGAGGTCCTTGCCGCGGTCGTGGGCCGTCGGCAGGACGTCCGTCATGAGGGCGAAGTCGACGGAGGTGAAGACGCCGAAGCCGACCCCGAGGAGGGCGGCGGCGACGAGCGCCCCGGGCCACGTCTGCCACCCCGCCAGCAGGCCGGTCGCCGCCGCCATCAGGACGCCCGACCACAGGACGAACGGCTTGCGCCGCCCGGTCCGGTCCGACCAGACGCCGCCGACGACGACGGTGGCGAGCAGGGTCACGCCGTTCACCGCCGTCAGGACCAGCACCCCGGTCTCCGGATCCGCGTGGTGCAGCCGGTCGCGCAGGTAGTAGAAGAGGTAAAGCAGGACCAGTGCGTTGCTCAGGTTGACGAGGAAGCGGGTCAGCCAGGCCCAGGCGAGATCGGGATGGGCGCGGGGGCTCAGCCGGAACCCGGCCGCGAACCGCCGCCAGGACCAGGCGGGCCGGTCTGCCGGGGCGAGCCGCAGGTCCGGATGGCGGAGCACGTACGGGGCGACGCCGATCAGCGTGAAGACGGCGCAGGCCGCATACCCGGCGCCGATCCCGCCGGCCGCCGTCGCGAACCCCGTACCGACGACCACCCCGAGGATCTGCGCCGCGCCCAGCCAGCCGCCGACGGCACCCCGCTGGGACCGCGGCACCCGGTCCGGCACGGCGGCGGTGACCGCGGCGAAGGCCGCGTTCAGCGTCAGCTGCACCAGACACCAGCCGGCGAACACCACCCACACCGCGTCCGCCGCCCCGAGCAGCAGCAGGGACAGCGCGCCGCCCGCCGACCCCGCCACGATCCACGGCGTCCGCCGCCCGAACCGCGACACGGTACGGTCCGACAGGGCGCCGAACAGCGGGTTGGCGGCCAGCGACACCACCGCCCCGACGCCCGTCACCCAGGCCAGCAGCGACTCCTTCGACAGCCCGGCGCCGGGCGCGAACCGCTCGGCCTGCTGCGCGAGCAGGATCTGCAGCGGCCCGTACCAGCCCACCCAGATCGCGCCGTTGGCCAGCGACAGCGCGGCCGTCCAGCCGCGCCCGACCCGTCCGGCCGGCTCCTCCAGGGCGAGGGCCGTCATGCCCGCTGGGCCCGCAGCGCGTCCCGCAGCCAGCCGTACGACGCCTTCGGGGTGCGCACCTGCGTCGCGTAGTCGACGTGGACGAGCCCGAAGCGCTTCGTGTAGCCCTCGGCCCACTCGAAGTTGTCCATCAGCGACCACACGAAGTAGCCGCGGACGTCGACGCCCGCCTCCAACGCCCGGTGCAGCGCCCGCAGATGCCCGTCCAGGTAGGCGATCCGCTCCTGGTCGTCGAGTCCCTCGTACGCGCAGCCGTTCTCGGTGATCACGACGGGCGGCAGCCGGTCGCCGTACCGGTCACGGAGCGAGGTGAGCAGTTCGGTGAGCGCGTCGGGCACCACCGGCCAGCCGAAGTCCGTCAGCGGATAGCCCTCGATCTGCCGCAGGGAGAAGGGGAGTTCGGAGGGGAGGGTGACGCCGGAGAACTCGACGTCCTCGGCGCGCGGCGCGCCCGCCTTCGTCGGCTGGTAGTAGTTGATCCCGTACCAGTCGAGCGTCCCCTCGGAGATCACCTTCAGGTCCGCCTCGACGTCGCCGCCCGGCATGAGGTCGCCGAATCCGTCCGGGTAGCGGCCCAGCAGCAGCGGGTCGGAGAACAGCCGGTTGAGGATGACGTCGTACAGGTCGGCGGCCTCGGCGTCGGCCGGTTCGGCGGACGCGGGCCAGGTCGGGCCGTGGGAGTTGGCGATGCCGATGTCCGTGGCGCCCGCCGCGCGCAGGGCGCCCGCGGCGAGGCCGTGCGCGAGCAGCTGGTGGTGGGCCACCGGCAGGGCGTCGAAGAGCAGCTTCCTGCCGGGGGCGTGCTCGCCGAGCGCATGCCCCAGGAGGGTGTGCTCGGCGGGCTCGTTGAGGGTGATCCACTTCGTCACGCGGTCACCCAGCCGCTCCGCGACGGTCGCCGTGTACGCGGCGAAGCGGGACGCCGTGTCCCGCTCCAGCCAGCCGCCCGCCTCCTCGACCTCCAGGGGCAGGTCCCAGTGGAAGAGCGTCGGCACCGGCCGCACCCCCTGCGCGCACAGCTCGTCGACCAGCCGGTCGTAGAAGTCGAGCCCACCGGGCGCGAGCACCCGCGGCCAGGAGACCGAGAAGCGGTACGCGTCCGCCCCGAGGTCCCGGACGAGCGCCACGTCCTCCCGGTACCGGGCCACGTGGTCACAGGCCACGTCCGCCGTCGACCCGTCCCTGATCCGCCCCGGCTCCGCGCTGAACGCGTCCCACACGGACGGCGCCCGGTCCCGGACGGCGCCCTCGATCTGGTGGGCGGCGGTCGACACCCCCCACAGGAATCCGGGCGGGAACTGCGGCAGGGGGTCCAGGGAAGAGGCCATGGCCGCGATCATCGGTACCGGCCAGTAGTAAGTCAACACCCGTGCGACAGGCAACAGTTGTCGCCGGCGCGCCCGGCTGGAACGCCACAGCCTCGGTTGGGTCTGCGCGCGGGAGGACGGCGTGCTGATCGGGTTCGTCGACGTGGCCCGGGACGGCGGGGCCCACGCCTTCGTCCTGGACACGATGGTCGCCCCCGGCCACCGGACGGCGGGCGTGGGCACCGCGCTCGTCACGACCGCGGCGGACCACGCCCGCGCCGCCGGCTGCGCCTGGCTGCACGTCGACTTCGAGGAGCACCTGCGCCCCTTCTACCTCGACGCGTGCGGCTTCAGGGAGACCGCGGCGGGGCTCCTCGCCCTGGAGGACAGGCCCTAGCCTCGGGTGCCGTCGAGCTGCTCGCGCAGGATGTCCAGGTGGCCGTTGTGGCGGGCCGTCTCCTCGGTGAGGTGGAGGAGGATCCAGCGCAGGTCGACGTGGAGGCCGCCGCGGACCGGGCGTTCGGCCCGGGCGTCCAGGTCGTGCCGGGCGACGAGGTCGCGGTAGCGGGCGCTCTGTGCGGCGTACTCGTCGAGCAGCTGCGGGAGCGGGAAGTCGACCGCGACGCGCATCTCGCGGTCGGGGTCCTCGTCGGTCCAGGGGCCCTGGTCCTCCTCGCCGAGGAAGACCACCTGGAACCAGTAGTACTCGACCCAGCGCAGGTGGTTGATCAAGCCGCTCAGGGTCATCAGCGGCGAGCCGGGGAGCAGCGCCCGGCGGGCGTCCTCCGCGGAGACGCCTTCGCACTTGGCGCGGGCGGTGGCGCGGGCGTAGTCGAGGAACGTGGTGAGCTGGGTGCGCTCGTCCCACGCGGGCGGTGTGTCGTCGATTCTGGTCATCGCGCGAAGCCTCCCCGATCACCGCGGGCGGTGTCGAACGAATTCCGGCGGGTCAGGCGTCCGGGCCGGGGACGACCCTGAGGTCGTAGAGGTACGAGCGGTCGTCCTTGAAGCTGCGCCAGACCGTCGCCGGCGGCTCGGGGCCGTCGGCGCGCCCGTCGAGGGGGTACGCCGTGACGAGGCCACCGGCGATCACACAGTGCCAGCCCTCGGCCCGCGACCAGACGCACCGCACGGCCCCGTCGGTGCGGCGGTAGACGGGGCGGCCGTCGCGCTCGCCGTCGGGTTCGAAGCGGTGGCGGAGGCCGTCGGTGTGGCGCACGAAGACGAGGGAGGGGCGTGTGGTCATGCCCGGGACCCTAGTGCGTCCCGCGGCCCGTCAGGGGCGGGGTCGCCCCTCGGCCGCTCCGCCGCCGCGGCCGAAGGCGAGCTCGAGGATCCGGGGCCATTTCACCGGCGGGGTGGGGACGGCGACGCCCGGCCGGTCGCGGGGCACCCGGACCCGTAGCGCCAGGGGGCGCAGCGTGCAGACGACGGGGGTGGCCATCCGCAGGGCCTCGCCGTCCACCGCCACGGGGATCTCGGTGGAGTCGGCGGTGACCTCGACGCGGTGGGCGGACAGCACGGTCAGCGCCGTGGACTGCGTGCCCCGCACCGCCAGGTCGGCGGCCTGGGCGGCGTCCTCCACCCGGATGCCGAGCACGCCCAGTTCGCCGTCGTCGAGACGGGGCCGGCGGCCGGCGCCGCTGAGCTCGTCGGGCGAGACGTACGGGTTGTTGCTGACGAGCAGCGCCTGCTGGGAGGCGAGCGAGGTGTCGTCGACCCGGGCGTCGAGCCGTCGCAGCCCGTCGCCGAGGAGCAGGTCCGGCATGTGGGTCAGCGCGGTGCCGGCCTTGTCGTCGCGGTACTCGGGCCGCTGGACGACGTCGGCGTAGACCCCGAAGGAGACCGTGTTGACGAAGGGCCGGCCGGAGACGTCGCCGAGGTCGACGCGGAGTTCCTCGCCGTCGGTCAGCGCGTCGAGGCAGCGGGACGGGTCGGAGCGGTCGAGTCCGAGGTCCATGGCGAAGTGGTTGCGGGTGCCGGCGGAGATCACCAGGAACGGCAGGTCGTGGTCGGCGGCGACGGCCGCGACCAGCGCCTGCGTGCCGTCGCCGCCCGCGACGCCCAGCAGGTCCGCGCCGTCGGCGACGGCGTCCCGGGCCAGCGCGGCGACATCGGCGGGGGCGGACGGATCGAGCAGGATGACCTTCGCCCCGAGCTCCTCCGCCCGTGCCACGAGCCCGAAGCGTTCGACCTTCCCGCCCCCGGACTTGGGGTTCATGATGAGCACGGGACGGTCCGGCGGGTCCGCGGGGACCGCCGGTGTCGACCGCGGCGGACGCGATCGGCGGAGCGCCGCCCGGGCGCAGGCCAGGGCGGCGCCCCAGCAGAGGACGAGGACCAGGGCCGTCAGCCACAGGCCGTCGCGGGCGAAGAGCACGATGACGCCGACGGGGGCGGCGATGGCGACGAGCGCGCCGAGGAGCCGCAGGGCGCCGCGGTGGGCGACGAACCACCACCCGCCGGCGGCGACGAGGACCAGCCCGAGGAACCCGGCGATGATCACCACCAGCCCGCCCTCCCCGATGGCCAGGACGAGCACGACCAGGGATCCGACCGCCGCGAGCACGGCCAGGCGCGCGAGCAGCCGCGCCGCCCCGCTCGCTCCGGCACCCGTCGTCCGTGTCCTCGCCATGTCGTCCTCCCCGCCCTGCCCATGAGCCGGTCCAAGGCACCAGCCTGCACACTCCCGGACCGCGGGGCATCCCCGAAGGGCCATGCGGATGAAGCGGCCCGCGCCGGGCCCGTACCGGCCGAGGAGGGTACGGGTGCCCCGGCAGCCGAACCAGTCTGAGCCGCGTACCCGAGCTCCGGTCAGTGGTCGCGGGCGCGGAAGGTGACTCCGTGGCGCTCGCGGAGGCGGGTGAGTTCCCACCAGGCCACCGCCGTGACCGAGGCCGGGCCGCCGATGACGGCGCAGAGCTGGACGGGGAGGGGGCCCGGGGGCATGCCGGAGAAGGCCAGGCTGACGGCGGCCAGCTCCCAGACGAGGACGCCGGTGACCAGGGCGGGCAGGGCGGAGTGGACGCGGGAGAGGCCGAAGACGGAGGGGACGAGGGTGAGGGAGGAGAAGACCACGTAGAACAGCATCCAGAACACCGGCACCAGCAGGGCGATCATGAACAGCGGGCGCAGCGCCGACTGGAACGTCTCGCCCAGCGCCACCATGCCCGCGGAGAGCAGCGGGACCGCCGTGAACGCCCCGAAGTACCAGAGCGCCGCGCGGCCCGAGGAGGCCAGGTGGGACCGCATGTGGGGGCGGGCGGACGGGGGCGCCAGGCGGAAGACGACCAGGATGATCAGCGGGGCCGTGAGGAGCACCAGCCACGGGGTCGTCGTGACCCGCAGGAAGTACTGCGCCTGGAGGTCCCCGAGGTCCTGGTCCGCCCCGTACGCGAAGAAGATCAGGCAGCTCGCCGCCAGCGCCGTCCAGGCGCGGACGTCCTGGACGCGCTTCATGAACGGGTCCACCACCCGCGGGTACTCCTGGACGGGGAACCTGCGGTGGGCTTGCCGGGCCGCCGAGCGGGCCAGCGGATACCAGAGCACCGGCAGCAGGAGGGGCCAGAGGCAGACCAGCATGAGCGCCCAGGCGCAGCCGTGCAGGCGCACCCGCCGCACCAGCGCCGTGAACGGCGGCCAGTCGCCCTCGCGGAACCGGATCCAGCGCGGGCGCGGCGGGGCGGAGGGCGGGTAGGCGGGCTGGGGAGGGATGCCGGCGCCCGGTGCCGGCGGCACCCAGGGCGAGCCGTAGCCGTGGCCCTGCCCGTACCCCTGCTCCTGCCCGTAGCCGTAGCCGTGGCCCTGCCCGTACCCCTGCCCGTAGCCGTGGCCCTGCCCGTACCCCTGTCCGTAACCCTGCCCGGGGGCGTACGGGTTCCTTCCCCCATCGGTCACGTCTGTTCCCCTTCCGCACGCGCTTCACCGTCGGTCGATCCGTCGCGGCCGTCCGCCCTGGTCAACTGATCGGCGGGGAACGGCCGGACCGGTTCTACCATCTCGCGCCGACGGCGCCCCGACCGCGCCCGGGCCCCGCCCCGGAATCGACCGGACCACGCCCCTTCGTCCCTGGCAGGATCGGTCCATGCGCACCGTGCACGCCCTTCTCGTGGGCATCGACGACTACCCGGGCAAGCCGCTCTCCGGCTGCGTCAACGACGTGGCCGCGGCGGAGGAATGGCTGCGGCGGCAGGACGGGATCCGGCCCGAGATCCTGCGGCTGCGGAACACGGCGGCCACCCGCGACGCGCTGCTCGCCGGCCTCCGGCGCCACTTGGGGCGCACCGGCCCCGGCGAGACGGCGCTGTTCTGGTTCAGCGGCCACGGGTCGGAGCAGCCGACGAGCGATCCGCGCGCGGCGACCGGCATGAGCCAGGCCCTGGTGTGCGCCGACAGCCTCGACCCGGGCGGTCAGCCCCTGCTCTGGGACGCCGAACTGGGCGCCGTCCTCCGGGAGATCGCGTCCCGGGGCGGCCATGTCGTCGCCGTCATCGACTCCTGTCACTCCGGCGGCGTCGACCGCGACGCGCCGCCCGGGACGGAGACGCGCGGAGTCGCCTGGCAGCCGTGGTGGGTGCCGACGCCCTCCGGCGCCCCTCGGGGGGCCGGGGGTCCCGCGGCGTCGGCGGGGGCCGACCACATCCTGCTCGCGGGCTGCCGGGAGTACGAGCGGGCCCACGAGGCGGTCATCGACGGCGTCCGGCGCGGGTACTTCAGCCACGCGCTCCTCGGCGCGCTGGACCTGCTCGGCCCGGCCGCCTCGTTCGGGAAGGTCCACGCCCTCGCCGAGACGGACGTCCTCGACCGGCACCGGGGCCAGCATCCCGAACTGCGCGGCCCGGAGCATCTGCGGTTCCTGTACGGCGATCCCCTGCCGGACGCGCCGTTCCTGCTGCGGCACACGACGGCCGGGTGGGAGGTGAACTGCGGTGCGGTGCACGGACTGCGGTCGGCGGGCGCCGAGTTCACACTCCAGGGCGGGGCGCCGGCGGCGCTCCGGACGGTGGTCGTACGGGAGGTGCGTGCGGAGTCCTCGCTCGTCGAGCCGCTCGGCTGGACGCCGGCCCCCTCGGACCTGATCACGGTGCACGGCGTGACGCCGTCGGCGCTCGCCTTCCCGCCGGCGGCGGTGTCCGTCGTCGGGGATCCCGCCGCGGCGGCGCTGATGACCGAGGCCGTCGAGGCGTCGCCGCTGCTCGACAACGGCGGTCACGGGCTGCCGCTGCTCGTCGAGGCGCGACACGGCCGGGCCCGGGTCTCCGGCGGGGGCGGAGCCGATCCCGGCGCGCTGCCGCTGCGCACGGCCGCGGACGCCGCACGGGTGGCCGACTGTCTGGCGCACATCAGCCGCTGGCGTGGGATCCGCGACCTCGCGAACCCCGACCCCTGGCTGTCGTCCCAGGTCCGTGTCAGCGTCGAACCGCTGGTCGGGGAGGTGCGGTACGCGGCGACGGGCGAGATCGTGTGCGCCTACACGCCGGACGGCCGGGAGCCGCAGGTCATGGTGCGGGTCCACAACCACTCGCCGCGGATGCTGTGGTGCGTGCTCCTCGATCTGACCGACACCTACGCCTCCTCCCCTCACCTCCTCGACGGCGACTTCGTCGGTGCCGGGCGGGCCGCCACGGCACGGGCGGGCGAACCGGTGTGGTTCCGGCTGCCGCCGGGCCGGTCGCTTCGGCGGGGCGCGTTCACCCACGACTGGCTGCGGGTGGTCATCGCCGAGAACGAGTTCAACCTCGCGCCCTTCCGGCTGCCCGCGTGGTCCGCCACGGCGCCGGGAGGGACCCGCGCCGGCACCGGCTCCGACGGCGGCGGTCTGCTGCGCCTCGCGCCGACGGGTGGCCGCGACGCGGGCGGCCCTCCGCACGAGGTGGGCCGGTGGGGCACCACGTCGGTGGTCATTCGCACGGAGGTGCCCTGACCGGGCCCACGGGCGGCGCTCCCGGGTTCACCAGCCGAGGTGGGTGAACCCGGCCCAGGCCGCGAGGTCGTCGGCGTCGAGTTCCGGCACGCGTGCCGCCATGTCGGCGGGCATGCCGGGCGGTGCCTGCCGGGTGCGGCGGTCCTGGAGCATCCACGACTGGGCCTCGCGCAGCGCCTCGCCGGGCGTCCGCCCCTCCCGGGCCATGTAGTGGTGGGTCATGTACATCAGCAGCGACGTCGCGCCGTCGGGCACGGTCCACAGCGAGCCCAGGACGCTGCGGGCGCCGGCGACGAGGAACGCGGTGGCCAGGCTGTACGCCTCGTCGTAGCCGTGCCCGGACACGTGGGTACGGCAGGCGGCGAGGACGACGAGTTCCAGCTCCCGGTAGCGGGCGGAGCCTTCGGTGAGCTGCTCGGCGGACAGCTCCCCACCGGACAGCTTCAGGTAGGAGCTGTGCCGGTCTCCCTGGTTGAGCACGCCGTGGCAGGCGAGGTGGAGCATGCCGCCACGCTTCTCCGAGAGCCAGCCGGTGACGGCGGCGGGGGTGGCGGTGCCCGGCCCGAGGAGGGTGCCGTGGGGGTGGAACACCCGGTGGATGGCCTGCGCCTCCTCGCCCGCGTGGTACAGGTCGAGCGTCGGATTGCCGACGACGAGCGCCTCCCGGACACCCGCCGGCCGCCGCGCCGCGAGTTCGCACAGCAGCCGCGCCGAGGGGACGTACGAGATCGAGGCGGCCTGGCAGGCACGGCGGCGGCCGATCCGGGCCGCGTGCCAGGGCACCACGCCGAGCTCCCCCATCGGAACCAGCACCAGGGACGGCGCCCGCCCGATGCCGCGCGGCACCGCCTTGAGGAGCGGCTCCATGACGGCGCTGCCCGCCCAGTCGCAGAGTCGCGTCAGTTCCGCCCCGCCCCGGTACCGGTCCTGTGGGGCGGCGGGTGCGGGGGTCGTCTCCGGCGGGCCTCCGGCGTCCCGTCCTGGCGCGCCCACCTGGTGATAGGCCGTCAAAGCCACGGCGTCAGCTCGCAGTTCCGGCAGGTCGAGCGCGGTGACGGTGCCACGCGCGTCGACGATCAGGGCCGCCCCGCCCCCGCCCTCGCCCCCGGGAGCGAGGTACACGAGGGCCGTGCGTCCCATCGCGGTCAGCGCCCGGCCGATCTCGTCCGGCGTGGGGACGTCGAGGAGCCGGCGGCGGTGCGGGGAGGCGGCGAGGGCGTCCAGGACGCGGCGGCGCAGCCTGCTGGGCGGGCCGGAGGAGCCGAAGCCGGCCGGATCGACCTGGTCCACCGGTCCGGCCGCCGAGGCGCGCCATTCGGCGGCGAGCTCCTCCTGCCCGAGGGAGGCCAGCATCTCCGGGACGCTGTCCGTGACGGTGGCGGAGTGCAGGACGAGGCCCCGGCCGGCGTCGAGCGCGCGGACGGCCTCGTCGTAGGCGCCGTCGGCGACACACCAGTGGGCCACCTCCAGCGCTTCCTCGCCGATGCGTCGTCCGACGCCGGCGGCGTGCGCGGTACCGGACTGCAGGAGCACCGTCCAGGCAGAGGCCCGGACGGCCTCGAGGCCGACGCGCCGGGACTCGGCGTGGTTCAGGCGCGTGGCGCGGGCGTTGAGGAACTGGTTGTCCCCACGGTGGCGGTAGGCGCGGGCGAGGGACAGCCCCGTCGAGGCCCAGAGGGGATGGGCGGGGCCGCCGGCCATGCGCCGGGCGTGCTTGAGCCAGGAGATCCCCTGGTCGAGGTGGTGGGGCCGGTCGGCGCGCGGGACCCCGGCCAGCCCCGCCAGGACGACGTGACCGCCGCCGAGGGTGCTGGCGGCACGGATCCACCGGGGGTCGTCGGGCTGGAGGAGGTCGAGGGCGTCGTGGATCAGCGCGAGCGCTTCGGTGACCCCATGGGCGTCCCGGGCGAGGATCGCACGGCCCATGCGGCTGATCCCCGCCTCGCCGTAGCGGTCGGCCTGCGCGTCCGGGGGGAGGGCGGCGATCCGGCGCCGCACCTCCTCGACGGGGGTGACGCCCGCACGCCTCTGGTCCTGGCCGGGGGTGACGTCCTCGAGCCGTCCGGTCCGCCGGGCGCGCAGGATCTCCAGGTTGCCCCGCGCCACGTCGAGGTTGGCCTCCATGCCGAGCCGGTCCATGTGGTCCGGGGAGAGCCTGCGGACGACGTCGTCGAGTTCCTGGATGTGGCGGGCGAGCGCCGTCTCGTCCTCGCGTCGGGTGGCCTGGTGGGCGCGGAACAGGGCCACTTGCGCGTCGATGCCGAGGCGGTTGGTCTCGTCGAAGACGGGCGAGTTCCGCAGCCGTGCCAGGTCGTCGACGGCGGAGTCGAAGTCGTCCTCGCCGCCCCCGGCCTGGGCGAGGTGGGCGCGCAGTCCGGCGTGCTGGACGTCGAGCGCGTCGCGTTCCGGGCTGCCGGGCGGGAACGCGCCCCGGGTCTGCTCCAGCCGCCGCAGGGCCCGCTCCATGTCGTCGGGTCCGTCGATCCGCTGGAGTCCGGCGCTGCTGTCCAGTGCGGTGATGAGCGCCTGCCGGCGCTGGTCGCCCGGCCCGTACGCCTCGGCCTCGTTCTTCAGCTCGTCCAGCTCGGTCTGGTCGACGACGGGGTTGTGGAAGCGGAGCATCGGCAGGACCGACAGGATCTGTCCGGCGCGCAGGCCGGACATGACCGTCCCCCGCGGCAGCGCCTTCCAGTCGCCGTACAGCCGGTTCCACGCCTCGTCGGCGGTGGAGCAGCCGAGGTGGTCCATGACGGTGGCGGTGATCCGGGTGAGGTCCTGGGCGTCGACCATGCCCTGGGCGGACGCCGCCTTGAGCTCGTAGAGCAGCGCCTGGAGGTCGTACGGCTTGTCATGCATGGGGGTCGTTCCCTCCCGGCCGCGGCGCGGTCCGTGTGCGGTACGGGGCGAGGGCGGCGTTCAGCCATGCCTCCCCCTCCTCCGTGTCGAAGTCCACCGGTGGCCGGTCGTCGGCCTCCAGCGGGGACGCCGGGCCGAACCGGTCCTCGAAGAGCACCGCGACGCGGTCGGCGGGCTCGCGTTTGGACGGCCAGACGAAGCCCTGAGCCCAGGGCGCGGTGCGCCGCCGGCTCCAGTGATCCGCGCGGCGAGCCGCCGCCGGTCCGCCGCGGGCCGGTCGCGCATGCCCGGCGCCAGTCCGAGGGTGACGGCGGCGGCCTCCTCCAACTCGCCCCCGCCGAGCCGGCCGACGGCCGTGCGCAGCAGGTTCTCCACCTCGACGGGCCACGCCTCGGCCACCGCCCCTGGCGCGGCCAGGGCCGCCGCGCGTAACAGGGGCAGCTCCGACTCCCGGACCCGCACGATCCCTTCCAGCCGCACCCGCTTCACCTCCAGGAGAATCGACGCGACGTCCAACGGTTCAGCCAGAGGCGCCATGGGCCCATGATCGTGTGCCGGGGAATCGCACTTCAAGTCCGGTGTGCACCGGACTCCCGGCGATCACCGTACGCCGGTGGGCACGGTGGATCCGGCCGACTCCGGGTCGTCTCCCGGGCGTTGGCGGGTCGGTCGCGGGTCGAGGAAAGGGAGGAAGCGTGGGGGAAGGAGCCGCCGGTCAGGAGGCGATGGGGAGTCCCCACGTCTGGAGGACGAAGGGGCGTCCCTTCTCCTCCCCCTCGATCAGCGGTACGTCGAGGAGGGTGAATCCGGCCTTGGTCGCGACGGCGACGCTGGCGGCGTTCTCGGCCTCCAGTTCGAGGATCACCCGCTCCGCACCGAGCTCCTCGACGGCGTACGCGGCCATGAGCCGTACCGCGCGCGCCGCGAGGCCCTGGCCGCGGTGGGCGGGGCCGACGGCGTAGCCGAGCTCCACGCCGCCCGGGATGCGCCGCAGCATGCCCTCGCCGAGGGGCGCGCCGCCGTCGACGGTGATGGCGAAGAGGAGGGTCGTGCCCTCCGCCCGGAGGTTCCGGGCCCGCTCCAGCCGGGTGGCGGCGGCCTGCGCGTCGAAGGGCGAGACGATCGGTGTCCAGTAGGCGACGTCGGGGTCCTCGAACAGCTCCGGCATCGCGGCCAGGTCCGTCTCCGTCCAGTCGCGCAGGACGATGCCCTCCCCGCGGAGCTCGGTCCGCTCGGGGAACGGGGCGGAGGTCGTGTTGCTGCTGCTCATGGTGCGGTTCCTTCCTGGCCTCGAATGCGACGCAGCATAGCGAGACGATCACCGGATCATCCGGTATCCGGACCGCTGATCGCGTGCACCGGGTCCCCTTCCCGGCGTGCGGGCCCGGGTTCAGCCGGTCGCGGTGAAGAGGCCGTTGAGCTCCGGGTAGTCGATCGCGTCCCGGAGGGAGTCGTAGCCGCCTGCCTGGTGGAGGTCGAGGGCGGCGCGCCGGGCGGTGGCGTAGGCGGCCTGGGCCACGCCCGAGCCGAGGCTCACCCGGGCCACGCCGAGCGCGCCCAGCTCGGCCACCGGCGGGGCGCCCGGGCCGGCCATGACGTTGAGGGGGACCGTCAGGCCCGCGGCCAGTTCCTCGATGAGGCCGGGGTCCGTGACGCCCGGGACGAAGACGCCGTCCGCGCCGGCGTCCACGTAGCGGCGGGCCCGGTCCAGGGTGTCCCGCAGCCGGGTGGCGGGGTCGCCCAGGCCGAGCAGGTACGTGTCGACGCGGGCGTTGACGAAGAGGTCGGCGCCCGCCCGCTCCGCCGCCGCGCGGGCGGCCGTCAGGCGGTCGGCCAGCGCGCCCGGCGGGCGGGTGCCGTCCTCGATGTTGACGCCCGCCACGCCGGACTCCAGGACACGGGCGACCGTGTCCGCCACTTCGGCGGGCGTCCCGCCGTAGCCTCCCTCGATGTCGACGGTCACCGGCACGGCGACCGCGGCCGTGATGCGGCCGATGACGCCCAGCACCAGGTCCCGGGAGACGCGGTCCCCGTCCGGTGCGCCGAGCGACCAGGCGACGCCGGCGCTGGTGGTGGCGATCGCGGCGGCGCCCGCCGCCTCGACGATCCGGGCGCTCGCGGCGTCCCAGACGTTGGCGAGCGCGAGCGGACGGGCGGGCGTGTGGAGGGAGCGGAAGAGCGAGGACCGGTTGTCGTGGATCATGCGCTCAGCCAATCAGCGGGCGCGGCCGCTGTCCGGCAGGAATGCGACATCGACGTCAGCGGGGTCCGTGAGTCGGCAGGGTCCGTTCGCTCCGCCCCTCCCCCGGGCCGCGGTATTTCGCTGGGCACCCCCCGCACCCCCGGGGCACAATGCCCGCGATGATCTCCACCGCCGGCGCCCTGCTCGCCGCTCTCGAACCCCTCCCCCACTCCGCGCGGCTCCGGTTCACCGCCGTCACCGCGCACCGGCTCGCCGCCGACGGCGGTCTTCGGCCGCTGCTCGGCGAGCTGGACGCGCGCGGCCCGTACGAGCGCCGGCTGGCCGCGCTGGCGGCGTTCGCCGCCGGTGAGTCCAGCCACCTGATGGCACGGCTGGGCGATCTCGATCCGGTGGTCCGCCGTTACGCGCTCCGCGCCGTCCGGCGCCTGCCCACCCAGGGGCCCGCCGCAGACCCCGGCGTCGACTCCGCCGTCGAGGCCGCCATCACGGCCGCCTACGACGACGCTCCGGCGGTGGTCCGCGCCGACCTCGCGCGCCTGTTGCGCGACGGCCGGCGGTCCGCGCTCGCCGAGCGGCTCGTCGAGCGGGTGCGCACGGAGTACGGCGAGCGGGACGCGGCGCTCCTGCTGCCGGGCTGCTCGCCGCGGTTCACCGCGCGGCTGCTCCCCGAGCTGGCGGGGGCGCTGAGGTCCGAGGACTGGAGCACGCTGGCGCTCCGCCACCCCGTCGCCGTGCTCGACCAGGCGGAGCGGCAGCTCGCCGGGCTCACCGGGCGGTCGCGCGACGAGTGGTGGCGGCGGTACGCGGCGGGACTGGCCGCCGCGCTGCCCGCGGCACCGGAGCGCGTCCTGGAGCTGCTGGAGACGTACGGCCCCGACGAACTGCCCGGCCCGGTCCACGACCGGCTGGGCGACCTCGTCGCGGTGGACGCCGAGCGGGTCGTCCGCCTGCTCGCCGACCCGGACCGCCGGCAGGTGCGGTGGGAGCGGGTCGCGGGGCCGGCGCTGATCCGCCTGCTCGTGGCGGCGGATCCGCCGTCGCTGCCCCGGCTGGGGCTCCGCTGGTTCCACCGGGGCGCCTTCGGCACGCTGCTGCGGACGGTGCCGCCGGAGCGCCGGGGCGCCTTCCTGGACGCGGTCGTCGGCGCGGCCGGCCCGCAGAACCACAACGTCCGCGTCCACCCGGGCGTCCTCGCGCTGCTGCCGCCGGCCGAGCGGCACGCCCGGGCCCGCGCCCTGCTCGACGACGCGCAGGACTCCTGGGACCGCTGGAGCCTGCTCACCCTCCTGCCGCCCGAGGAGGCGCGCCCCGAACTGTCGGCCGCCCTCGCCTCGCGGGACGCCGAACAGCGCGGCGGGGTCTGGGACATGCTGGTGCGCAACGCGGCGCACAGCCGCGACCCCGAGCAGGTCGGGGACGTGCTCGCGCGGGCCGCCGACCGGCTGGCCGACGAGTGGGACCCCGTGCGCGGGGACCTCCTCTCGGCGCTCGCCGACGTGCCGACTCCCCTCCTGGCGGCCGCACTCGAGAGCGCCGACGGCTCCGCGTCACTGGAGCGGCTGTGCCGCGACGCGCTGGCGGCCCGTGACTGCTCCCCCGTGACCCGCGACGCGCTCCGCACGCTGGCGACGGCCCTGCTCGCCGACCGTACGACGGCGACCGCCCGGCCGCTGGGCGCGCGTCTCCTGGAGACGCTGACCGCGCACACGGGCACGGTCGAACTCGTCTGCCTCGACCAGGCGTTGGACGATGACGGGGTCCGTTCCGTGGCCGCCGCGCTCGGCCCCTGGCTGGACCGGAGCACCGCCCGGGGCGACGTCGCGCCGCTGCTCGCGCTGGTCGCGTCCTGCGGCCGCCGCGCGTACGGCGTACCGGAGCTCCAGGACCGCCTGGAGAAGGCGCTCGCCACGTGCCCGGACCCGGTCCTCGGCGACGTCGCCGCCGCCTGGCTCGCCGACCCCGCGACCCGCGGCGGGCGGGTCGAGGCGCTGCTGGCGCGGGAGCCCTCGGCCGTCTTCCTTCCCCCGGTGCTCGCCGTCCTCGCCGCGGAGCGCACCGACCTCCTGGACGCCGCCCTGGGGGAGACCGTAGGCCCCGGCGGGCGGTTCCCCGTGGCGGGGGCTCCCCGGCCGCTGCCCGCGTTCCGGCACGCCGACCGGTGGCTGCCGCGGCAGCAGGAGGCCGCGGTGCGGCTGGCGGCGGCCGTCGTCGCCGACCCGGACCGCGGGGTCGGCGAACGGGCCGCGGTCCTCCGCGCGGTGGCCCCGGTGCCGGAGCACGGCCGCGCCCTGCTGCGGCGGTACGCATCCCCCGTACCGGACGCCCCCGGGCCCGAGCGCGCGCTCGCCGCGGCGGCACTGGACGCCGCCGCGCACACCGACGATCCGGCCTCGGCCCTCGGCGCCCTCCTCGACCACGCCGGCGACGACGGGGCCGCGGCGGCCTGGTCCGCCGCCGGGCGCGCCGCCGCGCATGCGCGGCCGAGCCGGGTCGCGGCCCTGCTCCATGACGTGCTGACGCGGGAGTCCGGGGTGAAGGTCACCGTCAGGAAGGCCGCCGCCCGGCTCGCCGCCCGTCATCTGCCCCGGAGGGCGGCCGTCACGCTCCTGGCGAACGTGGCCGGTGCTCCCGGTGTCCATCCGGACGTGCACGCGACCGTCGTCGGTCTGGCCGCGACGCTGCTGCCCGCCCCGGAGATGTGGGCCCTGCTGGAGTCCGCGGCAGCCGCCGACGGGCCGGAGACGGTCCGGACCGCGCTGCTTCACGTGAACCCGGCGGACCTGGCTCCGGCGCACCGGGGGCGGTTCGGGGAGCTGATGGCCCGGCAGGCGTTCACGACGAGTCACAGCACGGCGTACCTCGCCCTGTCCGGACTCGCCGACTGGGCGCGGTACGCCCCCGAGGCGGGCACCGCGCTCGCGGACCTCTACACCGACCTGACCAGGTCGGAACAGCTCTGGACGGTGCGAAGCGGGCTCCAGGACCTGGCCCGGTCCGGCCTTCCGCATCCCGTCGGCGGTGCGGCTCCGGGCAGTCTCCTGCACGGCGTGGTCGACCGGCTGCTGGCGTACGTCGCCGTCGGCGAACCGGAGGGCGGAGGACGGGGCGGGGACCTCCCGGCGCTCCGCCGGCTCCACTCCCTCCTGGAATCACCGCGGCAGGACCCGGGCGCGTGCGCCGACCTGGCCCGTCAGCTCGCGGACGAGCCGCTGGCCACCGCCACCCGCACGGCCCTCCTCGTCCGCGCGATCGACCTGACGGCGCCCGCGCCCGAGATCCTGGGCGCCGTGCGGGACCTGCTCGCCGTGGTCGCCGGCCGTCCCGTCCTCGCCGCCCGGGCGGCCGAGGAGATCGAAGAGGCCCACCAGAGCGGCACACCGCTCGCCGACCCGGCCGCCGCCCTCGCCGCCGTCCGCGCCCTGGGCGACGACGGCGGACTCGTCCCGGGCCTGCTCGCCGTCGGCCTCACGAACGGCGTCGGATCCCGGCAGGGCTGGCCGGACCCCTGCCGTACGGCCCTGCTCGCCCTGCGCCGGCATCCGGAACCGGACGTCCGCGACCTGGCGTACGCGACGGACCTGAGCAGCTGTCACTGACAGCTGCCGGAGGGCACGTTAGCGGGGCGTGAGCGAGACGGCAGGGGCGCCGCCGAAGGTGGAGGCCGACCACACCAGGAGGCATCATGCGACGACGTACGTTTCTCAGGGGGACCCTGCTGGGCACGGCGGCCACGGCCGTCCCGCTCACCGCCCTGGCCCAGGGCACGGCCGCGGCGGCCGGCACCGTGACCGTCACGAGCATCGGGGCGCTGCAGAGCGCGATCGACGCCGCCGTCCCCGGGGACCGCATCGTCCTGGCCGACGGCGCCTACACCGTGCCGTCGGCGGGCATCCGGGTGACCGGCAAGCACGGCACCACCAGCGCGCCGATCACCATCGTCTCCGCCAGTCGCGGCGGCGCCGTGCTCGGCGGGTCCGCCGGCTTCGTCCTCTCGGGCTCCAGCAACATCACCATCAGCGGCTTCGCGTTCCGGCAGACGACGACGCTCGCCATCCCGGCCGACTGCTCCCGGATCCGGCTGACCCGCAACGACTTCAAGCTCGCCGACACGGCCGGGCTCGACTGGCTGGTGGTCCGCGGCGACGACGCCAAGATCGACCGCAACCACTTCCACCACCGCACCTCGCAGGGCATCTTCCTGGTCGTGGACGGGCCCGGGACCACCGCCATGGCCCAGCGGACCCACATCTTCCGGAACTACTTCGCCGACCACTCCTACACCGGCGCCAACGGCGGCGAGGCGATCCGGCTCGGCGTCAGCCACCGCGCCCTGTCCACCGCGGACGCCCTCGTCGAGGGCAACCTCTTCGAGCGCTGCGACGGCGACCCGGAGGCGATCTCGGTCAAGTCCTCCGGCAACACCGTCCGCCACAACACCCTCCGCGGCAACAAGGGCGGCATCGTCCTGCGGCACGGCAACGCCACCACCGTCGAGGGCAACCACGTCCTCGGCGGCGTGAACGGGGTGCGCCTGTACGGCAACGACCACCTCGTGGTGAACAACCACATCTCGGGGACGACCTCCCGCGGCCTCGTCATCGGCAGCGGCACCACCCGCGACCACCACGAGGGCGAGACCACCGAGGAGCGGCGCGGGAACGACGCGTGCGACCGGGCGGTCATCGTGCACAACACGCTCGTCGGGAACTCCGCCACCCTCTCGGGCGAGAGCCGGACCTACGAGCCGCGTGACGTGGTCGTCGCCGACAACATCCTCGTCGCCTCCACCGGCACCCTCGTCGACCTGGCCGCCGCCCCCGGCTTCACGTGGCAGGGCAACATCCTGTGGGGCTCCGCCGCCGACGGCACCATCCCGTCCGGCGGTTTCCGCCGCGTCGACCCGCTGCTCCGCAAGGACGCGGACGGCGTCCACCGCCTCACCGCCGGCAGCCCGGCCGTCGACGCCGCCACGTACGCCTCGCTCGGCGTGGCGGAGGACGCGGACGGGCACGCGCGCACGGGCGCCCGTGACGTCGGCGCCGACGAGTACTCCACCCTGGCGCCGGTCCGCCGGCCGCTGACGACCGCCGACGTGGGCCCGAACGCCGCCTGACCGGACCCCGGGCCCGCGCCGCCGTCAGCCGTGCAGGCGCGGGCCCTGGTGGCTCACCAGCGAGAGCCAGTCGCGGGTGGTGGCCCGGCCGGTGACGAGGAGCCCCCGCTCGGCCTGGTAGATGCGGAGCACGTCCTCGGTCTCGGAGGTGAAGTCGCCGCTCACGACCGTCGGATGGCCGGCGCCGGTGAGCAGCGACTGCAACGCCTCGACGGCCGGACCGTAGTCACCGCCGGCGAGCGGCACGACCAGCCGCGGCCAGGTCCTGGGGCCCACCCGGCCGTCCTGGACGAGGCCGAGGGACCTCTGGAAGCGGGTGACCGCGCCGACGGTGGCCGCGTCGACCGTGCCGGTCACCTCCACCTCGTACTTCCTCTCCCGCAGCAGGTACTGCACCGTGCGGGCCTCCCACAGCACGTCGCCGAGGCGCACGACCGGCCACTCGTCCCGGACGGGCGTCGCGCCCGCGCCGGCCGGACCGGCGGCGGGCGGGGTGATCACCGGCCGCAGCCAGAGCCCCGCGACGAAGGCCGCACAGGCGAGCAGCAGCCAGAGCACCCGGCGTACGTACCCGAGGACGGGGGCGCTGATCGGCGCCGCCACGCGCGCGTGCGACACGGTGGGGCCGGAGACGCCGGGACCGGCCGGGTCCGGGACCGGTGCCGGGTCCGCGCCGGGGCCCGGCGGCGCGGCGCCCACGGGGACGGCCACGCGCGCGCGTGGGACGCGTCGGGCCCCCTGGGCCGCGCGGGCGAGCCGGAGTGCCTCGTCGAGCTCGCCGGGCGGTGCGCCCAGGGCGTCGTGCAGGACCTCGACGACCGCCGGCGGCGCGGCCATCGGCCGGCCGGGGTTGAGGTAGCGGGACATCGTCGCCTGGTCGACCCCGGCCCGGCGGGCCAGCGCCTTCTGCGTGGGGCGCACTCCGGTGCTCCCCTGCCACCACGCGCGGAGTACGGCGGTGAGCGCCGCGGCCGGATCGGCGAGGGCGGACTCCCCCGTCGTCTCCCCTCCGGTGCCGGTGGTGCCCTTGCCGGGTCCTCCGGTGCCGGTGCCCTTGGCGGTTTCTCCGGTGCCGGTGCCTTTGCCGGTTTCTCCGGTGCCGGTGCTCCCGTCGACGATTCCTCCGGTGCCGGTGGCCCGTGTGCAGTCCATGACGCATCCCCTATGCATGTGCATCTCCGCAGGTCAGCGAGGCGCATGCAGGCGTGCATGGACGCATGTCCGCTGACGGGTGCCCGAGGGTAGCGGCGCGGGCCGGGGACGCGGCACGGTGATCGGGCCGGGACGGCGTCGCCGCTCCCGCCCCTCTCCCCGCTCCCCCCGCGGTACGTCCGCGTGCCGTCGTACCGGAGCGGGGGACGACCCCACCTCCGCACCTCACCCGAACGGGTGAGGTGCGGGCCGACGAAAGGACCCGCAGTCATGCGTACGTGGACCGGACCCGCCCTCCTCGCCGCCGCGGTCGCCGCCCCGCTCCTCGTGGTCGCGCCGGCCGCCGACGCGGCGCCCGCCAAGTACACGCACTCGGCCGCCGCGCAGCAGTTCCGCGCGGCGGGCATCTCGTGGACGTCGAGCAGGAACTGCTCGGACTGGAACCGGAAGGGCTGTACGTCCTTCACGAACATCAACCGGGCCACGGTCGCGGGCGCCATCGCCTTCAAGAAGGCCAGCCGCTGCACGATCGTCGTCACCGGCGGCACGGAGACGGGCCACAGCACCCGGGGGACGTACACGCATCGCAACGGCTACAAGGTCGACATGTCGGTCCGGACGTCGTGTCTCGACACGTACATCAAGAAGCACTACAAGAAGGCCGGCACGCGCCGCGACGGCGCCAAGCTCTACACGTCCCCGAACGGCAACGTGTACGCGCGCGAGAACCACCACTGGGACATCACGTACTACAACAGCAAGGCGTGACCGCCGGGCCCGACGCCCCGGCACCGCCTCGCGCGGGCGGTGCCGGACGGGACCGGACGCCCCGCTGACCCCGGCAGGTCGCGGGTGCGGCTGTCACCGCTCCTTCGGCCGTGACGCCCGGGCGACCAGGAGGAGCAGGAGGCCGCAGGAGGCCACCAGGATCCAGCCCGGGCGGGACGCGTGCGCGAGCTCTGCCGGGCCGGCGCCGGTGACCAGGGCGCCGGCGAGCGCGATGCCGACGGCGGCGCCGAGCTGCCGGGCGGTGGAGGTGATCGCCCCGTCCGAAACGTCAACGCCCGCCGGACACCGCGCGGAAGCCCGTGCAGCCGAAGCGCTTCCAGCCGCTCCGGTCGTCGCTGTCGGCCCGGTAGACGACCACCGTCCAGTCCCCGGCCTTCGCGGTCACGGGCGGGGCGCCCGGGAAGTCCCGGGGGTAGACCAGCGTCTTCTCGGCGGAACCGACCTGGACGGGCCGGGAGGTGTGGCCGAATCCCTTCCCGCCGGGCGGCTTCACACCGGCGACCAGGCGGTACGTCCCCTCGCCGGAGAACGAGAAGCTCACATCGACCGACGCGGCGCCGGAGAGGTAGGTGACGGAGGTCGAGGAGGTGCTGCCGGACGGGCCCGCCTCCGCCGGCCGGTCGCACTCCCCGGCCCCGAGCCGGGCCTGCTTCGGGTCCTTCGACAGGGCCCAGCGGACGTCGGACGCGGACTCGGAACCAGCCGCGGACGGGGACGTGCCGACGGAGCCGGGGTCCGCGGTCCGGGTGGGCGGGGCAGCCGCGCCGCCCGGGCCGCCCGGGCCGCCGCTGTCGCTCCCCGTACCCCCCTTGGCCCACTGCTGCCAGGCGACCGTGCCCGCCCCGCCGGCCAGCGCCAGCACCAGCACGGCCGCGCCCCAGCGGCTGCGGCGGGCAGGGGCGGGCACGGTATCCCCGGTTCCCGGGTCCCGTCCCGGGTCGAGGCGGGTGGGCGGCAGCGGCGCGCCGCTCGCGCCGCGGCAGCGCGCGATCACCTCCGGCGTCCCCGGCCGGTCCGCCGGGTCCTTCGCCACGCAGGCGCGGATCAGCGCGACCAACTCCGGCTCCGTGTCCGCGACTTCACCGAGGTCGATGTCCTCGTGCACCGCCCGGTAGGAGACGGCTTCGGCGAGGCCCTCGCCGAACGGCGGCCGGCCCGTCAGCGCGTACGCCATGGTCGCGCCGAGGGCGAAGACGTCGGCGGCCGCGGACGTCTCATTGCGGAGCAGCACCTCGGGTGCGGTGAAGCCGGGTGTCCCGGGCGCCGCGCCGGTCCTGGTCAGGGCCGTGTCGTCGGGGCCGCGCGCGATCCCGAAGTCGATGAGCCGGGGGCCGTCGGCGGCCAGGATGACGTTCTGCGGCTTGAGATCCCGGTGGGTGATCCCGTACGCGTGCACGCTCGCGAGGGCCACCGCGAGCGCTTCGAAGAGGGAACGGCACTCCACCACCCCCAACGGCCCGTCGGCGCCGATCTTCTGACGGAGCGTCGGGCCTGGCACGTACTCGGTGGCCAGCCAGTAGGGTGCCTCGTCCAGCGAGGCGTCCACCAGTTGCGCGGTGTGCGGGCCGCGGACGGTGCGGACCGTGGCGACCTCCCGGCGGAACCGGGCCAGCGCCTCCCGATGTCCGGTGATCTCGTCCCGGATCACCTTCAGCGCGACCAGCCCGCCGTCCGGCGAACGCGCCAGGTACACCTGCCCCATGCCGCCCGCCCCGAGCCGGCCGAGGAGGGTGTGGTCGCCGATGTGCGCGGGGTCCTGGCCAGGTCTCAGTGGGTCCACGCTGCCGTACTCTAGTGCGGCCGCCTCGGCGCCCGACGGGCCCGGCGCGATCCCGTCGCGCCCGCGCGGCCGTCCGGTAGGTTGCCCGCCATGACCGAACTGGGATCCGACACCTGGCCGCCCGCCCCGATAACCACGGAACGGCTCGTGCTCCGCGCGTCCGAAGCCCGTGACCGGGCCGGCTTCATCGAGCTGTTCGCCTCGACCGAGGTCGGCACGTACGTCGGCGGCGCCCGACCGCGTGACGAGCTCGAGCGCGCGGTCCCCGAGGTGCCCGGCCGACGGCCCGGCGCCTTCGTCGTGACGCTCGACGACGCGATGATCGGGATGGTCACGCTCGACCCGCGTGGCCCGGACCGCCTCGGGCACGTCCGCCCCGAGGGCGGCGAGACCGAGCTCGGGTACCTCTTCCTGCCGGCGGCGTGGGGGCACGGCTACGCCGCCGAGGCGTGCACCGCGGTGCTCGACTGGTTCGCCGACGCGCGGCCCGACGAGCCGGTGGTGCTCTCCACGCAGAGCGCCAACGACCGCGCGATGCGCCTCGCGGCGAAACTGGGCTTCACCGAGGTGGAGCGGTTCGAGGAGTACGGCGCCGAGCAGTGGTTCGGCGTACGGAGCCCGGCCCCGCGGACGGCCTGAACGATCGGCCCTCCCCGTACAACCCTGCGGCTTCGCCGACGCCATGATGCCGACCGACGCCGTCGAGTAGCCCGTTCTCCGGGCGCGGAAAACGGGAGGCCCTCGCATCCCGCGCCTGTTAGCGTCTCCCGCATGAAGCCTGCAGCTGTGACGACGACGCCGGAGAGTGTCCCGGCGCGCTGACCGTTGTCTCAGTCCGAAGCCCCGGGGCGAGTGCCCCGGGGCTTCGCGCTGTGGTCACTCGCCCGCTGACCGCGAGGAGACCGCCATGCACGACCACGCGCACGACCACGCCCACGACCACGACCACGACCACGACCACCGCAGGCTCGGCCGCGAACTCGGCCTGTTCGACACCGACCCGCTGATCGGCGCCGGGCTGCCGTACTGGCTGCCCGACGGCGCCGCCGTACGGCACGCCCTGGAGGAGTACATCCGCGACGCCGAACGGCGCGCCGGATACCGGCACGTGTACTCGCCCGTGCTGGGCAAGCGGGAGCTGTACGAGATCTCGGGGCACTGGGCGCACTACAGCGACGACATGTTCCCGCCGATGGACCTCGGCGGGGAGCAGGTCGTGCTGCGGCCCAGCCTCTGCCCCCACCACGCCCTCATCTACCGTGCACGGGCCCGCAGTTACCGCGAGCTGCCGCTGCGGATGGCCGAGCTCGGGGGCATGTACCGCTCCGAACTCTCGGGCGTGCTCGGCGGGTTGACCCGGGTGCGGGCCATCCAGCTCAACGACGCACACATCTTCTGCACCCTGGAGCAGGTCGCGGAGGAGGCGCGGGCGGCGCTGGAGCTGATCCGGAGGGCGTACGAGGCGCTGGGCGTCGCCCCGGCCCGGTACCGGCTCTCCCTGCCGGGCCCGGGCGGCAAGTACGTCGACGCGCCCGAGATGTGGCGGCGGTCGACCGCCCTGCTGACCGAGGCGCTCGACCGGTCCGGGCTGCCCTACGAGGCGGCGGAGGGCGAGGCGGCGTTCTACGGCCCAAAGATCGACGTCCAGGTGCGGGACGCGGCCGGCCGGGAGTCCACCCTCTCCACCGTCCAGGTCGACTTCCACCAGCCCGAGCAGTTCGATCTGCGCTACATCGGCGCGGACGGCGCCCGGCACCGGCCGGTGATGGTCCACCGCAGCATCGTCGGGAGCGTGGAACGGGCCGTCGCCCACCTCATCGAGCGGCACGGCGGCGCCTTCCCCGCCTGGCTCGCCCCCACCCAGCTGGCGATCCTCCCGGTCTCCGACGCGGACGTCCCGGCCGCCGTCGCCCTCGCCGACCGCTGCACCGCCCTCGGGCTGCGCGCCGAGGTCGCGCCCCCGGACCGCGGCAGCCTGGGCGCCCGCGTCCGCGCGGCCCGCCTGGTGCCGTACCAGGCGGTCCTCGGCGCCAGGGAGACCGCGGAGGACCGCCTGTCGCTCCGCCTCCGGGACGGCCGGCGCCCGGGCCCGCTCCCGGCGTCCGACGCCCTCGCCCGGATCGACGCGCTCGTCCGGGCCCACAGCACCGAACTGTGGGACGACTGACCGGTCCGGAAAACGGTTCGCGGGGTGCGGGAGGGCGGTGACAGGGTGCGGCGCATGGCAACCCCGTATGAGATCCGTGCCGACTTCGACGCCGACACGATCGTCGTCTACCAGGCGTACGCGCCCGCCCTCGCCGACGCGGCGCTGCGCGCGGGGCGGTTCGTGGCGCCGTTCTCGTTCCACCGGATGACCTGGATCAAGCCGTCCTTCCTGTGGCTGATGCACCGCAGCAACTGGGCCCGCAAACCGGGGCAGGAGCGGATCCTCGCCGTGCGGATCACCCGGCAGGGGTGGGAGGAGGCGTTGTCCCGGGCGGTGCTCACGACCGCGGACCCGGCCGCCTTGGCGCGGGCGGCCGTGCACGTCCAGTGGGATCCGGAGCGCTCGCTGCGCGGCGCGGCGCTGAACCAGTACAGCATCCAGGTCGGGCTCGGGCGCGACGTGATCCGGGCGTTCGCCGAGGACTGGACCGTCGGCCTCACCGACCTCACCCCGCGGGTCCGGAAGGCCGCCGCCCTGGTGCAGGGCGGACAGGCGGCCAAGGCCCGGCGGTTGCTGCCTCCGGAGCGGGTCTATCCACTGCCGCGGGCACTGGAGGGCCTCACCCTTCCCCGGTAGCCGGCCCGCCCTGGACGGCCGGCCTTCCGGGCGGAGAGGGCGGTTCCGGTCTCGGTCGACTGTCAGTGCCGGGTGAGACGGTAGGAACATCAAGTCGGCACAAAGACGGGGAGTTCGCCGTGTCCGTTTCCCAGAACTACATCAATCACGTCGCTCTCGTGCTGGACGCGAGCTCGTCCATGTCGCACCTGCGGAGCAAGGTCGTCGAGGTGGCGGACCAGCAGATCGCGTACCTGGCCCGCCGCTCGCGGGAGCTGGACCAGGAGACCCGGGTCACCGTGTACGTGTTCGCGGACAAGGTGCAGTGCGTCATCTACGACAAGGACGTGCTGCGGATGCCGTCCCTGAAGCAGCTGTACAAGGTCGGGGGGATGACGGCCCTGCTGGCCGCGGCGCTGAAGTCGCAGCGGGAGCTGGCGCAGACCGCGCAGCTGTACGGCGACCACAGCTTCCTGACGTTCGTCCTGACGGACGGGCAGGAGAACGCGAGCCACCGCTGCCCGGACGCGCCCAGCAAGCAGCCGCGCGCGCTGGTGGCGGCCGTGGCCGAGATGATCGAGAAGCAGGACGACAACTGGACGCTGGCCGTCCTGGTGCCGGACCAGATGGGCCGCCGCGAGGCCATGAACTGCGGCTTCCCGAAGGACAACGTGGCCATCTGGGACGCCACGAGCACCCAGGGCCTGGAGGAGGCCGGGCAGGTCATCCAGCAGGCCACCGAGAAGTTCATGGTGGGCCGCACCAAGGGCATCCGGGGGTCGCGGGCGGTGTTCTCCGTGGGCGCCGAGGCGGTGAACCAGAAGACCATCGCGGCGGCCGGCCTCACCCCGGTCGACGCGTCCGGGTACGCGCTGATCCCGGTGGCGCGTGACGCGGCGATCCGCGAGTGGGTGACCGAGTCCGGGCACACGTACAAGACCGGCTGCGCGTTCTACCAGCTGAGCAAGTCGGAGAAGATCCAGGCGCGGAAGAAGATCGCCGTGCTGGAGAAGAAGACCGACCGCGTCTACACGGGACCCGAGGCGCGGGCGCTGCTCGGCCTCCCCGACGAGGAGGTACGCGTCAAGCCCGACCAGAACGACGAGTTCACCATCTTCGTGCAGAGCACCAGCGTGAACCGCAAGCTCGTGCCGAACACGCGGCTGCTGCTGATGCACTGACCGAAGCCGCTGGGCCCGGGTGGCGTACGGGCGCGTGGCCTGTGGGAGCGGCGGAGGGTACGGGTCCGGCCGAGCGGGGCCGGGCCCGTACCCTCCGCCGGCACCGGGAGCGTGCCCCCCTCGGGGGGTCAGTCGTCGGCGACCTGGAGGGCGACGGCGTAGTGGGTGCCGTCCGTCCCCGCGAGGACGCTGTCGAAGATCGTGGTGAGCCCGTTCACGGCGCCGCCCGCGTCGTCGTGGTTGGTCCACCAGCTGCACTCGGGCCCGAGCAGCCGGACCACCCGGTCCGCCGTGCGCTCGGCGGCCTCGACGGGCATGTGGAGGTGGGTCGGCCAGTACAGGTCGACGGTCGCGAGGCGGGCCAGGAAGGGGGCCGCCTCCGCCGGTTCCAGCGGTTCCAGCGCGGCGCAGATCTCCGGGACGGGAGGCGGCACATAGCCGGGGATGAACCGCCGCCACTCCTCGTCCGCCGCGACCTCGGCCAGCACGGCGCGGATCCGTGCCGCCAGTTCGGGCAGATCGGGGTCCGGCTCAGTGAACCGTCCGGCGGCCACGAACACCCGTGACGGCGTGGCCAGGTCCGCCATGCCCGCGCGCAGTTCGGCGAGGAACGCCTCCGTGGACGTCACGCCGGCGCCCCCTCCCCGACCCCGAGCCTGTCCAGGACGCGGCCGCGGAGGATCTCGTACTCCTCCCGGAGTCTGCGCCACTCGGCGACGGGCGGGCGCGGGACGACGACGCCCTCGGTGACGCTCTCCTCCGGGCCGAACTGCTCACGGGTGAGGTCGATCTCGACGCCCGCGCCCAGGCGGTTCCACCAGTGGTAGTCCACCCGCTTCCCGTCGACGTGCACCTCGCCGCGGAGCAGTTCGCCGCCGAGGAGGTCGTGGAGCACCATCGCGGTCACCCCGCACTGGTCCCGCGCCGGGTTGTCCTCGGTCCAGCGGGACCGGTACTCGGGCGTGCAGGTCTCGGCGCTCCAACTGCTGCGCACGGCCCGTTCGATGTCGGAGAGGAGCAAGGGTGTCATGGCGGGGATCATGTCACCTGGCACGGACAATGGACGCACTCGGCAGGGGAGGGGTGGAGCTCATGGAGGACGACGAGGTACGCGCGCGGTTCGACGACCGGAGCCACGTCGAACTGATGCTGCACAGGCGTCGGCTCTCGGATTCCAAGCGGCAGAGGATCGAAGACATCGCCCACGCGCTCGGATACCGCCTGACGGGGAGCACGAGCGGCTACAACACCACGGTGCTCACCTTCCAACGCGTCGAAGCGCCCGACGCCCGCCGTCGTCGCGAGCTGACCATCGAGCGCCTGCGTGCCGGCGGTCCGGTTCTGCCGCCGCTGGCCGAGGCGCCTCCGCCACCTCCTCCTCCGCCACCGCCGGCGAACCACCCGTCGCAGACCCCCCGCCCGCGCGCCGGCGGCCTCCCGTCCCCGCCTCCCCCGCCCCCGGCGGCGCCGCCGCGGCGCGGCCCCCGTATCCCGCCGATGCCCTCCGTCCCGCCGCCTCCGCCGCCTCCGCCGACGTCGGGGTCGCCGATGAACTGAAGGCCCGTGCCCCGGCACGCGAAAAGGGGCCGGCCCCGGCCGGTCGGGCCGGGGTCCCGCCCCCCTTCGTCCGTCAGCGGGACAGGAACTCCTGTCGGAGGGCGTCCAGGACCTGGGCCGCCTCCGGGTGGCCGGAGTTGCGGCAGCGGGCCGCCGCCGTGGTGAGGCGGGCGATGGCCTCGTTGGTGCGCTCCAGGCCGTTGCCCTCGATGAGGGCGGCGACGCGGACCGCTTCGGCGCGCGCGAGTTCGCCCTCCTCGCCGCCGCCCTCGTGGGTGGCGACGGCGGCCTCCGCCTCCGGCAGGGCCTCCTCGAAGCGGCCCGCCTCGGCCAGGACGCGGGCGCGGCGGTAGTGGATCTCGCCGCGCTCGTACCAGACGGCGAAACCCTCCTCGCCGGGCGGCAGCGCGTCGAGGACCGCGTCGGCGCGGGCCAGGTGCGCCAGGGCCGCGTCGACGGGCTGGGTGCCCACGGCGCCTTCGGTCTCGGCGGTGTCGTGGCGCTGCATGGTGAGGCGTGCGAACTCCCGCAGCATCAGGCAGACGATCGGCGGGTTGGGGGCCTCGGCGTGGGCGGCGACGGCCCGGGCGTACGCCGTGTCCGCCGCGTCCCAGCGGTCGGCGAGGGCGAGGGTGGTCGCCGCCTCCGCCGCCACCAGGGTGAGGACGGCGCGGTCCTCCTCCGGCCAGCCGGCGACGGTGTCCGCGAGGCGGAGCAGTTCCTCGGCGGCGGGCAGGTACTCCTCCAGTTCGCGCAGGCCCCGGCCGAGGGTCAGGCGGGCCTGGGCGAGGGCCCGTTCGTCGGCGCCGGACGCCGCCTCGTCCGCGAGGACGGACTCCAGTACGGCCACCGCGTCGGCGTTGCGGCCGGAACGGCCGAGGACCATGGCGAGCTGGAGGCGCGCGTCGGTGGCCTCGCCGGGGTCACCGGCCTGGTCGAAGCGGGCCGCGGCCTCGGAGAGGTGGCGGACGGCGCCGTTGTAATCACCGAGGTGCGAGGAGGCGTGACCGAGCAGCATGTACGTCGGGGCCAGCGCGAAGGACGTGTCGTCGTACGTGACGGCGTCGGCGATCGCCGAGTGGAGGAGCTCCACCGCCTCCTGGGGCCGGTCCTGGGCGAGCAGGATCTGCGCGAGGAGGGCGGTCGGGCGCGGACGGCGCCAGGGCCGCCCGGCGGCTTCGAGGTCCTGGAGGGCGGCACGGAGTTCCCGCTCGGCGTCGGCCATGGCGCCGCGCCGGCCCATCATGTCGGCGACGAACTGGCGTGCGTTGGCGCTCTGGTGGGGGTAGCCGAGGCGCGTCGCCTCGGTGCGCAGGGTGTGGACGGCCTCCTCGAAGCGCTCCGTGAGGGCGTCGACGTCCTGGTCCTCCCCTCCGTCCCCGTCACCGGCCGCGTCACCGCTCGCCGCCTTGCCCAGGGCGGCGAGGAGTTCCTGGTACGCGGCGAAGGCCGCCGAGTAGCGGACGGAGAGGTACGCCAGGGTGCGCTCGGCGCGCAGGTCGGTCCCGAAGGACGCCTCCGCCTCGCCGCGCGGCTCGCCGTCGAAGGGGGTCTCCGCGAGCTGCTTGTCCACCGCGCGCAGCAGCTCGTCGAGCGCGGTGCGGGTCGCGGCGCGGTCCGGGGCGGGCTCGTCGTCGCGGGGGCTCGGGGAGGTGCTCCAGGCGAGGGTGCGGGCGCGGGCGGACAGGGCGTGCCAGGGCATGTCCAGTCGCTCGAAGTGCGCGACGGCGGCATCGAGTTCGGCGACGCCCTTGGTGTGCCGGTCGTCCAGCCAGTGCTTCTGGGCCTCGTGCTCGGCGAGTTCGGCGCGGAGCAGGTCCTCGGGGCCGAGGGTGGCGTCGTGCGGTTCGGTGGCGGTGGCGCGGCGTTCGGCGATGCGGGTCCAGAGCCGGGAGTCGCCGGGGTGGCCGTCGCGCGACATCCGGCGGGCCTCGCGCACGAGGGCGGCGAAGTCGTCGGGGATCGCGGTCCGGGCAGCGGCCGGCGGCGCGGTCGCGGGGGTGGCCTGCGCGGTGGCGCGGACGGCGGCTGCCGCGCGCAGGCCGAGCGGCAGCGGCTCGTCGAGCAGCGGGCGGCGGGCGAGCCGCTCCCGGCGACGGTCGCCGACGGCGCTGGTGCCGTTGCGGGCGTCGAAGGCGGCGGCGAGGGGTTCGGCCTCGGCGCGGACGTGGGCGAGGAGCTCGGCCGCCGTCCAGTCGCGGCCGGGCGGTCCCGCCACGGCGGTGGCGTCGTGGCCGTCCTCGACGAGCCGGGCGAGGAGCACCTCGACGCCGGTGAGGAAGCCGAGGCGGTCGAGCGGGGCGCCCGTCGCCTCGAAGAGGGGCCGGTTCTCCGCCAGGATCTCCAGGCCGCGGCCCTCGTTGCGGGAGAGGGCGCAGAACTCCAGGTGGAGGCCGACCTCGGCCTGCATGCCGGTGTTGCCGCGGACCTTGCGGTAGCCGGTGAGGTGGTGGGAGCGCGCCTCGTCGGTGCGGCCGGTGCGGAGCAGCGGCAGCAGGGCGCGCGCCTGGCTCATCTGCGGTTCCTCGCTGCAGACCTGCTCGCCGTCGAGGACGGGCCGCCAGATGTCGAGGGCCCTGGCGTCGTCGCCGGCGGTGACCTGGTACCAGGCGTGGTGGCGGGTCTCGCACGCCTCGCAGTCGCTGAGGTCGGTGCGGGGCCGGGTGGCCCACAGGTCGTACGCGTCGGGGACGCCCGTGCCGGTGTGCTGGGCGAGGTGGTAGCGCATGGCGGCCACGGGCTGGACGCCGTGGCCGGCGGCCTCGTACCGCTCGCGCATCTGGTCGATCCAGCCGGCGACCGTGGCCAGCGGCATCTCGGGGACCTGGAGGAGGGAGGTGGTGACCCACTTGAAGCGCCAGAAGACCTGGTGGGCCTCGTAGGGGCTGAAGGAGTCGGGGGCGGTGTCCCACAGCTTGAGGATGCGGGCGAAGGCGACGGGCGACTTGCGCTGCTCGCCGGTGAACTCGTACGCCGTCATCAGTTCGAGGAGCGCGGTGACGAGCACGTCGGGCTTCTCGAAGACCTCGGCGGCCTCGACGAGTTCCTCGGCGGTGACGGTGCGCGCCAGTCCGTGGGGGCGCTCGTGGTTCTCGCGGAGCGCCTCGACGACGGCCTCGGGGGTGTCCAGCATCTCTACAGTTCCTTCCGGGGCTCGGAGCCGGGGGCGGCGTCGCCCGGGTGGTGCATGGCGTGGGTGAGCAGGCCGATGAAGGCCCGGTTGAGCAGGGCGCTCTCGCTGGCGCGCAGCGGGCGGCGGCTGAGCAGCAGCGCCTGGCCGTAGAGGGCTTCGGCGGTGGTGACGGCGAGGCCGCGTTCGCCGATGGTGAGGGCCTGGCGGACCAGCGGGTTGAGGTGGTTGAGGACGAGCTGGGCGCGCGGGGTCTCGTTCCGGAGGGAGCCGAGGATGTCGGCCCACAGGCCGTCGCTGTCGGCGGCGAGGCTCGACCGGGTGCGTTCGTGGCGGGCGTCGCGGTTGTCGAGGAGCAGCGCGGGGGCGGTGACGGGCTGGAAGTCGCGCAGGACGACGTCGCAGTCGTGGACGCCGATGGTCTCGCGGGCCACGGCGAGGAAGGCGGCGGCGCGGAGTTCGGCGCTCGGGTCGACGGCGTCGAGGTGGGCGGTGACGGTGGCCGGGTCGAGGTCGGTGACGGTGGTGCCGGGCCGGATCTCGGGCAGCCGGTGGACGAGGTCGCGGTCGTAGGTGTAGCCGCCGTTGACGACGCCGAGTCCGGCGGCGGAGGCGATCGGCGCGACCTGGCGGAACTCCTCGACGCTGCGGGTGACCAGGAGCGTGGGGTGGGTCCGCGCGAACTCCTCCAGGGTGACGTTGCCGTCGGTGGTCTCGAACGGCAGCCAGGGCAGCACGATGCGCAGCAGCTCGTCGTCGTAGCGGGCGAGCGCCTTGACGGCGAGGTGGTGGGTGTCGATGAAGCGGTGGAGGAGGGCGGGGTCGCTGGCGGCGAGCCCGGTGAGCCAGTCGCGGATCCGGTCGCCGAGGGCGTCCCGTACGGCGGAGAGCGTGCCGTCCTCGTACAGCGACTCGCGGGAGGCGGTCGGCCGCAGGCTGGTGGTGTCGACGACGCAGCGGACGAAGAACGCCCATTCGGGGAGCAGTTCGGGCGCCTGGTCGGTGAGCAGCATGCCCTTGAGGTGGACGCGGTGGCCGGCGCGCTGGGCCGGGCTCACGGCGGTGGGCAGGACGTAGGCGACGCCGCGCAGTCCGGCGGCCGGCAGGTCCAGCTCGATGGTGTCGAGCGGGGTGAAGTCGAAGAGGTCGCGGCAGTACGCGGTGTACGCCTCGCGCTTGGCGAGCGGGGAGCGGTGGGTCCTCTCCCACGGCGGCGCCTCGTTGACGCGGTGGGTCTCGCCGCGCGGGTCGACGACGGTGACCTCGTGGCGGAGGAGTCCGCCGTAGTGCCGGGCGAGGGTGACGACCTGGTGGGGGCTGGTCCATTCGGCGTTGTCGGCGCGGGGGACGAGCTTCACCGTGGTGCCGGGCTCGGGGAGGGTCGCGGAGGGCAGGGTGCGGATGGTGTAGCGGCCGTCGGAGTGGCCGCGCCATTCGACGGTGGGCGCGGCCGGGTCGGCGGCGGACCGGCTCAGCACGGTGATCTCGTCGGCGACGACGAAGCAGGCGAGCAGGCCGATGCCGAACTGGCCGATGAAGTCGCCGCGTTCGGCGGCGATCCCGGCACCGTCCAGGGCGCCCTCGGCGGTCCGCTTGGAGCTGCGCCCGATGGTGGCGAGGAAGCGGTGCACGTCGGCCTCGGTGAGGCCGACGCCGGTGTCGGTGACGGTGAGCGTCTCGCCGGTGCGCACGGTGATCGTGCCGGGCGCGCCGGGGGTGAGGGCCTGGCGGGCGGTGATGGCGTCGACGGCGTTCTGCAGCAGTTCGCGCAGGTAGACGCGGGGGCTGGAGTAGAGGTGGTGGGAGAGCAGGTCGACGAGGCCGCGCAGGTCCACCTGGAAGGTGTGGGCGGTCTCGCCGGTCGGGGAGCTCGGGGTGTGCGGGGAGGTCTCGGAGTGGGACACCTGGCGCGGTCCTTCGGTGCGCGCCCGCGCGGTGTGGGGCGCGGGCGGGGTGCGATGGGGCGGGACGAGGGGTGGGACGAGGGACGAAGGGTGGTGTGAAGGGGCGGGTACGGGTGGGGGCGGCGGTCCGAGCGGGTTCGGGCCCGGGGCGTACCACCGCGGCGGTCCGGGGACGGCCACGGCGGTCGGCCGGACCGGGGCCGCGGGGACTGCCGTCCTGGGCCGGTCCCGGACCGGGGCCCGCCGTCCTGGGGCCGTGAGGGCCGAGGGCAGCGACCTGCCCCCGGGGCGTCCCGGGGAGGGTCGGTCGGCCCTGCCGCGGCTCAGCGTCCGGCGTAGGAGCGGTACTCCTTGTACGCCTTCGCCGGGTCGGAGCCGTTGAGGTAGTACCAGGGGAACTCGGTGACGCGTCCCTCCGTGGCCCGGAAGCACTCCCGCGCCGAGGCGACGTCGCCGGCGAGCGAGAACGCCATGGCGAAGGTGTTGTGGACCTGGAGCCAGCCGCGCCCGCGGACGAAGTCCGGGTGGCGGATGGAGTGGTCGGCCGCCTCGCGGAGGGAGGCGATCACCTCGGGCCGGCCGATGTACCGGGCGTCGGGGCCGGAGTCGAGGGCGAGCCAGTGCTCCAGGTGCGCGACGGCGACGAGCTGGCCGAGGAGCGTCCCGCCGGGCGCGCCGAACGCCGACGCGCGGGCGAAGGCGTGCATCTCCTCGTGGGAGCCGCTCCACTTCTCGCAGACCTGCTGCAACTGCTGCTGGTGCGCGCCCAGGTGGTGCGGGTCGCGCCGCACGGTCGCCTCGAAGCGCCGCCGCGCGATGTCGGGCCCGACCTGGAGTCCGCGCCCGGTGACCTGGAGGCCGTACCAGGGCGAGGTCCAGCCGGGCTCCTGCTCGGCGACCTCGTACAGCCAGGTCTCGGCCGTGGCCAGCCGCTCGTGGAAGATCTGGAACTGCTCGCGGGAGACGTCCCTGGCGCGGGCGGAGGTCCGGGCCTCCCAGCCCCAGCTGATGTGCCGGACGGCCGCGACGAGGCGCGGCAGCGCGGCGTCGGGTTCGGCCGCCATCACGTCGGCGATCCACCGCTCCACCCCGGCGACGTCCCCGACGGCCCACAGGAGGCCGGTGCGGTCCTCGCTCTCGGGCCGCGCGTCGAGGACGTCCCGTACGGTCGCCCAGTCCGCGGCCTCGGCGGCCGCGCGGACCCGCGGCACGTCCGGGTCGCCCGCGTCCTCGTCGACGCGCGCGACGGGCCGGCCCGTCCATCGTCCCAGCGTGATGCCCACGTCACGGAGCAACGCCATGTCCCCACCCCTTGTTGTGTTCACACGAGGTGGCTGATGATCGTCCCACCCCGTGGGTGTAGTGACTATCACGCGCGACCGACAATCGCACACCCGTATAGAGGTGCAGGTCAGGTCGGTCGGGTACCGGCGGCAGCGGGCGGAGAAGGGGGAGGGTGCGGCATGCGGGTGGTGTTGTCCACGTACGGGGCGCGCGGGAGCGTGGAGCCGATGGCGGGACTCGCGGTGCGGCTGCGCGAGCGCGGCGCGGAGGTACGGGTCTGCGCGCCGCCCGACGAGGAGTTCACGGAGCTGCTGGCCGCGGCCGGGGTGACGTCGGTGCCCGTGGGGGCGCCGGTGCGGCCGCTGGTGACGACGGTGAAGCCGGGCTCCGCGGAGGGGCTGGCACAGCGGGCGGCGGATCTGATGGCCGCGCAGTTCGGCGCGGTCGCAGAGGCGGCCGAGGGGTGCGACGTGCTGGTGGCGACGGGCCCGCTGCCGGTCACCACGGGCGCCCGGTCGGTGGCCGAACTCCTCGGCGTCCACTACGTGTACGTCACGCACACGCCGGTCGTCCTGCCCGCCCCGCACCAGCCGCCGCCGGGGCGGCGCGGCCGGCCGCTGCCGCCGGAGGTGAAGGACAACGACGAGCTGTGGGCCCTCGACGCCCGCCTCGCGGACGACATGTTCGGCGGGACGCTGAACGGGCTGCGGGCGTCGGCCGGCCTGCCGCCGGTCTCGGACGTCCGCGACCACGCCTTCACCGCCCGCCCCTGGCTGGCGGCGGACCCGGTCCTCAGCCCCTGGCCGCCGACCGGCCTCGGCGTCGTGACGACCGGTGCGTGGCTGCGCCCCGACGACGGCCGGCTGCCCGCCGAGGTGGCGGCCTTCCTGGCGGCCGGCGCCCCGCCGGTGTACGTGGGCTTCGGCAGCACGCCCCTCGGTACGCGGGCTCCCGGCATCGCCCGGGCGGCCGTCGAGGCGGTCCGGGACCGGGGCCACCGCGTGATCGTCGCGCGCGGCTGGGCCGGCCTCGACGCGCCGGACGCCGGCGACGACTGCCTGACGGTCGGCGAGGTCGACCACCGGGCGCTGTTCGGCCGGGTGGCGGCGGTGGTCCACCACGGCAGCGCCGGCACCACGACGACGGCGGCCCGGGCCGGCGTGCCCCAGGTGATCGTCCCCCAGGGCGGCGACCAGCCGTACTGGGCCGGCCGGGCGACCGCCCTGGGCATCGCCGTGACCCACGACGCCCCGACCCCCACCTCCGGCACCCTGGCGGACGCCCTGGCACGGGCGCTCCGCCCCGACGTCCGGTCACGCGCCCGGGCCGTGCGCGGGACGGTCCGGGACGACGGCGCGTCGGTGGCGGCGCGGCTGCTGTACGAGACCGCCGGCCGCTAGGCCCCGGTGCCCCGGGCAGGCGCCCTCACGTCAGCGGGTCGTCGTCCGCGTGGCGGCGCAGCGGCGTCTCGCGGTGGAGGTGGTGCAGCTTCTCCGGGTTGCGTACGGCGTAGAGGCCGGTGACCAGGCCGTCGGCGACGCGGAGGGCGAGGACGGTGTCCACGGTGTCGGCGGCCCGCGCGTCGCCGGCCGTCGCGGCGGGGTGGACGGTGAGCGCCGGGGCGCCGTTGATCTTCGCCGGGCGGAGGGACGCCGTGGCGGCGAGCCGCGCCAGCACCCGGGCGACCTGGTCCGCTCCCACGACGGGGGCGAGCGCGGCCCGGACCACGCCGCCGCCGTCGGTGAGGAGGACGACGTCGGGGGCGAGGGTGTCGAGGAGCCGTTGGAGGTCGCCCGTCTCGACCGCCCGGCGGAACGCCTCGACCGTACGCCGGGTCTCCTCCTCCGAGGCGGCTCCGCGCGGCCGGCGGGCGGCGACGTGGGCGCGGGCGCGGTGGGCGATCTGACGGACCGCGGCGGGGCTCTTGCCGACGGCCTCGGCGATCTCGTCGTAGCCGAGGTCGAAGACCTCGCGCAGCACGAAGACGGCCCGCTCGGTCGGCGCGAGCGTCTCCATCACCAGCATCATCGCCATCGACACGCTCTCGGCCAGTTCGACGTCCTCGGCCACGTCCGGGGCGGTCAGCAGCGGCTCCGGCAGCCAGGGGCCGACGTACGACTCCTTGCGCCGCCCGAGCGCGCGCAACTGGCTCAGCGCCTGGCGGGTGGCGATCCGCACGAGGTACGCCCGCGGCTGCCGGACGGTGCCGGGGTCGACGCCGGCCCAGCGCAGCCAGGTCTCCTGGAGGGCGTCCTCCGCGTCGGCGGCGGAGCCGAGGAGCTCGTAGGCGACGGTGAAGAGGAGGTTGCGGTGGCGGACGAAGGTCCGGGTGACGGCGTCGGTGCGGTCGTGGGTCTGCTGTCCGTCCGTGGCCGGGCCGGCCTCGGTGCGTGCGGTCGCGGTGGTGCGGTCGTTCATCGGCGGGTCCCGTCCCTCGGTGTCGCGTGCGTGCCGCGCACGAGACGCCGGCCGGCCCCGCCGTGTGACAGCGGGCCCCCGTGAGTCACGCCACACCGCCACGCCGTCACAGGATCCGGGCGGTCGGCGTCTTCTGGTCGTCCCGCGCCGCACCGCGTCGGACGACCCGATACGACCACCAGTGAGGACGACGCCATGGAACCCCGCTTCAACCTGTTCGACAGCCCGACCGCCGCGAAGGTCGCCAAGCGCTTCTACGCCACCTCGCAGGCCCTGGACGCCTCGACGCTGCCGAAGCCCCTGCGGGAGCTGGTCGAGCTGCGGGTCGGCCAGCTCAACGGCTGCGGCTTCTGCGTGGACGTGCACACCAAGGAGGCCGCGGCCGCCGGAGAGTCCGCGCGCCGGCTCCACCTGGTCGCCGCGTGGCGGCACAGCACCGTCTTCACCGGGGCGGAGCGAGCCGCGCTCGCGCTCGCGGAGGAGGGCACCCGCCTGGGCGACGGCGGGGTCTCCGACGCGACCTGGGCGGACGTCCGCGCCCATTTCGACGACGACGAGGTCGGCGCGCTGGTCTGTCTGGTCTCCCTGATCAACGCGGCGACCCGGATGAACGTCATCGTGCGCAACCCGGGCGGCTCGTACGAGCCCGGCGCGTTCGCCTCCCTGTCGGACTGACGCGGCGGGGGTGGGGGCGGGCGCGCGTCCGCCCCCACCCCCCACCTCACATACCGAACGCGTCTTCCGGCGCGCACACGGCCAGCAGGTCGGCGAAGGCGGCGTCGACGGCGTCGCCGGGGAACTCCCGTACGACAGAGCCGCCCGCCCCGGACGTGATGACGTAGCTCCATGCCAGGAAGGAGAGGCCACCCCAGGGCTCCCGGGTGTGCCTCCGCGTCAGCACCCGTCCGCAGCGGTCGCAGCCGATCCACGGCACGAGGACGTCGCCGGTGCCGCCGTCGTGCCCCTCGGCCTGCTCCGACAGCCGTACCGGGGACGGCTCCCCGTCCCCCCGGCACCGCAGGATCCGCGGCGTGAGGAGCTCCCGCTCGCCCCACCCCTCCGCGAGCACCGAGATCCGCGCCCTGTCGGTCTCGCCGATCGGCACCCGATGGTCGACGAGCCCGGAGACGAGCAGGCCGAGCGCCGCCTCCTGCTCGCCGACGGCCCAGCACTCCCCGGCCTCCCGCGCCTCGGCCTCCGGCAGCAGCGCGACGAGGCGGTTCCAGGTGTCGGCGTCGTCGGTCATCCGCCCGACTCTACCGACCGGCTCCGCGCCCGGGACGGACACCGTAGGTTGCTGCGCATGACGGACACGCGCACCCACTCCGGGACCGAGATCACCGCCGAGCTGATCCGGGAGCTGCTGCGGGAGCAGCACCCCGATCTGGCGGGCCTTCCGCTGCGGCTGGGGGCGCGCGGATGGGACAACCAACTGTGGCGGCTGGGCGAGGACTTGGCGGTACGGCTGCCGTGGGCGACGGATTCGGCGGACGAGCTGCTGCGCAAGGAGTACGCCTGGGTGCCGGGCCTGGTGGCGGGCCTGCCGCTGCCCACCCCGGTCCCTCAACGCCTCGGTGAGCCCTCGGAGTCGTTCCCGCGTCCGTGGCTCGTCACCACGTGGGTTCCGGGCAGCCCGGCCGACCTCTCCCCCGCCACGCGCGCGGAGGACTCCGCCGACCGCCTCGCGGCCTTCCTGACGGCGCTGCACCGGCCCGCGCCGGAGGGCGCGCCGGTCGGCAGCGGACGCGGCGGCCCGCTCTCCGCCCAGTCCGATTCCTTCCTGGAAGGGCTGGCCGCGGCGACCGGGATGGGCCTGATCCCCGATCCGGACGCGGCCCGGGCGCTGTGGGACGATGCCGTCGCGGCGCCCCCGTGGCCGGGGCCCCCGGTGTGGCTCCACGGCGACCTGCACCCGGCCAACGTCCTCACCGAGGACGGCACTTTCTGCGGCGTGATCGACTTCGGGGAGGTGTGCGCGGGCGATCCGGCCTGCGACCTGGCCGCCCCCTGGGTCCTGCTCCCCGACGGCGCCGCCGACCGCTTCCACCGCGCCTACCGCCCGACGGCGGACCCGGCGACCCTCCGCCGCGCCCGGGGCTGGGCGCTGTGGCGCGCCCTCGGCGGCCTCCTCGTCGGCGAGGCCGGCCGCCAGGGCCGCCCCGGCGGCAAACCGAGCTGGGGCCCGCCCGCCGCCCTGGCCCTCCGCCGCCTCCTCGCCTCCGCCGCGTAGAACGCCGCTCCGGGGCGGCGGACGGCCCCGGTCCTGGCGGGTCAGGGGCGCAGGACGGGGAAGTCGGCCTTCGCCCACACGGCGCGCGGAGGGGCGGGGAGCCGGCCCGGCGGCTGGTCCTCCGGCCTCCAGGTGTGGACGGGCTCGGTCGTGCCGGCTGCGAGCGGTGTCCAGCCCGGGTCGCCGGTCGTGGCGAAGTCGGCCCAGGCGCGGACCATGCGGCGGGCCATCGACCGGTCCTCGGGGGTGGGGGTGCCGCCGATGAGGAAGGACAGGCGGGGGTCGTCGTGGTTGCCGAAGGCGAAGGGAATGTCCGCGCAGTGCCAGGCCCGGACGGCGGCGCCGTCGGCTCCCCCGCGGCGGCGGTCGAAGCGGGACAGGTACGTCCGGCCGCCCGCCGCCGCGTGGGCCTCGGCGAGCCGGTGGGCGAACTCGCCGAAGAGCAGGTCGCCGAAGACGGCGAGGTGGACGTCGCGGACCGGGGCGTGCGGCAGTGCGGCGCGGTAGCCGGGGATCAGCTCGTCGGGGAGGCCGAAGTCGGCGGCGAAGCGGGCGAGTCGCGTCTCGGTGGAGATCCTCGCGCAGCTGCCGACGGCGTCGAGGAGCCAGTACTCCTCCGTGGTGTGGCAGACCAGCAGGTCCACCTCCCGGCCGGCTCCGGCGGCCAGTGCCGCGAGGGGGTCCGCGGGCAGGTCCCCGCCGTCGAGGACCGGGGCGAAGAGGGAGGGGTCGTAGTGGCGGGAGCCCGACGCGGGGTCGTTCCGGTACGCCTCGACCACCTGGTCCGCCGCGGCGAGCAGCTCCCGCGGCGTCGCCGACGCCAGGCCGGCGGCGGTGGCGGGGCGGCCCGCGGCCGCCGCGATCTCGCGGGTGGTCGTCTCGGCGATGTCCGGCGTGTGGAAGACGCTGGCCGGGCTGTGGGCGACGGCCCGGTGGAAGAGGCCCCGGGCCCGCTCCATCACCATCAGGCAGGCCACCGAGGCGGCTCCGGAGGACTGGCCGGCGATCGTGACGTTGCCGGGGTCGCCACCGAAGCCGGCGATGTTCTCCCGTATCCAGCGCAGGGCCGCGACCTGGTCGAGCAGCCCCCGGTTGCCGGGAGCGTCCGGCACATGGCCGAACCCCTCGAAGCCGAGCCGGTAGTTGAGCGTCACCACGACCAGTCCGGCGCGCGCCAGGGCCGTACCGTCGAAGTCGGGCTGGGCGGAGGAGCCGAAGGTGTAGGCGCCGCCGTGGAACCAGACCAGCACGGGCAGGCGGCCGCCGCCGATGTCGGCGGCCGGGGTCCAGACGTTGACGGTGAGGACGTCCTCGTCGCCGGGCGACCAGACGGGCGCGCCCGGGAGCTCCGCCGACTGCGGCGCGATCGGCCCGAACTCCGTACCGTCCCTGACCCCGCTCCACGGCGCGGCCGCGACCGGCTCCCGGAACCGGTGCGACCCGAACGGCGGCGCCGCGTAGGGGACGCCGAGCACGGCGACGACGTCGTCCGCGGCCCGGAAACCCCGGACGGTTCCGCTCGTCGTCTCGAAGACGTCGTTCACGAGGACTGCCTCATCTCTCTTGTACGGAGGGCAACTCGCGGGCAGTGCGGGGCGCCGGGACCCACCTTCGCGTCCCGCGACCGGCCAGGTCCAACACCGCGACCATCATGATCCACGCACGTGTGTTGTGAATGGACCGGCACCGTCCATCCCCCCCCCGTCCCCGCCCGACCGGCCCGAACCCCCGCGCCCGGCCCCCACACCCGCCGTCCGGGCCTCGTCGGCGCGCTTCCCGGGTGTCCTTTCGTACGCTGGCGGCATGCGTATGCGGCCTACTTTGAGCTGGACACCGACCGAGGACCTGCCGCCGGGCACCACGGACCTGGAACCGGTCGTCTCGGTGGTGCGGGCGGGGCGGGTGGTGGTGCTCAGCGGGGCCGGGATCTCGACCGAGTCGGGGATTCCGGACTACCGGGGCGAGGGCGGGAGCCTCAGCCGGCACACGCCGATGACCTACCAGGACTTCACCGGCGGCGCTCCGGCGCGGCGGCGGTACTGGGCGCGCAGCCACCTCGGCTGGCGGACGTTCGGGCGGGCGCGGCCCAACGCCGGGCATCGGGCGGTGGCGGCGTTCGGCCGGGCGGGGCTGCTGACCGGGGTGATCACCCAGAACGTCGACGGGCTGCACCAGGCCGCCGGCAGCGACGGCGTCGTGGACCTGCACGGGAGCCTCGACCGGGTGGTCTGTCTCGGCTGCGGAGACGTCAGTGCGCGGCGCGAGCTGGCGCGGCGGCTGGAGGAGGCCAACCCCGGCTTCGACCCGGTGCCGGCCGCGATGAACCCGGACGGTGACGCCGATCTCACGGACGAGCAGGTCGCGGGCTTTCACGTGGTGCCGTGCGTGGTGTGCGGCGGTGTGCTCAAGCCGGACGTGGTGTTCTTCGGCGAGACGGTGCCGGCGGCGCGGGTGGAGCGCTGCCGGGAGCTGGTGCGGGAGGCGGCGTCGGTGCTGGTGCTGGGGTCGTCGCTGACGGTGATGTCGGGGCTGCGGTTCGTGCGGCAGGCGGCGGAGGCCGGTACGCCGGTGGTGATCGTGAACCGGGATCCCACGCGCGGTGACAAGCTCGCCGCCGCCCGGGTGGCCCTGCCCCTCGGGAAGGCGCTGACCACGGTCGCGGAGCGGCTGGGCGTCCCGGTGGATTGATCCGATCCCCCGGCGACCGGAACCCGTCGGCTGTCAGGTCAGGGCCTGGCCCGCGTACAGGGCCCCGATCGTCGTGGCGAGCGCCCCGAGGAGGAGGCGGAGGGCGCGCTCGGGCAGCCGGGGCTGGAGGCGGGCGCCGACGTAGCCGCCGATCAGACCGCCGAGGCCGCAGGCCAGGCCGAGCCACCAGTCGGGCGCGATGTCGCCCGTGCCGGCGAGGGACAGGACGGCGTAGGTCGCCGCGCCGACGACGGACGTCACGAACGTGGTCGCGAGGGCCGCCGGCGCGACCCGGGCGACGGGCAGGCCGCGGGCGACGAGGACCGGGCCGAGGAGGGAGCCGCCGCCGATGCCGTAGATGCCGCCGACGACGCCGACGGCGAGGGCGAGGCCGGTGAGCACGCCGGGCGACGGCTCGGCCGCGGGGGACGCCGGGCCGGGGCGGCGCGCCGGGCGGAGGGTGCGGGCGCACAGCCACAGGCCCAGCGGGAGGAGGAGCCCCGCGATGAGCAGGCGGTAGACCGTCGGGCCCGGCAGGGCGTGGACGCGGATCACCGCGCCGGCCACCACCCCGGGCAGCGTCCCGGCGACCAGGCGCCGGGCGAGCGGGCCGCGCAGCGCGCCGTCGCGGCGGTAGCGCCACAGGGCGCCGGGGCCCGCCACGACGTTGAACAGCAGGTTCGTCGGTGTGACCGCCGGGTTGGGGACGCCGAAGACGCTGAGGTGGACCGGCAGCAGGAAGACGGCGCCGGAGACGCCCACGGGCGCGGTCACCACCGAGATCAGCAGACCGGCGAGCACGCCCGCCGCCGGCGTCCACTCCACCGCCGCCCTCCCCCCTGCTCCCCTTGCCGCTTCCCGTCAGTATCCGCTGCCCGTGTCCGGGGCGGTCAGCGGGAGGGCGATGCCCCAGGCGGCGGCCCGGGCGGCGGCCGCCGCCCGGTTGGGGACGTCGAGCTTCGCGAGGATGTGCTCGACGTGGGTGCCCACGGTGCGCGGGGTGACGTACAGCCGCTCGGCGATCTGCCGGTTGGTGCGGCCGGCCGTCAGCTCGGCCAGCACTTCGAGCTCGCGCGGCGAGAGCCCGCCGGGCCGCTCCGGGCCCGGCGCGGGTCCGGCCGCGGCCTCCTGGTCGGGCGGGGCCTCGCAGGAGGCCACCGCCGCGGCGAGGGACTCGGTGAGCAGGGTGACGACGGCGCGGGCCGGGTCGGGGGTGCGGCGCCGGCCCCGGACGCTGATGTTGAGCATGCCGACGTACCGGCCGTCGGCGGCGAAGAGGCACTGGGCCACGCCGTCCTCGATGCCGAGCGGGGCCAGGACGTCCTGGAAGCCCGGCGAGGCGGCCAGCAGTTCCTCGGGTACGTCCCCGAGCCAGAGCCCGCCCCGGGCCGGGCCGCGCAGCACGGTGAACACCGGGTCCCGGTGGAGGCGGGTCTCGATGTAGGCCGTGGCGTCCTCGGGGTAGCTGCCCGCCAGCGTGGTGTGGCGCCGCCGTCGGGGGTCCCACCGGCTCAGTGAGGCGTGGTCGTGCTCCACCACGTCCGCCAGGGCCGCCAGGACCGTGTCGGCGCCCGCCTCCCCGGCCGTGGCGCTCCTGGCGGCCTCGCGGACGCGGAGGGCCGAGTCCAGGATGTCCGTCGTGTCGCGCCGTGCTGCCATTCCTCCAGGATGATCATCCGTCCGGTGGACGTCAATCGCGCAGCGTGTCGTGGACGATCCGCCCGTCCATGACGGTGAGGACGACGGGCATCTCCGGGATGGCGTGCGGGTCCGCGCCGAGCAGGTCCCCGTCGACCACGCACAGGTCGGCGGCCTTGCCCGGCTCCAGGGAGCCCTTCCAGTCGTCGGCGAAGTCCTGCCAGGCGGCCACGACGGTGTACGTGCGGATCGCCTCGGCCAGCGCGATGCGCTGCTCCGGGCCGCTGACCCGGCCGGCCGCCTTCGACTCGCGCAGCACCATGGTGGCGACGCCCTGGCGCCAGTCCGGGAGGGTGACGGGGGCGTCGGAACCGCTCGCGACCCGCACGCCGGCGTCGAGGGCGTCACGGTAGGGCCAGGCGTAGGCGGCGCGGCCGGCGCCGACGAACTCCTCCTCCATGTCGGCGACGGTCCACTTGATGGTGGGGTTCATGTTGACGCCGTAGTCGTGGGCGGCGAGCACCTTCATGGCGTGCGGGGTGAGGAAGTCGCCGTGGATGACGTAGTGACGGGCGTCGGTCCTCGGGAGGGCGGCCGTGGCCTCGGCGAAGGCGTCCGCGACGGTGTCGATGGCCCGGTCACCGGTGGCGTGGACGCCGAGCTGGTGGCCGGCGGCGTGGGCGTGCCGGATCATGGCCCGGATCTCGGCGACCCGCTCGTCGTCGAGCTCGCCGCCGACGCAGAGGGAGCCGCAGCCGCCGCCGACGTACGGCTCGTGCATCCAGGCCGTCTTGTTGGGGACGATGCCGTCGGCGAAGATCTTGACGCCGTGGACGGCGAGGCGGCGCGGGTCGGCGCCGCCGGCCGGGTCGGAGGCGTCGAGGGCGTCGAGGTTCCGGGCGAACTCCTCGGAGGTGCTCGCCATGCCGGTGGGGAGGAGCAGGATGCCGACGCGGGCGGTCAGCTCGCCGGCGGCGAGCAGCTCGCGGTAGACGTCCAGGGTCTCCGTGCCCATGGTGCCGCGCATGATGCCGTCGCCGCCGGGGCCGAGACCGGGCTCGGTGTAGCTGGTGACGCCGAGTCCGGCGAGGGTGGTGAGGGTCGAGCGGATCGCGTCGGCCCGCTCCCGCCGGCTGAGCGGCGGCAGCGCGTTCTGGACGAGCGCCTGCGCGCCCTCGTGGAGCAGGCCGGTCGGCTCCCCCGCCTCGTCCGTGACGATGGCGCCGCCGGGCGGGGCGACGGTGTCGCGGTCGACGCCGATGAGCTCCAGGGCCTTGGAGTTGACCCAGGTGGCGTGGCCGGAGAAGGAGTACAGGACGACGGGGTGGTCCGGGCTGACCGTGTCGAGGTCGGTGCGCGAGGGCAGCCGGGAGGGGTCGGCGACGCACTCGTCGAGATAGCCGGTGTCCCAGCCGTGCCCGGTGATCCACTGCCCCGCCGGGACGCGCCCCACGGCCTCCCGCACCGCCTCGGTCACGTCGGCGAGGGAGGCGACGGCGGGGTGGCTCAGGTCGAGGGAGAGCGGCGGGGAGGACATGCCGAAGGCGGCGCCGTGCAGGTGGGAGTCGTTGATGCCGGGGAGCAGGGTCGCGCCCTTCAGGTCGACGACGCGGGTGTCCGGTCCGACGTACGGGGCGACGTCCTCCCGGCTGCCGACGGCGCTGATGACCGGGCCGGTCACGGCCAGGGCCTCGGCGACGGAGAACTCCGCGTCGACCGTGACCACACGGCCGCCGACGAACACCAGATCCGCATACGTGTCCACTGAGGGTCCTTTCGAAGAACAGGCGCACCACAGGCGCCCGCGAACGATCTCCCCAGGACTCTGCCGAAACCCGCCCTCGCCGCACATCGGTCATTCCACCGATACGGGCGTGGGGCCGAAAGGGTGCTCCTGCCGGCGGACCGCGGGCGCCCCCCGCGCGCCCCGCCGAACGGACAGGCGGGGCAGGTCAGGACGGGATGTCCGCAGATCCGTTTGGCATCTGAATCCCCAGGATCTCCACCTCTGCTGGTCCCGATGGCGGAGCTCTCGGTTAATAGCAACACGTGGGCCATGCCAGCGAGTTGGTGTCTCCTGTCGTCACCCGTCGCCGCCCGTACCCGTTAGGGGCAGCTAGGACGGGAGCTCTTCCCGCCGGACGAAAGGACAGACACTCCATGCGGTACTTCCGCGGTTTGCTCATCGCGTTCTCGGTAGGTGCCCTGTCACTGGGCACCGTCACCGCCTCCCAGGCGCTGGTCGGCACCGTCGACGCGGCGGCGCACGTCCGCCACGGCGCTGGGGACGAGGGGCACGACAAGGGCGGCGACCACGTCGTCATCGACAAGTCGAAGCACAACCTGAACCACAGCTGCAAGGGCACGTTCGGGTACTGCACCCAGAACGCGGTCTTCGCCCCGAAGATCATCGGAGACGTCGGTCTCATCGGCACCACCGGCCTGATCGGCCTCACGGGAACCACGGGCACGACCGGCACCACCGGTACGAACGGCACGACCGGTACCACCGGAACGACCGGGACCACTGGCACGACCGGGACGACGACGCCGCCCGCGGACGCCGAGTGGTGCTCGCCCGGCTTCTGGAAGAACCACCCCGAGGAGTGGCCGGTCTCGACCGAGATCAAGTACAGCACCGTCTTCGGCGCCCCGCCGCCGCGGTCGAACCTGGGCGTCGCCCAGGGCGCGCCGACGAACCCCTCCCTCTTCGAGGTCGTCAGCAACCCGCAGTGGTACGGCGGCAGCGCGGCCGAGAGGGTCGCCGACTACCTCAGCGACCAGGACCCGCGGATCAACTACCAGGGCTTCCGCGTCGACAACTGCCCGCTCTGAGCACCTCCCCGGCGGCTAGGTCCAGCCGCCGACACCCCCGCTGAGCAGATGTGGCCCGTGCGAAACGCCGACGACGCACGGGCCACCTCACCCAAGGAGCACGATGCGAGAACCGAGGCACCCCGCCCGGTGGTCCCCCGCGTCGACGGCCGCGCTCGCCGTCACGGCGCTCACACTGAGCGGCGCCCTCCTCGCCCACCTGGGGTTCGTCTTCCTCGGCGTGGCCCCGGCCAACGCCGTGAGCGCGCGCCACCACGAGCGGATCGACGCCTACGTCCAGCCCGAGTTCGCCCAGGACTGGAAGCTCTTCGCCCCCAACCCCATGCAGCGCAACGACGCCGTCGGCGTCCGGGTGACGACGGTCGACGCCGACGGCCGCACCCGGCTCTCCGACTGGATCAACCTCACCGACCAGGACATCGAGTCGATCCGCGGCGCCGTAGCGCCGAGCCACGTGGACCAGAACATGCTCCGCCGGGCCTGGGACTCGTACGTCGCCACCCACAGCGTCGAGGGCGACCTCCCCAAGGGCGCACGCGGGGAGCTGACCGGCGCCTACCTCAAGCGCGTGGTCCTCCAGCGGGTGGGGGCCGTCCGGGACGGCGGCCGGGTCACCTCGATGCAGGTCGCCGGCCGCTTCACGCTGATCGACCCGCCGGCCTGGAGCCGGGAGGTGCCGTCGGACACGACCGAGTACCGGTTGCTCCCCTGGTGGCCGGTCGTCCCGCAGGACCTCAGGGAGCTGTGACATGAACCGCTCGCCCCTCCTTCCCGCCCTCGCCGCGCGCTTCGCGGGGCGGCTCCCGGACATCACGACGGTGCGGGCGCCGTACCAGGCCGCCGTCCTGCGCATCGGCCTCGCGGCCGTCTGCCTCGCCTTCCTGCTGCGCGAGTGGCCCCACCGCCACGTGCTGTACGGGAACCGCAGCCCGCTCTCGTCCGACCTGGCCCGGATCCTGGTCGAGGAGGAGGGCAGCTTCACCGTGCTCCTCTGGAGCGACGGGCAGCTGTGGTTCGAGACCGTCTACACCCTGGCGACGGCCGCCGCCGTCGCCGTCCTGCTCGGCTGGCGCACCCGGACCATGTCCGTCCTCCTCATGGTGGGCCTGCTGTCGCTGGAGAACCGCAACAGCCTGGTGGGCGACGGTGGCGACAACGTCCTGCGCATCATGGTCATCTACCTGGTCCTCACCCGCTGCGCCGAGGTGTGGTCCCTCGACGCGCGCCGTGTGCGCCGACGGGCGCGGGAGCTGGAGCGGGCGGCGGAGGCGGGCGGGGCCGAGGAGGCCCGTACCTCCTGGGCGGCGTTCGACGTCCCGGGCATCACCCTGTGGGCGCTGGCGCCCGCGCCGCTCCTCACGGTGTCCGGTCACGCGCCGTGGGGCTGGGCCGCCGCCCTCTGGACGCTGTGGGCGGTCCTCGGCGTCTGGTACGCCGCCGCCCGCTGGTTCCCGCACCACGAGGCGCGGGCCGTCCTGGACGCCGCGGCCTCGATGCTGCACAACGCGGCGATGGTCGTCGTGGCCGCGCAGGTGTGCCTGATCTACGCGACCGCGGGCTGGTACAAGATCCAGGGCTCGCGGTGGCAGGAGGGCAGCGCGCTCTACTACGCCCTGCACCTGGACTACTTCGCGCCGTGGCCGGCGATCTCGGGGTTCCTCGCCTCCCAGACCCTGCTGGTCCTGGCGCTGACCTACGGGACCGTCATGGTGCAGGTGGCATTCCCCTTCACGCTGGCCCACCGCGGGCTGAAGAACGTCCTGCTCGCCGTGATGATCGTGGAGCACCTGGGCATCGCGGTCCTGCTCGGCATCCCGCTGCTGTCGCTGTCGATGGTCGTGTGCGACGCGGTCTTCCTGCCCACCGGCCTGCTCGTGGCGCTCGGTGCCCGGTGCGCCCGGCTCCGCCCGCCCGCGAGGGTGCCCGCCCCCAGGGAGGCGGAACGGGCCCCGGCGACGACGCCGGGCTGACCGCCGGGCCCTGCCCGGGGAAGCGCTACGACCGCGCCCACGCCGGATTCCCGGCGTGGGCGCGGTGCTCTGTGTGGGCGGGCGGGCCCGGGACGTCGGCGCCCGGTCAGAAGACGCTGACGCCGTAGGCGCTGAGGGCCTCCGTGACGGGCTGGAAGAAGGTGGTGCCGCCGGTGGAGCAGTTGCCGCTGCCGCCGGAGGTGAGGCCGAGGGCGGTGGTGCCGGAGAACATGGCGCCGCCGCTGTCGCCGGGCTCGGCGCAGACGTTGGTCTGGATCAGGCCGTAGACGATGTCGCCGTTGCCGTAGTTGACGGTGGCGTTGAGGCCGGTGACGGTGCCGCCGCGCAGGCCGGTGGTGCTGCCGCTGCGCTGGACGGACTGGCCGACGTAGGCGTTGCCGGCGGCGGTGATGTCCCGGTAGCTGCCGTTGTAGAGGTAGACGCGGCCGTCGGCGGCGGAGGCGTTGGAGTGGCGGATGATGCCGTAGTCGTTGCTGGGGAAGCTGGTGCCGGCCCGGGTGCCGAGGACGGCGGTCTGGCCGGAGTTGGTGTACCAGGTGCTCGCGATCTCGGTGCAGTGGCCGGCCGTGAGGGCGTAGTAGGTGCTGCCGCTGCGGACGTTGAAGCCGAGGGAGCAACGGCCGCCGCCGGCCGCGTAGATGGCCTGGCCGCCCGCGATGAGCTTGTTGATCTTGCCGTGGGTGCGCTCGATCTTCAGGTGGGCGGCGTTGCCGCCGGCGGCCTCGCGGAGGGCGGCGATCTCGTCCTGCGAGACGGTGGCGTCGACGGTGACGACGACCTTGCCGGTGGCCTGGTCGGTGTACCAGGCGGTGCCGGCGACGTCGGCCCGGAGCACCGCGTCGCTGGCGGAGGAGAGCGCGGCGGCGGTGGCCCGGGCGGTGTCGGCCGGCTGGGCCGAGGAGGTGGGGGCGGCCAGGGCGGTCGCGGCGACGAAGGCGCCGAGCACGGCGAGCAGGCGGGTGCCCTTGGTGAGGCCGCGGCTGCGGGACGAACGGTTCACTGGATCCTCCGTATGGGGGGCGGGCCGCTGGGTGGGCGGCTCGGGCGGGGAGTGCGATCGGTCATGGGTGACCGACATGAACCTGACAAGCGCTTGCGCTGGGAGGAATCCTCGACTCCGCCGGGCGGGCGCGGCAAGGTGGACTTTCGGCCGCTCTACGCGCGTCCACCCCCGGCCGCAGGAGCGCCGCGCCCGACGGGCCGCCTCCCGAGCCGATCTGAAAACAGGTCAGAAACTTGCAGAGACCCGTTGCAGTTCAGACGCGGGGAACCGGCCCCGCCCCGGACCGCGCTCCCCCGACGCGGCCGATCACCGCCCCACGGCCGGACGGCCGGCTCCGGGACCGGCGGTACGGGGCGGTGGGTCCGCGTTTACGGCGTTCCGCCGGATGGCCGGTTCGCGGCCTTGCGCGGCGTCACGGCGTCCCCCATGAAGCCCCCCGGTCAGGAGAGGAACGCACCGCCCCGGGCGACGACGGCGCCGCCGTGCACGACGAGGTCGCGCTGCGGCGGGCGGGGGCGCGCACGCCGTGGTCGAGGGGGACCACCGGGGGCAGGTACATCCCGCGCCGCCGGACGACCCCGACCGGGCGCGGATCACCGAGGCGCATCTGGCGCCCGTCCGGGGGAACTTCGCCCGCCTCGGGCATCGGCGGCTCGACTGCACGAACACCGCCGGCGTCCTGCCCGAGGCGACCGGCCTCTTCACCCGCGCCCTCGCGCCGGGACCGCGCGGGTGGCGACGGACGGCCGGGGCGTCGGGGGGGGGATCGCCCGGGGCGCCCTGGCCGCGACGGGACGGCTCGGCGCGGCCGGCTGACGCCGCCGCTCAGAAGTCGAAGACCTGCCCGGTCGCGAGGGTGCGCGCGCAGTCGTCGGCGTAGGTGCGCGTCCAGCGCACCGGCCTGCCCTCGTACACGCCGTCAGCGGTCACGGTGACGGTGGTGCCGGGCTCGTCGGCGCAGAACGCGAACGTCGTGCCCGGCAGGCGGTCGAGGTCGCCGGCCGCCCCGCGGACGTCCCGGCACGCCTCCCGGGCGTACGGGTGCGGGGCGGGGGCGTCGGCGGGGCAGTCGAGGTGGACGTGGCCGGCCGACACGATCCGCCCGCCCTCGGACACGTGCGCGCGGGTCAGGTGGAGGGAGGCCGCGCCCGGCGCGACGCCGGGGAGTGGCGCAGCGGCGGCGCAGAGCGTCGTGACGAGCGTGGTCGTGGCGGCGGCGAGGGCGGTGGTGAGGAGTCGTCTCATGGCTCCTCCAACGGGTTCCCCGGGCTTCCGTCACCTCCAGGGGGCCGTTCGGGGTGCGCGGGCGGGCGCGGGAAGGCTTCGGTTGTTGTTCACGGAGGAAGTCCGGGCGTGAGGGGCGGTGTTCGGGTCGGACCGGGACCCTCGTGGCGCCCCGCCCCCCTCGAACCCCAGGACGGACTTCCGTGACCCTTCCGCGCGCACGCCGCCGGCGCCGTGACCTGCCCCTCGCCCTCGCCGCCGTGCCGGCGCTCCTCCTCGGCGCGCTGACCGCCGCGCCCGCGCACGCCGCACCGGCCGACGACGTCCGCGTCAACGAGGTCGTCACCACCGGCTCCGTCGAGGACTCGATCGAGCTGTACAACAAGGGCACGGCGGCGGTCGACGTCTCCGGCTGGATCCTCAAGGACGACAACGACAGCTCCCGGTACACGATCCCCGCCGGCACGACCCTGGCGCCGGGCGCGTTCCGCGCCTTCGACGTCCACGGGAAGTTCGGGCTCGGCTCCAGTGACAAGGCGCGCCTGTACCTGGCCGACGGCAGCACCCTCGTCGACAGTCACTCCTGGAGCAGCCACTCCGCGCCGTCCTGGTCGCGCTGCCCCGACGGCACCGGGGCGTTCCGGGCCGCGGCCGTCACGCTCGGCGCGGCCAACAGCTGCGGCGGCACCGGCGGCGGTACGGAGGCGGCCTGGCCCGGCGGCTCCACGGTCGTCACGGCGGACGCGGCGAACGTCTTCGGCGGCGACCTCAGCGGCCTCCACCAGGAGGGCGGGATCCTCTGGGCCGCGCAGAACAGCGGCAAGCTGTGGCGGCTGGTCCGGGACGGCTCCGGCGGCTGGACGCCCGACACGTCCGCCGGCTGGGGCTCCGGCAAGACCGTGCGCTTCCCCGGCGGTTCCGGCGCTCCTGACGCCGAGGGCGTGACGGTCACCGGGGCGGGCGCCGCCGCCGGCGTGTACGTCGCGAGCGAGCGGAACGGCGACGCCTCCGGCACCAGCCGGCTCTCCGTGCTCCGGTACGACGTCTCCGGCACGGGCTCCACGCTGACCGCCGTCCGCGAGTGGAACCTCACCGCGAGCCTGCCGGCGACCGGCTCCAACCTCGGCTTCGAGGGCATCACCTGGGTCCCCGACACCGCCCTCACCGCCGCCGGCTTCAGGGACGCCGCCACCGGCGCCCTCTACGACCCGGCCGGATACGGAGCCCACGGCGGCGGCGTGTTCTTCGTCGGCGTGGAGGGGACCGGCGCCGTCCACGGGTACGTCCTCCAGGACGGCGGCGCCGCCACGCGCGTCGCCACGGTCGCCACCGGACTGGCCGGCGTCATGGAGCTCCAGTGGGAGCCGCAGGCGTCGCGGCTGTGGGCCGTCTGCGACGACACCTGCGACGGCCGGCACCGCACGCTGAAGGTCGACGCCACCGGCACCTTCGCCGTCGACGCCACGTACGCGCGCCCCGCGGGCATGCCCGACCACAACAACGAGGGCTTCGCGCTCGCCGGCGCCGACGAGTGCGTGGCCGGCAGCAAGCCCGTCTACTGGTCCGACGACTCCAACACCGATGGTCACGCCCTGCGCAGGGGCACCGTCAGCTGCTGACCCGACCGAGTCCCCGGGCTCCCGCCACGCGGTCAGGACCGCTTGGCGGGGGCCTTGGCGGACTTGGCCGGCTTGGCCGGCTTGGCGGAGGTCTTCTTGGCCGAGGGCTTCTCGGCGGGGGCCTTCTCGGTGGCGTTTCCGGGTGCCTTCTCGGCGGGCGGGGTCTTCTTCGCGGACGCCTTCTTGGCAGCCGCCTTCTTCGCGGACGCCTTCTCGGCGGTCGCCTTCTTCGCGGCCTTCTTGGCCGCGGTCTTCTTCGCGGCCTTCTTCGCCACCGCCTTCTTCGCCACCGCCTTCGCCACCACCGGCTTCTCGGCGACGGACTTCTTCCCCGCGGCCCCGGCGACCGGCCACTTCAGCTCCACCTCCAGCTCGACCTCGCCGCCCTCCACCGACAGCTCGATCTCGCCGCGCAGCTCGTCCGGGATCCGCAGGTTCAGCACGCCTCCGCTCAGTTCGAGTTCGGCCTCGCCGCCCGCCCGCAGCGCCTCCGCCAGGGCGGTCAGCTGGTCGGCGGCCTCCTTCCGGGAGAGCGACCGCTTGCGCTCGAACTTGAAGTCCTTCATGACGGCCTCCGGTCATCACACGATGTCGTACATTGCGGACAATACTATCGATCTTGGTCCGCCGCTGGTCGGGTGAAGGCCGGGCGGGCGCGGTGCGCCGGGCGGCGGCGGGGCGGGCCGCGGTGGTAGCCGTCGGCCATGCAGCCGCAGTCCGCGGGGCCGCCCCGGGTGGCCCCTTCCTCCGCACGGCCGCCGCGTACGCGTGGCGGCTGCTCGCCGTCGGCCTACTCCTCTCCACGCTGTTCGCCCTCCTCGGCCGGTTCCACGAGATCGGGGTGGCCCTCTTCCTCGGGCTCGTGGTCACCGCGCTGCTGCGGCCGGTCGCGGACGTCGTCGCCCGCGGGCTGCCGCGGGCGCTCGCGGTGGCCCTCACGCTGCTGGGCGGGCTGGCGCTCGTCCTCGGCGTCCTCGCGCTGGTCGGGGAGGCGGTGGCGGGCCGGCGCACCACGCTGGCGCGGGAGTTCGGGGACGGCCTCGGCCGGGTCCAGCGCTGGCTGGAGGCGCCGCCGTTCCGCCTGGACCCGGGGCCCTGACGGGCCTGGAGGCGAGGATCGGGCGGTTCCTGTCCGACCACCGCTCGGCGCTGCTCGGCGAGGCGGTGAGCGGCGCGCACCACGTGGTGGCGGTGCTCACGACGCTCGCCCTGGCGCTGTTCGCGTCGGTGTTCTTCCTGCACTCCGGGGACCGTCAGTGGGCGTGGTTCCAGGATCAGCTGCCGGAGTCGGTGCGGGGGCGGGTGGCGGTCGGGGGCGGGGCCGCGTGGCGTACGTTCACGGGGTACACGCACGGGATCGTGCTGGTCGCGGCGGTGAACGCGGTCCTGGTGGGGCTCGCGCCGTGGCTGCTGGGGGTGCCGCTCGCGGTGCCGCTGGCGCTGCTGGAGTTCGCCGCCGCGTTCGTGCCGCTGATCGGTTCGCCGATCGCCCTGGCGGTGGCCGCCGTGGTGGCCCTGGCGGCGAAGGGCCCGCTGGTGGCGGGGCTGGTGGTGGCGCTGATCGTCGTCATCGGCCAGATCGAGGGCCATCTGCTGCATCCGCTGGTGATGAGCCGGGCGGTACGGCTCCACCCGCTGGTGGTGGCGATCTCGGTGGTCGCGGGCTCGATCGCGGCGGGCATCGTCGGCGCGGTGGTGGCGGTGCCCCTGGTGTCGGTGGTGTGGTCGGTGTACACCGCGCTGCGGCGCGAGGCCCGGGGCCGTACCGGGGAGTCCGCCGGGAGCCGTACCGGGGAGGCGGAAGCCGGATGAGGGGCGCGGGGCCGACCGGGTGACGGTCCGGCACCGCGCTGGTCTCAGGACGCTTCGATCGCGGCCTTGATGCGCTGTCCGAAGGCGGGCGCGTCCTTGCGGGCCGCGGCCAGGGCGAGGCCGACGAGAAGCCTGCCGAGGCCGTGGCCCTCCAGGACGTTGTGGATGCGGACCCGGGTACCGCCGCCCGGCAGCGGCTCCAGGTCGTAGCCGCCCTGGCTCGCCGTCACCAGGTTCCTGGACTCCTCGGCCCAGCGCAGGGTCCGGGGCGGCTCGTAGGCGGTGATCCGGAAGGTGCGGGCGGTCGTCATCCCGGCGTCCTTCACGGTGGAGCGGAACACGGTGCCGACGGCGGTCGGACCCTCGGGGATCCGCTCGATCCGGAGCACGCGGGGGCTGAACCGTGGGTCGTTCCGCCCGTCGGCGAGGTACGCGAACACCTCGTCGACGGGACGGCCGACCTCGACGGTCGCCTCGAACCGGCCGGACATGGCGCCTCCTGCTCCACTCGGAAGAAACCGGACGAACGCTCACATGGTCACAGCCCACCAGGGATCGCGCCGTCCGGGGCTCCGCCGTTCACGCGTGTCGGGCGAAGGCGTCCGGGAGCGGCTCGCGGGAGGCGTGCCAGGCGGCGGGGAGGGCGGCCACGCCCGTGCGGGCGGCGATCACGCCGCCCGCGATGGCGCAGGTGGTGTCGATGTCGCCGCGCCCGGCGACGGTGGTCCAGAGGCCCTCGTGGAGGTCGTCGAGGTGGCCGGCCGCGCACCAGAGGGCGTAGGGGACGGTGTCGGGGCCCGACATGCGGAAGCCGGAGCCGAGGACTTCGGCGGCGTGCCGCACCGAGGTGTGCGCGGGCATGCGGGCGGCGATCCGGACGCCGGACCGGACGTCGCTCTCCGGGAGGTGCGCGGCGACGGTGTGGAGGACGTCGGGGCGGGTCGGGGCGGGGCCGCCGCGGCTGCGGGTCGCCAGCGCGGCGGCGAGGGCGACGGCCACGGCTCCGGCGACCGCCTCGGGGTGGTGGTGGGAGACGACGGCCTGCCGGGCCGCCTGCTCGGCGGCCGTGTCGAGGTCGGCGGCGTGCCAGGCGCCGAGCGGGGCGACGCGCATGGCCGCGCCGTTGCCCCACGAGCCCTGCCCCTCGAACTGGCCGGCGACGACCTCCCGCCAGGGCTCGCCGGCGCCGATCCTGCGCAGGACGTCGTGCATGGAGGCGCCGTAGCCCCGGTGGCTGTCGTCGGCGTAGGCCGCGGCGAGGGCGTGGGCGAGGCGGTCCTGGTCGACGGTGCCGGCGCCGTCGGCGAGTTCCCGTACGAGGACGAGGGCCTGGGCGGTGTCGTCGCTCCAGCGCCACTGCTCCTCGGACGGCAGGGTGCGCGCCCGGAGCGGCGCCTCTCCGTCGCGGCGGAGGATGCGGAACCAGCGGTCGCCGAAGGCGTCACCGAAGGCGAGCCCGTGCAGCGCGTCCCGTACGGCGGTCGGTGTCTCGGTCATCGGAGCAGTAGATCAGCGGGGAGGCCGCTCGGGCACCTGGTTTCGGGGCCGGGGCCGGTGGGGGCTACAGCGTCTCCCCGGCCGAGTCGACGAGGCGGCGGCGGGCCGTGCGGACGGCCGGGGGCAGGGCGGCGAGGGCGCCGGTCGCGGTGACGGTGAGGACGAGGGCGGCGAGGGCGGCAGGGTCGGGGAGGCGGGCGACTCCGGCGCCGAGGCCGGTCGCGGCGGCCTCGGCGTCGACGAGGCGGTGGCCGAGGGCCGAGCCCGCGGCCGTGCCGAGGAGCGCGGCGGCCAGGGTGGTGAGCGCGGCGGAGGTGACGACGACGGCGCCGAGCTGGCGGGGGGTCAGGCCGATGGCCCGGAGGGCGAGCAGGTCGCGGACCCGGTCGCGTACGCCGGTGCCGATCAGGGTGAGCAGTTCGACGAGGGCGATGAGGGCGAGGACCGCGACGAGCGCGGCGAGGACGCCACGGGGGGCGTCCTCGCCGTCCCCCGGTTCGGCGGTGCCGCGGACCTCGACGCGGGCCCCGGTGGCCGCGGGGACGGCGGCGGCGACCGCCCGGGGGTCGGCGTCCGGGCGCAGGACGAGGGCGTGGAAGGCGGGGCGGAGGCCGGGGGCGCCGTCGCGGAGGGTGTCGAGGGTGGTGGAGACGACCCGGCCGCCGTGGTCGGGTTCGATGCTGCGGCCGACGAGGTGGAGGATCTGCGGGCGGCCCTCGACCGTCATCCGGACCCACTCCCCCACCCGTACGCCCAGGAGGTCGAGCAGCCCCTGGCCGGCGACGGCCTCGTCGGGGCCCTCGGGGGCGCGGCCCTCGACGACGGTGTGCGGGTAGGGCGCCGCGCGGGTGCCGAGGCCGCGCAGGGTGAGGGTGCCGGTCTGGCCGGGGACGAGGGCCGTGAACTCGACGCCCGGGACGGCGTGGGCGACGCCGTCGACGGCCTCCAGCGCGGCCGTGAAGCCGTCGCCGGGCGCCGGCTGTTCGGTGCGGACGGTGAGGGCGGCGGCCCGGCCGACACGGGCGGGGTCGGTACGGAACTGGCCGAGGGTCGTCCAGGCGACGAGGGCCACGGTGATCAGGGCGAGCGGGAGGGCGAGCCGGACCGTGGCGCCGAGGGCCCGGGTCCGGCCGGGTGCGGTGAAGGCGGAGCGCCAGCCGAGGACGAGGACCGGGGAGAGGCGGAGTCCGAGGGCGCGGCGGCCGAGCGCGGAGAGCGGCCGGGCGGCGGGGTGGGCCGAGCGGGCGGCGGGCACCGGGGGGACGCGGCCGGCCCGCCAGGCGGCGAGGGCGGTGGCCGCGGCGATGAGGAGGACGGCGGCGGCGGGGACGCCGACCACGGCGGCGTGGTGGCCGGGCATGCGGGGCCAGAGGGCGACGGCGGCGCCGATCCGGCCGGGGATCCACCGTCCGCAGGCGAGGGTGGCGGCGGTGCCGAGCGCCGCGCCGGCGACGGCGAAGCCGAGGTGCTGGAGGAGGAAGCCGCGGACGACCTGGCCGGGGGTGAAGCCGACGGCCTTGAGGACGGCGATGTCGCCGGCCTGTCCGCGCACCCGGGCCCGGACCGCGCCGGCGACGGCGACGGCCGCGGCGAGGAGGGCGGCGAGGCCGAAGGCGGCGAAGATCTGGCCGAGGAGCCGGTCGTCGCCGCCGATGTCGGCCTTGGCCTGCTGCCATTTGGTGACCTGGTCGATGCGGGCGGCGCCGAGGAGGGTGACGGCGCGCTGGACGGTGTAGTCGGTGTCGTCGGGGTCCTTCAGGCGGAGGCCGGCGGTCTGTCCGGTGGCGGCGGGGGCGAGCCGGTCGAGGGTGCCGGGGAGGATCCAGCCGATGCCGTTGCCCTGGCCGGCCCGGTAGCGCGGTTCGGCGGTCTCGGCGACGCCGGCGACGTGCAGGGTGCGGGTGGTGGGGCCGTGCCGGCCGGCGAGGGTCACGGTGACGGTCTCGCCGGGTTCGGCCCACAGGGTGCGGGCGAGGCTGCGCTCCAGGACGATCTGGTCGGCCGGGGTGCCGGTGGTGAGCCAGTGGCCGGCGGTGAGGAGGGGGCGGGCGGTGTCGGGCGGGCGGGGTCCGGTGACACGCAGGACGACGCCGGCGCGGGTCCCGCCGGTCTCCAGGGTGGCGGCGGCGGTGCGGAAGGGGCCGGAGACGGCGGCGACCTCGTCGAGGGCGGCGAGCGGGGCCAGGTCGGCGGGGTCGAATCCGTCCCGGCCGTCGCGGCCGTGCAGCCAGACGTGGCTGCCCTGCGACTGGTTGAAGAGCCGCTGCCAGGGGTTGACGGAGTAGCTGAGGAGGGCGGCGGAGAGCAGCAGGGAGGCGATGACTCCGGCGCTGGCGAGGACCGCGAAGAGGGCCTCGCCGCGGTGGGTGCGGAGGTCGGAGTGGACCCATCGCCAGGTCGCCCGCATGTCGCCCTTCCTTCCTGGCCGCCTCGGCCGCCCTGCTCGCGGTCAGTCCTTCAGGTCGAGTACGCCGCTCACCCCCGGGCGGGTGGGGGTGGGGTCGCCGAGGGTGGCGTCGTCGGCGATCCGGCCGTCGAAGAAGCTGATGACGCGGTCGGCGGCGCTCGCCATCCGGGCGTCGTGGGTGACCATGAGGATGGTCTGGCCGCGGGCGTGGAAGCGGGCGAGGAGGCGCAGGACGTCGCGCGTGCCCTTGCTGTCGAGACTGCCGGCGGGCTCGTCGGCGAGCAGCAGGGCGGGCTGGTTGACGAGGGCGCGGGCGAGGGCGACCCGCTGCTGTTCGCCGCCGGAGAGGGCGGCGGGGAGGGCGTTCTCGCGTCCCTGGAGGCCGAGTTCGGCGAGGAGTGCGGCGCGGCTCGCGCGGGCGGCGCGGGGGGTGGCGCCGGCGAGGAGGGCGGGGAGTTCGACGTTGTCGGCGACGGTGAGGTGGGAGACGAGGTTGAAGAACTGGAAGACGACGCCGACGCTGCGGCGGCGCAGGACGGCCCAGCGGGCCTCGCCGTGGGCGTCGACGCGTTCGCCGCCGATCCAGAGGCGGCCGCTGTCGGGGCGTTCGAGGCCGCCGACGAGGTGGAGGAGGGTGGACTTGCCGGCGCCGGAGGGGCCGGTGACGGCGACGAACTCGCCTTCCCGGACGGTGAGGTCGACGCCGCGGACGGCGTGGACGGGGGCGCGGTCGCCGCGGTGGGTCTTGGTCAGGCCCTCGGCGTGCACGATCGCCCCCGGCGGGGCGCCCGGTCCTCCGGTCATTCGAGCTCCTCCTGACAGCGCTCCAGCCAGTCGAGGTCGGCCTGGAGGTGCAGCATGGCGCCTTCGATGAGCAGTTGGGCGATCTTGTTGTCGCGGTCCTCGCCGGCGGCGAGCCGGGAGAGGCTGCGCATGGTGTTGAGGTGCTGCCGTCGCTGCCGGTTGATCAGGGCGATGGGGTCGGCGAGTCCGGAGAGGGGGGCGAGGGCGAGTTTCATGAAGAACCCGTCGCGCACCCGGGGTTCGTCGGTGGTGTCCTCGAACCACGCGGCGACGGCCTCCCGTCCGGCGTCGGTCAGGCGGTAGATCCGCTTGTTGGGGCGGCCCGTCTGTTCGACGTCCTCGCCCTCGATGAGTCCGCTCTTCTCCAGCCGGCCGAGGGTCACGTAGACCTGGCCGACGTTGGGCTGAGGGTAGGCGGAGCCGAGGAGTTGTTCAAGGCCCTGCTTGAGCTCGTAGCCGTGGGCGGGGCCCCGGGTGAGGAGTGCCAGCAGCTGCTGCCGCACGCGCTCCCCCTTCTGTCGTGCGCCGTTCCCGGCCCGGTGGTGGCGGCCCGGGGGCCGGTGGACCGGCGGTCGCCGGGTCCGCCGGACCAGTATCACCGATGGGGCGCGCCGTGGGTCTGCCACGATGGAGCGTCGCGTGCGGCACCACGTCCGGGAGGAACGCATGGGGTGGGTACGGTCCGTGGCGAGGGGCGTGCTGGTGGCGGCGGTGCTGCTGGCGGGGTGCGCCGGGGGCGCGCCGCCGTCCGGGGCGGGGCCGGCCGGCGGGCGGGGGGCGCTGACGTTCGTGACGGCGGGGGATCTCACCGACTATCTGGGTCCGTTGGTGGCGGAGTGGAACGCGCGGCGGCCGGCGGAGCGGGTGACGCTGGTCGAGCTGCCGGACGCGGCGGACGAGACGCGGGCGCAGATGCTGAGCGAACTGCGGTCGGGGAGCCGCCGGTTCGACGTGCTGAACATCGATGTGGCGTGGACGTCGGAGTTCGCGGCGGCGGGGCTGGTCGCGCCGCTGGAGCGGGAGCGGTTCGACCTGGCGGCGTTCCTGCCGCCGGTGGTGGAGACGGCGACGTTCCGGGGGCGGCTGTACGCGGTGCCGTACGTGACCAACGCCGGGTTGCTGTACTACCGCAAGGACGTGCTGGACGCGGCGGGCGAGCGGCCGCCCCGGACGTGGGCGGAGCTGGCGCGGCTCGCGCGGACGCTGGCGCCGCGGCACGGACTCGGCGGCTACGCGGGGCAGTTCCTGCCGTACGAGGGGCTGACCGTGAACGTGACGGAGGCGATCCAGTCGGCGGGCGGGACGGTGCTGCGGGAGGAGGGCGCGCGGGTCGGGGTGGACTCGGACGCGGCGCGGGCGGCGCTGACGTTCCTGGCCGGCGGGGTGCGGGAGGGGTGGATCCCGGCGGAGTCGCTGCGGTTCACGGAGGAGGAGTCCCGGGCGGCGTTCGAGGAGGGGCGGCTGCTGTTCCTGCGGAACTGGCCGTATGTGTACGCGGACGCGGGGCGGCCGGGGTCGAAGGTGGCGGGGCGGTTCGAGGCGGCGCCGCTGCCGGGGCCGTACGGTCCGGGGACCAGTGTGCTCGGCGGCTCGAACCTGGCGGTGTCGGCCCGGTCGCGGCACCCGGCGACGGCCGCCGACTTCCTCGCGTATCTGACGAGCGAGCGGGTGCAGCGGCAGGTGCTGACGCGGGGGTCGCTGCCGCCGGTGCGGGCCTCGCTGTACACGGATCCGGAGCTGGTGGCGGCCCACCCGTATCTGCCGATCCTGCGGGAGAGTGTGCTGGCGGCGGTGCCGCGGCCGAAGAGCGCGCGGTACGACCAGGTGAGCCTGGCGGTGCAGGCGGTCGCGCAGGACGTGCTGGCGCTGCGGACCTCGCCCGAGGAGGGGGTCCGGCGGCTGACGCGGGAGCTGGCCGCGATCCCGCACGACGGGCGGGAGACAGCGGGCCCCGTCGGCGACTGACTCCACCACCGCCGCTCCTCTCCCTCGACCCCTCTGCCTACGCGTTAGGTAGAGGGGTTATCCGTTCTCCCCCGAGCGTGCCCAAATGGGCTGTGACACAAGCCTGTTGAGTCGACACCGTTGACATGCTTTCGACATTGCTACTTAACATGAAAGTACCGATGCGAAGGAAGGACGACCATGCGACGACCCTCCCTCACCACCCTCCGCGCCGCCGGCGCGCTCTCCGCGACCCTCGCCCTCGCGCTCACCGCCACCGCCTGCGGCAGCACCGACGACAGCGGGTCCGGCGGCGAGCTCAGCGGCACGACCGTCACGGTCGCCGGCGTCTGGACCGGCAGCGAGCAGAAGAACTTCAAGAAGGTCCTGGACGCGTTCGGCGCGAAGACCGGCGCCAAGACCGTCTTCGTCCCCTCCGGCGACAACGTCTCCACCTTCGTCGGCAGCAAGATCGAGGGCGGCAACGCCCCCGACGTCGTCCTCGTCCCCCAGGTCGGCGTCCTCCAGCAGTTCGCGAAGGCCGGCTGGCTCAAGCCGCTCTCCGAGCAGACCGCCACCACCGCCGGCGGCAACCTCGCGCCGGTCTGGAAGAACTACGGCACGGTCGACGGCACCTTCTACGGCCTGTACTTCAAGGCCGCCCACAAGTCGACCGTCTGGTACGCCCCCGACGCGCTGGAACAGGCCGGGGTGACCGAACCGAAGAGCTGGGACGAACTCCTCGCGGCCGGCCGGACGCTCGCCGACTCCGGCAGGCCCGCCTTCGCCGTCGCCGGCGAGGACGGCTGGACCCTCACCGACTGGTTCGAGAACGTCTACCTCTCGCAGGCCGGACCGGAGAAGTACGACCGGCTCGCCCGCCACGAACTGAAGTGGAACGACCCCAGCGTCGTCACCGCCCTCACCACCCTCGCCGAGGTCTTCAAGGACGAGCGGCTGGTCGCGGGCGGCGCCGCCGAGGCGCTGCGCACCGACTTCCCCGGCTCCGTGGAGAAGGTCTTCGGCCCCGAGCCCAAGGCCGCCCTGGTGTACGAGGGCGACTTCGTCGGCGGCGTCGCCAAGGACGAGTTCGGCCGGAAGCCCGGCGAGGACGCCCGGTTCTTCCCCTTCCCGCCGGTCGGCTCCGGGAAGGCGCCCGTGGTCAGCGGCGGCGACGCCGCCGTCGTCCTCAAGGACGCGAAGAACGCCGACGCCGGCATGCGGTTCCTGGAGTACCTCGCCACCCCGGAGGCCGCCGCGGTGTGGGCCGGCGCCGGCGGCTTCCTCTCCCCCAACAAGGACGTGAAGCCGGAGGCGTACGCCGACGACACCGCCCGCGCCACCGCCGCCTCGCTCGTCGCCGCCGGCGACGACGTCCGCTTCGACATGTCCGACCAGGCGCCCGCCGCCTTCGGCGGCACGAAGGGCGCCGGCGAGTGGAAGCTGCTCCAGGACTTCCTGCGCGACCCCTCGGACCCGGCGCGGACCGCGGCCGCCCTGGAGGCCGCCGCCGCCAAGGCGTACGGGAACTGAGGCCGGACCGCCATGGACCGGCAGTCCGTCACGGACCGGAGCCCCCGCACGCACCGGCGGCCGAAGGCGCGCGCCGCGGGCGACCCGCGGCGCCGCGTCCGGCGCGGCAGGCGGCTCCTCGGTGCCGCCTTCGCCCTGCCCGCGCTCCTGCTGCTGGGCGCGCTCGTCGCGTACCCGGTCGTCTTCTCCGTCGTCCGCAGCCTGTTCGACGCGAGCGGCGACCGCTTCGTCGGCGCGGACAACTACCTGGAGATGGTCCGCGACCCGGCCACCCTGAAGGCGCTCCGCAACAGCGCGATCTGGGTGGTGGTCGCCCCCGTCCTGCTCACCGGGCTCGGGCTCGTCCTGGCCGTGCTCACCGAGCGGGTCCGCTGGGCGACCGCGTTCAAGCTGGTGCTGTTCCTGCCGATGGCCGTGTCGTTCCTCGCCGCGGGCATCGTCTTCCGGCTGGCGTACGAGCAGGATCCCGACCGGGGCGTCCTCAACGCGGTGGTGGTCGGCGTCCACGACGCCTTCGACGCGCCGGCCCCGTATCCGACCGCCCGCGCCCGGGACGGCCGGGGCCTGACCGGCGGACCGGCGAGCGGGTACACGACCGGCGAGCTCCGGCCCGGCTCCGTCGCCGTCCTGCCCTTCGTGGGCGTCGCCCCCGGGGCCGTACCGGGGCGTGCGGAGCCGGCGCGGGCCCCGGAACCGGCACCGGACGGCCTGACCGGCACGGTCTACCTGGACTTCACGCCCGGCACGGGCGGCCGGCCGGGCGTCGTCGACGGACGGGAGCAGGGGCTGCCCGGGATGACCGTCGAGGCGGTCCGCGACGGGAAGGCGGTGGCGTCGGCGCGCACGGACGCCGCCGGCTCGTTCCGGTTCGACGGGCTCGGCGACGGCACGTACCGGCTGCGGGTGCCGGCCGCCAACTTCGCCGCGGGGTACGGCGGTGTCGACTGGCTCGGCCCGACGCTCGTCACCCCGGCGATCATCGGCGCCTATCTGTGGGTGTGGACCGGCTTCTCCATGGTGCTGATCGGCGCGGGGCTGGCCGCGCTCCCCCGCGACGTCATCGAGGCGGCCCGGGTGGACGGCGCGAACGAGCGGCAGATCTTCCGCCGGATCACCGTGCCGCTGCTGGCCCCCGTCCTCACGGTCGTCCTCGTCACGCTGGTCATCAACGTGATGAAGGTCTTCGACCTCGTCTACGTCATCGCCCCGGGACCGGTGCAGGAGGAGGCGAACGTGCTGGCCACCCGCATGTGGCTGGTCTCCTTCGGCGGCGGCAACGACCAGGGGCTCGGCGCCGCCCTCAGCGTGCTGCTGCTCCTGCTCGTCGTCCCGGCGATGGTCTTCAACATCCGGCGCTTCCGGAAGGGCGGCGGCTCATGAACAGGCCCACGCGCGTCACCCGGTGGCTCGGAAGTGCGGCGGTGCAGTCGCTGCTCGTCCTGGTCGCCCTCGTCTGGATCACCCCGCTGGCGGGGCTGCTGCTCTCCTCGCTCCGCTCCGAGCGGGACAACGCCTCGGACGGCTGGTGGACGTCGCTCGTCGAGCCGTCGCAGCTCTCCTTCGACAACTACCGTGCCCTGCTGGAGGATTCGGGGCTGGTCCAGGCGTTCTGGAACACCGTCCTGATCGCCGTCCCCACCACCGCCCTCGTGGTCGGGATCGCGGCGCTCGCCGGATACGCCTTCGCGTGGCTGGACTTCCCCGGCCGGGACGGGCTCTTCCTGGTGGTGGTCGGCCTGTTGGTGGTGCCGGTGCAGATCGGCCTGCTGCCGGTGGCCAAACTCTTCGGCGCCGTGGGGCTGTTCGGGACGGTCGCCGGGGTCGTCCTCTTCCATGTGGCGTACGGACTGCCGTTCGGGGTCTTCCTGCTGCGGAACTTCTTCGCCGAGATCCCCCGCGAGATGCTGGAGGCGGCCCGGCTCGACGGCGGCGGCGAGTGGCGGATCTTCCGGGGTCTCGTGCTGCCGCTGGGCCGGCCGGCGCTGGCGAGCCTGGCGATCTTCCAGTTCCTGTGGGTCTGGAACGACATGCTGGTGGCCCTGCTCTTCGCCGACGGGGAGTCCCAGCCGCTGACGGTGGCGCTCCAGTCCCAGATGCGGCAGTTCGGCTCCAACATCGGGGTCCTCGCGCCGGGGGCCTTCCTCTCCCTGGTCGTCCCGCTGGTGGTGTTCTTCGCCTTCCAGCGGCACTTCGTCCAGGGGGTGATGGCCGGGTCGGTCAAGTGACGGGCGCCGCCCCTCGCCGGGAGCCACCCGAACGGCTGACGCCGGAATCACAGCGGAGCGGACGGAGCGGAAAGTATGATCAGGCGATGTCTGACATGACTGAGACCACGCCCGGCTGGATGACCTCGGACGAGCTGGACACGGCCCGTGCCCGGATGCCGATCCTGTACGTCGACGCGGTTCCCGTGCGGGTGGACGACAGCGGCGAAGTCACGAGCATCGGACTGCTGCTCCGCATCGGCGCCGACGGAACGATCAACCGCACCCTCGTCTCCGGACGCGTGATGCACCACGAGCGCGTCCGGGACGCCCTGTTGCGGCACCTGGAGAAGGACCTGGGTCCGGTCGCCCTGCCGCGGGTGCCCGCCTCGCTCCAGCCCTTCACGGTCGCCGAGTACTTCCCGACCGCGGGCATCACCCCGTTCCACGACCCCCGCCAGCACGCGGTGTCGCTCGCCTACATCGTCCCCGTGAGCGGCGACTGCCGTCCCCGCCAGGACGCCCTCGACCTGGTCTGGTTCACCCCCCAGGAGGCCGCGTCACCGGCCGTCCAGAGCGAGATGCCCGGCGGCCACGGCGTCCTGCTGAAGCAGGCGCTGGCCCATGTGGGGGTCACCTGCTGACACCGCCGAAGCGGGCCCGGCCGCGACGCTCTCGCGCGCGCGGCCGGGCCTGTGCGGTGCCGACTCGGACGGGGACGCGGACTCAGATGCCGCAGGAGGAGGCGGACCAGTAGCGGCTGGACCGGTGGTCCACGTGGGTGTGGTCGGAGTGGCCGGGGTAGCCCGGGCCGAGGATGCCGTTGAAGCCGTGGTAGCGGGCCTGCTGGGCCAGCCGGCACAGCGAGTGCGGGCCGGAGCCGAGGTCGGCGGCGTCGCCGTAGAGGTGCCGGCTGTCCGAGGCGCCGCCGACAGCTGAGTTGCAGGCGGTGCTGCGGAAGCCGCTGGTCACCCGGATGGGCTCGTCGCCGAGGGCGTGGCGGAGCGCCTCCAGCTTCCACATCGTGCGCAGCGCGTTGGCCTTGGCGGTGGTGGCGCTGACGGCGCCGCCCGCCCAGGTGGTGTTGCAGTCGTTCAGCTCGGCGTACGTGAAGTGGATCGGTGTGCAGTCGTCGTCCTGGAGCGCGTACAGCTTGCTGAAGGTCGCCGGTCCGGCGACCCCGTCGGCGGCCAGGCCGTAGGCGGACTGGAAGCGCGACACGGCGGCGGCGGTGGCCGGGCCGTACGAGCCGTCGACGGCCAGCACGCCCCCGTAGCCCGGGTAGCCGGCGACCCGGATCTGGAGCTGGGTGACGTCGGCGCCGGTCGCTCCCTGGGAGAGGGTGCGCGACCAGGTGTAGCAGGCGTCGGCGCGGGCGGGACCCGCACCGGCCACGACGCCGGTGAGGCCGGCGAGCAGCAGGACGAGGGCGAGCAGGAGTCGGGACACGGGGGACGCGAGGGACACGGGCGGAACGGAAGCGCGGGTGTGCGGGGACATACGGGCGGGCCTCCACCTCGGCGGGTACGGAGAACAGGGACCGTGCGTGTCATGCATCTGTCAGAGAACGCCTCTCGGGAGGAAGCCTGGCCGGTCGGTCGACGCGCGTCAACCTCCCCGGACACGGCCGTACGGCGGCACCGCGGCGGGCCGGGATCGGCCCGCGCCGCGATGATGAGAGCGTGAAGGGCGGTGAGAGCACGGGAAGGCCCGGCGGACACGGCGCGGACGTGCCGGGGAACGGGCCGGACCCCGGTGCGGGCGCGGCGGACACGGGTACGGGCGGGACGCCCGTCGATCCGCGGATGTTCGACGGGACCGTCGCCGCCGTCGCCGTCCTCGCGGGCCCCGAGGGACGGCTCCTCTACACCAACTCCGCGTTCACCCGGCTCTTCGGCCCCCGGCGGATCGGACTGCCGGCCCACGCCGCCTTCCCGGACGCGGACGGGCACCGCTTCCTGTCGGTGCTCGACTCCGTACGGGCCACGGGCCGGGCCCGGCAGGTCGTCGGCGAGCGGCGCACCGACCCCGGGGCCGCCGGGCAGGCCCGGCACTTCGTCTACTCCTGCAGCCCCGTCACCACGGAGCGGGGCCCCGGGATCCTCGTCCTCGCCATGGACACCACCGCCGAGACCCAGGCGCTCCAGCGGTACGAGGCGCTGGTCTCCGCGGTCTCCCAGATGGTCTGGGTGATGGGCGCCGACGGGTCCATGGAGGAGCTCGTCCCCGGCTGGGAGCAGCTGACCGGGAAGCCCTGGCACCCGCGGGCGGACGCGGGCTGGTACCCGCACATCCACCCGCGCGACCGGGAGAAGCTGAGCGCGGGATGGCGGCGCGCGGCCGGGGAGGGCGAGCGGCCCGGGGTCTTCGAGGCGACGTTCCGGGTGCGGGCCGCGGACGGCTCCTACCGGCATCTGTCCACCCGTTCCGTGCCGGTGCTGCGGGACGGGCGCGTCGCCGAGTGGGTGGCGGCCACCGCCGACGTCGAGGACGCCTGGGGCACGCGGCTGCGCGAGCGGCTGCTCGCGCAGGTCGCCGCGGTGACGGAGGCGAGCCTGCCGGACGCCTTCGCCGAGGTCGTGAAGGTGCTGGTGCCGGAGCTCACCGACGCCTGCCTGATCCTGCTGCTGTCGCACGACGAGTGGCCGCTGCCGGAGCACGCCGGGGTGACGGCGCGGCGGATCGCGTCGGCGACCCGACCCGGACTGCCGGCCCCGCCCGCGCTGCGCGGGCAGGAGGTGGCGGTGACGCCCGCGGTCCGCGAGGTCCTGCGGGGGCGGGAGCCGGTCACCTTCCCGCTGCCGCCCGGCGGGCCGGTGCCGCCCGGGCTGATCCCCACGGTCAGCGAACGCTGGCTGACCGCCTCGGGCGCCACCAGCCTCACCCTCGTCCCGCTGATCGTCGGCGACCTGGTGCTCGGATACGCCGCCAGCAGCACCAACGGCGACACGCCGATCCCCGGCCCGGCCGAGACCGAACTCCTCCGTGAGGTGCTGCACCACGCCCAGCACCCGATCCGGAAGGTCCTGGACCTCCAGCGGGCCCGGCGCACCGCGCTGGGGCTCCAGCGGTCGCATCTGACCGAGCCGCCGCCGGTGCGGGGCGGGGCGCTGGCGGCGCGCTACCAGCCGGCCAGTCCCAGCGGGGAGATCGGCGGGGACTGGTACGACGCCTTCACGCTGCCGGACGGGACGCTCGTCCTCGGCATCGGGGACGTGGCCGGGCACGATCTGACGGCGGCGACGGCGATGGGGCAGATGCGCAGCATGCTGCGGGCCCTGGCGTACGCGGGCGGGCCGGAGGCCGCGCCGGACGAGGTCCTCGCCCGGCTCGACCAGGTGTCGGCCGGTCTGGCCACCGCTCCCCTGGCCACCGCCCTGCACGCGACCCTGCGCCGCGGCGCGGCCGGTACGTGGCGGCTGACCTGGTCCACCGCCGGGCACCCGCCGCCGCTGCTGGTGCCCGCCGAGGGCGCCGCCCGCTATCTCCCCGGCTCGGCCGACCCGCCCCTCTGCGTGGCCTCGGAACTCCCCCGGACGACCCACGCCCACGTCCTGCGTCCCGGCGACACCCTGCTCCTGTACACCGACGGCCTCATCGAGACGCCGTCCGCCGCCATCGACGAGGGGCAGCGCCAGCTGGCCGCCGAGTCCGCGCGCGGCCGCCGCCTGCCGCTCCCCGAGCTCCTGGGCGTCCTCCAGGAGCTGTCGGACCACCGTGACGACACGGCCCTGCTGGCCTTCCGGGTGGACCGGGGGAGCTGACGCGGGCGGGCCGGGCCGCTCGGTGCGAGCGGCCCGGCCCGGTGCTCCGCGCCTTCCCGGCGCCGGGCGTCAGTAGCGGAGGACGGCGGCGATGCGGCCCTGGCCGTCGAGGGTGCCCGTGGGGACGAAACGGACCTCGGCGCCGGTGTCCAGGGCCCGTTCGACGATCTCGTCGACCATGTCGTCGCGGGCGCCGGCGTCGCCGGCCTCGGCCGGCTGCAGGTGGTCGCCCTCCTCGCGCACGACCGTCCGGTAGTCCTCCTCGACGGCGACGAGCCGCGCCCGGCCCTCCTTGGCCGCCCGCCACACCTCGTCGATGCCGCCGGCGAACTCGCGCCGGCCGCGCGCCGCGTCGAGCTCGGCGGAGAGCGCCGTGACGGCGGCGGCCGCCCGGGCGGCGCGGGAGGGTTCGACGGCGGCGTGGACGGCGGCGGCCGGGGCGCCGGCGAGGCCGCCGTGCTCGACGGTCACCGTGTCGGGGCCGAGCGGGCCCAGCTCCTCCACCGCGCCGAGGGCCGCGGCCGAGCCGAGCACGTACAGCGGGCGGGGCTCGGCGGCGAGGAGGACCCGCAGCTTCTCGTGCGCCTCGCGCAGGAACTGCCGGGTGTCCTCGTCCCGGAAGAGGCTGGGGACATCGCCGACGCGTTCCTCGCGTTCGACGTCCTGGGGCTCCAGGCTGCGGGTCAGCGGGAAGCCGTCCCGGGCGGCCTCGGTGGCCCGCTCGGGGTCGCCGCTCCACAGGGAGACCCGGTCGGCGGCGACGGCGACGGCCCAGTAGGGCTGTTCGGCGGCGCGGGCGGCGACCAGGTTCCGGGTGAGGAAGGTGTCCGAGAGGACCACCCGCTCGGGCACGGTCCGGGGCAGCGACCACACCTGGTGCTCGCCCTGCGCGGCGTAGATCACGAGGCCGTCCTCGGCGCGGGTGAGGTCCACCTCGGCGGCGGCGCGGCCGAGTTGGTCGAGGATGTCGAGCCGGCGCTCGCGCGGCACGTCCGGATCGCCGGTGAGCCGCTTCTCGGCCTCGGCGAGCAGATTGCGCAGCCGGACCGGGTCCTGGGCGTTGTCCGGTCCGCGGCGGTGCGTCGGCATCGCCAGCGAGACGGCCGGGTACGGGCGGGGCTGACGCAGCTTCGCGAGCACCTCAGTGCTGAGCACGGGGTCCATGGAGGGGCCTTCCTGTGGGGTCGGGCGGGCACCGGGGACGGGGGGCCGGCGGTGGTGCGGGGTGGGTACGGAGAGGGGGTCACTCGGGGCCGGCGAGCTGCCGCGCCAGTTCCCTCTCGTCCGCGTCGCTGAGGGACGTCTTCAGGACGGTGCCGCCGTGGCGCTGCATCGCCGCGGTGAACTTGTCCTCGGTGAGCTTCGCGGCCATGATCACGACGGCGGCGGTGCCCGGCCGCAGCAGATCGCCGACCTGCTGCCGGAACCGCTCGTCGATGCCGGACTTGCTGAGCCGGCCGACGAGTCCGCCGAGCGCGGCGCCGGTGAGGGCGCCCACCGCGGGGGCCAGGAAGAGAATGCCGAAGATGGTGCCCCACAGGGCGCCCGTCGCGGCGGTGGCGCCCACGACCCGGCTCGACGTGTCGACATGGGTGCCGCCCTCCGCGTCCACGGAGACGACCGCGAGGCCGTTGAGCACCACCACCTGGTCGCGCTGCAGGTCCTGCACCGTGCCGAGGGCCTCCTCGGCGGCGGCGCGGTCCTCGTACCCGATCACGATGAGTTCCGACACGGACGCCTCCTCGGTCTCGCGCGGGGCGGCGGGGCCGGGCCGCGCGACCGCGTGGGGGCGCCGTCAGCCGCCCCCTTCTCCGCCCGATCCTGTCCCGATATGTCCGGTCCCGCGAATCGAACCGCGCCCGCCGGGGGACGTCAGGCGGGCGTGGTCGCCAGGATCTCCAGGGCCAGTGCGGCGGCGCGCCGGTGCCACAGGCGGGCGCCGCGCAGCATGGTGTGGCCGCCGAACGGCATGGGGACGCCGGTCGCGTCCGCGCCGGCCTCCCGGGCCCGGGCGACGAAGGCCCACGAGTCGCGGGCGGCCGTCACCCGGTCCGTCTCGTCGTGGAGGAGGTGCAGCCGGCGCCCCGCGAGGTGGGCGACCGGCTCGCCCGGCGGACACCAGGGCGCGAGGGCGACGACGCCCCGGACGGCCGGGTCACCGGCGACGGCGAGGGCGGCCCGGCCACCCATGGAGTGGCCGACGAGGACGACCGGGATCTCCCCGAAGCGGGCCCGCAGCCCGGCGAGCGCGGTCTCGGCGTCCCTGGCGGCGTCGGCGCGCTCGCCGTTCCACCCCCGGTGCCGGTAGCGGCCCTCGGCGACCAGCACCGCCCGGCCGCCCGCCGCCCGCCGCACGGCCTCGGCGAAGGGCCGCATGCGCAGGGCGGGCAGGTTGAGGAAGGGCGGGGCCTCCAGCCCGTCGGCCCGCCCGCCGTGCAGCAGGAGCACCGCGCCGGCCGGGGCCTCGGCCCCGTACCGCACGAGCAGCGCGGGGGACGCGGCGGACCGGGGAAGGACGGTCATCGGGCCTCCTGTCGGCCGTTCGGGTGATCGGGCTGAGGCCCGCAGTCTCCCACGACCCTTCACGCCACGCTCTCCCACGGGCCCTTCACGCGAGCCTCCCGCGGGCCCTTCACGCCACGCCCTTCACGCCACGCGCGCGGGCTGTCACGTCATGCCCCACGGCGCTCCGGCCCCGTGCCGCCCGCGCGGGCCTCAGGGCCGGTGATTGTGCCGATGACGGCCTTCCCCGCCGCCCCCACAGTGGCGGGGCCGTCCCACGGCAGCGGCCCCCTCAGGGCGGCCGTACCACGACACGAGAGGACGACTTCGTCGTGAAGCGATACCTTGCCGCGGCCTCCGCCGTCGCCGCCGGCCTCGCGCTGCTCCTCGCCCCGGGCGCGGGAGCGGCGACCGGCAATCCGTACGAGCGCGGCCCCGCGCCCACCGAGGCGAGCGTCGAGGCCCTGCGCGGCCCCTACGCGGTCGCGCAGACCTCGGTCTCCTCGCTCGCCGCCGTCGGTTTCGGCGGCGGCACCATCTACTACCCGACGAGCACGGCCGACGGCACGTTCGGCGCGGTGGCCATCTCGCCCGGCTTCACCGCCACCCAGTCGTCGGTGGCCTGGCTCGGGCCCCGGCTGGCCTCGCAGGGCTTCGTCGTCTTCGTCATCGACACGCTCACCACGCTCGACCAGCCGGACAGCCGGGGCCGCCAGCTCCTCGCCGCCCTCGACCACCTCACCCAGAAGAGCCCCGTCCGGAACCGGGTCGACGCCTCGCGGCTCGGCGTGATGGGCCACTCGATGGGCGGCGGCGGCACCCTCGAAGCGGCGAAGAGCCGACCGAGCCTGAAGGCGGCCGTGCCGCTGACCGGCTGGAACACGGACAAGACCTGGCCCGAGATCAGCACCCCGACCCTCGTCATCGGCGCGGACGGCGACACGATCGCCCCCGTCCTCACCCACTCCGAGCCGTTCTACGAGAGCCTTCCCTCCGGCCTCGACAAGGCGTACCTGGAGCTGAACGGCGCCACGCACTTCACGCCCAACACGTCGGACACGACGATCGCGAAGTACAGCCTCGCGTGGCTGAAGCGCTTCGTCGACGACGACACCCGGTACGAGCAGTTCCTCTGCCCGCTCCCCCGGCCGAGCCTGACGATCGAGGAGTACCGGGGCTCCTGCCCGCTGGGGTCCTGACGGGTCGTGCCGGGACCCGGCGGCCGTGGCGGGCCCGGCGGGTTCCGGCCTCGTGTGCGCGGGCACAGCCCCGCGGCCGGGGGTCTGGGCGCCGGCCCAGACCCCCGTACGGCTCCGTTCCGACCTCCCGCCGGGGCCGTTAGCGTGACGGGCGTGACCGCCGACACCGGACCCGTGCTGTACGGACGGGAGGCCGAACTGGCCGCCGTCTCCCAGCTGTTGTGCCCGACGGAGCGGCCGCTGGGGGGCGAGCCGCTGGTCCGTGTGGCCGGCGGTCCCGGGGAGGGGCGCTCCGCCCTGCTGGCCCGCGCGGCCCGGGACTTCCCCGGTGCGGCGTACGTGGTCGGCGCGCCGCGCCGGCAGGTGCCGTGGAGCGGGGCGCGGGCGCTGTTCGACGCGCTGGTCCCGTCCGGGGCGGGGGCCGGCCGGGCGGCTCGGCTCGCCCGTGGCCCGGACGGGATCGCGGCGGCGCTCGCCGCCTCGCTGCCCGGCCGGGGGCCGGTGCTGCTCTGCCTCGACGACTTCCCGCTGTGGGACGCGCACTCGCGGGCCGCGTTCACGGCACACTGGCGGGCCTCGCACCCGCGCGGCAGCGCCCGCGTCGGCTGGCTCGTGGCGTCCGCACCCGGCCGCCCGCTGCCCGCGGCGGACCCCGTGGACGGCACGGACGCCGCACCGCTGGTCCGGCTGCCGCGCCTCCACCGCGCGAGCGCCCGGGCGCTGGTGGCCGGCGCCGCCGGAGGGCGCGTCGACCCCGCCGTGGGCGAGCGGCTCCTCGACGAGGCGGCCGGGCACCCGGGGGTCCTGGCCGAGGCGGTCCGCCGGCTCGCGCCCGGCGTGCTCGCCGGGACGGTCCCCCGGCCGGGGCGGCTGGTCGACGACGGCGTCCTGGTCACCGTGTACGGCGGGCTGCTGGACGCCCTCCCGGCGGACGGACGCCGGCTGCTGGGCGTGGTGGCGCGGGCCTGCGGCGCGCCGGACGCGTCGAGCCCCGCGCCCGGGGACCCGAACCGCACGGCCGCCGGCACGGCGCTGGCCCGCGCCCGCTCCCTCCGGGTGCCGACCGAGGCCCTCGACGGTCTGGTGGCGGCCGGACTGCTGCACCTCCGGGACGACGCACTCGCCTTCCCCGACCCGTTCCTGCGACGGGCGGCGGCGGCCCAGGACGGCCGGACCCACGGCCGGGACGGGGACCGGGAGCGGGAGCGGGACCGGGGCCGGGACCGGCGGCACGTCTCCACCGCTCCGCCCGACCCCCACGAGCGGCACCGGGCCGATCGTCTCGGGCCTCCCCCGGTCGTGCGGGCGCGGTCGGCCGCGGCGCGGGGGCGGGCCCTGCTGACGCGGGGGTTCGCCGCGCTCGCGGGCGGGCCGGTGATGGACGCGCACGAGGCGTTCCTGCAGGCGGCGAAGGTGCTGCGGGACCGGGAGCCGGCCGAGGCGGCGGACGCCCGGTTCCTCGCCATGGAGGCCGCGTGGGCGGCCGGGGACGTCGGGGCCTGTCTCGCCGCGCTCGACCTGGCCCCCGCCGTCCCGGGCACCGAGCGGGCCTTCGCCGAGGGGCTGCGGGCGGCGCTCACGGTCCGCCCGGACCAGGCGCGTACCCCGCTCTCCTCGGTCGTCGCGGGCGGTGCGGCCCGCGACGAGCCCAGGCTGCTGCTGCGGGCGGGGTCGGCCGCGCTGGTGCTCGGCGACGTCACGGCGGCGGCCCGGCTGCACGGCCGGGCCCTGGCGCGGGCGCGGGCCGAGCAGCGGGCGTCGCTGCTCCCCCGGATCCTCGAACACCTCGCGTACGCCGAGCTGCGCGCCGGACGGTACGCCCGGGCCGGGCACGCCGCCGGGGAGGGGCTGCGCGCCGCCCGCGCCACCGGCCAGCTCAACTCGGCGGCCCACCAGCACGCGGTGCTGGCCCTGGTGGCGTCGGTGACCGGCGACGGGTCGTCGGTCGCGGAGCACGCGGAGCGGGCGCTCGCGATCGGACGCCCGCACGGTCTCGCCCAGGCGGTGACGCTCGCCGAATGGGCGCTGGCCCGGGCGGAGCTGGGCGGGGGTCTCGCCGCCCAGGCCGCCGCGCGCCTCGCGCCGCTGGTCCGCCCCGGCCCGCGCGGCGGCCACTTCGCGCTCCGCATGCTGGCCGTCCCGTGCTTCGTGGAGGCGGCGGTCGCCTCGGGGCGGGCGGTGGAGGCCCGGGCGGCGACGGAGGAGTACGCACGCTGGGCGGGGTACGGGCTCGACCGGCCAGCCCCCGCCCAACTGGCCCGCTGCCGCGCCCTGCTGGCCCCGCACGGCGAGGAGACGCACCGCTGGTTCGGCGAGGCCCTGCGGCACCACGAGACCGGCGGCAACGACTTCGAGCGGGCCCGCACCCTCTTCGCGTACGGGACCTGGCTGCGCCGGCGGCGCCGGCCGGGCGAGGCGCGGGGCCCGCTGCGCGACGCCCTGGTCGCCTTCGAGCGGGCCGCCGCCGAGGGATGGGCCCGGCAGGCCCGCGCGGAGCTCCGGGCGACGGGTGCGCCCGGCGCGCGGCGGCCCGACCCCTCCGCCCTGGCCGGGCTCACGCCGCAGCAGCGGCGGATCGCCCGGCTCGTCGCGGACGGCGCCACGAACGAGGAGGTCGCGGTGCGCCTCTCGCTGAGCCCCCGGACCGTCGACCACCATCTGCGCGGCGTCTACGCCAGGCTCCAGCTCCGGTCCCGGGTCGAACTGTCCGCCCTGGTCGCGGCGGCGGAGCGGTGACCGTCCGGCCGGTCAGCGGGCGCCGAAGACCTGGGTCCAGTAGGGCCCGCCGTCGGTGTGGATGCCGACGCCGATCTCCTTGAAGTCGCAGTTGAGGATGTTCGCGCGGTGGCCGGGGCTGTTCATCCACGCGTCCATGACCTGCTCGGGCGTCGTCTGCCCCTTGGCGATGTTCTCGCCGTAGGTGGTCCACGGGTAGCCGGCGGCGGTGACCCGCTCCCCGGGGCCGTCGCCGTCGGGGTTGGTGTGGTCGAAGAAGTCCCGGGCGGCCATGTCGTCGGAGTGGCCCTGGGCGGCGCTGGTGAGGGTGGCGTTCGCGGTGAGCGGCCCGCACCCCGCCTTGGCGCGTTCGGCGTTGACGAGGGAGATCACCTGGTCCGCGGCCGACCCCTGGCCGGTGTCGTTCTGCCTGCCGCCGCCCGGGTCCGGTTCGGTCGTCGGCGGCGCGGTCGTCCGGGTGGGCTCCGGGGCGGTCGTCGGGGCGACGGTCGGCTTCGCCGGGGTCGCGACGGGGCTCGCGGTGGTGCGGCGCGGGGTGGGGGTCGCCGTGGTGGGGCGCGCGGTGGCGGTCTTCCCGGCGGAGGGCGTGGCGGAGGCGGTCGGCCGGGCGGACGGCGTGCCGGTGCCGGAGGGGGTCGCGGTGGAGGTGGCGGGCGAGACGGACAGCGAGTCCGGGGAGTGGCTGAGGGGGACGTCGGGGCCGGGCACGGTGGCGCGGTTGGCCTCCAGGAGTTCCTCCTGCCCGCCCCGCCCGCCGTACAGCGAGAACGCCCCGCCGGTCACGGCGACGACCGCGATACCGGCCGCGACGGCGGCCCGCCGCCGGGTCCGCTCCTCGACCTGGCGCCGGCGCCGGCGGTCGGCCCGCGTCCCGCGCGGTCCGACGGGCACCGCGGCAAGCCCTCCGAGGTCGTACGCCCGCGTCGGGGCGTCGGCCTCGACGGCCCCGACCTCGACCTCGACCTCGACCTCAGGGTGAGGGTGAGGCCCGGGCACCGCTGGGGCGGCCGTCGCGACGGGCGCCAGCCCGCTGCAGGCCGCGCACGTGCCGGTGTGCGCGGCCAGATGGTCGCGCCAGCCCGGGCCGGGCCGGCCGTCCCAGCCGGCGGTCAGCTCCCGGAGCCTCGGGCAGCGCGGCCGGCGGGCCAGCGCGGCGCCGACGGACCGGGCCGCGTCGACGCGGGTCCGCACGGTCTCCATGCGCAGGGCGGTGTCCTCCGGCGTCCACTGGAGGGCGGCGGCCGTCTCGTACCGCAGGAGCAGCCCCTCGTCCTCCAGCGAGCCGAGCGCGGCGAGCACCGCGTCCTGCACGTCCAGCCAGCCCCCGGCCTGGTCGAGGCCGACGGCCGTGTGCGCGAGGGTGGTGTCCACGGCGAGCGCGACGAGCCAGGGCCGGAACGCCTCCGGGTACGGCAGCGTGTGCAGGGTGCCGTGGGCCCGGCGCAGGGTCTCCTGGACGACGGTGCCGGCGGCGACGGACGGGCGGGCGACGAGGGCGCGGGACACCAGGGCGTGGACGAGCGGCTGATGGGCGCCGAGGACCTGGTCGCACGCCCAGGGGTCCCCGTACTGCGCCGCCCGTATCCGTTCCGTCATCTCGTCCGCACCTGTGGTCCGCTGCACGCCGTCCGTCCTTCTCTCGCCCGTTCCCGGAGTTACCTGCGCCTGGGAGAGCCTCGGCCGGGGAGGGGGATAACGGAAAGAGGGAAAGCGGAATCCGTGACATGGGTCACAGCGGACGGCGGAGCAGGTCATAGGGTGGTCCCCATGGGTGGGGATCATGGTGACGAGTGGCTGGCGGGGCGCCTGCGGGCGCTGACGGGCGGGCGGTTCCCGGTGGCGGGGGCCGTCGTCGGCCCCGGGGGCGCGGTGACGGCGTCCGTGGGCGCGGCGCTCGGGGCGGACTACGAGATCGGGTCCGTGTCGAAGGGCGTCACGGGGCTGCTGTACGCGGACGCGCTGGAGCGCGGGGAGGTGACGGCGGGGACGGCGCTCGGCGCGCTGCTGCCGCTCGCGGACGTGCCGGCGGGCGCGGTGACGCTGGGGGCGCTGGCCACGCACCGGTCGGGGCTGCCGAGGGTGCCGGCCTCGGCCCGGCCGTGGCGGCGGACGGTCGCGCTGTGGCGGCACGGCACCAATCCGTACGGCGAGGACGTCGCCGGCCTGATCGACCAGGCCCGCTCGGTACGGCTGGGCCCGCCGCGGCCCCGCTACTCCAACCTCGGCTTCGAACTCCTCGGGCACGCGCTGGCGGCCGCAGCCGGGACGTCGTACGAGGAGCTGGTCGCCGACCGGATCGGCGGGCCGCTCGGGCTCGGCTGCTTCTACCTGCCCGCGGATCCGGCCGGGCTGCGGCCCGGCGCCCTCGCGGGGACGACCCGGCGGGGCAGGCCGCGCGAGCCGTGGACGGGCGAGGCCCTGGGGCCGGCCGGCGGGATCCGGGCCGACATCGGCAGCATGGCGCGCCTCACCGCCGCTCTCCTCGACTGCACGGCACCGGGGACGGCCGCGCTCGATCCGGTCGCCCGGTTCGGCGCGGGGACCCGGATCGGCGCGGCCTGGATCACCCTGCGGGTCCGGGACCTGACGGTGACGATGCACAACGGCGGGACCGGCGGCTTCCGCTCCTGGCTCGGCCTGGACCGCGCCTCCGGCACCGGCGTGGTCGTCCTGGCGGCGGCGTCCGTCTCCGTGGACCGGCCGGGGTTCGCGCTGCTCACGCGCGACCGGGCCGGGACCGCCTGACCGCGCGCCCGGCATGATCCGAAAGACACGGCCTAGGCGTCGGCGTCCCGGGTCCGGGCCGCCCAGCGGGAGACCGGGCCGGTGGCCGCGGCGGCCAGGGCGAGGAGGGCGCCGAGCAGCAGCCAGCCGAGGGGCCCGACGCCGATGAGGAGGGTCGTGACGACGAGCGGGCCGAGCGACCGGGCCACGGGGACGCCGGCGCCGTAGAAGCCCTGGTACAGGCCGATCCGGTCGGCGGGCGCCAGGCCGAGGCCCAGCTGCCAGGAGCCGGCCGCGTGCCGCATCTCGCCCACGACGAGGAGGACGGCGCCGAGCACCAGGACCGCGACGGCCGCGCCGGCGCCGAGCCCGGGGAGCGCGGTCGCGGCGAAGACGGCGCAGCCGGCGAAGAGGACGACGCCCGCGCCCCGGACCGCCGCCGCGGCGGTGCCGAGGTCGGTGACGGAGCGGGCGGCGCGGACCTGGAAGAGGGTGACGGCCGCGGTGTTGAGGACGAAGAGCGCCGAGACGGTCCAGCCGGGCGCCGCCGTCCGCTGCGCGATCCACAGCGGCAGGGCCAGGCTGAGGAGCGGCATCCGCAGCAGCAGCAGCGCGTTGAGGAGCGTGAGGACCACGTACGGCCGGTCGCGCAGCACGGCCGTCCCGGAGGCCCCGCGCGCGGCGGTCGGGGCGGCCGGGGTCGCCGCGGCTGCGGGGAGCCTGCCCAGCAGCAGGGCGCAGCACAGGAACCCGGCCGTGTCGAGGGCGAAGACGGCGAGGTAGGCGTCGCGCGTGCCGGCGTGCAGGGCGAGGCCGCCGAGGGCCGCCCCGACGGCGAGGCCGCCGTTGAGGACGGCCTGGAGCCGGGCGAGGACGGCGGTCCGGTCGGCCGGGGCGACGAGTCCGGCGAGCAGCGCCTGCCGGGCGGCGGCGAGACCGCTCTGGGCGCAGGCGTACAGGGTGGCGGCGGCGAGGAAGGCCGGGAAGGAGCCGATGAGGAGGAAGGAGGCGACGGCCGCCGCGGTCACGAGCGCGAGGAGGACGGAGACGCCTCGCGGGCCGCGCCGGTCGGCGAGCGCCCCGAGCGGCACCCCGGCGGGCGAGCCGACCGCCCAGGCGATGGCGAGACCGGCCCCGACCTGGGCGGCGGAGAGCCCGACGACATCGGTGAAGTAGAGCGCCGAGGTCACGTAGAAGGCGCCGTCGCCGACGGAGTTGCTGAGCTGGGCGAGGAGCAGGGTGCGGGGTGCGGACGGTCGCGCGGCCGGGGAGGCGGGGGCGGGGACGGTGGTCGCGACCGTGGGGTGCGCCGGGGAGGTGTTCGCCATGGACACGACGGTACGCCGAAGTGGCCCGCGCTCCTTGGTCCATTGACGGCCTGTGGGACTGGGCCACTTCGACGGTCCGTCAGCGGCCGTACATGCCGCGGCACAGCTCCGCCGCGCCTATGGGAGCGTCGATCCGCTGCGCCTCGCGGCAGAGGTTCCGCATCTCGGGGACCTGTGTGCCCGCCGGCCGGGGCGTGGGTGCGCGGGCGGGGGCGGGGACAGGTGCGGGAACGCTGCGCGGGGTCACCGCACGGGTCCGGGGCGGGCGTTGCTTCGTCGCGGCCGGGCGGGGCGGCGTCGTCCGGGGTGCCGGGGCGGGCGCGCGCGTGGCGTCGGATCCGCTGCCGTGCCGCACCGGCGCCCGGCCGTCCCCGTGCGGGCGTCGCGCGGGGGTGTCCCGGGACTCGCGCGCCGGCGCCGATCCGGTCTCCCGGGGCTCCCCCTCGGCCTCCGCCAGTTCCTCCCGGGGCTCGGGCTCGACCGGCCGCGCAGGGCGGGCCGGGAGCGCCGACGGGGGGCGCTGGGCGGCGGGGGCGAGCGCGGGCGGGACGGACCCCGGCGGCCGCGGGGCGGGCGGCGCGGACGGCTTCGGGAGCGCGACGCACCCGCCGACCAGGAGGACGGTGAGCAGCGGGAGCGCGGTGCGGCGGACGTTCATGGCGGTCACGCTGCCGTACGGGGGTGGCGGCGGGAGCCGCTACGGGCCGCGACCACCGCCACGGGTGAACGGCCGGCCCGCCGGGGTGCCGCCCGGTCAGCGGGCCGGTCCGGCGGCGCGCAGGGTCTCCATGAGGGCGAGGAGCAGGGAGACGTCGGGGGTGTAGCGGGTCGGGGCGACGACCAGCGGGCTCCGGCGGCCCTCGGCCCGGACGGTGATCGTGCCGTCCTCGACCTGGACCCCGCTGACGAGGTGCCAGAGCGCGGAGGTGCGGCCCGAGCCGAGTTCGGCGGCGTTGAGCCAGATGATGCCGAAGGAGAGCCGTTCGCCGGCGTCGAGGCGGGCGAGCGCGCCGGGCAGCTGGGCGCGGGCGGCGTCGTGGCGCAGCAGCGGCCCCCAGACGTCGCCGCCGGTGAAGAGGCTGCCGACGACGAGGTTGCGGCCCTCGGTGTCGGTGAGGCCGAAGGAGTACGTGACGGAGAGCGTCCGGCCGTTCCGGGTGCGGCGGACCGTGTTGTCGAGCACCGTGGTGTCGGCGTAACGGACCACCCGGATCCGGCCCTTGAGGTGGACGACGAGCCCTCCCTCGTACTGCTCCAGGCGCGCGTCGCCGGTGCGGGCGCCGAAGACCAGGTGGCCGAGGAGCGAGATCACGCAGAGGACCAGGGAGAGGCCGGGGACGAGCGCGAGGGCTCCGTAGCCGCCGGCGAGGGACGCGACGACGGCCGCGGCGAGGACGGCCGCGAGGACCGCGACCCCGAGCGCGCCGCGGTTCCGCGCCGGGGCCGAGGAGGCGTGGCCGCCGCGGTGCCCGCCGAGCCCGGCCCGTGCCGCCGCCTCCCTCATCAGCCGTTCCTGGTCACCCTGTTCGGCGTCTGTCCGCACCATGGTCTCCCCCGGTCCCGTGTCGGTGTCGTCGGTCTGCGTCGCCATGCTACGGGCAGATCAGAACCCTGTTCTAGAATTGTGTTCTGAACCACTGGCGGCCCGCCGGCGGGGTTCGGCTCCAGAGAGCGCTCTCAGGCCGCTCACCCGTACGGATATCCTGGTCCCGGTACATCACGCGGTCCGTCCGGGCAGCCGCCCGCTCCCGGACCGAGCAGATGAAGGGGGCCCACGTGGCCGAGCAGACGACGAGGGCGCGTCCGACCCTGGAGGCCGTCGCGGCCCTCGCCGGAGTGTCCCGGGCGACGGCCTCCCGGGTCGTCAACGGCGGCGCCGGGGTGCGCCCCCCGCTGGTCGAGAAGGTCCGGCAGGCGGTCGACGCGCTCGGGTACGTGCCGAACCTGGCGGCCCGCACCCTGGTCACCCGGCGGAACGGCGCCGTGGCCGTGGTCATCGCCGAGCCGGAGTTCCGGATCTTCTCCGACCCCTTCTTCCAGGAGCAGGTGCGCGGCATCAGCCGTGAACTGACCGCCCACGACTCGCAGTTGGTGCTGCTCTGGGTGGAGAGCCCGGGCGACTACGACCGGATCGCCCGCTATCTCGCCGGCGGGCACGTCGACGGCGCCCTCGCCTTCTCCCTGCACGACGAGGACGAGCTGGCGGCGGTGCTGCGCCGGGCGAAGGTGCCGACGGTGCTGGGCGGGCGGCCGACGGACGGGATCGGCCAGGACATGCCGTACGTGGACGCCGACAACCGCGGCGGGGCCCGCGAGGCCGTCCGGCTCCTGGTCGGCCGGGGCTGCCGCACGGTCGGGCACCTCGCCGGGCCGCGCGACCAGACCTCGGCGGTGGACCGCGCCGAGGGCTGGCGCGACGCGCTCGGGGAGCCGGATGCGGACCTGCTGTGTCAGGGCGACTTCACGGCGGAGAGCGGCGCCCGGGCGATGGCCGAGCTGCTCGTCCGGCGGCCGGACGTGGACGGGGTGTTCGCCGCCAACGACCTGATGGCCTCGGGTGCGCTGCGGGTGCTGCGGGAGCGGGGGCTGCGGGTGCCGGAGGATGTGGCCGTGGTCGGTTTCGACGACGTGGCGTCGATCGCCGAGCGCACGGAGCCGCCGCTGACGACGGTCCGGCAGGACATCGAGGGCATGGGCCGGCTGATGGTCCGGCTGCTGATGCGACTGCTGAACGACCACGGGTCCGGGGCGCCCGCCCCGGACCCGCTGATCACGCCGACGACGCTGGTGCGCCGGGCGTCGGCCTAGCCTCCGCTCAGTCGAAGGGGATGACCACGACCGAGTCGGCCGTCCCCGTCCTGACCGTGGACGGGCCGTTGCCGATGGCGCTCCACAGTTCCACGCGGACGGTGCCGCCGCGCAGGTCGCCGAGGGTGCCGGTGGCGGACTTCAGGCCGCGGGTCTGGTCGTAGCGCTCCCAGCCGGTTACCGGGTCGGTGGCGAAGTAGTGGTACGTCTCGGTGCGTTCGAAGCTGCCGTCGCCGGTCAGGTCGTAGCTGACCCGGACCTGCTGGCCGAGGCCGACGGTGGTGCCCGCGTCCACCGCGAGGCGGAAGGCGGTGGCGGCGCCCGGGGTCAGGGTGCCGGTGACGTTCCGCGCCTCGTAGACGAGCGGCTGGTACGGGGTGCCGTCGTGGTTGGCGCCGCCGGCGGAGGCGATGGTGTCGCTGCCGGCGGTGGTGTCGGTCGCGGTGGTCAGCTGGCCGCCGCTCTTGAGCCGGAAGGTGTCGCCGGTGCTCGGCTCGGGGCAGGCCGGTCCGCCGGGCTGGCCGCAGGGGATGGTGCCGGTGCCCTTGCCGGTGGCGGTGGAACGGGCCGGTACGGTCAGGGACTTGCCGTCGGAGAAGGTGACGGTGACCGGGGCGGAGCCGTGGTTGTGGGCGGCGTAGGTCCGCTCGGTGCCCTTCAGGAAGACGGCCGAGGTGGGGATCGAGCCGGTGACGGTCGCGTCGGGGGCGCCGAGCGCGTCCAGCGTGGTCAGCCAGTGGTAGGTGTGGGCGCGGGACTCGCCGGCCTCGGGGGTGTAGTTCCCGCCGACCGCGTCGAAGCGGCCCTTGGCGCGGGCCGGCTCGGCGAGCGACTCGAACTCCCAGAGAATGTCGCGCCATTCGACGGCGGGGCCGCCGTTCTCCCGCTCCATCTCGGCCAGGTTGCGCCGGATGGCGCCCGGGTAGGCGCCCATGTGCAACGCGTTGCCGGAGGTCACCGGGAGGGTGTTGATGCCGTGGATCTCCTCGGGGTTGGCGGTCCACCAGGTGGAGTAGGCGCCGCCGCTGCCCCAGACCATGCCGACGGTGTCGTGGCCGAAGGAGCCGGGGAAGACCTGCTGGTCGGCGTCGAACCAGTACTGGCCGATGGCGTCGGACTCGGTGGCGAGGAGGTAGCCGCCGAGGTCGCGCAGGGCGGTGTCGCCGGTGGCCGAGCCCCACAGCACGAGCGCGGCGCTCAGGTTGGTGGACTCGGAGGAGGACTCCTGGTTGTTGCCGGCGGCGAAGCCGGAGTGGCCGGAGGCCCAGCTGTGGCCGGCGTAGACGTCGAAGCCGCGCAGGAACGGGAAGGCCGTGTCGGTGCGGCTGGGGTTGGCGACGTCGCGGACCAGGGTCTTCACCATGCCGCCCCAGGCCGAGTCGGCGGCCCACGCCTGGTCGTACTGGGCGACGATCGCGGCGGCGTACACGTAGTAGCCGTAGTGGAAGTGGTGGTCGTTGAGCTCGGTGTCGCTGCCGTAGGAGGCCGGATAGCCGGTCAGGGTCTTCCAGGTGCGGTCGTACGAGAACTCGTTGGCGCCGCCGGCGGTGAACCAGTCCTGGAGCCGGCCCTTGAGCAGGCCGAGGAGCCGGTCGCGCAGGGCGGTGTCGCCGAGCTGCTCGGCGAGCGGCACGAGCTGGGCGAGCTTCCCGAGCGCCTTGCCGGTCCAGTACGTGTCGGTGGCGCCGGAGAACGGGTCCGCGGAGTTCACCACCTCGTTCAGGTACGTACGCAGCCGGGCCTGGTCCACCGCGCCGGAGGCGGGCAGCCCGGGCAGGACGGCGGCCTGCCTCCGGCTGGTGGTGAAGCTCCGGCTCTCGCGGACCTTCATGGTGCCGCGCGGGGAGACGTAGGTGTACGGGGTGAGGGCGTCCGTGGTGTTGAGCCACTGGTGGCGGTAGAGGGCCTGGAGGGTGCCGGTCTCGGTGCCCTCCTTCGCCTCGGTGGTGAGGGCGTAGGTGGCGTTGATCCTGCCGCCCGAGGACGACCAGGTGACGCGGGAGCCGGTGACGAAGCTGAAGGCGTACCTGCGGAAGGTGGCCAGCGCGTCGGTGGAGGGCAGGACGGCGACGGAGAAGTAGTCCTTGCCGCCGAGGCCGGCGGTCACCGTGGTGCCGGAGACGTTCCAGTCGGTGCCGGTGGGCGAGAAGAGGGCGTAGTGGTGGCCGGCGACGGTGATGCCGAGGACGTTGCCCTGGTCGGCGAAGACGGTGGGGGTGGACGCCGTGGTGATGCGGGCGTCGCCGCCGGTGCCCTTGGCGTACACGAACGGCATGCCGTGGCCGATGGTGGTGCGCAGGGTGCGGGCGCCGTCGGACCAGAGGGGGGTGACGGTCCAGTCGGACCAGTCGTCGGCCTTGGTGTCGGGCGAGTTCAGGCCGGTGAGACCGAGGGTGAGGTCGGCCTTGTGGGCGAACTCGTACTGCCGCCCGTCGCCGACGATCGCGGGCGTGGTGGGGTAGCCGATCTGGAGGCCGCCGGCGACGGCCTGGTAGGTGAGCGGGTGCCCGTACATGGGGGTGGAGTACGGGTTGTCGCCGTAGCGCTGGAAGGCGAGCGAGGACCACCAGTCGTTGGTGGGAACGGGCCGGTCCTTGGCGGCGGCGGTCACCTTGGGGGTGACGGGGGTGCCGGTGTTGGTGGTGGGGCCGGAGGTCCCGGCGGGGCGGGTGTCCGAGTACCCGCCGGCGCCCACGGGGACGGTGGCGGCGGAGGCGGGACCGGCGGCGGCCGGTACGAGACCGGCGGCGGCCAGGGCGGCGGTGAGGACCAGCGACGCGGCCGGTCGGGAGCGGGGAGCTGACACGTACAGCACCTCGTTGGCTCGAAGGGGGTTCGTGGGGGTTCACGGGTTTCGTCCGTCGGCTCGACGGCTCCTGAGAGCGCTCTCAGCAGTGCGCAACGTAAAACTCCCGAAACCTGAGCGTCAAGAGACGGGACGCGAAGCGGTGTTGGGGCGACGGCTCCGTAGGAACCGTTCGATTCGGAGCCGTTACGCCTTCGAGTCTTGACGGGAACGGGAGAGTCGGGGCACGCTCCAGACCGTTCTTGAGAGCGCTCTCAAGCGTCCCTCCGGTCTCCGGGAGGACCCGGAGCCGTCCCTCGCCTCTCCCCCGATCCGTCCCGACGCCAAGGGAGCCCGTCCATGCCCATCACCCGAGCCGCCACCCAGGCCGCCCTCCGCCTCGGAGCGGTCGCGCTCGCCGGTTCCCTGCTCGCCGCCTGCGGATCCGGCTCCTCCGGCACCGCCTCCGACAAGCCGGGCGGCGAGGTCACGATCACCGTCGACCTCTTCGGCTCCTTCGGCTACAAGGAGGCCGGGCTCTACGCCGAGTACGAGAAGCTCCACCCCGGCGTCACCATCAAGCAGACCGACACCGAGGACGAGGCCGACTACTGGAAGTCGCTCCAGACCCGGCTCGCCGGCGGCGGCGGCCTCGCCGACGTCCAGGGCATCGAGGTCGGCCGGATCGCCTCCGTCACCCAGCAGCAGGCCGACCGCTTCGAGGACCTGCGGAAGTACGGTGCCGACGGGCTCAAGAGCCAGTTCGCCGACGCCAAGTGGGCCGCCGCCACCGGGAAGAACGGCGAGGTCCTCGGCCTCGGCACCGACGTCGGCCCCGAGGCGATGTGCTACCGCACCGACCTCTTCGAGCAGGCCGGACTCCCCACCGACCGGGCCGAACTGGCCAAGCGCTGGTCCACCTGGGACGGCTACCTGGAGCTCGGCAAGCAGTACAAGGCCAAGGCGCCCGCCAAGAGCGCCTGGCTCGACAGCGTCGGCAGCCTCTTCTCGATCATGATCGGCCAGGAGAAGGAGCGCTACTACGACGCCTCCGGCGCCCTGATCTGGGAGACCAACCCGGCCCTCAAGACCGCCTGGGAGACCTCCGTCGAGGCGAGCGGCGCCGGCCTCAGCGCCAAGCTCGACCAGTGGTCCCCGCAGTGGAACCAGGCGTTCGCCGCCGGCTCCTTCGCCACCATCCCCTGCCCCGCCTGGATGCTCGGCTACATCAAGGGCCAGGCCGGCGAGTCCGGCAAGGGCAAGTGGGACATCGCCGCGCTGCCCGGCGGCGCCGGCAACTGGGGCGGCTCGTACCTCGCGGTGCCGCGCGCCGCGCAGCACAAGAAGGAGGCGTACGAGCTGATCAAGTGGCTCACCGCGCCCGAGCAGCAGGCCAAGATCTTCGCCAAGCAGGGCAACTTCCCCTCCTCGACCGGCGCCATCGCCGAGGTCGCGGACACCACGGACCCGTACTTCTCCGGCGCGCCGATCGGAAAGATCTTCGGCGACGCGGCCAAGGCGGCCCCGGTCCAGGTCCTCGGCATCCACGACCAGAACATCAACCAGCAGATCACCAACGCGCTGAGCGAGGTCGAGCGCAAGGGCCTCGCCCCCGAGAAGGCGTGGGAGAACGCGAAGAAGGGCGTCGCGAACACCCTCGGCTGACCCCGGCGCGCCTCTGGCCCGGCGTGCCTGACCCGATGTCTCCGGCCCTGCGGGACCCGGTCCGTCGGACCCCGCCAGGTGGGACCCGGTCCGACGGACTCCAGCCCTGCGGGACCCGTCCGGACGGACCCCGGCCGGGGGGACCCGGTTCGACGGACCCCCGGCGGGGCCCGGCCGAAGGACTCCGGCCCTGCGGGACCCGGTCCCGGCGGACCGCGCCAAGGTGGGACCCGGTCCGACGGACTCCAGCCCTGGGGCCTGTCCGTTGGACTCCCGCCCTGCGGTCCCACCGGGAGGGACCCCGGCCGGCGGGACCCGGTTCAACGGACTCCCACCGGCGGGACCCGGCCCGACGGGGCCCCGACCAGCCGGACCCGGTCCGAAGGACTCCAGCCCTACGGGGCCGGCCTGATGGACTCCGGCCCTGCGGGGCCAGGTCCGTCGGACCCCGCCAGGTGGGACCCGGTCCGAAGGACTCCAGCCCTACGGGGCCGGACCGACGGACTCCGGCTCGGCAGGTTCCGGCTCGGGCGGGCCCCGCGCTGGCGGGCCGTCGGGACGGATCCCTCCGGCGCGGGCCCGGCCTGGGCGGGGCCGATCCGGTCGGCCCTGGACCGGGCGGGCCTCGCTCCGGATGGCCCGGACCGGACCGACCGCGACCGGGTGCGGCACCGGCGAGAACCGAGCCGGTGACGTCGGGCCGTACGGAACAGCCCGGTGACCCCGGCCTGTTCGGTGCCCCGTCCGGGCCGGGCACCGGTCCGGTGCCCGGCCCGCCCCGGGCCCTGACCGATCGACCCGACCTGGCCAGGGGACCCGACCCGATCAGCCCAGCCCGGCCGGGGCCTGGCCCGGTCTATCCGGCCCGGCAGAGCCGCCGACCCGGGTGGTCCCGGGCCTGGGCGGGGCCGAGCCGGCTCCGCCCCGCCCGGGGCGACCGGAGCCCGCGGGCTGCGCCGACCCGGGCGCGCGGGCTCGCTCACCCGTCCCGGGACGGGCGCGCGCCGGCTCGCTCGTTCCGGCCGGGGCGGCTCCCCCCGCCCCGGCCACCCGCTCCACCGCCTCACCCTCCTCCGTGACCGTCTCCCGAAGGGCCGCACCGTGACCCTCACCGCACCGGCGAAAGCCGTCACCGTCCCGCGCCAGCCGGTTCTCCGGCGGGCGTGGCGCGCGGTGTCGCCGTATACGTACGTCGCCCCGTTCTTCACCCTCTTCGCCGCCTTCGGGCTCTTCCCGCTGGTCTACACGGCGTACGTCTCCCTCCACCGGGTCGAGCTCCAGGACCCCGGCGCCATGGAGTGGCGCGGGCTCGGCAACTACACCGCCCTGTTCGGCGACGAGTTCTTCTGGACCGCGCTGCGCAACACCTTCACCATCGGCGTGCTCTCGACCGTCCCCCAGCTGGTGATGGCCCTGGCGCTGGCGCATCTGCTCAACCACCGGCTGCGCGGCCGGACCTTCCTGCGCACCGCGATGCTGCTGCCGTACGCCACCTCGGTCGCCGCCGCCACCCTCGTCTTCGCCCAGCTCTTCGGCCGCGACTTCGGGCTCTTCAACTACGTCCTCGGCCTGGTCGGCGTCGGTCCGATCGACTGGCAGTCGGGCACCCTGAGCTCCCAGATCGCCGTCTCCACCATCGTCGTGTGGCGGTGGACCGGCTACAACGCGCTCATCTACCTCGCCGGCATGCAGTCCATCCCGTCCGAGCTGTACGAGGCGGCCGAGATGGACGGCGCCTCCCGGTGGCGGCAGTTCTTCCACGTGACGCTGCCGGGGCTGCGGCCGACCATCCTCTTCACGGTCGTCGTGTCGACGATCGGCGCGACCCAGCTCTTCGGCGAGCCGCTGCTCTTCGAGGGCTCCATGTCGGGCGGCATCTCGCACCAGTACCAGACCCTCGGCCTGTACATGTACGAGCAGGGCTGGGGCTTCTTCCACCTGGGCCGGGCGGCCGCGATCGCCTGGGTGATGTTCCTGCTGATCCTGGTGCTCGTCGGGGTCAACGCCCTGATCGCGCGCCGCCGTTCCCGCAAGGAGGCCGGCCGATGACCGCGCTCGCCGACCCGCCCGCCCCGGTCGTCTCCCCCACGGGACGGCCCCCCGTCCGCCGCCGCCGGTCGGGCGCCGGACGGACCCTGAAGGCCGGACCACTCGCGTACGCCGTGCTGATCCTGGCGGTCCTCGTCTCGGCCTTCCCGTTCTACTGGACCATCGTCGCCGCCAGCCGCACCAACGCCGACCTGGCCCAGGTGCCCCCGTCGCTGGTGCCCGGCCCCCACCTCATCCGGAACTTCGAGGCCGTCCTCGCCGAGGCCGACATCGGCAAGGCACTGCTCAACTCCCTGATCGTGTCCGGCTCGATCACGGTGGGCACGGTGCTCTGCTGCACCCTCGCCGGGTTCGCCTTCGCCAAGCTCCGCTTCCGGGGCCGGGGCGCGCTGCTCGCGGTCACCGTGGGCACGATGATGATCCCGCCGCAGCTCGGCGTCATCCCGCTCTTCATGCTGATCGCGGAGCTCCAGTGGGTGAACCAGCTCCAGTCGGTGATCCTGCCCGGCCTCGTCTCCGCCTTCGGCGTGTTCTTCATGCGCCAGTACCTGGTGCAGTCGCTCCCCGACGAGCTGATCGAGGCGGCAAGGGTGGACGGCGCCTCGACGGCCCGGATCTTCTGGTCGATCGTCGTGCCGATCGCCCGCCCCGGCATGGCCGTGCTCGGCCTGCTCACCTTCATGGCCGCCTGGAACGACTTCTTCTGGCCGATCGTGGCGCTCTCCTCGCAGGAGCCGACCGTCCAGGTGGCGCTCCGCCAGCTCGGCGGCGGATACGTCCACGACCAGTCGGTGATCATGGCCGGCACCCTGCTGGGCACGCTGCCCGTGCTGCTGGTCTTCGGCCTGCTGGGCCGCCAGATCGTCGGCGGCATCATGCAGGGCGCGGTCAAGGGCTGAGCCCCCGCCCTCCCCGATGCCCCCACCCCTTCCTCCTCCCCTCCCCTTTCCTCCCTCTGGAGTTGTCTCCTCATGACCGCTGTCGACGCCCGCCCCGACTCCTCCGCGACCCTCCGCTTCCCGGAGGGTTTCCGCTGGGGCACCGCCACCGCCGCGTACCAGATCGAGGGCGCGGCCACGGAGGACGGCCGGACGCCGTCCATCTGGGACACCTTCAGCCGGACGCCGGGCAAGGTCCGCAACGGCGACACCGGCGACATCGCCGCCGACCACTACCACCGGGTCCGCGAGGACGTGGCCCTGATGCGCGAACTGGGTGTGACGGACTACCGGTTCTCGGTGGCCTGGCCGCGTGTCCAGCCGACCGGGCGCGGACCGGCGCTCCAGAAGGGCCTGGACTTCTACCGGCGGCTCTGCGACGAGCTGCGGGAGGCGGGCATCCGGCCGGTGGCGACGCTGTACCACTGGGACCTGCCGCAGGAGCTGGAGGACGCGGGCGGCTGGCCGCGCCGCGAGACCGCCGCGCGGTTCGCCGAGTACGCCGGGATCGTCGCCGACGGACTCGGCGACCGGGTCGCGACCTGGACGACGCTGAACGAGCCGTGGTGCGCCGCCTTCCTCGGGTACGGCAACGGCGTGCACGCCCCGGGCCGGACGGACGACGCGGCCGCGCTGCGCGCCGCGCACCATCTGAACCTGGCGCACGGCTGGGCGGTGGCGGCGCTGCGGGAGTCGCTGCCGGCCGGCACGGAGGTCTCGCTGACGCTCAACCTGCATGTGGTGCGGTCGCTGACGGAGTCGGCGGAGGACCGGGACGCGGCACGGCGGATCGACGCGGTGGCGAACCGGATCTTCCTGGACCCGGTCTTCCGGGGCCGGCTGCCGGAGGACCTGGTGCGGGACACGGCCGGCGTGACGGACTGGGCGTTCGTACGGGACGGGGACCTGGCGGCGATCGCGGCGCCGATCGACTCGCTGGGCCTGAACTACTACTCGCCGACGGTGGTCGCGGCGGGCTCCTCGGAGTCGCCGTCGCCGTGGGCGGGCGCGGAGCGGCACGTGCGGTTCCTGCCCGCGCCGGGGCCCCGGACGGCGATGGACTGGCCGGTGGACGCGGACGGGCTGTACGAGCTGCTGGTGCGGCTGCGGGACGAGCTGCCGCACGTGCCGCTGGTGATCACCGAGAACGGGGCCGCGTACGACGACTACGCGGACCCGTCCGGGCAGGTGCGCGACCCGGAGCGGGTCGCGTATCTGCACGGGCATCTGGCGGCGGTGCGGCGGGCCGTCGAGGACGGCGCGGACGTGCGCGGCTACTTCCTGTGGTCGCTCCTGGACAACTTCGAGTGGGCCTTCGGGTACAGCAAGAGGTTCGGGATCGTGCACGTGGACTTCGCCAGCCAGCGGCGGACGCTCAAGGACAGCGCCCGCTGGTACGCGGACGTGATCGCGCGCGGCGGGCTGCCGTCCTGACCGTCCGGGCCGCCGGTCAGCCGGTGGTGAGGACGACGAGCCGCTGGGTGGCCCGGGTCATCGCCACGTAGCGGTCCACCGCGCCCTCGATGCCCTCGCCGTACTCCTGCGGGTCGAGGAGGACGACGAGGTCGAACTCCAGGCCCTTGGAGAGGCTCGGCGTGAGCGCCCTGACCCGGGGGCGGTCGCCGAGCTCGGGGAGGCGTCCCTCGGCGGCGATGACGCAGGCGACGCCGTCGGCGTGCTCGGCGAGCCAGTCGTCGAGGAGGGTGTCGAGCTCGGCGGTGGTGCCGTGGTGGACCGGCGTGCCGGAGGCGCGGACCGAGGTCGGCACGTTGGCGTCCGGGAGGGCGGCGCGGATGACCGGCGCGGCCTCCGCCATGACCTCCTCGGGGGTGCGGTAGTTGATGCTGAGCGAGGCCGTCTCGATCCGGTCGAGGCCGACGCGCTCCAGGCGCTCGCGCCAGGTCTCGGTGAAGCCGTGCCGGGCCTGGGCGCGGTCGCCGACGACGGTGAAGCTGCGGGACGGGCAGCGGACGAGCAGCATCTGCCATTCGGCGTCGGTGAGTTCCTGGGCCTCGTCGACGACGACGTGGGCGAACGGGCCGGCCAGCGGGTCGGTGGTGGCGGCGGGCAGGCCGGCGTCGTCGACGAGGCTGTCCTGGAGGTCCTTGCCGAGGAGCATGGTGACGGCGCCCTCGCCGTCGTCGTCGGAGCGCACGATGTTGTCGATGACGCCGGCCATCCGCTCCTTGCGGGCGGCGAGGGTCGCCTTCTCCCGGCGCTTGCGGGCGGCGGACCGGGGGTCGCCGAGCCGCTGCCGGGCCGCGTCGAGGTACGGCAGGTCGGACTCGGTCCACGCCTGGGCGTCGGCCCGCTGGAGGGTGCGCACCTCGTCCCGGTCCAGCCAGGGGGCGCACAGGCGCAGGTAGGCGGGGACGGTCCACAGGTCGCCGACGAGGTCGGTGGGCTCCAGCATGGGCCAGGCGCGGTCGAGGGTGGAGACCAGCTCCCGGTCGCTCCGCAGGGCCCGCTCGAAGAGGACCTCGGGGACCTCGTCGCCGGCCTTCTCCCTGAGGAGGGTGACGAGCTCCTCCCAGATCAGTTCGCGGGCCTCGTTGTGCGGGGTGCTGGGGCCGGGGGCGTCGAAGACCTCCGCCCAGTCCTCGGCGGTGACGGTGAGGTCGCCCCAGTCGGTGGTGACGTGGGTCGGCTCGGCCGGCGGCTCCTCGTAGAAGCGGACGGCCTTCTCGATGCCGCGGACCAGTGCGGCGGAGGACTTGAGCCGGGCGACCTCCGGGTCCTTCTCGGGGCCCGCGGTGGCCCCTTCGGGGACGAGGTCGCGGACGGTGCAGGTGCGCACGCCCTCCTCGCCGAGGCTGGGCAGCACGTCGGAGACGTAGGCGAGGTAGGGCTGGTGGGGGCCGACGAAGAGGACGCCGCCGCGGCGGTGGCCGAGCCGGGGGTCGGAGTAGAGCAGGTAGGCGGCGCGGTGCAGGGCGACGACGGTCTTGCCGGTGCCGGGTCCGCCGTCGACGACGAGGGCGCCGCGCGAGCCGGCGCGGACGATGGCGTCCTGGTCGGCCTGGATGGTGGAGAGCACGTCGCGCATCCGCTCGGAGCGGTTGGTGCCGAGGCTGGCGATGAACGCGGACTGGTCGTCCAGGGCCGCGTGCGCGTCCAGGCCGCCCTCGGTGAAGACCTCGTCCCAGTAGTCGGTGACCGCGCCGCCGTTCCAGCGGTAGCGGCGGCGGCTGGCCAGTCCCATGGGGTGGGCGTGGGTGGCGCCGAAGAAGGGCTCGGCGGCGGGCGAGCGCCAGTCGACGAGCAGCCGGTTCCCGGCGCTGTCGGTGAGGCCGAGGCGTCCGATGTAGAGGGGCTCGGAGCCGTCGGCGGAGACGATCCGGCCGAGGCAGAGGTCGAGGCCGAAGCGGCGCAGGGTGCGCAGCCGGCCCGAGAGCCGGTGGACCTCCAGGTCACGCTCCATCGCCTCGCGGCCCGCGCCGCCGGGGGCGCGGCGCACGGCGTCGAGCCGCTCGGAGAGTTCGGCGACGGCCTGGTCGAGGCTCTCCGCGATGGCCGCGAAGTGCTGCTCGTCGTCGGCGATGAGCGCGGGGGCGGCCTTGGCGGCGAGACGGTCGGGAAGCTGGAAGGGACCGGTGGTGCGCAGCGGCATGGGCACGCGGGGAATCTCGTTTCGGCAGGTGACGGGGTAGATGTGCGATTGTGCGGCATCCGGGGGGCCTTGCCGCAAGGCCCCCCTTGCGCTATACCTTGAACATGGCGGGAGGTGTTCCCGCCTTTTTCTGTGCCCGGGCGCGTTCGGGGCTGTGCCCGGCCCGGCCGGTGCCTGTGCCCGATACCCGGCGGCGGGTGTCGCCGGGCGCGTCAGCGGGTGTCGCCGGTCCAGTCGAAGCGTCCGGGGTCGCCGTCCCGCGGACCGTACACCGCTCTGCCGTCCGCCCCGTAGCGGCCCAGCTCCGTCTCCAGGACCGCGCCGGCGCGTATCTCCTCGCCGGTCCAGTCGGTCACGTCGAGCAGCAGCCCGTCGAGCGGGCCGCCGACCAGCTCCACGTAGACGCGCCCGGGGCGCGGTCCGGGGCGCGGGTCGTCGTGGTCCTGGCCGTAGACCCGGCCACGCAGCAGTTCCTCGTCACGGTCCCCGCCCATGCCGCCGTCCTTCCCCCTGTCCCTGGGACTGTCGCTCTGCCTGTCCATGGCCCCAGCGTGACAGCCGCCACTGACAACGGCCCCCCGGCCGGCCCGTACGGACGTTCCCGTCGGTCCCGAGGCAACCGGACGGGCCGTCAGACCGTCCTCCCGGGCAGAGCCGCCGGAGCGTGTCCGGCGCCCCCACCTGGAAGGATGCCGATGACGATCACGCTCGCCGAGGAGATCGCCCTGCTGTCGCTGGACGACGAGTCCGGGGAGGCGAAGGAGCGGCACGCCGCCGCGTGGGCGGTCGCGGGCGGGATCCTGCTGGAGCTGGCGTTCGCCGGGCGGGTGTCGGTGGCCGGCGGGCGGATCGCCGTCGCGGACGGGAGCCCCACCGGGGAGCCGCTGCTCGACGAGCGGCTGGCGCTGATCACCGCCTGGGCGGCGAAGCGGGACCGGGCTCCGAAGGTCACCGAGTGGCTGACGAGGGACCAGGCGAAGGCGCCGGCCGCGACGGTCGCGCGGCTCTGCGAGCGGGGTCTGGTGGCGGAGGAGAAGCACCGGGTCCTGGGCCTGTTCCCGGTGCGGCGCTACCCCGAGGCGGACGGCTCGGCGGAGCGGGAGCTGCGGGAGCGGCTGCGCGCGGTGGTGCTCGACGGCGCCGCGCCGGACGAGCGGACGGCCGGGCTGGTCGCGCTGGTGCACGGGGCGAAGCTGCACCGGCTGGCGTTCCCCGGGGAGCCGCGCAAGGAGATCGCCGCGCGGATGGCGGAGCTCGCGGAGGGGCAGTGGGCGACCGAGGGCGTCCGGGTGGCGATCCGGGACATGCAGGCGGCGGTGACCACGGCGACGGTGGTCACCCTCTTCGCGGCCACCAGCTGAGCCCGGCCGGGCGGTCAGGTCACGGCGTGACCGTACGTGGCGGCCAGGGCGTCCAGTTCGGGGTCCCCGTACAGCCGGCGCAGGGCCTGGAAGACGGTGACCTTCTCGGGGCCGAAGCGGCTGATGCGCACCTCGAAGCTGTCCGGGGAGACGAACCGCGGCGGGGTGGACTTGGAGTGGAACTTGTCGGCGTACATGACCATCCGCTCCTCGGGCGTGACGGGCACGTAGTCGGCCGGCGGGATGGGCAGCCCCTGGGCGAGGACGTCCTCCTGGGTGATGCCGACGCCGGTGTGGCAGGAGCAGAAGCGGCAGAGGGCCTCGGGCAGGCCCTCCTCCGCGAGCAGCCGGTGGCCGAGGACACCGTGGGTGACGTACGAGGCGCCGTCGATGCGCCCGGAGGTGTCGTACAGCCGGTAGACGCCGATGTCGTGCAGCAGGCAGCCGGCGCGGACGAGGTCGGCGTCGACGCCCCGGCCGGAGCGGGAGAGCAGCTGGTCGGCGATGGCGGCGACGATCTCGCAGTGGGTGAAGACGAGTTCGAAGGCGGCGTCGCTGGGGGCGTGCTTCCGGTGCAGCGCCCGGATCTCGTCATATGAGGGGATCTCCACCCCGGAAGGATATCGGGGCGGGACCCCGCCCCCGACGGGGTGCCGCGGGCGGCTGACGGCCCGGGCCGCGGGCCCGCCGGCTACGGCGGGCGGGTGATGTACGGAGCCGGGCCCGGCGGTCCCGCGCCCGGCCGGGGAAGGGAGGGGAACCGAACCTTCCACGACTCTGCGGCCGGCGGCGAACTCCCGGCCACCCTCCGGCAACTGACGGCGTGTTGTCTCCGTATCCAGGTGCGTTCCGACGACGGAAGGACTCCCATGCAGCGCAGGTCCCTCGCCCTCCTGGCGGCCGTGGCGGTCCTGTCCGCCGCCTCCGTGCCCCTCGCGGAGGCCCGCCCCGCCGTCACACGCCATCCGGTGGACGGCGCGGCGGCCGTCACCAGTACGCCGGCGCCGGGCGTGACGCTCACCACCCTCACGTACGGACGGCGGGACGCCGGCCACGTGTGGACCGTCCAGGTCAACCTGCCCCAGCACCCCGACGGCCCGTTCGCCGGCGCGCCGCTGGCCCTCGGGCCGCGCGGGACGGCGGTGCGGGTGGCGGAGGCGCTGCGGGCGGCGGGGTTCGAGCCGCGGGTGGCGGAGGTGACCACCCCGGCCTACGCGGACCTGCGGCCCGCGGTGCTCGGCTGGACGGTGCGGACCGGCGGCTACCCGGACGAGGCCGGGGCGGCGGCGCTCGCCGGCCGGCTCCGGACGGCCGGGTTCACCGCCCGCACCCGCTACACGGCCCAGGACGGCACCGACGACGACGCGCCGCAGCGCGTCCACGTCCTGCGGATCGACCTGCACGAGTCCGGCGGCCGGCTGGAGACCGGCCACGGGCCCACCCTCCACGGCACCGAACCCCTGACCGCCCTGATCGGCGCGGCGGGAGCCGTCGCCGGGATCAACGGGCAGTGGTTCTACGACAGCGCCCCCGGCGGCCTCTACGTGCGCGACGGCCGGCTGCTCGGCTCCGCCACCCAGGGACGGTCCGGCATCCGGCTGGAGCGCGGCGGGCGGTCCTTCTCCGTCGACACCTTCACGGCCCGGGTGACGGTCACGGCGGCCGGGGAGACCGCGGAGGTCGACGGCGTCAACCGGCTCCCGGGCTCGATCTGGAACTGCGGCGGCGTCGGCGGCGACCTGCCGACCGAGCGCCCGCAGCACGACGTCCGGTGCACCGACGACAGCGAACTCGTCCGCTTCACCCCCGAGTGGGGCGCGCCCCCGGCCGGCCCCGGCGCGGAGGCCGTCCTGGACTCCCGGGGCCGGGTGACATCCGTCCGGCACAGCCGCGGCGCCGCCGTCCCGCCCGGCGGGTCGACGCTCCAGGGCACCGGCGCCGGCGCCGCCTGGCTGCTGCGCACCGTGCGGGTGGGCGCGACGCTCGCCTTCGACGAGCGCGTGCGGGACGGCCGGGGCCGCCCGGTCCCGCTCCACCACGACACGACCGTCCTCCAGGTGGGCCCGGCCCTGGTCCGCGACGGCGAGGTGGCGGTGAACGCGCTGGCCGACGGCGTCGTCCGCGAGGGCCCGGACCAGTCCTTCACCTACGAATGGACGGTGCGCGCCAACCCCCGGTCCATGATCGGCGTGGACGACCGGGGCCGCCTGATGCTGGTCGTCGCCGACGGCCGCCGCCCCGGCGTCAGCGAGGGCCTGGGCATCGACGGCGCCGCCCGCCTGATGCGCGCCCTGGGCGCCCGGGAGGCGCTCAACCTCGACGGCGGCGGTTCGAGCGTCCTCGCGACGGCGGCGGGCATCGTCAACCAGCCCTCCGACGCCGCCGGCGAACGCTCCCTCGGCACCGGCCTCCTCCTGATGCCCCCGGGCTCCCGCTGACGGCGCCGGATCCCCTCCCCCGGTGGGCCGGTGGCGGGTGCGGCGACAGGCGGAGTGCCCGGGGAGCGGCCAGACTGGGCCTGGACCGGGTGTCGAGCACTGACAGGGGTGCACATGTTCGAGGACGTTCCCCCCGTGCCCGACGGCGCCGTCCTCGACACCGTGTTCCGGCAGACCGACGTCGGGGTGCACGTGCTCGACCGGAAGCTGCGGCTCGTACGGGTCACCGGCGCGGGCCTCGTCACGGGGAGCGTCACGGAGCACCTCCTCGGGCGGCCGGCGGCGGAGGCGTACCGGATCTTCGGCGTCGAGGTGCGCGAGGACGCGCTCCGCGAGGTCCTGGACGGCGGACCGCCGCTGCGGGACGTCCTCGTACGGGGCCGCCCGCCGCACGAGACGGGCCCCGGGCACGTCTACTCCGTCTCCGTGTACCCGCTGATCGCACCGGAGGCGGACGGGGGGCAGGCGCCGCCGATCGGGCTGGTCGCCACCGTCAGGGACGTCACCCAGCGGATCCTCGCCGAACAGCGGCTGGGACTGCTCTACCAGGCCCGGGAGCGGATCGGCCGGACCCTGGACGTGGAGCGGACCGCCCAGGAGTTGGTCGAGGTGACCGTGCCGGGCTTCGCCGGATCCGTCGTGGTCGCGCTGACCGACGCCGTACTGCGCGGCAAGCCGCCGGAGCTGCGGCGCGCGGGCGAGACGCCGCTGCTGCGGTGCGCCGCCGTGGGCGGCTCCGGCGCCGTCCACGCGGACGGACCGCTGCCGGAGCCCGGGGCGGTACTGCTGCCCGGACTGTTCGGCGAGCGGCTGCCCGAGGGGCCCGAGCTGGTGCCCGCCGGCCCGGACGTCCGGCTGGTGGCGCCGCTCGCGGTCCGCGGGCAGTTGCTGGGGGCGGTGGCCTTCCGGCGCCCGCCCGGGGCCGACCCGTACACCGAGGACGACCTCGCGCTGGCCGAGGGGGTGACGGCGCACACCGCGACCTGTCTGGAGAACGCGCTCCGCTTCACCCGCGAGCACATCGTGATGACCGCTCTCCAGTCCTGGCCGCTGCGCCCCGAGGGCGAGACCCGGCACGCCGTCGAGGTCGCCCAGCGGCACCGGCCGGGCGGCACCGGGGCGGGCTCCTGGTTCGACGTCATCCCGCTGCCCGGCGCGCGGGTCGCGCTGGTGGTGGGCCAGGTGGAGCGGCCGGGGCTGAGCTCGGTGGCGACCATGGGCCGGCTGCGGACCGCCGTCTACAGCCTCGCGACGCTGGACCTCTCCCCGCACGAACTGCTCGCCCGGCTGCACACCGTGACGCAGCGTCTCGCCCGGGAGCAGGGCCCGGCGCACGACCCGGACGAGCCGGCGGCGAGCTGCACGATCGCCGTGCACGACCCGGTGACCGGACGCCTCGAGATCGCCCGGGCGGGCTCCTCGCTGTGCGTCGCCGTCCGGCCGGACGGCTCCCTCGACGCGGACCTGGTGGAGGAGGGGCCGCTGCTCGGCGGCGACGGGCCGCCGTTCGCCTGCGCCTCCCATCTGCTGCCGGAGGGCACCACCCTGTGCCTGGCCTCCTCCGAACGGGCCGGCGGCGGCCCCTCCGAGGCCCGGATCGCGGCGGCGCTGGCCCTCCCCGGCCGCGGCCCGCATCCGATGGCGGACGACCTGGCGGCCCTCCTCGCGCCCGAACGCGTGCTGCTGGTGGCCCGCACCCTGCGGCTGCCGGCCGGCGACATCGCCGAGTGGGAGGTGCCCGGCGAGCTGTCGGCGGTGGCGCCGGTACGTCACGCGGCCGAGGAACGCGTACGGCGGTGGGGGGTCGGGGTGGACCCGCTCACCGTCGAGCTGATCGTGAGCGAACTGATCACCAACGCGGTCCGGCACGGCGCCCCGCCCGTCGCCCTCCGGCTGCTCCGGGGCGACGCCACGCTCACCGTGGAGGTCCGCGACGGCGCGGCCACCGCCCCGCACCTGCGGCACGCGAAGGCCGGGGACGAGGGCGGCCGCGGCCTGCACATCTGCGCGACGCTGTCGGACGCGTGGGGCGTCCGCTACGAGGCGGAGGGCAAGACGGTGTGGGCGGAGATCGCGCTGGACGCACCGGCGCACTGAGCCGGTGCCGCCGGGTCAGGCGAGGCCGTACGACCTGGGGGTGAGCGGGGTGACGGCGTGCGGGGCCGGAGCGAGACCGAAGCCGTGGTTGGCGGCGACGGCGCGGATGTGGTCGGCCGAGAGCGAGCCGTGCCGTTCGAGGACGAGCACGGGCAGGCCGGAGCGGGTGTGCCCGGCGGTGCGGTGGAAGGACAGGACGCTGACCGCGGTCGGCCGGTGGAAGGGATGGCGCCGGCGGGCGGCCTCCTCGTCGGCGTGCGCCAGGATCCCGACCTCGGGCTCGCCGCCGAACGCGTCGACGAGGCCGTCGGCCCGCCAGTGCGCGGGTTCCTGGGCCCGGCCGGCCGAGGCGACGGCCAGGAAGTCGCCGCCGGTCCGCGCGAGCGCGGCGCCCAGGAAGGCGTGCGAGGGGCAGCGGGTGCCGGGCACGACGACCTGGACCGTACGGGCGCCGCCGTCCGTCCCGACGAGCGCGTCGGGCACCCGGTCGGCCGCCGGCCCCCGCAGCCCGATGGGCCCGAGCCCGAGCAGCTCGTCCATCAGCGACCGCACCTGCTGCCACGGCACGCCCTCGGGGAGCCGGGTCCAGTCGAAGGCGGCCGGGATCCGCTCGGGCACGGTCACCAGCCCGGCGGCCCGGCCCGCCGGACGACCCCTCATCCGGTTCACCCGCTCGACGGTCTCCCGCTCGGAACGGAAGGTCAGCGCGTAGCCGTTGCCGAACCCGTGCGCCACGGCCCGCCCCGCGGCGAGCGCCCCGGCCGCCTCCCGTACGTCCTCCGGGTCGTCGAGCACCCCGGTCCTCACCGCCGTGACCTGCTGAACGCTCACGAAAACCACCTCCGCGTCCTCACCGATGTGATCGTTGTCACGCGTGCAACGACCCAGCGCTGCGGTGGTCACCCCCGGGTGGTGTCGGGACGGGGTTCGCCGAACTCGGTCGGCGGGTGCGGCGGACGGGTTCTATGATCACGTGTTCGACTCGGGACGTGGGCCCCGGGCGGCCGGTGAGGGGACGTCATATGCGAGCTGCGCACGTGCTGAACGATCTGCTGGCCTTCCTGTGGGAGATGCTCGCGCTCGGCGTGCTCGCGTGGTGGGGCTGGCAGGTGGTCGACCCGGTGTGGCTGCGGCTGGTGACCGCCGCGGCGGTGCCGGGGGCGGCGGCGACGCTCTGGGGGCTGTTCGCGGCCCCGAAGGCACGGTTCCGGGTGCCGCTCGCCGGGGTGCTGGCCGTGAAGGCACTGGTCTTCGGGGCCGCGGCGCTGGCCCTGGCGGGGCTCGGGCACGGCACGTGGGCGGGGGTGTTCGGGCTCGTGGCGGTGGTGAACACGGCGTTCGTGACCGTGTTCCGGCGGTCCGCCGCGTACGGGCGCTGACGCCCGCCGCGGCCGGCCGCACGGTCCGTCAGACGACCGCGCCCGACGGGTCGGTGGTCCTGGGGCGCGCGCGGCGGGTGGGGGCCGGGGCGCGGGATTCCAGGGTGACCGTCAGGGGCAGGGCGGTGAAGACCGTGGACGCCATGCCCAGGACGACGCCGGCGAGGAGGGCCACCGAGAAGTCCGTGAGGGTGTCCCCGCCGAGGACGGCGAGGGCGGCCAGGACGAACAGGGCGCCCATCCCGGTGTTGACCGTACGCGGCAGGGTCTGGGCCACCGCACGGTCGGCCAGCTCCGCGAGCGGCGGCCGGCCGCCCTTGCGGCGCAGTTCGCGGAGACGGTCGAGGACGACGACCGAGTCGTTGACCGAGTAGCCGACGACCGTCAGCAGCGCGGCCAGGAACACGCTGTCCACCGGCTTGCCGAGCCAGGCGAAGAGACCGACGACGAGCAGCACGTCCTGCACCATCGCGGCGACGGCCGCCGCCGCGTACGTCCAGCGGAAGCGGACGGACAGGTAGCCGAGCTGGGCGGCGACGGCGAGGCCGAGCGCGAGGAGCGCGTGGGTGCGGAGCTCGCCGCCGAGACTGGGGCCGATGAGGTCGTCGCGTTCGACCGTGACGGGGCCCGCCGCCTCCGTGAGGGCCTCGGTGACGCGGGTATGGGCGGCGTCGCCGGTCTCCCCCACCCGGACGGTGACGTCCCGGCCGCCGTCGCCGGTGGTCTGGACGACGGCGTCGGGGAAACCGGCCGCGGCGATCGCGGCGCGGGCCGCGTCGGCGTCCACCGGGGCGGCCGCCGTGTACCGGACGTCCCGGCCGCCCGTGAACTCGACGCCCAGGTGCACGCCCCGTACGCCGATCCCGGCCAGCGCGAGCAGCAGCAGCGCGGTGCTGACGGTGAACCAGCGGCGCCGGCGGGCCATCAGCCGGGGGGCGCGGCGGCCCAGCCGGGTCCGCAGCCGGCCGAGGCCGGCCATGCCGGTGAGCGCGGGCCTGCGGCGGACGGCGGGCAGGGCGAGGGCCGCGTCGGCGAGCAGCCGCGTGATCACCATGGCGGTGACCATGGAGGCGAGGACGCCGATGGCGAGGGTCACGCCGAAGCCCTTCACGGGGCCGGTGGCGAAGGCGAAGAGGAGGCCGGCGGCGAGGAGCGTGGTGACGTTCGAGTCGGCGACGGCGCTCCACGCCTTGCCGAAGGCGGCGGCGAGCGGGCGGCGCGGATCGCGGGTGACGGCGGCGCGGCCGAGGGCCGCGTACTCCTCCCTGGCGCGTTCGAAGACCAGGACGTTGGCGTCGACGGCGATGCCGACCGCGAGGACGAAACCGGCGAGTCCGGGGAGCGTGAGGGTGGCGCCGAGCGCGACGACCGCCGCGTACGAGATCAGTCCGTAGAGGAGCAGGGCGATCGTGGCGAGCAGTCCGAGGAGCCGGTAGACGGCGATGACGAAGACGCCGGTGCAGGCGAGGCCGATCACGGCGGCGAGGGCACTGGCCCGGATGGCGTCGGCGCCGAGGGTCGGACCGACGGTGCTCTGCTCGACGGTGGTGACGGGGACCGGCAGGGCGCCGCCCTCGACGAGCGCGGCGAGGTCGCGGGCCTCCCGCGCGGAGAAGCCGCCGGTGATCTGGGTGGCGCCGCCGACGATGCCGCCGCCGCAGGTCACGCCGGCCTGGACGGCGGGGGCGGAGACGATCCGCCCGTCGAGGACGATGGCGACCCGGCGGGCGGGGTCGCCGGCCGGGGCGCAGGCGGCCTGGCCGGTGAGCCGGGCCCAGCCGGCGGCGGCGCCGTCGCGGAAGGCGAGGTCGACGGTCCAGCCGCGCCCGCCCGTGGTGTCGAGGACGGCGTCGGCGCTCTTCACGCCGTCGCCGGTGAGGGCGGGCGCGGCGAGGGCGAGGTAGCCGGCGGAGTCGGGGTCGCGGAGGGTGCGGCTGCCGTCGGCGGCGGGCCGTTCCGCCGGTGCGGCGGCGGTGCCGGTGACGGCGTGGACGGTGAGCTGGGCGGTGCGGCCGATGACCTCGGCGGCCGCGCGCGGGTCGCGCAGACCGGGGAGTTCGACGACGATCCGGTTCTCTCCGGAGCGGGCGAGCGACGGTTCGGCCACGCCGAGGCCGTCGACCCGTTTGCGGAGCACTTCGAGGGCGCGGTCGGTGGCCTCCGCGTCGGCGCGGAGTCCGGGGGCGTCCTGGGTCTCCAGGACGATCCGGGTGCCGCCGCGGAGGTCGAGTCCGAGGCGGGGCGAGGTGGTGAGGGCGGTCCAGAGGGCGAGCGCGACGACGGCGAGCGCGAGGAGCGCGCGCCGGAGCACGGCGGACGAGGGCATGGGGTCTCCACGGGCGGTGCACGGCCGCACGCCGGCGGCGGCGTTCCGTGCGGGGCGAGCTGGGGTACGCGCGCGTGCCGGGCGGCGGGCATGCCGGAGGCCCGGACGGCGGCGCGGTGGAACGGCGTCAGCTGTGCCGGGTGGAGGGTGGGCCGCGGGGGGCGGCGGGGTCGTACGGGAGGCCGGGCGGCGCGCGTTCCCGGCGCGGGTCCCCCGCCACGCGCCCGCGTGCCGGTGCCTCGTCGCCGTCGCGCGTGAGCGCGGGCACGGCGGCGGGCGGCGCCGGGAACCGAACGACGTGCTCGACGGCCTCGGCCGGTTCGACGGTCTCGGCGGGAGCCGCGTCGGTGCCGTCGACGACCGGCGCGGCGACGGCGGACGTCGTCGCCGACGGGCCGTCAGGCGCCGGTGCCGGGGCGGTGGCGGCGAGGAAGGCGCAGAGGGCGTACAGCAGGGCGGGGAGGAGGCGGGTCAGGAGGGCCGCGTGCGGGGCACGGCGGGTCGGTCGGCTTGTCGTGCGCACCGTCCGCCCCCCGTTCGCCGTCGTTCGCCGTGGTGTCCCCGTGCCGTCAGCGTAGACGGCGGGCGGTGGGCGCCGGACACCAGGTGTGCGGGGCGGTGGAGTTGAGTACGGGATGAGTACGGGCGCCCATGCCGGAGGCGGGGGCTCCGGCCGACGATGGGCGGGCCGTCGTCGTCCCGGTTCCGAAGGTGGAGGGTCCGCCCGTGCTCAGTCGTCTCGCCGCGCATGTCGTGCCGTTCTTCGGGCGGTTGACCGTGACCGCGGATCCCGGCGCCCGGATCGAGCCGGGCACCATCATCGTCGTCAACCACACCTCGCTCGCCGACCCGGCGCTGGTGCTGGCCGCGCTGCGGCGGCGGCTGGGCGCCGAGCCGGTGCTGCTCGCGGCGGCCGGGCTGTGGCGGGTGCCGGGGCTCGGGCGGGCGCTGTCGCGGGACGGGTACGTGCCGGTGCACCGGAACACCGCGCACGCCTCGGCCGCGCTGGACCGGGCGGCGGTGGCCCTCGCCTCGGGGCGGCCGGTGATGCTGTACGCGGAGGGGCGGATCCCGCCGCGCCGGGAGGCGTCGGAGGCGCCGCCGGAGTCGTTCCGCACCGGTCTGGCGCGGCTCGCCGGGGCGACGGGCGCGCCCGTGGTGCCGGTCGGGCAGGCCGGGGCGCGCCGGATCACCTCGGGCGGGACGGTGAAGCAGATCGCGGGGGTGCTGACGGCGCCGCTGCGGCGCCCGTGTCTGCATGTGCACATCGGGGCGCCGCTGCGGCTGCCGCAGGACGTGCCGGCGGCGACGGCGCTGGCGCACGGGGCCGTCACGGAGGCGTGGCGGAGGGCGGCGCTCGCGCTGGGCGAGCCGGCGGCCGGGGCGGAGCCGGTCAGCCGGCGAGGCCGAGGTCGCCGCCGGGCGGAGGCGTGAGGTAGCGGGCCACGTCCGCGTCGGTGACCTCGGCGAGGGTCGCCGGCCGCCAGCGCGGGTTCCGGTCCTTGTCGACGACCTGGGCGCGGATGCCCTCGACGAGGTCGTGGCCGGTGACGGCGGCGCAGGAGGCCCGGTACTCCAGGTCGAGGACGGCTTCGAGGCTGTCGAGGGCGCGGGCGGCGCGCAGCACGGCGAGGGTGGCCTTGAGGGCGGTCGGGGACTTGGCGAGGAGGGTGGTGGCGGCCTCCTTGGCGGCGGGGACGCCGCTGTCGGTGAGGCGGTCGACGATCTCCTCGACGGTGGGGGCCGCGTAGCAGGCGTCGATCCAGTGGCGCTGCTCGGCGAGGACGCCGGGGGCGGGCGCGGTGGTGTGCCGGGCCAGGGCCTCGTCGGCGGGGAGGCGGGTGAGGTCGGCGGCGAGGGCGTCGAGCGCGGCGGCGGGGACGTGGTGGTCGGCGAGGCCGGTGAGGAGGGCGTCGGCGGCGCCGATCTGGCCGCCGGTGAGGGCGAGGTGGGTGCCGAGTTCGCCGGGGGCGCGGCCGAGGAGCCAGGTGCCGCCGACGTCGGGGACGAAGCCGATGCCGGTCTCGGGCATGGCGACGCGGGAGCGTTCGGTGACGACGCGGACGGAGCCGTGGGCGGAGACGCCGACGCCGCCGCCCATGACGATGCCGTCCATGAAGGCGACGTACGGCTTGGGGTAGCGGGCGATCCGGGCGTTGAGGCGGTACTCGTCGGCCCAGAAGGCGACGGTGGCGGTGCCGCCGGTGTCGCGGGCGTCGTCGTGGATGGCGCGGATGTCGCCGCCCGCGCACAGACCGCGCTCCCCGGCTCCGCGCAGGACGACGGTGGTGACGGCGGGGTCGTGCTCCCAGGCGGTGAGGGCGGCGTCGAGGGCGCGGACCATGGGGTGGGTGAGGGCGTTGATGGCCCGGGGCCGGTCGAGGGTGAGGAATCCGGCCCGGCCCTCGGTGCGGCGCAGGACGTCCGCGTCCCGGTCGGCGGCGTCGGCGGGGTGTTCGGCGGGCACGGCGATCACTCGGTCCTTCCCTGGCACGGCACTGTGTCGCCGCCCAAGGTACCGGGCCGTGATCCGGGGCCGACGGGCGCGGGCGAACGCTGCGGCCTAGCGTGGATGGCGGGGACGATCCGAAGGAGGGATCGCGGGCATGAGCGGCACGATCGGCAGGGCGAAGGAGAAGGCCCGGCACGAGGTCGACAGGGCCAGGGGCCGGGCCAAGGAGCTCGCCGGCAGACTCAGCGGCGACGAGCGCATGGAGGCCGAGGGCAGGACGGACCGCGCCAGGGCCGACCTGCGCAAGGCGTGGCGGAGTCTCCGTGAGCGGGTCAGAGGCGTCGGGGACTCACTGAGGAAGGACCGGTCCTGACGGTACGGGCCGTCCGGGCGGCCCGGCCCCCCGGGCCGTCCGGGACGGCGTCCGCGGACCGGTGGTGACGCGATGGTCGTCGACCTGGTGGTGATCGGGCTCGCGGTGACGCTGTTCCCGCTGCCGATCATGGCCTTCGTGCTGGTGCTGGCCTCGGCCCGGGGGCTGCGCAAGGGGCTGGTGTTCATCGGCGTCTGGCTGGCCTGTCTGGTGGCCGTGATCGGGATCGTCGTGCTGCTCACCGGCGGGCAGCCGCCGCCACCCCGCTCCCCGCCGTCGCGGGCCGCGCAGGTGGCGACGCTGGTCATCGGCGTGGGCCTGATCGGGTACGCGGTGTACCGGCGCCGCCGGACCCGTCGGGGCGCCGCCGTGCCGGCGTCCGCGGACGGGGCCGTGGAGCGGCCGGGGTCCGCTTCGGACGGGGTCTCCTACCGCTCCGCCGCGGTTCTTCCGCTCCTCCTCCAGCCGTGGGGGATGGTCGGCGCGGCGGCCGCCACGGTCGTCCAGGCCGATCTCTCCGACGCCGGGAACGTGGTGGCACTGGTGGGCTTCTGTCTCCTCGCCACGTCGTCGCTGCTGGTGATGGAGCTGTGGATGGTGTTCTCGCCCGAGCGGGCCGAGCGGGCCCTCACCGGGCTGCACGACTGGCTCTCACGCCACAAGGAGCCCGCCATCGTCGGCGTGTGCCTGCTGCTGGGGCTGTGGCTGATGAGCCGCAGTCTCTACCTGCTGACGACGTGACGGGCTCCTCGCCGTGGATCGCGGCGGACCGCGGTGCCCCGGGGGGCTACCGCACGTCGTCGGGCTTCACGACGCACAGGGCCCAGATGACGAAGCCGGACATGGCGATCATCAGGATCGACCAGGCCGGGTAGTACGGCAGGGACAGGAAGCTGGCGATGACGACGAGGGCGGCGATGGCCACGCCGGCGACCCGTGCCCACATCGACACCTTGTACAGGCCGAAGCTGACGAGGATCGCGACGGCGCCGAGGGCGAGGTGGATCCAGCCCCATCCGGTCAGGTCGAACTGGAACACGTAGTTCGGAGTCGTGAGGAAGACGTCGTCCTCGGCGATCGCCATGATGCCCCGGAAGACGCCGACGACGCCGGTGATCCCGAGCATGACGGCGGCGAAGACGGTCAGTCCCCCCGCCCACATCGCGCTCGTGCTTCCCGAGCGGTGAGGGGTGTGCGTGGTGGCCATGGTGGACCTCGCTCTCGCTCCGCCGGGTACGGTCGCGGTACCCGTACTTCCCTCCATGGTGGTCCCGGGACGTCGGGGCCGCACGGTGCGGCGGGTGCTAGCCGGTGGGGCCGTGGGGGTGTCCGAGCCGGCGGCGGCCCGCGGGCTCCGGTACCTCGGCGGCCTCCCTGAGGTCCCCGGAGGCGGCGGCGCGGCGGAACCAGGTGCCGTACGCCCCCGCGAGGGCCGGGGCCGTGGCGCCGTGCAGGAGGACGCTGAAGGCCACGGTGAGGGCGACGACGCGGCCCATGAGCTCCGTGCCGGCGACGTGTTCCTCCGCCACCAGGAGGCCGAGGACGACCGAGGCGAGGCCGCGGGGCCCGAACCAGCCGACGTACAGCACGGTCGGGAGGCGCAGGCCGCTGCCGAGCAGGGAGAGGGCGACGGGGACGAGCCGGACGACGGTCAGGCTGAGCAGGGCGTAGAGCACGATCTGCCAGGTCAGGTGCTGGAGGGCGGGGCCGAGCAGGACGGCGCCGAAGAGGAGCAGGCTGATCGAGGCGAGGAGGCCGCCGAGGTCCTCCGCGAGTTCGGGGGTCGTGTCCCTGCCGCCGGTGCCGTCGGCCGCGGTGGTGTCGGGCGGGCCGGCCGGGATGTTCCGCAGGGCGTGGCCGAAGGCGAAGCCGGCGACCCAGGCGGCGATGAAGCCGCTGCCGTCGACGACGACGGCGAGTTCGTAGGAGCCGGCGGCGACGGCGAGGACGTAGACGTGGCGCCATTCGCGGGTGATCCAGCCGCGGGCCCGGGCGGCCTGGAGCAGCCGGCCGGCGATGCCCCCGACCAGCAGGCCGAGGACGGTGCTGAGCAGCAGGGAGCGCCAGAAGGTGCCCGCGACGCCCTCGGCGGCGTACGAGGTGCCGGGGACGGCGGCGAGGAGGACGACGAAGAACGGCAGCACCATGCCGTCGTTGAGGCCGCTCTCGACGTTGAGGCCCTGCCGGACCAGGGGCGGGACCCGTGTGTCGGAGATCGCGGTCTTGCCGAGCGCGGCGTCGGTGGGTGCCAGGATGACGCCGACCAGCGCCAGCTCCCAGACGGTGAGTCCGGGCAGCAGGGGCCAGGCCAGCAGCCAGCCGGCCGCGATGCTCAGCAGCAGGCCGATGCCGAGCAGGCGCCGGGGCAGGAACCCGCCGCGGGTGAGGTCGCGGCGGCGGACGGTCATGGCGTCGGTGAACAGCACCAGCGTCAGGGCCGCCTCCAGCAGGGCGGTGATGGGCCCCTTCTCGTCGGCGCCGATCACGTCGAGGACGGCCGGGCCGAGCAGGACGCCGCAGCCGGTGAAGACGAGCGCCGAGGAGACCGGGGTGGACGCCAGGCGCCGCGAGCCGAGGGCGTAGGCGGCGGTGACTCCGGCGACGGCCAGCACCGTCCACGCGCCACCGCTCATGGGACCGCCTCCTTCGCTCCCGGCAGGGTCGTCGCCGGCGGGGAGGCGGGCGGACCTGGGAAGCGGGGCGCGACAGCAGAAGAAGGGCGGGAAGGACTCACCCGCTTCTCGCGGATCCTGATTGCACGGTGCACGGCCACGAGGGCCGCTACCCCGTGTCCTCACACGGAGTCCTTCCCGTCACTCCCATGAAAACACCCCGTGGCGCCGCCCGCAGTGCGGGCGGCGCGGGGCGGGTCAGGCCGGGAGGAGGTCCTGGAGGACCCGGCTCCGGCGGGGGGCGCTCAGCCGGAGCTCGATGATGTCCCGGACGGTGGGCCACTCCTCGTCGAGGATCGAGTAGAAGGCCGTGTCCCGGACGGCGCCGTCGAGGCCGCGCGAGTGCGCTCTGCGAATGCCCTCGCAGGTGGCGCCGAGGCGTTCGATGGCCACCCGCGAGCGGGTGTTGCGGGCGTCGGCGCGGAGGGTGATCCGGCGGACGCCCCAGCTCTCGAAGGCGTGGCGGAGCATGAGCAGCTTCGCCTCGGTGTTGATGCCGGTGCCCCGGGCGTCTCCCGCGATCCAGGTGTTGCCGATCTCGGCGGCGTCGGGGATCGCGGTGAGCGGATCACCGTGGGGACGGCCGGGGGCCGGGGGCCAGACCAGCGGTCCCCGCCAGTAGTCGAGTTCGAGGAAGCGGGTGGAGCCGATCACCCGGTCGTCGGCGGTACTGACCAGGGCGAAGGGCAGGCAGCGCCCGACGGCCTGTTCGGCCAGGGCGCGGGCGATGTAGTCGAGAGCGGATTCCAGGCCGTCGGGCACGGGAGTGAAGGCATAGGCCGATCGGTCCGCCTCGCCGGCCCGCGCAAGGGCTTCGGCGTGCCGCATCGCCAGCGGCTCCAGGCGCACGGTGCGCCCGGTCAGGAGAACAGGTACTGGCACGGAACCTCGGGTCTTTCACGGGCAGGGGTCACTTCCGTCACGACGCTGTGCGCCGGAAGTGAAGGGGGGAATCTCGCCGGGTGCCGGATTCACGTCGAGAGACGTCGGATGAGCAGGCAAAACGGTTCGTCACCAGGTGCGAGGAGGAACAGTATGCAGCCACAACAGCTCTGAGAACAGAACCCCGGGAGAACCCGCATCCACGGGCGGGTGAAGCCTGCCGGAGGCGCTCGGAACGCGGTCTCAGGGGGCGGACAGGCACGCCCGCCCCTCGGACGGCGTCAGCGCTCAGACGCAGGTGGGATGCCCCCAGCCCTCCGCGTTCTTGCTGATGCTCTCCCCCTTGTCATAGGCACGCCCACAGCGGCAGCGGCCCGGAAACTTGGCCTTCAGAGTGCCGCCGGACGGGCGACTCCGCCGGGCCCCCGAGGCCCCGGAACCGCCGGGCGCGGAGGAGCGCGCCCGGGGCGTGCGGGGCGCGGAGGCACGCGCCGTGGCGGGCTCGGGGTCGGGGAGGGCGGAGCCGGCGTCCGATCCCAGGGGCTCCTGGGTGCGGGCGCTGTGGCTGGCGGCCCGGTCGGCGGCGTCGTTGAGGGGGTCGCCGCCCGTCTGGTGCGCGGGGGTGTAGACGAAGTCGACGTCCCGGCCGGTGAGCAGGGCGTCGATCCGGACGACGAGGTCCTTGTTGGCGACCGGCGTCCCCGCGGCGGTCTTCCAGCCCTTGCGGCGCCAGCCGGGGAGCCAGGTGGTGACGGCCTTCATGGCGTACTGCGAGTCCATCCGGATCTCCGCGGGCGCCGCGGGGTCCAGGGTCTCCAGGAGCCGTTCCAGGGCAGTGAGTTCGGCCACGTTGTTGGTGGCGCGGCCGAGCGGGCCCGCCTCCCAGCGCTCGACGGTGCCGTCCGCCCGGCCGATGACCCAGGCCCAGGCTGCGGGGCCGGGATTTCCCTTGGACGCGCCGTCACACGCGGCGATGATCTTCTCCAGCATCCTTCGATCCTGACACGGACGGGGGTGTGCTCGGGGCCGTCCGGGGTGCCGTTCCGGGGGCGCCCGGCCGGGTGGCGGCGGGCTCCCCGCGCCACGGGGTGTCGGCGGTTCCCCGTAGACTCGCCGTCTGCCCGCCAAGGGTGGCACCGGCCCCAGCTGACAGGAAGCGACGGACTCCATGAACCACGCGGACGGCACCGCACCGATCTACGCCCAGCTCATACGGGAGCGGGGGGACGTTCCCGGTGACGTGCGCCAGACCGCGGAGGATGTGCTGCGGGACCTGAGCCGGTACATCAAGCTTCCCCCGGCGGCGCCGCAGCAGCCGCCGATGGGCGTCGGTGCGCCGGTGGGCATGCCGGGGATGCAGGGGATGCAGGGGATGCCCGGCCAGCCGGGGATGCAGGGCCAGCCCGGCATGCAGGGCCGGCCGGGGATGCAGGGTCAGCCCGGTATGGGGCAGCCGGGTCAGCCGGGGATGCAGGGCGGTCCGGGAATGGCGGGCGGCCAGCCGGGGCCGCAGGGCCTTCCGGGTGTGCCCGGCCAGCCTGTGCCCGGGAACCCCGGGTCGGCGGGTCCCGCCGGTCTGCCGGGTCCGGCGGGCATGCAGGGCGCCGGTCCGGTCCCCGGCCAGGGCGGCCCGGGCGGGCACGCCGGCATCGTGGCGATGCGGTCGCTGCCGCAGGGCTGAACCCACCCGCAGAAGACAGGGGCCGGGTGGACGCCGAGCGGTACGCGGAGTGCCAGGTGTGCGTCGGCACGGCCGATCCGGGGACGCTCGTCGACCGGCTGCGGCGGCCGTGCCGGATGCCGGGCCGGCCGGGACGGTCGGGGCCGTGAGCGTGCGCCTGGCGCGCCGGGTCGTCCGATCGGCGGACCCGGGGGTCCACCGGAGGGGCCAGAGGCCGTAACCGGCCGGGCGAGGGGGTCGGGGCCCGGGGGCACCGAGGATCGGGGTACGGGAGGGGCCGGTTCGCGCGGTGTCCTCCTCCTGTCCCGTACCGAGGAGCCCGAGATGACGAAGATCCGCCGCCCGTCCCGTACCGCTCGCGTCCTGCTGCCCGCGGCCGTCGCCGGGGTGCTGCTCGCGGGATGCGCCCAGGCGGACGAGGCTCCCGCCGCCGGGACGGCCGCGCCGACGGGCCCCACCGTGACCGTCACTCCCCCGCCGTCCACCGCGTCCGCGCCGTCGCGGACGGCGGCGGGCACGCTGCTCGTCAGCGACTTCGGGTCGGACACCGTGACGTTCGTGGACCCCGCGCGCGGCTCCACCGGCTCCGTGCGGGTGGGCACCGCGCCGTACGGGCTCGCGCTCGGGAAGGACGGGCGGGCCTGGGTCGCGACCGCCGAGGGCGTCGCCGTCGTCGACACCGACACCCGCCGGCGTCTGGCCCTCGTCCCGTACCGGACGGACACCGGTCCCGTGACGACCGGCGAGTACCGGGGCGGCGGGATGGGCATCGCGCTGTCGCCCGACGGGCGGCGGGTGTACGTCGGGGTGAACGTGCCGGGCGGCGACGGCACCCTGGAGGTGATCGACGCCGCGTCCGCGAAGGTGGTGGACGTGGTGGAGGTGGGGCGCCGGCCGTTCGACGTCGACGTGAGCCGGGACGGCTCCGCCGTGTACGCGACGAACCACGACTCCTTCGACGTGACCGTCGTCGACGCGGACTCGCTCGACGCCCGGCGCGTCGAGGTCGCTCCGTACGGCACCGAGGGCGGGCTCGGCTCCTGGCTGAAGCCGCACTACACGGCCGTGCGCCCGTCGGACGGAAAGCTGCTGCTGCCGTTCGAGGGCGAGCGGCTGGCCGTCGTCGACCCGGCCACCGGGCGGGTCGAGATCGAGCCCATGACGGCGAACACGCATCAGCACGGGGCGACCGTGACGCCGGACGGGACGCTCCTCGCGGTCGGCACCGGCCCGATCGACCCGAGCGAGGACCGGGGCCCGTCGCTGACGGTGCGCTCGCCCGAGGGCGTCGAGCGGGTCTACCCGCTCGACGGGCCGCACGAGGACGTGGCCGTCTCGAAGGACGGCCGGACCGCCTATGTGACCGGCGGCTTCACCCGGGACGGGTACTGGGACGGGATCAGCGTCGTCGACCTCGGCTCGGGCGAGGTGAAGCGCCTCGCGGCCGGCTCCCGTCCGCTGGGCGTCGTGGTCCTCTAGCCGGTCGGACCGGTCGGGTCCTAAGGTCGCTCCGCCGTCACCAGCCACGCCGTGCTCAGCAGCCGGACCGGACCCTCGGGGGTCTCGTGGGCGCGGAGGTGGTCGGTGAGCGCGGTGCGGGCGCGGGTGCGCGTGGGCTCGTCGGCCTGGTCCATCAGGTGGCGGCCGGGGCCGGTGGCCAGGAGGAAGTCCGCCGCGTCGGCGGCGTCCCGGCCCCAGGTGCCGTACGCCCGCGCCTCCTCGATCGCGACGCCGGTGAACCCGGCGGCCGCGAGGAGGGTGCGGACGGTGTCCGGGACGGCGAGGGAGAACATGCCGGGGACGCCCGGCCGGCCGAAGTCGCCGACCGGCAGGATGCCGCGTAGCGACGTCATGGCCGTCACCCAGCCGTTGAGCCCGGGATCGGACGGGCAGACGAGGGCGAGCCGCCCGCCGGGGCGCAGGGCGCGGCCGATGTGGGCGAAGGCGGCCTCGGGGTCCTCGAAGAACATGGCGCTGTACCGGCTGATCACCGCGTTGAAGGCGCCCTCCTCGTAGGGGTGGGTCTGGGCGTCGCCGCGGGTGAAGGTGACGTTGTCGACGCCTTCGGCGGCGGCCCGGACGCGGGCCTCGGCGAGCATCGGGGCGGAGAGGTCGAGGCCGAGGGCGTGGCCGCGCGGGGCGCGGCGGGCCGCGAGACGGGTGGTCTGTCCGGCGCCGCAGCCGACGTCGAGGGTGCGGTGCGCGCCGGCGATGCCGGCGGCGTCGAGCAGCGGGGTGTTGAAGCCGTCGTTGACGGCGTTCCAGCGGTCCTGGTGGCGGGCCCAGTGGGCGCCCTCGGGGCCGTTCCAGGCCTGGTCCTGCGCGGCGTTGGCGATGGTGGTCACGGCTGGCTCCTCGTCCGGAGGGAAGTATGGGCACACGCCTATTCCCGAACAGTATGGGCACGTGCCCATACCGGCAATCCCCGTCTACGATCCAGGCAGTCGGATCCGGCCGGGTACTGGGAGAGGGAGGCGGGCTCATGTCACCGCGTGGAGTGGCGACGCCGGACGTGCGCGAGCGGCTGTTCGCGGCGGCCGAGCGGGTCGTGGAGAGGGACGGGCCGGGCGCGCTCACCAGCCGGTCGGTGACGACCGAGGCGGGATGCGCGAAGGGGCTGCTGCACGCCCACTTCTCGGGGTTCGACGAGTTCGTCGCCGAGCTGTGCCTGGACCGCTTCGCCCGTACGGCGGTGAAGGCGCGGGCGCTGGCCGGGGCGGTGGGCCGGGGCACGGTCGGCGGGAACCTCGACGCCGTCGTCCTCGCGCTCTTCGACTCGGGCGGCCCGGCGGTCTCCGGCCTCGCCATGGCCCGCCCCGCCGCCGCGCTGCGGATCCGCGAGGCGCTGGCCGCCGGCGCCCCGGGGTTCACGGCGATCGAGGAGGCCGTCGCCGGCTACCTGGAGGCCGAGCGCGGCCTGGGCCGCGTCCCGGCCGACCTGGACCCGGCCAGTGCGGCCCTCGCCCTCGTCGGCACCAGCCACCACCTGCTGATGACCACCTGGCCCGGCTCCCCCGACCCCCGCCCGGCGGTCCGGCGGCTGGTGGCCACACTCGTCCCGGAGGTCCGGGACGCGGAGGCGCCCTAGCTCCGGGGCGGAGCCGTCAGGGCCGCTCGACGAACGACGTGAAATCGCCCCTCGCACTCCGCGGCAGACCGGGGCGGACCAGGCCGAGGAGCGATACCGCCGCAATGGCGATAGAAAGGGGTGAACCACGGAAAGTCAGTGAACAAGTGCAAAAGCCGCCCGCGAGGTCAGAGGCGGCGACACTTCGCACGCTCATACGGAAGGCGGCAAGCGTGACGCGACCGAGGATTCTCGTGGTGGGCGCCGGGTTCGCCGGAGTGGGCTGTGTGAAGCGGCTCGAACGGCGGCTGACCGCGCGGGAGGCGCGGATCACGCTGCTCTCACCCTTCTCGTACCAGCTCTACCTGCCGCTGCTCCCCCAGGTGGCGGCGGGCGTCCTGACGCCCCAGTCGGTGGCGCTGTCGCTGCGGCGCAGCCAGAAGCACCGGACCCGGATCGTGCCGGGCGGCGCGGTGGGTGTGGACACGGCGGCGAAGGCCGTGGTGGTGCGGACGATCTCCGGGGAGTACGAGGTCGAGCCCTACGACCATCTGGTGCTCGCGCCCGGCAGCGTGACCCGGACCTTCGACATCCCGGGGCTCGCCGACCACGCCCGGGGCATGAAGACGCTGGCCGAGGCGGTCTACATCCGCGACCACGTCATCGCCCAGCTGGACCTGGCCGACGCCAGCGACGACGAGGCCGAGCGGGCGGCGCGGCTCCAGTTCGTGGTGGTCGGCGGCGGGTACGCGGGCACCGAGACGGCGGCCTGCCTGCAGCTGCTCACCCACAACGCGGTCAAGCGGTACCCGCGGCTCGACCCGGCGCTCATCAAGTGGCACCTGGTGGACATCGCGCCCCGGCTGATGCCCGAGCTCGGCGACAAGCTGGGGGCGGCCGCCCTGGACATCCTCACCAAGCGGGGCATCCAGGTCTCGCTGGGGGTGTCGGTGGCCTCGGTGGACGACGAGGCGGTCACTCTGACGGACGGCAGGGTGCTGCCCTGCCGCACCCTCATCTGGACGGCCGGTGTGGCCGCGAGCCCGCTCGTCGCGACCGTCGGCGCCGAGACCGTCCGCGGCCGTCTGGTGACGACGCCGGAGATGCGGGTGCCGGGGCTCGACGGGGTGTGGGCGCTCGGTGACGCGGCGGCGGTGCCGGACCTGGCGAAGGGCGAGGAGGGCGCGATCTGCCCGCCGACGGCCCAGCACGCGATGCGGCAGGGCAAGACGCTCGCCGACAACCTGGTGGCGACCCTGCGCGGCCAGTCGCCGCACCCGTACACGCACAAGGACCTGGGTCTGGTGGTGGACCTGGGCGGGATGGACGGGGTGTCGAAGCCGCTGGGCGTCGAGCTGCACGGGCCGGCGGCGCAGGCGGTGGCGCGCGGCTACCACTGGGCGGCGCTGCGCACCAACGTGGCGAAGACCCGGGTGATGACGAACTGGCTGCTGAACGCGGTGGCCGGGGACGACTACGTACGGACCGGGTTCCTGGCCTCGAAGGCGGGGACGCTGCGGGACTTCGAGTACACCGACGCCTATCTGACGCCGGACCAGATCCGGCTGCACACCGGGCCGTTCCGGGGTGCGGTCGGCTGATCGCACTCCCCCGCGGGCCCGGCCGGCCCCCGGCTCGCCGTGCTGTCAGCGGGCGAGTTCGGGGGCCGGTCCCATGACGACGACGGGTTCGGCGGCCGGGTCGAGGGCGACCAGCAGGGTGCGCAGGTCGTCGCGGTCGAGGGCGACGCACGCCTGCGTGGGACCGCCGTGGTCGACGTGGATCCAGACGCCGCCGCCCTTGTCCGCGCCGAGCGGGCGCTCCTTGTCGAGGGGGGTGCGGCCGGGGACGCGGTTGTAGTCGATGGCGATGACGTGGTCGAAGGAGCCTTCGAGGGACTCGCCGTGGAAGCCGGTGCCGCTGATGGCGAACTCGGGGTCCTCGTCGTACGGGAGGCGGGCGCCGGGGTCGGGCAGACGGCCGCCGGCGTCGCCGATGCGGTAGACGCCGATGGGGGTGCGCAGGTCGCCGGCGGAGTGGTCGGCGGTCCAGCCCTTGAGCGCGTTGCGCGCGGGCCAGGGGCCGCCGGCCTCGTACCACGGGCCGCCGCGGGCGCGCTGGTGGAGGACGACGGTGGCGGTGTTGCTGTTCTCGGTGGCGCCGGTGACGACCAGGGCCTGGGTGGTGCCGTCGGGGATCCGGGCCTGGGTGAGCGGGCCGATGCCGGGGATGCGGGCGGGGCCGGCGGGGCGCGCGTCGGTGGCCTCGGGGGCGGTCGTCTTCGCGGCGGGCGCGGAGGACCCGGCGGGCGGGGCCGGCGGGGTGGCGGCGGTCGGTTCGGGGTGTGCGCAGCCGGTGAGCAGCAGGGCCGCGCACAGGGTGCCGGCGCCGAGGAGCGCGGGGGCGCCCTTGCGGACGAAGGCGGGCATGGGAAGGCATCCTCCTGGCCGGGGGCAGTGCAGCGATCCGTACCCGCTCGGCGGGCGGCGCTGCGCGGGAGGGCGGCGGCCCACCCGTACGGCGGAGCGGGACGTGCGGGAACGCGGTTGACCGGCGGGCGGCGGGTGCGATGGGGTGCGGGGATGAACGGTTTCGAGGGGTGCGGGGAGCTGCGGGTGGTCCCGGCGGCGGGCGGGCGGGAGCTGGCCGACTGGCGGGCGGTCCACAACGCGATCATCCCGACGGCGGTGCTGTCGGCGGACGAGGTGCGGGAGCGGGCCGGGCGGAACCGGCTGGAGGTGGCCTATCTGGGCGGGGTGGCGGTGGGGTGTTCCACCGTGCGTCCGCCGGACGGGGAGACGCCGGCGGCGACGGTGATCGCGCGGATCCTGCCGGAGTACCGGCGGCGGGGCTTCGGGACGGCGCTGTACGAGCAGGGTCTGGCGCACGCGCGGACGATGGATGCGGCGGGGGTCGAGACGGTGGTGCTGGCGTCGAACGAGGAGGGGTTGCGGTTCGCGCTGGCACGCGGCTTCGCGGAGGTGGAGCGGTATGTGCTGCCGGGGGACACGATCCCCTTCGTGACCCTGCGGCTCGGCTGATCCTCCGTACGACTCAAGCGATCTGACGTCTCGTCAGATCTCTGTGTCGCGGGTCTGGGAACCTCGCTCGCCCGGCGCTACCCTCCGCGCATGATACGGACGGTGGTGTGGGGAACCGGAAATGTCGGGCGGGCGGCCATCCGGGCCGTGGACGCCCATCCCGGGCTCGAGCTCGCGGCGGTCCTGGTCTCCGACCCGGCGAAGGTGGGCCGGGACGCGGGGGCGCTCGCGGGCCTCGGGCGCGAGCTGGGCGTGGCCGCGACCGACGACGTCGGGGCGGTGCTCGGCGCCCGGCCGGGCGCGGTGGTGTACGCGGCCTCCGGCGACGTGCGGCCGGACGGGGCGCTGGAGGACGTGGTGCGGGCGGTCGCGGCGGGCGCGGTGGTGGTGACGCCGTCGCTGTACCCGCTGTACGACCCGCGGAACGCGCCGCCGGAGTTCCGTGATCCGGTGCTCGCCGCGGTGGCCGGGGGCGGCGGGTCGCTCTTCGCGTCCGGGGTGGACCCCGGCTGGGGCAACGACGTGCTGCCCCTGCTGGTCAGCGGGCTCGGCACGACCGTGGACGCGGTCCGCTGCCAGGAGATCTTCGACTACTCGACGTACGAGCAGGAGTTCTCCGTCCGCGAGCTGATCGGAATGGGCAAGCCGCTGGACCACGAACCGCCGATGCTCTTCCCCTCGGTGCCGACGATGGTGTGGGGCGGGCAGATCCGGCTGATGGCGCGGGCGCTCGGCGCCGAGGTGGACGAGATCCGCGAGACGGTGGACCGGCGCCCGCTGGAGACGACGGTGAAGACGCGGACGATGGGCGTCTTCGAGGCGGGCACGCAGGGCGCGGTCCGCTTCGAGGTGCAGGGGATCGTCGGCGGCGAGCCGCGGATCGTGATCGAGCACGTGACCCGGATCCATCCGTCCTGCGCGCCGGACTGGCCGGTGCCGCCGGACGGCGCCGGGGCGCACCGGGTGATCGTCGAGGGCCGGCCGCGCATCGAGGTGACGGTGGCGGCCACCGACGAGGACGAGAACCGGGCGGCCGGCGGGAACGCGACGGCGGTCGGGCGCCTGGTCGGGGCGATCGACTGGCTGGCGGCGGCGGAGCCGGGGCTCTACGACGCGCTGGACGTGCCGATACGGCCGGCGGTGGGGAAGCTGGGAAGGAGACCGCGGTGATCATCGACATTCCCGAGGGGCAGGAGCCGATCGGGTACGTGTGGGGCGACATGGTCCCGGAGATCGGGACGGCGGCGGCGAACTTCTCGCTGTCGGTGTACGCCCACACGACCCTGGGGCTGCGCGAGTTCGAGGCGGCGCGGCTGCGGATCGCGCAGATCAACGGCTGTCACTTCTGCCTGGACTGGCGGACGGACCGGGACGGCGTGAAGGTCGAGGAGGGCTTCGACGCGGTGGTCGCGGCCTGGCGGACCACGGAGGTGTCCGACTCCTTCGACGCGCGGACGCGTCTGGCGGCGGAGTACGCGGAGCGGTACGCGCTCGACCACCACGGCCTGGACGAGGAGTTCTGGGCGCGGATGACGGCCCACTACAGCCAGGCGGAGATCGTGGAGCTGACGATGAGCCTGGGTTCGTGGCTGGCCTTCGGGCGGCTGAACCGGGTGCTGGGGCTCGACGAGGTGTGCGTGCTGCCGACCGGCTGAGGCCGTCGGGCGCGTCAGGGGCCGGCCGGTTCTCGAACCGGCCGGCCCGCGCGTGTGCCCGGTCACGCTCAGAAGTCCTCGGCGATGATGCGCTCGATGTTGCGTTCGGCGAGGGCGGTGATGGTGACGAAGGGGTTGACGCTGGTGTTGCCGGGGATGAGGGCGCCGTCGATGACGTAGAGGCCCTGGTAGCCGTGGAGGCGGCCGTGGTTGTCGGTGGCCCGGTCGAGGACGGCGCCGCCGAGCGGATGGTAGGTGAGGTGGTCGCCCCAGATCTTGTAGGCGCCGAAGAGGTCGGTGCGGTAGATCGTCCCCTCCTTGGCGTTGATCTTGTCGAAGACGGACTTCGCCATGTCGATGGACGCCTGCTTCCAGGACCGGTCCCAGCTGAGGTCGACGCGGCCGGTGGCCGGGTTCCAGGTGAACTCGGCGCGGTGCGGGGTGCGGGTGATGGAGAGGTAGAAGGAGGCGTAGGTCTCGATGCCGGTGGGCAGCGGGGCGACCTCGGCGAAGGCGCCGCCGGCGTCCCAGTTGTCGATGCCGGCGGTGGGCATGGCGGACTGGAGCGTGCCGGTGGGGTCCCACATGTGGTTGGCCCGGCCGCACATGACGTTGCCGTTGTCGCCCCAGCCCTTGCCGATGTGCTCGTTGAGGGCGGGCAGGGCGCCGGTGGCCTTGAGGCGGGTCAGGAGCTTGCTGGTGCCGACGCTGCCGGCGGCGAAGAAGACCCGGTCGGCGCGGACGGTCTTGGCGGCGAGGACGGCGCCGGTGGTGTCGATCTGGTCGATGGCGACCGTGTAGCCGCCGGCGGCGGCCGGGGTGACCGAGGTGACCCGGTGCAGGGCGGAGACGGTGACGCGGCCGGTGGCGGCGGCCTGGGCGAGGTAGGTCTTCTGGAGGCTCTTCTTGCCGTGGTTGTTGCCGTAGATGACCTCGCCGTCCAGGGCGGACTTCGGTACGGCTCCGGCCGCCTCCTGCTTCATGTAGTCCCAGTCGTAGACGTTGGGCACGAAGACGAACGGGAAGCCGGAGCGCTGGGCGTGCTTGCGGCCCACGCGCGCGTACTGGTAGCAGGCGGCGTTCTCCCACCAGGTCTCGTCGACGGAGGTGACGCCGAGGCCCGCGTTGGCACGCGGGTAGTAGGTGGCGTACATCTCGGCCGGGTCGACGGTGGGGAGGATCGCCGGGAAGCGCTCGCGGCGCGGGGTGACGGCCATGCCGCCGTTGACCAGGGAGCCGCCGCCGATGCCGCGGCCCTGGTAGACGGTGATGCCGGCGAAGTCCTCGGCGTCGAGGATGCCGGTGTGCCGGGGCACGTCCTTGTCGAGGGGGAAGCCGAGGAACTGGCTCAGCGGCTGCTTGGTGCGGGTGCGCAGCCAGAAGGAGCGGTAGTCGGGCTTGGTGGTGTTGGCGAAGACCTTGCCGTCGGGGCCGGTGGTGTCCCAGGCCAGGCCCATCTCGATCATGTGGACGTCGACGCCGGCGCGGGCGAGGCGGAGGGCGGCGACGGAGCCGCCGTACCCGGTGCCGACGACCAGGGCGCGGACGTGGGAGCCGTCGGGGATGGGACAGACGTTCAGCCCGGGGACCTCGGCGCGGGCCGGGGCGGCGAGACCGCCGGCGAGGGCGGCGGCGCCGAGAACGGAACCTGTTCCCGTCAGGAAGCGGCGGCGGTCGATTCCGTGAGTTCCCTGGGCGGACAGGGAGCGTTCACTCATGTGATCTTCCTCACTCGTGAGCGAATGGGAACACGTTCTACGACCGTCCGCCGAGGAAGTCACGAGAAACCGACGGGTAACTTAGGCCGGATACGCCCTCTTGATCCCCGCGGCGACGTACTCCGCGTGCCTGCGCGCCGCGGGCAGCCGGTCCGCCCAGGAGCCGTACTCCCCCGCCAGATACTGGGCCCGGGCGGCCTCCAGGGGCGCCCGGTGCTCCGCCGGCAGCGACGGCAGCAGCAGGGCCGCGGCCTCGTCCTTGGAAAGGATCCGGCCGGTGCGCAGGGTCGTGAGGATCCGGGCGAGGGTGAGCAGGACGTTGCGGGTGTCGCCGTCGAGATCGGCCAGGAGCTCCGGTACGCCCGCCACCATCGCGGCCCGCAGGTCGGCCTCCGGCACCGGGTCGAAGAGCTCGGTCGGGCGCGGCCCGTACAGGGAGACGTCGCCGGCCCGGGCCATGGTGAGGAGCGGCGCCAGGTCGGGGCAGGGCGCGGGGGCGGGGGTGAGGCCGGCCTCGCAGTCGTCGCGGAGCCATTCGCCGTAGAGGTACTCGCAGACCGGCGGGTACCGCCAGGGGCGGACGTCGGCGTGGACGACCAGGCTGAGTTCGACGGGCCGGGCCGGGCCGCGGTGGGCCCGGGCGCCGGAGACGGCGAGGAGGGCGTCGGTGAGGGCGCGCCGCTCGGCCCCGGTGGTGTGCCGGGTCAGGACGACGAGGACGTCGACGTCGCTGGTGGGCCGCAGCCCGCCGAGGACGGCGGAGCCGTGGACGCAGGCGGCCCGTACGGCCTCGTCCCCGAGGGTCTCGCGGACGATCCGGACGACGTGGTGGGCCGGTGCGGTGGCGTCGGGCACGGGGGCTCCTGGGCGGGGGGCGGTGGACGAGGAGTCCGTCACCGTACCGAAGGGGCCGGGGCCGTACCGGGGTTGTTTCCGGCTCGCGGGCGGAGGAGGGGGAAGGTCGACGCCCGCGAGCCGGTGTTCGGGGGGCGCTCTCAGGCGCGGGCCGGGACCGGCGCGGCCTCGCGGGAGGTGCCGGTGGCGAGGGCGGGTTCGGTGCGGACCGGGCCTTCGAGGAGCCGGCGGAGGAGGGCGGCGCGGCGGGCCGGGTCGTCGCCGTCGGTCTCGGCGAGGAGGGCGGCGAGGACGGCGATGCGGGCCTGGCCGGCGCGGAGGGTGCCGGCGAGCAGGCCGCCCGCGGCGACCAGGTCGACGGCGCCGCCGCCGGTGTAGATCTCGGCGAGCGGGCCGGCCGGGACGCGGGTGGTGACGGCCACGAGGACGCCCTGGGCGGTGGCCTCCGCCACGGCCTCGGCGATCTCCGGGGTGGCGTTCCCGGCGCCGGTGGCGACGAGGACGATGCCGCGGGCCCCGGCGGCGAGGGCGGCGTCGAAGTGCAGCCGGTCGCCGTCGGTGTGGTGGAAGACGACGTCCACGCGGGGCAGTCCGGCGCGGCGGCCGGCGTCCGGGTCGGCGGTGCGGGCGGCAGCCGGGAGCGGCAGGACGGCCGGGCGCTCGGGCAGCCGCTCGACGTCGACGCGGGAGAAGCCGACCCGGCCCAGGCGCTCGGCCGAGGGGTCGGAGAAGGCGTCGGCGGCCAGGGTCTGGGTCTTCACCGTGCCGCGGGCCGCGTGCACGCGTCCGTCGAAGACGACGAGGACGCCGAGGTCGCGGACGGTGGCGGCGACCTGGAGGGCGTCGTACAGATTGCCCGGGCCGTCGCCGTCGCCGGTGCCGAAGGGGCGCTGGGCGCCGGTGAGGACGACCGGGCGGGGGTCGGCGTGGTGGAGGTCCAGGAGGAAGGCGGTCTCCTCCAGGGTGTCGGTGCCGTGGGTGACGACCACGCCGTCGACCCCGGGGTCCGCCAGGGTCTCGTGGACCGTGCGGAGCAGCACGAGCTGGTGGGCCGCGGTCAGGAGCGAGCTGTTGACGTTGAAGAGGTCGCGGACCTCGACGGTCACGCCCTCGGGGAGCGGGGCGGTGGCGAGGACGTCGTCGCCGGAGGCGTCGGCGGCGTAGCCGGTGCCCTGCCAGCGGCTGGCGATCGTGCCGCCGGTGCTGATGACGACGATCCGGCGCGGGGTTCCGTCGTTCGTCCGCTGCATGTCCGCCGCCTCTCGCTGCTCTGGGTGCCCAAGGGGGCTCGGTGATGGCTCCGTGACGAGCGTCGGCAACGCTAGACCAAAAGAGTGAGCAGGCGATTGCGGATACTGATACAGAAATGTTTCCTCATGGCAGATAATTGCGCCATGGACCGAATCGATCTCCACATCTTGCGCGAGCTCCAGCAGGACGGCCGGCTGAGCAACCAGGAGCTCGCCCAGCGGGTCGGCCTGAGCCCCTCCCCCTGCCTGCGCCGGGTGCGCCAGCTGGAGCAGGACGGGGTGATCAGGGGCTACCGGGCGGTCATCGACCCGGAGGCGGTCGGACGGGGCTTCGAGGTGCTGGTCTCGGTCGAGGTGAAGCGGGACCGGGAGACGGTGGAGGCGTTCGAGGAGGCGCTCCAGTCGATCCCGGACGTGATCGAGGCGTACCGGCTCTTCGGCAGCCCGGGCTGTCTGCTGCGGATCGCGGTGGCGGACCTGTCGGCGTACGAGCGGCTGTGGATCGAGCAGCTGACGGCGCTGGCCGGGGTCACCGAGGTGAACTCGCAGATCATCATGAAGCGGATCAAGGAGCCGAAGGGGATGCCGGTGGACGTCCGGGGCGGCTGAGGCGGAAGTGGCGCGACCCGCCCGCGCACGGCTCCCGTGTATGCGAGAACGTCACCGAATGGCTCTTTGTCCGTAACACGACAACCCCCTCCCCCGTGCGACCCTCCCGGATGACACGCAGTCAACACGCGTAGAGTGCCGCCTCCCTGAGCCCGGGACGGCGCTCGCCCGCGTGCCGTCCCCGGAAAGGGCCCCCCATGTCGGTAGCACGGATACGCAGTTGGAAGGTCTGGGCGGCGGTCTCCGCCGCCGTCGTCGGACTCACGCTCCCCGCGGTCACGGCGACGCCCGCCGCCGCCACCACGACCGCGTACGACACCACGTACTACAAGAACGCGGTCGGCAAGACCGGCACGAGCCTGAAGTCGGCGCTGCACACCATCATCAGCAGCCAGAGCAAGATCTCGTACGACGCGGTCTGGAACGCGCTGAAGGTCACCGACCAGGACCCGAACAACACCAACAACGTCATCCTGCTGTACAGCGGCGTCTCCCGCAGCAAGTCCCTCAACGGCGGCGACGTCGGCGACTGGAACCGCGAGCACGTGTGGGCCCAGTCCCACGGCAGCTTCGGCACCTCGGCCGGCCCCGGCACGGACCTGCACCACCTGCGCGCCTGCGACGTCCAGGTCAACAGCATCCGCGGCAACAAGGACTGGGACTTCGGCGGCAGCGCCGTCAGCGGTGCCACCGGCAGCTACACCGACTCCAACTCCTTCGAGCCGCGCAACGCCGACAAGGGCGACGTGGCCCGGATGATCCTCTACATGGCCGTCCGCTACGAGGGCGACGACGCCTGGGCCGACCTGGAGCCCAACGAGTCGACCACCAACGGCAGCGTCCCCTGGCACGGCCGCCTCTCGGTCCTCAAGCAGTGGAACGAGCAGGACCCGCCGAGCGCCTTCGAGGAGCGCCGCAACGACGTCATCTACAACACCTACCAGGGCAACCGGAACCCGTTCATCGACCACCCGGAGTGGGTCGAGGCGATCTGGTAGCACCGCCTTCCGGGCCCCGGCCGCTCCCCCGTTTTGGATTGTCGGAGGATCATCAATACGATCCGCCGATGATCACGAGAAAACGGCTGGCGACCGGGGCCTGCGCCCTGCTCGTCGCCCTGACCGCCGCGCTGCTGCCGACGAGCGCGGCCGCCGACGAACCGGCGAAGGAATCCCCCAAGGTCGAGCTGGTCCTGGACGTCAGCGGCTCCATGCGGGCCAAGGACGTCGACGGCAAGTCCCGGATGAGCGCGGCCAAGGAGGCGTTCAACGAGGTCCTGGACGCGGTGCCGGAGGAGGTCCGGCTCGGCATCCGCACGCTCGGCGCCGACTACCCCGGCAACGACCGCAAGCGCGGCTGCAAGGACACCCGCCAGCTGTACCCGGTCGGCCCGCTCGACCGGACCGAGGCCAAGACCGCCGTCGCCACCCTCGCCCCCACCGGGTGGACCCCGATCGGCCCGGCGCTGCTCGGCGCGGCCGACGACCTCGGCACGGACGGGGCGACCAAGAGGATCGTCCTCATCACCGACGGCGAGGACACCTGCGCCCCGCTCGACCCGTGCCAGGTGGCCCGCGAGATCGCCGCCAAGGGCATCCACCTCGTGATCGACACCCTCGGCCTGGTGCCCGACGCCAAGACCCGGCGGCAGCTCACCTGCATCGCCGAGGCCACCGGAGGCACCTACACCTCCGTCCACCACACCGAGGAACTCTCCCGCCGCGTACGCCAGTTGGTGGACCGCGCGGCCGACCCGGTGGTGACCCCCGTCGCCACCGAGGGCACCCGGCAGTGCGCGGACGCCCCGCAGCTCAAGCCCGGTCTCTACACCGACCGCGAGACGTTCGGCGAGCACCGCTGGTACAAGGTCGACCTGCTGCCCGGCCAGGAACTCCGCGCCTCCGTCAGCATCTCCGCCGACCGGGCCGTGAACGACGACTACGGGGTGCTGCTGCGGGCGGTCACCCGGAGCGGGCGGGAGATCGTCCGCGGCTCCGAGGCCGGCGACGGGCGCACCGACGTCATCTCGACCGGTCTGCGCTACCCGAAGCCGGAGACCGACGACGCGGACGAGGACGGCGACGGCAAGCCGGCCGCCGAGACCGTCTGCCTCCAGGTCAGCAACTCCTTCTCCGCTCCCCCGGCCGTGAAGACCACGCCCGGCATGCCGATCGAGCTGTCCGTGGACATCGTGGACGGTCCGTCCGGCGCCTCGGACGTGGCCTCCTTCGGGCTCGGCCGCGGCTGGTGGCTGCTCGGCGCGCTGGTGCTCGCCGGGTTCCTGGCCGGACTGATCTGGGGCTGGCTGTCCCGCTGGCGCGTCGCCGTCTGGAGGACCCACTGATGCGTACCGTACGGATGCTCGCGGCGGCCGTGCTGGCCGGCGCCGCCCTGCTGGGCCCCGCCGCGCCGGGCGCCCTCGCCGACACGCCCACTCCGTCGGCCCCGGCCGGCGAGGAGGCGGGCCCCACGGAGGCCGGCACCACCTTCCGTACCGCCGCCGCCTTCCGGCCCGGCCAGGAGGCGACCGCGCAGGCGGCCACGGGCGACTACCTGTACTGGGTCTTCCCCGCGGACACCGGCGAACGGCCCACCGTGAAGGCGACGGTGACGCTGCCGGAGAGCGCGCTGCGGCACGGCCCGGCGACCTGGCGGGTCGACGTCTACGACGGGCTGCGGCGCCGCCAGCCGTGCATGTACGGGACCCAGTCCCGCACCGCCGCCAAGGAGGCCGGTTCGGTGCAACTCGCCTGTGTGCTGCGGCCGGTGCGGGCCTCCGCCGACGCCTGGGCCAACGACCCGCTGCCGGGCAGCTACTACGTCCGGCTGACCGTCACCGGGCTGCCGGAGGAGGACCTGGGGCAGCCGTTCTCGGCCCGCGTCGGCGTGGACGTCTCCGACCGGGGCGGCGCGTACGCCACCGACGGGGCGCTCGCCGCGCCGCTGGTGCCCGGCGCGACCACGGCCGAACTGGCCGAGGCCGAGGAGGCGGCGGGCCGGCGGACCGCGGTGGAGGCCGCCGCGCCGGAGGGCGGCTGGTCCTCCGGCTGGTGGTCGGACCGCTGGATCTGGACCGCGGCCGGCGGCGTCCTCGCCGCGCTCGCCGGCATCGGCGGCTACGCCCTGACCAGGGGCGCGGGCCGTCCGCCGCGGGTGCCGCCCGCCGCCTGACCCACCGTGTCCGGAAGCCCCCGTCGCGCGCGCGGCGGGGGCTTCCGCATGTCCGGGGCCCGATGCCCTTTACAGTTCGCATCACGAACTATATGGTTCGTAGCGCGAACAACCGACGGCGCGCACCGCCGTCGGATCCGATCCGATCCGCTCTGAAGGGGAACACGGACATGAACGCGATCGTCACCGTCATCGGCGGGGGTTACGGCGGCTCGACCCTGGCCAAGGCACTGGAAGCGGACACCGAGGCCGGCGTCGAGGTCGTCCTCGTCGACCCCAAGGACGCCTTCGTGCACGCCGCCGGCTCGCTCCGGGCCCTCGTCCGGCCCGACTGGGCGCCGAACGTCTTCTTCCCGTACGACCGGCTGCTCGCCCGGGGCCGGGTGATCCGCGACCGGGCCGGCTCGGTCGACGCCCGGGGCGTCACCCTCGCCTCCGGCGGGCGCGTCGACGCCGACTACGTGGTCGTCGCCACCGGCTCCGCCTACCCGTACCCGGCCAAGTTCGACACCGACTCCTCCGCCGAGGCCCTGGACCGGCTGCGCGCCACCCACGAGGAGCTGGCCGGCGCCGACCACGTACTGATCAGCGGCGCGGGGCCGGTCGGCCTCGAACTCGCCGGCGAGATCCGGTCCGTCTGGCCCGACAAGCGGATCACCCTCGTCGACCCCCGCGACGGACTGCTCCCCGGCTTCGCCCCCGGGCTCCGCGACGACCTCGCCCGGCAGCTCGACGAACTGAAGGTGGAGGTACGCCTCGGCGTGACGCTCACCGAGGAGCCGCCGGCCGGCCCCGGCCGCGCGGGCACCTTCACCGTGGGGACCTCCGACGGCGGCGCGCTCACCGCCGACATCTGGTTCCGCGCCCACGGCGGCGGCGTCCACGAGGGCTTCCTCGCCCCCGACCTCACCGGCGCCCTCACCGCGCGCGGGCAGCTCCGCGTCGACGGGCACCTGCGGGTGGAGGGCCAGGAGCGGGTCTACGCGATCGGCGACGTCACCGCGCTCGACGAGGCCAAGATGGCCGGGTACGCGATGCAGCACGCCGAGGTCGTGGCGGCCAACATCCTGGCCCAGGTGCGGGGCGGCGAACCGGAAGCCACGTACACGCCCTCCCCGATCCCCTCGGTGCTGCTGCCGCTCGGACCGCTGGGCGGCGTCGGCCAGTTCCCGTCCCCGGACGGGCCGCTCGTCCTGCCGGCCGCGACGGTCTCCGCGTACAAGGGGCACGACCTCTTCACCGGGCGGTTCGCCGAGCTCTTCGGCACCGCCGAGGCGTGAGCCCCGGAAGGCTCAGGGGCGGTCGGAGAAGACCTCCGGGACCTCGTTGTCCAGCACGACCCGGCCCAGCAGGCCGGCCAGCAGCTCCCGTTCGGGGTCGTCGAGCCCCGCGGGCAGCAGCTCGATCCGGCGGCACGCCTCCGTGTAGAACACGTCGGCGAGGCGGGCGCCCTCCCCGGTCAGGGCGACCCGCACGGCCCGGCGGTCGTCGGGGTCGGCCGCGCGCTCCACGAAGCCCAGCCGCGAGGTGCGGTCCACCAGGCCGGTCAGGCTGGACTTGGCGAGCCCGAGCTTGGCGCCCAGCTCGCCCATCCCGGTCGGGCCCGGCATCAGGACGCACAGCAGCTGGCCCTGCTGGGGCGTCAGCCCGTAGGCGTGCGCGGCCTCCGCGTACGCGGTGTTCACCAGAAACGCGGAGCGCACCAGCGCGGCGACGACTCCGATCCGCTCACCCTCGTCCTTGGCCATGCCCCCAGAATACCCTTCGTGGCACGAACCATCTGCCCTCAGGGCATCCTCCGGGCGCCCTCCAGGACCGCCTGCCGGATCCGGTGGTAGGTGCCGCAGCGGCAGATGTTGCGCAAGCCGTCGAGGTCCGCCTCGGTGACCTCGCGGCCCGCCTCCCGGGCCTTGCGGACCGCGTCGACCGCCGCCATGATCTGCCCCGGCTGGCAGAAGCCGCACTGGGCGACGTCGAGGTCGAGCCACGCCTCCTGCATCGGGTGCAGCTCGGCGCCGACGGTGTCGGGCAGGCCCTCGATGGTGGTGACCTCGTCCTCGGGGGCGAGCTGCCCCACGGGGACGGCGCAGGGCGTGAACGCCCTGCCGTTGAGGTGGCTCGTACAAGCCCGGCAGACGCCGACCCCGCAGCCGTACTTGGGCCCGGTGACGCCGAGGACGTCCCTGAGGACCCACAGCAGGCGGACGTCGGACTCGACCTCGGCCGTGACGGCCTTGCCGTTGAGGATGAAGGTGTGCTGGGGCACGGGCTGCTCCGGGGGGGGTGTCAGAGGACGCGGTCGCGGCCGTCGGTCGGGGAGGCCGGGATCGGCGGCACGGCCGGCGTGGGCGTGAAGGCGAGCGGGGCGGAGTGGTTGACCGGGAAGACCGTCGGCATCGTGCCGGTCGCCCGGCCGTAGGCGCCGGCGACGGCCGCCATCGCGGCGGCCACCGCCAGCTCGCCCGCGCCGCCGGGCGTGTCGCCCGTCGGCGGCATGACGACGATCTCCAGCTCGGGCGGGGTGTTCCACTGCCGCGTGTAGTAGTAGTTGTCCCAGCTGGACTCCAGGAAGGCGCCGTCCTTCAGGTGCAGTCCTGAGGTGAGGGCGAGGGCGATGCCGTCGGAGATGCCGCCCATCATCTGCGCCTCCAGACCGCGCGGGTTGACCGCGAGGCCGACGTCGACGGCGCAGACCACCCTGGTGACCCGGGGGCCGGTGTACGCGTTCGGGACCGTGCGCCCGGTGGTCGCGGGCCGGCAGTCGATCTCGGCGAGCACCGCCACGTACGCGTGGTACTCGGGGTGCACGGCGATGCCCTGCCCGGTACCGGGCTCCATCGGCCGCCCCCACCGGCCCAGTTGGGCGACCTTGTCGAGGACGGCCCGGGCCCGGGACTCCTTCAGCAGGCGGCGGCGCAGCTCGTAGGCGTCCTCGTCCAGGCGGCGGGCCAGTTCGTCGAGGACCAGCTCCTGGGCGGTGCGCACGTTGGGCGAGTAGATGTTCCGCATCGAGCCCGTGTTGTAGCCCCTGTCGGTCTCGGCGAGGAGCTGGGTGGTGACGCCCAGGTGGTAGGGGCTGATCTGGGTGAGCTGGAACATCGTCTCGGAGAAGGTGAGGTCGGCGACCGGCAGCCGGGCCGCCTCCGCCGTCAGCACCTCGCCGATGCCGTGGCCGAAGTCGGTGGCGACGGAGGTGTGCCGCTGCTCGTACGTCAGCACCTCGCCGAGCGAGTAGGTGGCGCGGACCCGCGAGGTCGACATGGGGTGGGTACGTCCCTGCCGGAAGTCGTCGGTGCGGTGCCACATCAGCTTCACCGGCTTGCCGAGCTTCTTCGAGATCTCGGCGGCCTCGTGGGCGGCGTCGTGGAACAGCTTGCGGCCGAAGGAGCCGCCGCCCTCGGTGACGTGCACCTTCACGGCGGAGACGGGCAGGCCGAGGCGGAGCGCGATCTGCTCCTGGGCGACGATCGGCGCCTTGAGGGAGCCCCAGATCTCGGCGGAGTCCGGGCGGACGTCCGCGATCGCGCAGTTGGTCTCCAGGGCGGCGTTGCTGGCGAAGTGGAAGGTGAAGCGGGCGTCGACGGCCTTGGTGAGCAGCGGCAGCGGCGGGACGACGAGCGGGAGTTCGGCCCGGCGCAGCTCGGCGAGGACGGTGGCGTCGGTGGCGTCCTCGGCGGTGCCGGGACCCCAGTCGACGTCGAGGGCGCGGACGGCGTCGACGCACTGTCCGAAGGTGCGGGCGCGGACGGCGACGCCGGTGGAGACGGGGACGACGTCGGTGACGCCCGGCATGGCCCGTACCGCGTCGAGGTTGGCGACGGAGCGGACGGTGCCGTTGATGGTGGGCGGGCGGCAGACCATCGTCGGCAGGGCGCCCTCGACCTGGAGGTCCATGGCGAACCGCTTGCGGCCGGTGACGGCGGCGAGCGCGTCGAGGCGGCTCCGGCCGGTGCCGACGACCCGGAAGTCCGCGCGGTCCTTGAGGGTGACGGTGACGGCGGTGTCCGCCACGGCGGCGGCCCGGGCGGCGAGTTCGCCGTAGCCGAGGACGGCGCCCGTCGGGGAGAGGACGGTGCCCGCCTTGGTGGTGAGGGTGGACACGGCCTCGCCGAGGACGAGGGAGGCGGCGTGCAGCAGCCGGCCCCGGGCGACGGCGGCCGCGACCCGGATCGGGGTGTAGGTGGAGACGGTGGTGTTGGAGCCGCCGGTGAGCTGGTTGAAGAGCAGTTCCGGGCGGGCGTCGGCGAGGGTGACCTTCACCTTCTCCAGGGGCAGGTCCAGTTCCTCGGCGATGAGCATCGCGGAGGAGGTGGTGACGCCCTGGCCGACCTCGGCGCGCGGCAGCGCGAAGTGGGCGGTCCCGTCGGGGTCGAGCCGGATGGTGATCAGATGGCTGGTCGGCAGCGCGGCCGTGGTCAGCAGGTCGTTGAGGTCGAGGAGTTCGGCCGGCCCGGGCAGCGAGGGGACGACGGCCTCGGCGGTGGTGGGCGCGACGGCCTCGGCGCCGGCCTGGGCGGCGACGGTGAGGGTGGGCGCCGCGAGCACGTAGCCGAGGAAGCGGCGGCGGCCGATGCCGTCGGCTCCGGCGGGCGGGGGGCTCGGTTCGTTCTCGCGCGCGGGATGCCGCCTGGCCATGGGGGGTGCCTTTCGACGCGTGCCGTACCGGCCGGAGGGGCCCGGTCCTTCTTCTCGGGTGCGGGGGCGATCATCGCGCATCCGGGGGCGTGGCGGGGCCGCTTCGGTGAGGAAACCGCGAAGGAACCGTGCTGGTCAGGAGTGCTTTCCGTCAGGTCTGCCGGGTTTCGGACGGTGCGGGGCGCGGCCCGGGGCGTCCGCCGGATCGGGCGGACGCGCCGCTCCGGAGCCTCGTCCGGGCCCGCAGGCCGCGTACGGCCCGGACCCGGCGGGCGTTCACCCGGCCCCGGCACGACCGCAGCTGGTCGCGGGAGACGCGGGCGCGCTGCCCGCCGCCGGCGATGAGCGCGTTGACGGAGACCATCGGATCGCCGCCGACCGAGCGGGCCAGCAGGGCGCCCACCACGACCGGCCCGAGCGCCACCACGAGGGCGGTGCCGGTGGCCGAGGCGTGGCGGAGGGGCCGGGGGCGGCGGCGCGGAGTGCGGAAGGTCATGGGTCCATTCCAGCCGCTCCGGGCGCCGGGCGGATCCGCCGGCGTACTCAGGTCGTGGCGGGACGCGTACTCACGCGGCTCACGGCCCGTCACCCCGCGTGGCGGCGGGAGCGGGAGACGGCACGGCCGCCGAGCGCCGTCGCGGCGAGGCCGACGATCAGGGCCACATAGGCCCCGCCCAGGCCGTTCCCGGTGCCGAGGCCGCCGGCGGCGGTGGCGGCGACCACGCCGCCCAGGACGACGGCGGCCACGCCCGCGGCGAGGGCGAGCCACGCCCCCAGCGGTCCGGTCGCGACGCCGAGACGGCCGGCGGGACGGGCCACGGCCCGCCACGCCACGACCAGGCCGACCAGCCCGATCACCGCGCCGGCGAACGCGCCGATCCGGCCGGCGCTGACGGTGGTCACGGAGGCGGCGAGCGACGACGCCGGGCCGGAGGCGGCGGAGGCGGGCGCGGCGAGGGCGAGGGCCCCGAGCAGGGCGGCCGTTCCGGTGGCGAGCAGGCGGCGGACGGACATGGCGGACTTCCCTTCGGACGGTGCGGTGCGGCGACGTGCCGCGAACCGTGCCCCGAGCCTGTCCGCCGCCCCCTCCCCCGGTCGTCCCCCCGCCGTGGACACTTCGCCTGCCGCGGACGCGGTAGCGGGCGCCTCCCTACCGCGTCCGTGGTAGTCGGAGGCTCGTCCCCGAGGGCGACTCCCGCCGCGCGGCGGGCCGGTTAGGGTGCGCCCATGACGGAAGTGACGGCCGGGGTCCGGCAGTGGTACCTGGAGGCGGCCGTCGCCCTGGGGGTGACGGCGGCGCTGCTGGTCACGGCGGCGTCCGGGCCCCGGCCCGGCACCGGTCCCGCCGTCGTCGCCGGGTACGGGCTCCTCGCGGTCGGCGGGCTGGCCCTGGTCGTGCGGCGCCGGGCGCCCCGGGCGGTGCTCGCCGTCACGGGGGCGTGCGCGATCGGGTACCAGGCGGTGGGTTTCGACGTACCGGTCGTGGCCTATCTGTTTGCCGTGTACGCGGCCGTACGGGCCGGGCAGCGCGCCGTCACGGTCGCGGCGAGCGTGCTGATGCTGGGGGCGCTGCCGGTGGCGGCGCTGCTGTCGGGGCCGTACGAGGTGGGCGAGGCGTTCGCGCGGGCGCGGGGCGCCCTGGAGATCGCCTGGCTGGTCGCGGCGGGCGCCGCGGGCGAGGCGCTGCGGCAGGCCGAGCGGCGGGCGGACGAGGCCGAGCGGACCCGGGAGGAGGTGGCCCGCCGCCGCGCGGACGAGGAACGGCTGCGCATCGCCCGGGAGTTGCACGACTCCCTCACCCACCAGATCTCGGTGATCAAGGTGCAGTCCGAGGTCGCCGTCCATGTGGCGCGCCGACGGGGCGAGGAGGTGCCCGCCGCGCTCCTCGCCATCCAGGAGGCGGGGCGGGAGGCGAGCCGGGAGCTGCGGGCGACCCTGGAGGCGCTCCGCGACGACGACACCGCCCCGCCGTGCGGGCTCGCCGACGTACCGGAACTGGTCGACAGGGTAAGGGCGTTGGGGGTGGACGCGACGCTGACCGTGGAGGGGCGCGGGGCGGACGTGCCGGCCGCCGTGGACCGGACGGTGTACCGGATCGTCCAGGAGTCGCTGACGAACGTCGCCCGGCACTCCGGGGCCGCGACGGCCACCGTGCGGATCGACTGCCGGCCGGAGCTGCTGGCGGTCCGGGTGGAGGACGACGGGCGGGCCGCACCGGCCGGCTCGCCGGTGCCGGGCCTCGGGCTGCTCGGCATGCGCGAGCGCGTCACCGCCCTCGGCGGCCGGCTCAGCGCCGGGCCGCGGGACGGCGGCGGCTTCTCCGTCCTGGCCGAACTTCCCGTGGAGCGCACACCGTGATCCGTGTCCTGCTCGTCGACGACCAGCCGCTCATCCGCAGCGGGTTCCGGGCGCTGCTCGACCTTGAGGACGACATCGAGGTGGTCGCCGAGGCGTCCGACGGCCGGGAGGCGCTGGCGCTCGCCCGCGCGCACCGGCCGGACATCGCGCTCGTGGACATCCGGATGCCCGTCGTCGACGGCATCGAGACCACCCGGCGGATCGCCGCCGACCCGGAGCTCGCCGGGGTGCACGTCGTGATCCTGACCAACTACGGCATGGACGAGTACGTCCTCGACGCGCTGCGGGCGGGTGCCGCCGGCTTCCTCGTCAAGGACGTGCTGCCGGAGGACTTCCTGCACGCCGTGCGGGTCGCCGCGCGCGGCGACGCCCTCCTCGCCCCGTCGATCACCCGCAGGCTCATCCACCGCTGTCTGGCGCAGCCGGCGCCGGCCGTCGCCGGGCCGGCGCTGACCGGGCTGACGGGCCGGGAGCGCGAGGCGGTGGTGCTGGTGGCGCGGGGCCTGTCCAACGACGAGATCGCCGGCCGCATGGTGATCAGTCCGCTGACCGCGAAGACCCACGTCAACCGGGCCATGACCAAACTGGGCGTCCGCGACCGGGCCCAACTGGTCGTGCTCGCCTACGAGTCCGGCCTCGTGACGCCGAACGGCGCCTGACCCGGCGGCCCCCCCGGCGGCGCACGCCCCCTCCTTCCCGGCCCGGGGGCGGGGTGGTGCGGGGCCGGGCGGCGGCGGACGCGGCGCGCTGACGTCCGGCCGGTCGGGTGGGGTGCGGCGGGCGGGGCGCCGTAGCGTACGGGGCACACGTACGACAGCCCAGCCGAGGAGTGCTTCCCCATGGCCGACTACCGCGTCGAGACCGTCCGTACCGGATACCGGCGGTGGACCGCCCGCAACGACCGGGGGGCGGAGGTGCTGATGGCCGCGGCCGACGACGACGGCGCGCAGCCTTCGTTCACGCCGGTGGAGCTGCTGCTGGCGGCGATGGGCGGCTGCGGCGGTCTGGTGATCGACCGGACCGCTCGGGCGGTGGACCACGACGATCTGCGGATCGTCGTGGAGTCGGTGTCGACGCCGGAGGACGACGGGCGAATCGGCCGGATCCGGGTGAGTTACGAGTTCGACCTGCCGGACTCGAACCCGAAGGCGGCGGAGGTCTTCGCGCGCGGGGTGCGGCTCACGCACGAGAAGTTCTGCACGGTGAGCCGCACCGTCGAGCACGGCGCGCGGGTCGAGGCGGTCCTCCCGGACGGGACGGTCGGCTTCGAGGGCTGAGGTCGGATCAGGTCCGGTCGGGTCAGGTCAGGTCAGGTCAGCCAGAGGTCGCGCACGTGCCGGACCGGATCGCTCTCGACCCGGCTCTCGGCGTCCCAGACCTTGGTGGCGGGGGTGCCGGGGGCGTACCGGGGCCAGTCGGCGCCCGGGTCCTGGTCCTTGACGAAGCCGACCCAGGCGCGGTGCACGGCGTCGGCGAGGGCCTGCGGCGGGGTGTGGCCGGCGACCTCGGGGACGCCCTCGGCGTCGAGCAGGTCGAAGGCGAAGGGCAGGTCGAGGCAGTGCACGGCGAGGCCGACGACCGGTGAGCGCCAGGCGAACTCGTAGAGCCAGGTCGGGCGTGCGCGGGCGGCGCGGGCGTCGGCCACCGCCAGGTTCGGCGCCCGGAACATGACGTCGGTGAGGGCCTGGCCGAAGAGGGACTCCTCCGGCGTGTCCGGGTAGGCGGCGGCGAACTCGCCGGTACGCGCCGGGTCGAGGCCCAGCGCGCCGAGGAGGAGCGGGAGCGGCGGGCCGTCGTCGCCGGGGCCGGGGAACATCGAGAACTCGTCGGCGGTGAAGCCGAGCAGGAGCGGGACGTCGGCGCCCGCGTCGCCGGTGGTGAGCGCGTCGGCTGGCGGTACGGGGACGAGGTCGCCGTCCGCGAAGGGGGCGAGGGCCAGCATCGGGGGCAGCCCCGCGCGGTCGGGTCCGTCCTCGGCGAGCCGGTCCTGGAGGGCGAGGAGTTCGTCGTCGCTCAGGTCGCGCAGGGCCGCGGCGGTGGCGGGGACGCCGGTGCGGGCGGTGAGCAGCCGGGCGGCGGCGCGGGCGGTCGCGGGCCCGTCGGGGCGCAGGACGGCGCCGGAGACGGCCAGCGCGCCGCGGAAGAGGCCCCGGGCGGAGGGGACGGAGAGCAGGGTGAGGACGGCTCCGCCGCCGGCGGACTGGCCGGCGATCGTCACCTTGCCGGGGTCGCCCCCGAAGGCGGCGATGTTGTCGCGGACCCAGGTGAGGGCGGCGATCCAGTCGCGGACGCCGCGGTTGTCGGGGGCGTCCTCCAGGTGGAGGAAGCCCTCGATGCCGAGGCGGTAGCCGACGGAGACGAGGACGACGCCGTCGCGGTTGAAGGCGGCGCCGTCGTACCAGGGGCTGGCGGCGGAGCCGGCGACGTAGCCGCCGCCGTGGATCCAGACGAGGACGGGCAGGCCCTCGGCCGGGGCGGTGTCGGGGGTGAAGACGTTGAGGTTGAGGACGCCGGCGCCCGGGACGCTGGGCTCGGGAATGGTGGTGACCTCGGCGAAGGGGCGGCGCTGGGCGGTCGGGCCGTAGGCGGTCGCGTCCAGCGGCGCGGTCCACGGGTCGGGCGGTTCGGGGGCGGCGAAGCGCAGCGCGCCGACGGGCGGCTTGGCGTAGGGGATGCCGAGGAAGCGGTACGTGCCGTCGGCGCGGCGCTCGCCGCGGACGGGTCCGCGGGTGGTGGTGACGAGGGGGCCGGGGGAGGGCATCGGGCGGCTCCTGGGGTGCGCGGGCCGGGGCGGCGGCGGTGGGTGTGCGGGGGTGGCAGCCTCAGCGTCGGGGGTCGGCCCCATTTACGTCAATGGCTGAAATAAAACTGGTGACACGTTTCACTGACACGAGTCATCTCGACTGCTGCGCCGCGCCCGCCGCGGGCCGGGCAGAATCCAGGGGTGCGCCCCGCCCCCGAGTCCCCCGCCGACGTGCGGCGGCACAACCTCGCCCGCGTCCTGCGCCACCTCGCCGACCACGGCCCCTCCTCGCGCGGCGAGGCCGCCGCCGCGACCGGCCTGGCCCACGGCTCCCTCACCGCGCTCGCCGCCGACCTCGTCGGCCGGGGCCTCGTCCGCGAGGCCGGGCTCGTCGCCGGCGGCGGACGCGGGCGGCCCCGGCGGCATCTGGAGACCGTGCCCGAGCGGGTGGTGTCCGTGGCGGTCCGGGTCACCCGGGAACGGCTCCACCTGGCCGTCGCCGACCTCGCCGGACGTCTCGGGCACCGCGCCGACCTCCCCCACACCACCCCCGACGGCGATCCCGGCGCCCTCGCCGACGCCCTGGCCGACGCCGTGCGGGAGACGGCGGCCACCGCCCGGGCCGCGCACCCCGGGGCCCACCTCGCCGGCACCTTCGTCGCCGTGCCCGGCCCCGTCACCGCCGGCGGCCGGATGTTCTCCACCGACTTCGGCTGGCCGGGCCCCGTGGACCTCGGCGCCCTGCTGCGGGACCGGCTCGGCGCCACCGCCGGACCCGTGCTCCTCGCCAACGACGCCAACCTCGCCGCGCTCGCCGAGTACCGCGCGCTGACGGTCCGGCGCGGCACCGCGCCGCGCTCCCTCGCCTACCTCAAGGCCGACGTCGGGGTCGGCGGCGGGCTCGTCCTCGACGGCCGGATCGAGGCCGGCGGCCACGGCGTCGCGGGCGAGCCCGGCCACATGCCGGTCGCCTTCGACGGGCCGCCCTGCGCCTGCGGAGGGCGCGGCTGCCTCGCCCTCTACCTCGGCCCCGAGGCGCTGACCGACGCGGCCGGCCTCGGCGGCCTGCGCGCCGGGCGGGGCACCGAGGCGGCCGTCGCCGCGCTCGGCGCGGCCCTGGCCGCGGGGGAACCGGCCGCCGTCGCGGCCCTGGACGCCGCCGGGGAGGTGCTGGGCGCGGCGGTCCTCGCCGTGACGAGCCTCCTCGACGTGGACGACGTGGTGCTGGGCGGCTACCTCGCCGACTGGCACCCCTGGCTGGTGCGCGGCCTGGAGGCCCGGCTCGCCGGCCGCAGGACCCTGGCGGCGGGCGCGGCCCCGGTGCCGGTCCCGCTGCCCGGCGTGCTCGGCGCCGACGCCCCGCTGCGCGGCGCGGTGGCCCTGGCCCGCGACACCGTGCTCGCCGACCCCGCCTCCGTACCCCCGCGTTGACCGCCGGCCCGGCGGCGCCAGCGGGTGCGGGGCACGGGGCGCCGTGGGCATGATGAAGGCATGACCGACCGGGACGACTTCCTGACGTGGGTCAGGACCGACCTCCAAGCCGCCGAGCGGGCGCTGCACGACGGGGACCCGGCGCCGCGCCGGGCGCTCTGGTCACGGCGCGAGCCGGTGAGCGTCCTGGGCGCCTGGTACAACGCGCTCGGCCAGGAGGACGTGGACACGCTGTTCACGGCGCTCGCCAAGCGCTTCTCCGGCTGTACCTCCTACCGCATCGAGGTGCTGAGCCACGACGTGGTCGGCGACGCCGCCTACACCGCGTGCCTCGAGCACATCTCGACGTCGGTGGACGGGGAGGCCCGCACCTACACGCTGCGCGCCACCCAGACGTACCGGCGCGAGGACGGCGCCTGGCGCGTGGCGCACCGGCACGGCGACCTCGTGCAGGCGTGACCGGCGCCCGCGGCCGTAGAATCGACGGCCGGCGGACGGGGGGAGGCGACGGCACATGGGGTGGACCGCCAAGGAGTTCGTGGGCGGTGTGTTCCTGCTGGGCCCCGGGCTCGTCCTGATCGTGGCCGGGATCGTGTGGAAGGGGCGGGCCGTGCGCCCGTTCGCGGCCCGCAGGGCCGGCCGGATGGCGCACGCGGCGTACGTCCGGGACCTGGAGCGCGCCGTGGAGCAGGCGATCGTGGCGGCCCGCCGCGCCGCCGGGGACGGCGAGCCCGCGATCGTCACGGTGGCGGACGTGGAGCGGCTGGCGCGGGAGCGGTACGGGCACGAGCACGTCGAGCGGCAGCACGCCGCCGCCGCGCTGCGCCGTGGCTTCCGGCGGTACGGCTGCGCGGCGGACTGCGTGACGGACGCCTACGTCTGAGCGCGGCCTCCGGACGGTGGGTCTACGCCGGGTCGGCGGCGCCCGGCACGGGCGTGCCCTGGTGGTGGAAGAGCCGGAGGGTGCCGGCGGGGTCGCGGCGCCAGACCGAGGAACGCCGGGCGTGCCGGCCGTCGATGACGGTCTCGTAGGTGAGGTGGACGACTCCGGGGGCGAGGACGGTGCCGGCGAAGGCCGTGGCGGTGATCGGCGGGCCGTCCTCGCCGCCGTGCAGCTCGGCGAGGGCGGCGAGCATCTCCGCGCGCGTCCAGAGCCGTCCCGAGGCGCCGGTCTCCGTGAACTCCGGGTCCAACAGCTCCTCGGCGAGCGGCCGGGACCGCCGGACGGCGGGGTCGTGGAGGAGGCGCTCGCGGGTGATCGCCTCGGCGACGTCGGGGTGCTGAGGTGTCGTCACGGTGCTCGTCACTCCCCCGTCGCGCCGTCGAGGCGCTCGCGGAGCAGGTCCGCGTGGCCGTTGTGCCGGGCGTACTCCTCGATCATGTGGGCGAGGACGTAGCGGACCGAGTACGTCTCCTCCCCCCGGGTGCCGGTGGCGTCGAGCGACGGGGCCGCGTCCACGATCGCCCGCGAGCGGGCGCACTCGGCCTGCCACACGGCGAAGTCGGCCTCGGCGTCGGCGTGTTCGACGTCGAAGTCGGCCCAGTCGGTGGAGCCGGGCGGGGTCCAGGGGCTGCGGCTCTCCTCCCCGGCCAGCACGTTCCGGAACCAGCCGCGCTCGACCTCCGCGGCGTGCCGGACCAGTCCGAGCAGGGACAGCCCCGACGGCGGCACGGCCCGTTCCTTCAGCTGCTCCGGGGTGAGCCCGGAGCACTTCCAGGCGAGGGTGTCCCGCTGGAACTGCAGCATGGCGGAGAGCGTGGCCCGCTCGTCGGCCCCGGCGAAGGGCACGTGCGTACGCTGGTCGTTCTGGATCATGACGGCATTCTGCCTGGTCACGCCCGTCCCGTCCGCCGGATTTCAGGTGCCGGACGGCGTCGTGGCGGCCTCGTCCCGCTTGACGGCCTCCTCGCCCTCGGTGTCCAGGTGGGGCAGGATCCGGTCCAGCCACCGCGGGGTCCACCAGGCGTGCCTGCCGAGCAGGGTCATCACGGCGGGGACCAGCAGGAGCCGGACCACCGTCGCGTCGATGAGGACGCTGGCGGCGAGACCCAGGCCGAGCATCTTGACCACGATGTTGTCGGAGACGATGAAGGCGGCGAAGACGCTGACCATGATGAGGGCGGCGCAGGTGATCACCCGGGCGGTGATCTCCAGGGCGTGCGCGACGCTGGCCTTGGAGTCGCCGGTGCGCAGCCACGCCTCCCGCACCCGGGAGAGCAGGAAGATCTCGTAGTCCATGCTCAGGCCGAAGACGATCGCGAACATCATCATCGGCACATAGCTCTCGATGGGCACCTTCCCGGAGACGCCGAGCGCGGGTCCGCCCCAGCCCCACTGGAAGACGGCGACGACCACACCGTAGGAGGCGGCGATCGAGAGCACGTTGAGGACGGCGGCCTTGACCGCGACGAGGAGGCCGCGGAAGACCGTGAGGATCACCAGGAAGGCGAGGGCGACGACCACGGCGATGATGAGCGGCAGGCGGCTGGAGACGAGGTCGAGGAAGTCGACCTGGGCGGCGGTCGTCCCGGTGACGTAGGTCTGCGCGTCCGTGCCGGCGACGGCCTGCGGGAGGACGTCGTCGATGAGGTGGTTGGTGAGGTCGGTGGTCCGTTCGTCCTGCGGGGAGGCGACCGAGTAGGCGGTGCCCACGAGGACGTCGCCGTCGGCGGTGGCCTTCAGCGGGGTGACGGAGGCCGCGTCGGGCACGCCGGTGAGCGCCTTCTGGAGGTCGGTGGCGAGCTGGGCGCGGTCGGCGGACGGCACGGCGGACTGGTCGACGACGAGGGTGAGGGGGCCGTTGGCGCCGGGGCCGAAGGCGGTGGAGATCAGGTCGTAGGCGCGGCGGTCGGTGAAGGACTTCGGGTCGGCTCCGTCGCCGATGTGGCCGAGCTGGATGAAGAGCAGCGGAAAGGCCAGGACGAGCAGGGCGACGACGCCGCCGACGAGGAAGTACCAGGGGCGCCGCTCGACGCGCTGGGCGTACCGGTGCCAGGTGCCGTGCGCCTCCGCTCCGGGCTCGGCGTCCGTCTCGGCGACCGGTCTGCGGACGTGGTAGCGGTCGATGCGGCGGCCGGCGAGGCCGAGCAGGGCGGGGACGAGGGTGAGCGCGGCGAGGACGGCGGTGACGACGGTGAAGGCCGCCGCCAGGCCGAGTTTGCCGATGAAGGTGACGCCGGAGACCCACAGGCCGGAGAGGGCGATGACGACGGTGCAGCCGGAGACGAGGACCGCGCGGCCGCTGGTGGTGGTGGCCAGGCCGGCGGAGTCGGCGGGCTCGTGGCCGTTCATGACGTTCTGCCGGTGGCGGGTGATCAGGAACAGCGCGTAGTCGATGCCGACGCCGAGGCCGATCATGGTGGCCAGCGTCGGCGAGACGGTGCCGAAGGTGAACGCGGCGGCGGTGAGGCCCAGCAGGGCCAGTCCGCAGATCGCCCCGATCAGCGCGGTGACCAGCGGCATCACGGCGCCGATCACGCTGCCGAAGCCGATCAGGAGGACCACGATCGCGACGGCGAAGCCGATGGCCTCGCTGGTGCGGTCATCGGCGGCGGGGCGGGCCAGCTCGCCGAGCGGGCCGCCGTACTCGACGGTGACGCCGGCGTCCCTGAGCGGCTGTACGGCCCCGTCGACTCCGGTCAGGTAGTCGGTGCCGAGCGTGGACGGGGGCACGCTGAAGCGGACGGTGATGTAGGCGGTCTTGCCGTCGGTCGAGAGCGGGCCGGTGTTCGGGGTGGTGGAGGAGGTCGGGGGCGGTGGGGTGCCGGGCGGCGGCAGCGGGTTCTGGGCGCCGATGACGTCCGGCAGCTTCTCCAGGGCGGCGACCGTCGAGTTCACGGCGGACGCCTCTTCGGTGAGCGGCTTGGACGGGTCGTTGAGGACGATCTGGGCGCCGTAGCCGCCGGCCGCCGGGTCGTGCGCCTCCAGGACGGACAGGCCGTCGGAGGACTGGGCGCCGGGAAGGTCGAAGTCGTCGGAGTACTGGCCGCCGACCGCCCGGTCGGTGATCTGCAGTCCCACCAGGGCGGCGAGCCAGAGGGCCACGACGACGACGAAGTGGCGGGCGCACCAGTGCCCGAGGCGGTAGAGACGGCTCTGCTTCGCGGGGCGGCCCTGCCGGGCCGCGGGCGTTGCTCTCATGGCCCTGCCATGTCCGGTTACGCGCGTCCCCGAGCGGCCCTTGCTTCCTCACTTCCCGCCGGTTCGTCGTTCTCCGTCCATGGTGCGCCCGCCGTCCGGCGACGGCATCTCGCCGGAGGCACGACGGGGCACGGTCGCCGATAGTGGGGGGATGAAGCGCTATCCGCTCATCGCCGAGCACGGTCTCGTGGGCGACCTCCAGACGGCCGCGCTCATCTCCGACGAGGGCGTGGTCGACTGGTTCGCGGCGCCCCGCTTCGACTCGCCCGGGGTCTTCTCGGCACTCCTCGACCACGACCGGGGCGGGTACTTCCGGCTCTCCGTCGACGGGCCGGACGTGACGGTCAAGCAGCTCTACTACCCGGACACGGCGATGCTCGTGACCCGGTTCATGTCCCCGGACGGGGTGGGCGAGCTGATGGACTGGATGCCGCCGGACCGGACCGGCCGGGCCACCGACCGGCACACCCTGATGCGGGTGATGCGGTGCACGCGCGGAAGCGTCGTGTTCACGCTGGAGTGCCGGCCGCGGTTCGGCTTCGGGCGGACGCCGCACGAGACCCGGGTGGACGGCCGTACCGCGTCCTTCCGCTCGGCGGCGATGGCGGGCTTCCTCCAGACGAACGTACCGCTGGAGCAGGACGGGCCGTCCGACGTGCGGGGCCGGCTGCGGCTGGTCGAGGGCGGGACCGCCGGGGCCTCGTTCACCGTGGACGGCCCCCAGGCCGCGCCGCCACCGCTGCCGGACGTGCGGGAGGTGGAGGCGGCGCTGTGGGACGCCGTGGACTTCTGGCAGCGGTGGGTGCGCACCGCGCGGTACCGGGGCCGCTGGCCGGACATGGTGCACCGGTCGGCGATCACGCTGAAGCTGCTGACGTATCTGCCGACGGGCGCGCCGATCGCGGCGCCGACGCTGGGCCTGCCGGAGCAGGTGGGCGGCGAGCGGAACTGGGACTACCGCTACACCTGGGTGCGGGACGGCTCGCTGGCCGTGCGGGCCCTGCTCGACCTGGGGTTCGCGGAGGAGGCGACCGCGTTCACGGAGTGGCTGACGACGCGGGTCACCGAGCGGTCGACGGGCCCGGCGGGCGGGCGGCCGCTGCAGATCATGTACCGGGTGGACGGGGATCCGTGGCTGCCGGAGGAGGTCCTCACGGAGTTCGAGGGGTACCGGGGTTCGGCGCCGGTCCGGGTCGGCAACGCGGCGGCGGACCAGCTCCAGCTCGACGTCTTCGGCGAGTCGCTGTACGCGCTGGCGCAGGGCACCGGCCAGGACGTCCAGCCGACGTACGACGGGTGGCGGGCGGTGTCGGGCATGCTCGACTGGCTCGCCGAGTCCTGGGACGCGCCCGACGAGGGCATCTGGGAGACCCGGGGCGGCCGGAAGGACTTCACCTTCAGCCGGGTGATGTCCTGGGTGGCCTTCGACCGGGGCCTGCGGCTGGCCGAGGAGTTCGGCCGCCCGGCGGCCCTGGACACCTGGCGGGCGGCCCGGGACGAGATCTTCGCGCAGGTCATGCGGCGCGGCTGGAGCGACCGGCGCGAGGCCCTGGTGCAGTACTTCGGCGGGGACGTCCTCGACGCCTCCCTCCTGCTGATCCCGCGCACGGGTCTGCTCGGGCCCACCGACCCGCGGTGGCTGAGCACCCTCGACGCGATCGAGCGGGCCCTCGTCCGCGACAACCTGGTCCACCGCTACGACCCCGGTGCCGCCCCCGACGGACTGCGCGGCGCCGAGGGCACGTTCAGCCTGTGCACCTTCCTCTACGTGGACGCGCTGGCCCGGGCCGGCCGGGTGCGCCAGGCCCGTTTCGCCTTCGAGAAGATGCTCACGTACGCCAACCATGTCGGCCTGTTCGCCGAGGAGATCGGCCCGACGGGCGAACAACTGGGCAACTTCCCCCAGGCGTTCACCCACCTCTCCCTGATCATGGCGGCGACGACGCTGGACGAGGCCCTGGACGCGACCCTGGACACGCCGGCCGCGCGTCCAGGGTAGGGAACCGGTCTTCGCCGTTCAGGAGGACTTCGCGTAGTCGCCGAAGCCGACCCAGTCGAGGGCCACGCACGGTTCGTCGCCGACGACCCAGGCGTCGTGGCCGGGGGTGACCTCCATGAAGTCGCCGGGGCCGAACTCGTCTTCCTCGCCGGAGTCCATGACGACGTGGATGCGGCCGCTGACCACGTATCCCACGTGCGACGCCTGGCAACTGTCCGTCCCGGCGATCGGCTTGACGTGCTCGGACCACTTCCAGCCCGGTTCGAAGACGGCGCGCCCGACGGGGCCGTGTTCCGTGCCGAGCAGGTCCAGCCTGCCCTTGTCGCCCTCGAAGGGGCGGGTCTCGTCCGCTTGGTCGAAGCTTCTTCGTACGATGCCGGTCATCGTCTCGCCTCCCGGCGGTGCGCGGGTGCCCCGAGTCCTCTCTCAGCGTACGCCGGGGCGGGCGGCCGCTCTCGTTCCCGCTTCACATAAGGAACATATAAGCGCACAATGGGACTGCGGCCTCGTGCCGCGAGCGCGGTCCGACACGCAGCACGCCAGCAAGGAGGCGAGTCACATGGCCGACGTCTCTCACCGTCACGGTGACATCTCGGGACACCCCGACGCCACGGAGATGCGCGACCGCTACGCGCAGATCATGCAGACCAGAGGAGTGGCCGCCGTCGAGGAGCTCGTGATCCTCGCCGGCGTCTGGATCGCGGTCTCCGCTTACACGGTCCACTTCGCGGCCGCCAGGCCGGAGCTGGCCATCACCAACCTGGTGGTCGGCATCGCGCTCGCGGTCCTCGGCCTGTGCACGTCGATGGCCCCGGAGCGGTCCCAGGACCTCAACTTCGTGGTCCTGCTGCTCGGCGCCTGGACGATCGTCGCCCCATGGGTCGTCACCCGGAACCCCGACACCGGCATGGTGCTCAGCAATGTCATCGCGGGCGCGTGCGTCTGTCTGTTCGCCCTCACCGCGGGCGGACTGCTGATGAGCAAGCGCAGGACGTGAGGCTGCACCTTCCCGTCCCCACGGCGGCGCTCCCCCGGGAGCGCCGCCGTACGCGTGTCCGCGCCGCTCCGCCCAGTGACGGACCGGCGCGTTTCCCCGTCCCGCCTTGTGCAGGATGGCGCAGGCCCCGCCGCCCGGCCCCCGCCTAGCCTCGCCGCAACAAGAGCACACGAGGGGCGGTACCACCGGTGAACTGGCACATCCACGACTACCGCGAGAGCGATCTCGCCGCCGTCGTCCATCTGATCGACACCACGGCCGAGCTGGGCCAGGAGTCCGTCTTCTCCCTCGCCGAGTGCATCGGCGCCCTCACCTCCCGCCAGCCGGCCGTCGTCGCCGTCCACCAGGGCGTGCCGATCGGGGCCGCGCTCGCCTCCGTCTCCGGGGAGCGGGCCTGGGTGATGCGGATCGCCATCGCCTCCGCCTGGCGCGGCCGGGGCCTGGCCAGCGCCCTCCTGGTGGAGCTGGAGCGCAAGCTGGTCGCCGCCCGGGTGGGCCGCATCGCGTACGTCCTGCCGGAGGAGGAACTGCTCGGCGAGGGGCTGCTGAACGCCGGCTACACCCGCCGGCCGGCCGTCGCCTACTTCGAGAAGACCGAGCCGCTGCACGGCCCCGCCGCCGGCCTCCTGGACGATCTCGGCGGCCGGCTGCTCCCGGGCGACCTGTGGGCGAAGGTGGCCGGCATGGAGCGGGAGAAGGACCTGATCGAGCGGCGGGTGGTGCTGCCGCTGGCCGAGCCGGAGCGGGCCGGCCGGCACGGGGTCCGGCCGCCGCGGGCCATCTGCCTCTTCGGCCCGCCCGGCACCGGCAAGACGACCTTCGCCCGGGCGGTCGCCTCCCGGCTGGGCTGGCCGTTCGTGGAGATCCTGCCGTCGCGGCTGGCCGACGGCGGCAACCTGGCGGCGGCGCTGCGCTCGGCCTTCGCGCGGATCGCCGAGCTGGACCGGGTCCTCGTCTTCATCGACGAGGTCGAGGAGATCGCCCCGGTCCGCACCGAGCCCGCGCAGCCCGGCGGGCTGCACGGCGTCACCAACGAGCTCCTCAAGCTGATCCCGGGCTTCCGGGAGCGCGACGAGCGGCTCCTGGTCTGCGCGACCAACTCGGTCCGCTCCCTCGACCCGGCCTTCCTGCGGCCCGGCCGCTTCGACTACCTGATCCCGATCGGTACGCCGGACAAGACCGCCCGGGCCGCGATCTGGTCCCGCTACACGGACGGCCGGCCCGAGGTGGACATCGACGAGCTGGTCCTGGCCAGCGACCTGTTCACCCCCGCGGACATCGAGCACGCGGCCCGGGTCGCCGCCCAGGCGTCCTTCGAGCGGGATCTGCTCGCCGTCGGCGGCCGGGACGCGGACGCCCCGGCGCCGGGCGCGAGCACGGCGGACTACCTGGCGGCGATCGCCGCCGCCCGCCCGACGGTGACGCCGGAGCTGGTCGAGGCGTTCGCGGCGGACATCACCAGCCACGCCCGGACCTGACCCTCACCCGGCCGCGAGCGCCGCGTCCAGCTCCGCGCGGTCCGGCGGCCGGGCCCCGGCCCGGGAGACCGTGACGGCGGCCGCCGCCCCGGCCCTGGCCAGCAGCCCGGCGAGGTCGTCGGCGCCGAGCACGGCGAGCCCGGCCCGGTCGCGGCCGGCCAGCGCGTCGAGGACGGCCGACATGAAGGAGTCGCCCGCGCCGACCGTGTCGACGACGGCGACGGGCGGCGCCCCGGCCGCCACGGTGTCCCCCCGGGTCACCGCCAGCGATCCGGCGCCGCCCCGGGTGACGAGGACGACGGCCGGGCCGAGCTCCAGCCAGCGCGCGGCCACCGCCTCCGGGGACTCACCCGGGTAGAGCCAGGCCAGGTCCTCGTCGCTCGCCTTCACCAGGTCGGCCAGGGCCACGCACCGCTCGACCCGGGCCACGGCCGGACCGTGCTCCCCCATCAGCGCGGGCCGCACGTTCGGGTCGTAGCTGACCGTGGCCGTGTCCCTGAGCCGCCCGGTCAGGGCGAGCACGGTGGCGGCGCCCGGCGCGGTGACGGCCGCGATCGAGCCGAGGTGGACGTGCCGCACCGGCCCCCCGGTCGCCGGCGGCCCGTCGGCGGTCAGCGTCCAGGCGATGTCGAAGGCGTACGCCGCCTGGCCGCGCTCGTCGAGGGAGACGACGGCCGTCGGGGTACGGGCGGGGGCGCCGCCGACGGCGATCCGCACCCCGGCGCCGGTGAGGTGTCCGGCGATCAGCCGCCCGGCGTCGTCGTCGGCGAGCTGGGTGAGGAGGGTGGTGTCCCGGCCCAGCCGGGCGAGGCCGTAGGCGACGTTCGCGGGGCTGCCCCCGGCGTGGACGACGTCGGCGGCCCCCGGCTCGCGGACGATGTCGGCGACGCACTCGCCGATCACCAGGAAGGACATGCGGTTCACAGCTCCTTGGCGTAGGTGTCCTGGTGGCCGGCCCGGCCGCCGAAGACGTTCAGGCCGACGTGTCCGGACGCGAAGGCGGCGCCCGGGTCGGTGAGGTCGATGATCCCGCTTCCGTCGAGGAAGACCCGGATCCGGGTGCCCTGGTGGACGACCCGCAGGTGGTACGTGACGCCGTGCCGCACGAGCAGCGACACCCTGGCGAGGGCGGCCGCGTCGTCGAAGGAGCCGCCGCGCCGGACCACCAGCCGGACGGCCCGCAGGTCGGGGTCGACGTTGAGGACGTAGCCGTCGGCGCCGTCCGCGGAGGCCCGCCAGAGCAGGGAGGCGGCGCCGCGCACCCCGTCGGCGCCGCCCAGCCGCAGCAGGGTGGTGAGTTCGAGGTCGGCGAAGCGGCGGGTCGAGAGGGCGTCGCTGTCCCGGTCGAAGACGCAGGTCAGGCCCGCTCCGGTGGGCGCCCAGCGGCCGGCGGGCGTCACGGTGAGCGCGCCGAGGTCGGTGCGGAACTCCCCCGGCGGAGGCGCGGCGGGCAGGGTCCGCCCGGGGGCGCCGCCGACCCGGCAGGTGGAGCCGAGCGGGTGGTGGGCGAGGGTGACGAGCCGGACGGCGCCGCCGTCGGCGGTGAAGGAGAGGCCGGCCGCGTCCGGGTCCGGCAGCACCAGGCCGGTGAGGACGGCCTCCCCCGCGCCGCCGAAGACCTCCACGGAGGAGGAGTCGACGAGGATCCGCAGCCGGACGGTCCGGCCGCCGCCGTCGGGCGCGGCGGCGAGCGGGGCCTCGGCCCGGCCGGCGAACCAGCGGGTGAAGTCGGTGCGCCCGGAGTCGGCGCGGTCGAGGTACAGGCGGCCGCGCCCGGGGTCGTAGCCGACCCGGACGGCCCGTCCCTCCTTCCCGCGCAGCAGGAAGGCGCAGTCCGTGGCGGCCCCCTCGGCGGGGAAGGCGAGTTCGGCCTCGATCTCGTAGGCGGTGCCGGTGAGTCCGGCGCACGGGTCGGGGAGGCCCGGGCCGGCGGTGAGGCCGGTGCGGACGGTCGATCCGGCGCGCAGGGCGGCGAGTTCGGCGACGGGCCACTGCCGCAGGACGGGGTGGCCGGCGGGTCCCGCCGCGAGGGAGAGGACGCGCGGCACGCTGTGCTGGCCCTGCCAGGGGCCGGTGGGGGCGCTGAAGGGGTAGTCCCAGTTGGTGGTCCAGCCGAGCCAGATCCGGCGCCCGTCGGGGGTGTTGTCAAAGGTGATCGCCGCGTAGAAGTCGCGGCCGTGGTCGCTGCGGAGCCAGCCGCCGGGGGCCTGGTCCGGGGTGAAGGCGGTGCCGTCCCAGGTGCCGGTCAGGTACACGGCGGCGGAGCCGTCGGTGGCGCGGACGGCGCCGGTGGAGAGCGTGAGGACCCAGGCGGTGCGGCCGGGGTCGCCGTCGACGGGCAGCGGGAAGAGGTCCGGGCACTCCCAGACGCCGGCGGTGACCCAGGGGCCGTAGCCGAAGGAGCTGACGTGGGTCCAGTGGAGCAGGTCGCGGGAGGTGAGGAAGCGGACGTGGTCGCCGCCGGAGACGACCATCACCCACTGGTCGCGGGCCTCGTCGCGGAGCACCTTCGGGTCCCGGAAGTCCCAGCCGCCGTCCGGTCCTCCGGGGTTCCCGACGAGCGGCTCCGCGCCGCCGTACCACTGCCAGGAGCGGCCCCGGTCGGTGCTGTAGGCGGCCCGCACGGACTGGTTCCCGCCGATCCGGTCGGGGTGGTGGCTGGTGTAGTACGCGATCAGGCCGGACCCGCCGTCGAAGAGACCGGACGCGTCGTGGAGGTCGGCGACGGCGCTGCCGGACCAGCAGTGGCCGTACGCGTTCCAGTCCAGGGCGCGCGGCAGGGACCGCCAGTGCAGCAGGTCGGTGGAGACGGCGTGCGCCCAGCGTCCCTGGTCCTGGTGGAAGAGGTGGTACTCGCCGTCGAAGCAGACGAGCCCGTTGGGGTCGCTGGCGGAGCCGGACCGCTGGGAGTGGTGGAAGGCGGGCCGGTACGGCTCGGTGAAGTGGTCGCGGGAGTCCACGGCGTACACCTCCCGGAAGAAGGCGGTGCCGCCGTCGGCGACGAGTCCGACGGTGCCGCCGGTGGTGGCGGCGGGGGCGCTGTCGATGACCCGGACACCGTCGGCGTGGACCGTGAACTCCCCGTCCAGAAGGTGGACTTCGAGGCGCACGAGGTCGCCGTCCCGAAGCGGGCGGACGGGCGGCGGGGCGCTGGCGAGGAGGGTGCCGCGGGCGTGGTCGAGGAGCCGGACGGCGCCGGCCTGCCGGTCGAGGAGGACGGCGTGCCCGCGGACCAGGAGGCCGGCGGCGCGGGCGCCGGCGAGCCGGACGTCGGCGGAGACGACGAGGCCGGGACCGGCCGGGGCGGGCGCGGTGCGGACTCCGTCGTGGCCGCGGAGGCCGGCGAGGTCTCGGGTCCACGTGCCCGACTCGGTGGTGCCGCCCGGGAGTTCGGCGGCGCCGGGCGCGGTGACGTTCTCGTACGACACGCGTCCGTTGTAGGCCAGCAGGCCGTGCCGGCCGGAGAGGTGGGGGTCGGGGTCCGGGTCCTCGGTGTCGATGACGGGGGCGTAGCCGTCGGGGCGGAGGAAGTCGCTCTGCCAGTGGACGCGCAGCCGGCGGCCCTCGGCCTCGACGCGGAGGCGGTGGACGGTGCCGGGGAGGACCGGGACGGCGTGGCTGGCGAGGGTGGTGTTGCCGTCGACGCGGTAGAGGCGCAACCGGCCCTGGTTGGGGTCGACTTCGACGGCGTAGCCCCGGCTGCCGGTGGCGTCGGCGCGGACCAGGAGGGCGGCCACCGCGTAGGGGTCGTGGACGACGACGTCGGCCTGGAGGGAGGTGTCGTACGCCTCCTCGGCGGCGAGGGTGCGGAGGTTGGTCCCGGCGGGCGCGTCGGCGGTGAGGCCGAGCGGGGTGGGCGTCCAGCCGGGGTCGCCGGTCCAGCCGGTGAGGTCGGTGGTGACGGTCCAGGCGCGGGGCGGCCCGAGGAGGACGGTGCCGGCGGCGGCGAACAGGCCGGTGTGGCCCGCGCGGTGGCGGTGGTCGTGCACCGCGAGCACCGGGCGGCCGTCGACGTGGACGGTGAGCGCGGGCCCGTCGGTGGCGACCTCCAGGAGTTCGCCGGGTCCGGCGGCGCCGGAGGCGAGGACGGTGCCGTCGGCGAGGTCGGTGAGCCGGACCTGGCCGTTGGCGGGCTCCAGGGTGAGGGCGTACCCGGCGGAGCCGTCGGCGGCCGCCCGCAGCACGAGTCCGCCCCGGGCGTTCGGCGTCGCCGGGTCGGCGGCCACCCGGAGGGCGACGCCGGATCGGGCGCCGGTGCGGTGCTCGGTCATCGCGAGCGCGGTGCCTCCGGCGGGGGCGGCGGCGCGCTGCCCTCCGTCGGCGGTGCGCTGCCAACTCCCCCGGTACGGAAGGGGGTCGGGTACGGGCGAGGTCACCGCGCCGAGCGGCGCGGCCGTCCGCCGGCGGGCCCGCGGGGCGGCGCCGGCCGGTGCGGCGGTCAGGGCGAGGGGCAGGGCGGCGAGCGTCCCGGCGGCGAGCACGGCCCGCCGGGAGGGGGTGGCGGGGGAAGGGACGGAAATCATGGGGCCTCCTCGGCGGTGGGTGGCGCATGAGGACGACAGGGGGACGGGAGGCGCGCGGCGCGGCCGCGCGCCTCCCGGGGAGAGGGGCCCGTCAGGGCCAGAGTGCGCGGGGGCCGGTGAAGACCGGGGCCATGTGCCAGGCGTCCAGGCGGTCGACGCGGACCTCGCCGACGGCGGTGAGGGAGACTCCGACGGCCTCGTCCGGGCGGGTCGGGTAGACGCGGGAGGCGAGGGCGCGGCCCCCGGCGAAGATCTCCAGGGCCGAGTGGTCGACCAGGACGCGGAGCGCGACGGTGCCGTCCGCGGTGAGGGGCACCTCGCCGGAGCGCGGGGTGGTGTCGGTGTCCGGGTCCAGGCTGCTCGCCTCGCGGCGCAGCCGGAGGGTGGCGGTCGGGGCCGTGCCCGCCCGGGCCAGCTCGACGACGGTCCGTTCGGCGCCGTCCGGGGTCTCGCGGACGGCGAGCCGCAGCACGGCGCCGGGGGCGAGGCGCAGGGTGGCCTCCAGGTCGAGCTGGTCGCCCCGGACCGCGTCCAGGGCCTCGGCCGGGTCGGGCCCGGGGGTGAAGGAGCCGACGGCGACGTGGTCGCGGCGGAGCCGGGCGAGCTCGGGCACGGGCGCCTGGTGGAGGGCGCCGTCGGCGCCGAGGGTGACCAGGCGGGGCAGCGACATGACGCCGGACCAGCCGGCGCGGGCGGTGGCGCCCTCGCCCCGGCCCTCCTGGAGCCAGCCGAACATGATGCGGCGGCCGTCGGCGTCGCGGGTGGACTGGGGGGCGTAGAAGTGGTTCTGCCCGTAGTCGAGCCGGTGCAGGGCGGTGGGGGTGAAGCGGTCGCCCTCGTACCGGCCGGTCCAGTACAGCGGGTGGTGGGTGGTGCCCTCGTCCCAGGCCGAGAAGGCGAGGACGTCCGTCCCCGCCACCTGGAAGAGGTCGACGCACTCCCACATCGTGCCGGTCCAGTCCGGCTCCCCCGCCCGGCCCTCGCTCGCGTCGCCAATGAGGAGGGGGCCCACGTACCGCCAGCTGCGCAGGTCGTCGGAGTCGTACAGCAGCGCCGTGCCGCCCTGTCCGCGCAGGCCGGAGCCGACGAGCTGCCGCCAGCGGCCGTCCTCCTTCCAGACGCAGTGGTCGCGGTAGGCGGTGAGGTCGAGGCCCGCCGGCGGGGCGGGGATCACCGGGTTGCCGGGGTCCTTGGTCCAGTGGCGGAGGTCGGGGGTGCCGGTGGCGACGCAGGGCAGTTCGCGGTCGCCGTGGCGGCCCGAGTAGACGAGGGTGGGGACGCCGTCGTCGTCGACGAGGACGCCGGACCAGCAGCCGTCGCGGTCGGGGCCGGTGGCGCCGGGGACGAGGGCGACGGGCTCGTCGGTCCAGGTGACGAGGTCGGTGGAGGTGGCGTGGCCCCAGTGGATGCGGTGGTGGGCCGGGGCGAGCGGGTTGTACTGGTAGAAGAGGTGGTAGACGCCGTCCCGGTGGGTGAGCCCGTTGGGGTCGTTGAGCCAGCCGCCCGGCGCGGTGAAGTGGTAGCGGGGTCGGTGCGGGTCGCGGGAGGCGCGCTCGGCGAGGCCGTCGGCGAGCGGCTGCGCAGCGGTGATCAGGTCCTGGGTCATGCGGCGGTGGTCTCGGCTTCCGGGGTGTCCGTGCCCTGGAGGACACGGTGGGCGATCTCGCGGGCGGGGGCGTACAGGTGGCAGCGCACCCAGTGCGCCTGGCCCTCGTCCTCGCCGACGACGTGGCGTACGGGAGTGGTGGCGCTGCACGTGCCGTCGTCGTACGGGCAGGACACGGGGTCGAGCACGGCGGCCCGCAGGCGGGCGCGTTCGGCCTTGTCGTAGCCGGTGCGCCGCTCCGGGTCGGGCACGGCGGAGAGCAGCAGCCGGGTGTACGGGTGGGCGGGGGCGTCCATGACGGCGAGCGCGTCGCCGCCCTCGACGAGCGCGCCGGCGAACATGACGGCGGTGGTGTCGGCGAGGTAGCGCGCGGATCCCAGGTCGTGGGTGATGTACAGCAGGGAGAGGTCGCGTTCGTCGCGGAGCCGGCGCATCAGGTTGAGGACGCCGACGCGGACGGAGACGTCGAGCATGGAGGTGGGTTCGTCGGCGAGGAGGACGCGGGGGCCGACGGCCAGGGCGCGGGCGATGGCGACCCGCTGGCGCTGGCCTCCGGAGAGTTCGTGCGGGTGGGCGTCGAGGTGGTCGGCGGGGAGGCCGACCTCGGCCATCAGGTCGGCGAGCCGGCCGCGGTCGGCGGGGTGGCCGTGCAGGACGAGCGCGCGGGTGAGGAAGTGCTCGACGCGGTGGACGGGGTTGAGCGAGCCGAAGGGGTCCTGGAAGACCATCTGGACGGAGCCGCGGTAGGCGCGGCTCGCCCGGCGGCGTTCGGTGCGCAGGACGTCCTCGCCGTCCAGCAGGATCCGGCCGGCGGTGGGCCGTTCGAGGCGGGCGACGCAGCGGGCGATGGTGGACTTGCCGCTGCCGGACTCGCCGACGAGGGCGGTGACGCGGCCCCGGTCGAGGTCGAGGTCGACGCCGTCGACGGCCCGGACGCGGCGGCGGGAGAAGACGGAGCCGACCTGGAAGTCCTTGGTGAGGCCCCGGACGCGGAGGAGGGGGGTCATGCGGTGGCGCCTTCGGTGAGGGCGGCCCAGTGGCCGGGGGCGAGCTCGCGCAGGTCCGGGATGTTGTCCGAGCAGTCGGACCGGTCGGCGGGGCAGGCGAGGTGGAAGCCGCAGCTGTCGGCGGTGCGCGGGGCGTCGAAGAGGCCCGTGAGGGTGGCGCGGGGTCCGGTGAGCGGCGGGAAGGCCCGCATCAGGGCCTCGGTGTAGGGGTGCCGGGGCCGGGCGAAGAGGGACTGGGCGGGGGCGAGTTCGACGATCCGGCCGCCGTACATGACGCCCATGCGGTGGGACATCTCGACCATGAGCGACATGTCGTGGGTGATGAAGAGGACGGAGAAGCCGAGCCGGCGCTGGAGGTCGGCGATCTGGGCCATGATCTCCTGCTGCACGACGACGTCGAGCGCGGTGGTCGGCTCGTCCATGATGAGCAGCTTGGGGCGGAGGGCGACGGCCATGGCGATGACGACGCGCTGGCGCATGCCGCCGGAGAGCTGGTGCGGGTAGGCGCGGAGCCGGTCGGGGCTGATGCCGACGAGGCCGAGCAGCTCGGCGGCGCGGTCGCGGGCGGCCCGTCTCCGCAGCTTCTCGTGGGTGGTGAAGATGTCGGCGATCTGCTCGCCGACGGTGAGGACGGGGTTGAGGGAGTTCATCGCGGACTGGAAGACCATGGCGATCTCGCGCCAGCGGAAGGCGCGCAGTTCGCGGTCGTCCAGGGCGAGGATGTCGCGGCCCTGGAAGAGGACGCGGCCGGCGGTGATCTCGGCGGGTTCCCTGAGGAGCCGCATGACGGCGTTGGCGAGGGTGGACTTGCCGCAGCCGGACTCTCCGGCGAGGCCGAAGACCTCGCCGGGGCCGATGGTGAAGGAGACGTCGTCGGCGGCGACGACACTGCGGCCCTCGCCGCGGTACTGGACCGTGAGGCCCTGGACGTCGAGGACGTTCACTTCTTTTCCTTCCGACGGGAGTCGCGGCGGGCGCGCAGCCGCGGGTTGGTGATCTCGTCGACGGCGTAGTTGACGAGGGAGAGGGCGAAGGCGACGAGGGCGATGCAGAGTCCGGACGGGACGAAGGCCCACCAGGCGCCGGTCATCAGGGCGCCGTCGTTGCCGGCCCAGTAGAGGTTGGTGCCCCAGCTGACGACCGAGGAGTCGCCGAGGCCGAGGAACTCCAGACCCGCCTGGGCTCCGATGCCGAAGACGACGCAGCCGAGGACGGTGGTCATCACCACGGAGGCCATGTTGGGCAGGATCTCCCGGAACATGATCCGCAGCGGGCGCTCCCCGGTGACGACGGCCGCGGCGACGAAGTCCTTGCCGCGGATGGAGGCGGCCTGGGCGCGCAGCACCCGGGCGGAGCCGGCCCAGCCGGTGACGGTGAGGACGAGGACGACGGTGGCGGTGCCGGGCGGCAGGAAGGCGGCCAGGATGACGAGCAGCGGCAGGCCGGGCAGCAGCAGGAAGACGTTGGTGACGAGGGTGAGCAGGTCGTCGACGAGCCGGCCGAGGTAGGCGGAGGCGAGGCCGACGATCAGGGCGACGAGGGTGGCGGCGAGCCCGACGGTGAAGCCGACCAGCATCGAGGTGCGGGTGCCCCACAGGGTGAGGGCGAGGACGTCCTGGCCCTTGGCCGTGGTGCCGAGCCAGTGGGCGGCGGAGGGCGGGGTGGCGCCGGAGTCGCCGATGAGGGAGGGGTCGCCGGGGGCGAGGACGGGGGCGAGCAGCCCGAGCAGGGCGAAGACGGCGAGGAGCAGCAGCCCGGCGCGCGCCTTGCGGTCGGCGAGGACCCGGCGGAGCAGGCCGCGGCGGGCGGCCGGGCGCGCGGGCGCCGGGGCGGCGGTGGGGACGGTGGCGTCCCGGGTGTCGAGGACGGACATGGTGGCGGCTCCCCTCCTCAGCGGACGCGGACGCGCGGGTCGAGGCGGACGTGGACGAGGTCGACGACGAAGTTGGCGAGCAGCACGGCGGCCGTGATGGTGAGGAAGATGCCCTGCATCAGCGGGTAGTCGAGGGCCTGGACGGAGGCGAGGAGCTGGTAGCCGATGCCGGGGTAGGCGAAGACGACCTCGGTGAGGAGGGCGCCGCCGACCATGAAGCCGAGGGCCATGCCGAAGTTGGTGACGGAGGGCAGGAGCGCGTTGCGGGCCGCGTACCGGAACATGATCCGGGAGGGGCTGAGGCCCTTCGCCTCGGCCATGGTGATGTAGTCCTCGGCGGTGGTGGCGATCATCGTGTTGCGCATGCCGAGCATCCAGCCGCCGATGGAGACGAGCACGATGGTGAGGGCGGGCAGGACGAGGTGGGTGGCGACGTTGCCGACGAAGGCGGCGTCGAGGCCGGGGACGAGGCCGGCGTCGTAGGCGTGCCGGAGCGGGAACCAGCCGAGGGTGACGCCGAAGAGGTAGAGAGCGCCCATCGCCAGCCAGAAGTAGGGGAAGGAGCCGATGAAGACCAGCAGCGGGGGGAAGGCGGAGTCGAGGATCCCGCCGCGCCGCCAGGCGGCGAGCACTCCGAGGAGGTTGCCGACGACGGCGGCGATCACGAGGGCGGTGCCGCCGAGGAGGAGGGTCCAGCCGATCTGGGAGCCGATGACCTCGGAGACGGGGGTCGGGAAGCGGGAGAGGGAGATGCCGAGGTCGCCGGTGGCGACCTGGTGGAGGTAGTCGGCGTACTGGCGCCAGAGGGGCCGTTCGTCGAGACCGAAGAGTTTCCGGAGCTGGGCGATCTGCTCGGGCTGCATCGTCCCCTGGGCCTGGGCGAACATGCGGGAGACGGGGTCTCCGGGCATGAGGCGCGGCAGCAGGAAGTTCAGGGTGACGGAGGCCCAGAAGGCGAGGAGATAGAAGCCCAGGTTGCGCAGGACGAGACGCACTGCTCGTTCCTCCCTGGTGGGGTACGGGGGCGGGGGCGGCCTGTCGGGCCGGGCGGGCCGGCGGCCGCCCCCGCGGGGTCACTTGCCCGTGACGGGCTGGAGGGAGGTGAGCACCAGGACGGTGGTCACGGACCGGTTGGAGAGCGTCGCGTACGGGTTCTTCTCCGACGGCCAGCCGGTGAAGCGGCTGTCGGTGTACGCGCCCCACTCGGGGCCGGGGAAGAGCGGGACGACGGGGGCCTCGGCGGCGAACAGCCTCTGCAGCTCGCCGGCCTTGGCCTTCTGGGTCGTGGCGTCGCCGGCGGCGAAGGCGTCGATGAGGGCGTCGGCCTCGGGGTCGCCGAAGCGGTGGTAGTTCTCGGTGGCCTTCTCGCCGACGGGCTTGACGGTGGTACGGGACATGGCGCCGCGGTAGAACTCGTACGGGGTCGCGCCGTTGCCGCTCCACACGATGCCGCTGTCGAAGGAGCCGTCCTCGTAGGAGGCGACGACGGCGGACCAGTCGGGGGACTTCACGGTGGCGGTGACGCCGACCTCGGCGAGGTTCTGCTTGATGATGTTGGCGACCGAGATCCAGTCGGAGGAGGCGGAGCCGACGGAGATGTCGAAGGCGAGCGGCTTGCCGTCCTTGCGGGTGCGCTTCCCATCGCCGCCCGCCTTGTAGCCGGCGGCGTCGAGGGCGGTGGCGGCGGCCTTCGGGTCGTACGTCGTCCAGTCGCAGGAGGCGGCGACCGCGGCGTCGCGCCAGGCGTCGTAGCCGTTCGAGAGGCCGGTGCAGTCGGCGGGCTCGGTGTAGCCGTTCATGGCGACCTCGGCGATCTTCTCCCGGTCCAGTGCGCGGCTGAGGGCCTTGCGGAGGGCGGGGTCGTCGAAGGGGGCCTTGGCGGTGTTGAGCTGCCAGTTGATCATCGCTCCGGTGGTGGGGAACCAGTAGTGGTTCCGCTCCGGGTTCTTCGCGACGAAGGACTTCTCGATCTCCGGGATGAAGGACTGCGTCCAGTCGACCTCGCCGTTGGTGAAGGCGAGGTTGGCGCTGTCGTTGCCGGAGAAGGCGAGCATGCGGATGCCGGCGATCCGCTGCTTGGCGGGCTGCCAGTACGCGGGGTTCTTCCGCAGCTCGTACGACTGGGCCTGGAAGGCGGCGACCTGGGTGTAGGGGCCGGTGCCGACGGGGGTGGCGTTGACGTCCTTGGCCGGGTCGGCGATCTTCGACCAGATGTGCTTCGGCGTGACGAAGTGGCCGCCGATCTCGTACAGCGCGGGCGAGAACGGCTTGGAGAGGTGGAAGGTGACCTTCGTCGGCGTGTCGGCGGTGACCTTCGTGAGGTAGTCGAAGCCGCCGAGGAGCTTCTTCTGGAGCGCGAAGGTGTGGACGACGTCCTCGGCGGTGAACGGCCGCCCGTCGGACCACTTCACGCCCTCGCGGAGGGCGAAGGTGACGGACTTCCCGTCGGTCGCCCGGGTCCAGGAGGTGGCGAGCCAGGGGGTGTCCTTGCCGTCGGCCGGGTTGTGGATCATCAGCGGCTCGTAGACCGCCTCCCGGGTCATCGGGGCGGCCTTGGGCGAGTACGGGTTGAAGTTCCGGGTGAAGGTGCCCATGTCCTCGCGCGGGATCGTGAGCAGCTGCGCGCCGGAGGTGCCCTGGGCGCCGGTCGCTCCGGCGCCGCCGGAGCAGCCGGTGAGCAGGAGCGCGGTCGCGGCGGCGGCCGCGAGCAGGGCGGGGCGGAACCTTCCGGAAGATCGGCCACGGGCGGGGGAGGGTGTCATAATGGTGGCTCTTTCCTCTCTTCAACACACCAGACGAAGACGGGACGAGATGACTCGACGGGCCTGATTCGCGGTCAGACCGACGAGCGTTCGAGCAGCGGGCAGTCGACCGTCACCCTGCGGGTGGCGAGCGGCTGTCCCGCTGCGAGGGCGGCCAGCATCTCCACGCCCTTGGCGCCCATCTCCTCGAAGGGGAGGGCGAGCGTGGTCAGCTTGGGCCGCAGATAGGCGGCGATGAGTTCCTGGTTGTCGTAGCCCACCACGGCCACGTCGTCCGGGATCCGCAGCCCGCGTTCCTTGATGGCGTCGTAGGCGCCCATCGCCATCCGGTCGTTGGCGCAGAAGAGCGCGGTGGGCCGGTCGGCGCGGTCGAGCAGTTCGCAGGCGGCGGCGTAGCCGCCGTCGGCGGTCGCGTGGCCGGAGACGACCAGCGCGGGATCGAGGGGGAGGCCGGCCTCGCGCAGCGCCCGCTCGTACCCCTCGCGGCGGCCGACGGCGGCCGGGATGGCGGGGTCGAGGTTGATCAGGCCGATGCGGGTGTGGCCGGCGTCGACGAGGCGCCGGGCGGCGCGGTGGCCGCCGGTGACCTCGTCGGGGACGACGGAGGGCAGCTCGCCCTCGGCGTCGTAGCAGTTCACGAGGACCGTGGGGACCTCGCGGGCGGCGCGCGGGAGGGTGACGGCGCGGTGCCAGGTCGTGGCGTAGAGCAGCCCCTCCACCCGCTGTTCGAGGAGCTTGTCGAGGGCGGCCGCCTCCTGGGCCGGGTCGCCCTCGCTCGCGGCGATCAGGAGGAACTTGCGGTCGAGCCAGGCGCGGTCCTGGGCGCCCTTGATGACGTCGACCGCGAAGGGGGCGGTGACGATCTCGGTGATCAGGCCGTACCACTCGCTGCGCTGGGCGGCGAGCGCGCGGGCTCCGGCGTTCGGCCGGTAGCCGAGTTCGTCGATGGCGGCGAGGATCCGGCGACGGGTCTCGTCGGGGATCGCCGCGCCGGGCCGGTCGTTCAGGACGAAGGACACGGCCGTGCGCGAGACGCCGGCCCGCCGGGCCACATCGCTCATGGTGACGCTGCGGGCGTGGTTGGCCGCCACGGTGACCCCTCCCTCTGCTGGTACGGCCCCCCGGCCGGAACTCATTGGTTACGCGCTTTAGTAACGCGCGTTAGTTCGACGTTGCAGGCAAGTTACGACCGATCTCCGGCCAGTGTCAATATCTTGTGCGGGTGCTACCCGGACGGGCGCGCGCGGACGTTCGGAGAGGTGGTCGCGGTGGAGACGGTCGGCACGGACGAAGGACTGGAGGTCCTGTCCTTCGACGGCGGCGCCGAACTGGAGACGTGGCTCGCCGGGCACCACGGCGACTCCCCGGGCATCTGGCTGCTGCTCGGCCGCAAGGGCGGCGGCCTGCCCTCGCCGACGGCCGACGAGATCCTCGACCTGACGCTCGCGTACGGCTGGATCACCGGCAAGCGCAAGGCCCGCGACGAGCGCGCGTACCTCCAGAAGATCACCCGCCGCCGGCCGCGCAGCCTCTGGTCCCAGGTCAACGTCCGCCAGGTCGAGCGGCTGCTCGCGGACGGGCGGATGCGCGAGCCGGGCCTCGCGGAGGTGCGGGCGGCGCAGGCGGACGGCCGGTGGGCGGCGGCGTACCCCTCCCAGAAGGACGCGACGGTCCCGGACGACCTGGCCGAGGCCCTCGCGGCCCGCCCGGAGGCGGCCCGCGCCTTCGAGGCGCTCGGCAGGACCGACCGGTACCTGGTGATCCTGAGCCTCTGGCAGGCCAGGACGGCGAAGACCCGGGCGGCCCGGATCGAGCGGGCGGTGACCCGGCTGGCGGAGGGCGGCAGGGCCTAGGTCCTGTCGTCAAACTCCCGTCGTCGCCCGAAGGGCGGCCCCGCGGCGTCAGGTGCGTGCTCTCGGCGTGCCGGGTGGAAGTCCTCGTACTAACTGGTACGACACCTCGGTCTCGCCCCCGCGCCCGGCCGTCTCGACGGTGACGAGGCCGAGCAGCACGCCGTCCTCGGTCCGCACCACGGCACGGCAGCCGGGCGCGCCGACGATCCGCCGCTGCCGGATCCGCACGACGGAGTCGATGACCGGCCCGCCGAGGTGGCGCCGCACCTCCGGATCGGTCCAGAGCCGGGTGACGGCGGGCACGTCCGTGCTCCGCACGGGCCGCAGTTCCAGCCGCTCGGTGCGGAGCACGGCGGCCGGGTGCCGGGTGGGTGAGACGGTCATACGTCAGATCATCGCAGGCCGGAGGAGCGGTCAGGAGTCGGCCGGTCCGGCGCCGCGCCCCCGGACGAGGGGGAGGTAGACCTCGTCCACGATCTCGACGAGGACCTCGTCGGGGGCGCTCGGCACGCCCCGCACCACGAACTCGTTGCGCAGCAGGACCACGGCGACCGTGGCGACCCGGGGGTGCAGTGCCTCGGGGGCGGCCTCGCCGCGGGCGACGGCCCTGCCGAGGACGGTGAGCCACGGGGCGGCGGCGGCCTCGCCCGACTGGTCCTGGAGGGCGGCGAGGAACTCGGCGGCCCCGCCGGCCGCGGCGAGCAGTTCCCGCAGGACGGCGCCGAGCGGCGAGCTCCAGTGCCGGTTGGCCTGCCGCAGCAGTTCCAGGGCGTCGCCGCGGAGGGTGCCGGTGTCGGGGGCGGGGGCGGTGGTGGCGAGTCGCTTGTACGCGGCGGCGCCGAGGGCCAGGCGGTGGGGCCAGCGGCGGTAGAGGGCGTTCTTGTTGGTGCCGGCGCGGGCCGCGACCCTGTCCATGGTCATGCCGGCGAAACCGGACTCGGTGAGCTCGCGGGCGGCGGCGTCGAGGATCGCCTCCTCCAGGGCGGCACCGCGCCGCCGGGTCCGCACCGGCTCCGTCCGCCGCTCCCCCAGTGCCCCGTCCCGCTCCATGGCCACCCCTTCTCCGGTACGAGCCGTACCTCCCCATCTTCCTTGCCCGCCCGGCTCCACCCCAATTAAGGTACGCCCAGTACCTTACCGATCGAGGCGGGAGCGGACCATGCGCGCCAGAGGCATCAGCTACGACACGGGCTTCGTGAAGCACGGCCGGAACGCCCGTCGCGCCTTCCGGCCGGAGACCGTCCGGCGGGAACTGGAGATCATCCGGGACGACCTCCACTGCACGGCGGTACGGGTGATGGGCGGCGACCCGGACCGGATCGAGCTGGCGGCCGGGTACGCGGCCGACCTGGGTCTGGAGGTCTGGGTCTCGCCGTACCCGCTCGAGGAGACCGAGGCCGGCATGCTGGCGCTCTTCGCGGACTGCGCCGCGCGCGCGGAACGGCTGCGCCGGCGCGGCGCCGACGTCGTCTTCGTGGCGGGCGCCGAACTGAGCCTCATGAACCCGGGCTTCCTGCCCGGCGCCGACACCGACGAGCGGGTGGCGCTGCTCCGCCGCCCGGACGAGCTGCGGGCGGCGCTCGGCGGGGTCCGGGCCCGGGTGAACGCCTTCCTCGCCGAGGCGGCGGCGGTCGTCCGCGCCCGCTTCGGCGGCCCGGTCACCTACGCCTCCGTCCCCCTCGAAGCCGTCGACTGGACGCCGTTCGACCTCGTCTCGGTGGACGTCTACCGCTCGGCGGAGATCGCCGCCGGCTTCGCCGAGGGGGTACGGGGCATGGTCGAGGCCGCCCACGGCAAGCCGGTGGCGGTCACCGAGTTCGGCGCGGCCTGCTACCGGGGCGCGGGCGACCGCGGCGCGCTGGGCCTGGAGGTCGTCGAGTACGCCGAGACGGGTCCGGTCCGGCTGACGGGGGCGTACGAGCGGGACGAGGAGGGCCAGGCCGCGTACGTGCGCGAACTCCTCGCCGTCTTCGACGCGGCGGGCGTGGACACCACCTTCGTCTTCACCTTCGCGCTGCACGACCACGTCCACCGCCCCGACGGCGACCCGAGCGCGGACCTGGACCTGGCGAGCTACGGGGTGGTGAAGGTGTACGAGGACCGGAAGGGCATCCGCTACCCGGAGCTGCCCTGGGAGCCGAAGGCCGCGTTCGACGCGGTGGCGGCGTACCACCGCGCCGCACACGGGTCCTGACGATCGATCAGACCTTCAGCAGGGCCTGTACGGCGTCCCAGTCGGCGTCCACCGGCGCGACCGCCGCCCGGCCCGTGGCCACGTCCTTGTACCCGCTGGAGGTGACCACGCAGACGACGGGCCCGTCCTCGTCCGCCGGGTCCGGCCCGTGCGCGCGCAGCCCGGCGAGGCCGGCGGCGGCCGACACCTCGCACCAGATGCCCTGGTCGGCCAGTTCCCGCTGAGCGGCGGCGAACTGAGCCTCCGTCACCGTGCGCGCGGCGCCGCGGGTGTGCTGGATCGCAAGGACCCCGCGGTAGCTGTTCACCTCGCAGTCGATGGCGTACGCGGCGGTCGGCCCGACGGGCACGCGGGCGGCCGGGCGGCCGGACCGCAGCGCCTCGGTGAGGGCGCCGGCCGCGGCCGGCTCGACGCCGTACATCCGGGGCACGGCGTCCGTCACGCCCAGCCGGGCCAGCTCCTGGAAGCCCTTGGCCACGCCGAACAGCAACTCGCCGTAACCCGTGGGCACATGGACGGCGGCGGGCGCCCGACCGAGCGCCAGCGCGATCTCGTACGCGATCGTCTTGTACCCCTCCGGGCCGAACGGGTGCCCGGTGTGCGCCGAGTCCGTGACGCCGCTGACCGACTGGAAGCCGAGCTCGTCGACCATCCGCCGCATCAGGGGCCGTACGGAGGCGTACGGGACGGTCAGCACCGTCGCGCCGTAGGCCCTCAGGTGGGAGGCCACGGCGGGCGGCGCGTGCGGCGAGGTGAACACGGCGCACGGCAGCCCCGCGCGGGCCGCGTACGCGGCGGCGGCCGCGCCGTGGTTGCCCGACGAGGACACGACGATCCCCCGCGCGCCGGAGGCCACCGCGGCGCTCACCGCCACCCGGTTCAGCCGGTCCTTGTGGCTCCACGTCGGGTTGCGCGACTCGTCCTTCACCCACACGCCGTCGGCCAGCGCCACCAGCGGCGTGTTCCCCTCCCCCAGTCCCGGCGCGGCCAGCGGCGGCAGCAGCGGCGCCCACCGTTCGAGCCCGTGCGCGGCGGGCCGGGCGAAGAGGTCCGCCGGCACGGCGTCGTAGTCGTACTCCACCTCCAGCGGGTACGCGACCTCCTCGGTCGACGTCACCGGGCAGCCGGCGGTCAGCGGCGGCCACAGCGGGTGGCGTACGGACGGATCGGCGAGCGACCGCTGGGCACGGGCGAGAGACGTCACGAGGGTCCTTTCCTCAGGAACGGGAGGGGCGGGGGCGGGGCACACCCGCCCCGTCCAGCAGCTCGTGGAGGCGGCGGGCGGGGAGGTTCGGGTTGGCCGCCGCGCCTTCCGCCGACGCCGGTTCGTCGAGGAGCGCCGCGAGGGTGCCCTCGTCGCGCAGGGTCGGGGCTGCGGCGGCCGCCCGGCGCACCCGCTCGTCGGGATCGCCGAGCAGTCCTACGGGTGCCTGCTCCAGGCCGGGGTCGGCGGCGGCGAGGGCGCGGACCTCCGGATCGTCGTGGCCGAGGAGGTGCTGGAGGCCGGTGCGGGGCAGCCGGGGCAGGCTCAGCAGGTGGCGGCGCTGCTCGGGGCGGGCGACGAAGGTGTCGAGGACGAGCTCGGGCGGTGCCAGGGGGTGGCGGCAGGCGAGCCGGTGCCGTACCTCGGGGTCGGGGTCCACGGCCAGCCGCCCCACCAGCTCGGCGGGCAGGCCGGCGTGGCTCGCGGCGACCCGGCGGAGGGTGACGTGCTCGGACCCGGCGCACTCCGCGAACCAGCGCGGGGCGGGCTCGTCGGGCACCTCGCCGATCGGACCGTCGTCCTCCTCGCCGCCCAGCCGGTCGATGGCGTCGCGCTCGGCCCAGGAGCGGGGCAGCGGATGCAGCACGGCCCGCGCCCGGACGGATGCGTCCGGGTCCCCGGCCAGTTCGGCCAGGAGCGCGGCGTCCAGGTCGGCCCTGGCCGCCACGCGTTCCCGTACCCGGGGGTCCGGGTCGCGGGCGAGGCGGACGACGGCGGCGAACGGCGTGTGGGGGTTCTGTGCCAGCGACCAGAGGTCGCGCCCGGCGGCGAGGCACGCCTCGGCCACGGCGTCGGTGACGGGCAGGTGGAGGAGCAGATGCGTCCGGCCGTGAGAGTCCCGCTCCGGGAGGTCCGCCTCCATCGCGACGGGATCCGCCTCCCTCGTCCGCGCGGCGGCCGTCTCCCGCACCGCGGGATCCGGATCGGCCGCCAGGGCCGCCCGCTCCGCCGGGCCGAGCCGGTGCCACGCGTTGCTCACCCCCATGCGCCGGAGGGTGGGATGGGGGTGCTCGGGCAGCCCGCGCCAGAAGGACAGCGGAATCTGCCCCGACGACAGCAGCTCACCGGCGATCTCGCCCGCGGTGACCCGTCCGTCCTCCCCCGCCTCCTCCGCCGTCAGAAGGGCTTCGAGGACGTCGTCCGGCAGGGGCCGCACCTTGCGCAGGCGCGGACAGGGACCGCCGGCGAGGTGCGCGCGCACGAGGCCGGAAGGGTCGCGCACCAGCCTGCCCCGCTGGGCGGGCGCGACATGGGGGTTTCGGGCGAACGCGCGCCGGACGGCCGGGTCCGGGTGCGTGACGACCGCGTCGACGACGTCCTCCGGGAGGTCCCGTCCCTCGCAGAGCGTCGGCCAGGCCGGCCGTCCGGCGGGGTCGAGGAGGCGCAGCAGAACCTCGGGCGGGGCGGCCGGGTTGGCGGCGACCCCCCGGAGCCAGGCGTCCGGGAGCGAGGGAGAGGACGGCATCCGATCATCCTGTCAGGCCGCCGCGTTCGGACGCGACGGGCGTCGCGTGGACGTAGACGCGTAGACGTAGCCGCGCAGCCGCGTCTTCGCTGAGACGCCCGGCCGCGTCAGCGGGCGTGCATGCGGCGGCGGAGGGCCTCCAGGGCGCCGGGGCGGCGGCCGGGGACGCGGCGGCGGAGGGCCACGAGGGTGGGGCCGAGGGCGCGGGCGCGGGCCGGATCCGTGATCTGCTCCCACTGGTGGTGCGCCCGGTCCACCGCCCCCTCGACGTCCCGGTCGTCCGGCTGCTGGCGCAGCCCGAGCCGCGCCTCGGCGACCGCGAGCCACAGCTCGCAGCTGCGGGCCGGCTCGCCCGCCAGCCGGGCGAGGTCCGCCCGTACCTCCATCCAGTGCACCGCCTCCGCGGAGCGGGGCCCGAACCGCCGCAGCGCGTCCCGCTCCCAGGCCGCCGCCATCTCCGCGGCCTCGGCGTGCCGCCCGGCCATCGCCGCCGACAGGATCGCGGGGTGCGGATCGTGCGGAACGGGCTCCGCGGGCGCGCCCTGCCCGTACCCGGCCCGCCGCGGATCCACGGCCGCCGGACGCGGCGGGGCCGCGGGCTCGCCCGCCTGCGCGTCGGGCACGGCGGGAGGAGCCGCGGGCATCGGCGGGACACCCGGCCCCGACGCCGCCCCGGCCCGCCCGCGCTGCCTGGACGGCACCAACTTCATGGTCCCGGGCGCCCGTTCGTCCTCGTCGGCGATCGACGGGACGGTCCCGGACTCGGCTTCGGGCGCGGCGTCACCCCCGGCTCGGGGCTCGGCGTCCGCCTCGGCCCCGGGCCCGTCCTCGGGCTCGCGCTCCGGCTGAGGCGCGGCCTCGGCCGGGGGTGCCGCCGTGGCCACCGGCGCAGCCGGTACGGGCGGAGCCGCCGTGTACCCCGCGGGGAGGGACGGAACCCGGGTCGGGGCCGGAGGCTCCGCCGGGGCGGGGATCCGGGCCGGTTCCGGTACGGGCGCGGGGACGGGCCCCGGTGCGGCCACGGGCTCCGGGGCCGGCGCGGACACGGGAGCCGACCCGGACACCGGAGTCGGCACAGGAGCGGGCGCCTCCACGGGCACCGGGACCGGCACAGGCGCGGGCGCCGCCACGGGCACCGGGACCGGCGCAGGCACAGGCGCCTCCACGGGCACCGGGACCGGCACAGGCGCAGGCGCCGCCACGGGCACCGGGACCGGCACGGGCGCCGGAGCCGCAGGTGCGGGCGCCGCCGTCCGGCCGGGCGGCGGGACCGGCGGAGTCGCGGGGTGTCCGGGCGGCGGCAGGAAGAGCGAGTCCGTGGACCGGGTGCGGGCGGCCGCCTCCGCGTGCAGGGTGGCAAAAGGCGCGCGGGCGCCGGCGCGCCACTGGTCGGCCCAGGCCCGGAGGTAGTCGGGGGTGGCCCGTTCGCCCCGCCGCGGGGGCGGGGTGACGCGGGCGTACAGCGTGGGGGACGGGTTCAGGCGCAGCAGGTCCGGGCCGGTGCCGAGGCGGGTCCAGGCCGCCGGGTCGGCGACGAGGTCGGCGACGATCGTCGTCGTCCCGGCCGGCCGCGCGGCCGCCGCCTCCGCGAGCCAGTGCCAGGGCAGGGCCGTGTAGCGGAGGGCCGCCGAGGTGCTGCGGGCCAGCGCGAGGTGCGGCAGTTGCTGGCGGCGGTCCAGGTGGAGCTGGCCCGCGACGTAGAGGACGAGCGGGCCGGGGCTCTGCGCGGCGGCGCGCAGCCGGGTGAGGACGGTCTGCGGGTCGACGGGGTCGGCGAGTTCGACGAGCGTCGCGGTCGCCGTGCCGGTGAGGACGCCGGGCGGCACGGCCGCGAGCGCGGGCAGCACGGACGCCGCGTCCAGGGTGCGGCCGCGTCCCGCCGGCGCCGCCGCGAGCAGTACCGCCGTGCCGGCCGGGCCCGAAGTCACCGCCGCCGCCTCCCCCGTGTCCGTACGCACCGCGCCCGCCGTACCGTTCACCTCGTCGCTCACCACACGTGCACCGTAACCCGTTGTGTCGTGGCCGATAACGGCCGGGCCTTTGACATATGCCAGAAGCACCACCGGATCGAGTGTTGCCAAACCCCTTACGGCCGCTCCGACCCTGTGCCACAGTCGTCTCCTGGACCCGTTGCCAACCGGGCCAGCGCCGCGCCTGTATCGGAGTACGACATGCCGTCCCCTCTGTTCGCGGACCATTCCGCCCAGCCACCGGAGCCGGGCGCCGTGGACGCGCTGATCTCGCAGACGAGCCGTCTGCGCGGTGAGGTCGACGCCGTCCGCCGGGACACGGCCGCCCATGACGACGATCCCCGGCAGCGCTGGCAGCGCGCGCTCTTCGACCTGGCGATGCATCAGCTCGACGACCTGCGGGCGCAGTTCGGCCAGCTCCGCGACGGCGCCCCGGCCGTGACGCTCCCGGCCCCGCAGCACACCGCGCCGGAGGACGCCGCGCCCGAGGAGGGCACGCCGCTCTTCGACGGCGCCTTCACCAGCGAGGCCGGCGCCGCCTACGGCGAGGCGCCCGCCGCCACGGGCTCGCTCCTCGCCCGGGTCGGCAGCGCCGAATGGAACCTGCTGACGGACGAGGTGAGCTGGTCCGACGAGCTCTTCCAGATCTTCGGGCGCCCGCGCGAGCGGGGCCCCATGTCGCTCGACGAGATGCCGACGGTGGTCCTCCCCGACGACCAGCCGCTCCTCCAGGCGATGGTGACGGACTGTCTGATCGACGGGAGGCCGATCGACGGCGAGTTCCGGATCGTCCGCTCGGACGCCAAGGTCCGCACCGTGCACATGACCGGCGAGCCGGTCCTCGACGCCGACGGCTGCACGGCCTCCATGTGGGCCGTCTTGAGGGACGTCAGCGAACTGCGCCGCAGCGAGCAGGCCGTCCGCGAGAGCCGCGACCGCCTGGAGCAGCGCCGGCAGATCGAGCGCACCGAGCGCCGGGTCGCCGTCGAGCTCCAGGAGGCGGTCCTCCCGCCCTGGCGCGGCTCGCTCGACTTCGCGCACGGCGGCCCCGCCCCGGTCGACGTGGCGGGACACTACTTTCCGGCCACCTCCACCGGTCTGATCGGCGGCGACTGGTACGACGCCCTCGCGCTGCCCGCCGGCGACGCGCTGCTGACCGTCGGCGACCTCACCGGCCACGGCGTGACGGCGACCTCCTCGATGGCGATGCTGCTCGGCGCGCTGCGCGGCATGGCCGTGGCCGGGATCCGGCCAGGCGCCCTGATGGGCCACCTCAACCAGCTCCTGGAGAGCACCGGCCAGCCCGCGCTGGGCAGCGCCCTGTGCTGCCGCTACGACCCGGCGGCGCGGACGCTCACCTGGGCGCAGGCCGGCCATCCCGCCCCGCTGCTGTTCCGCGGCGGGACGGGACGTCCGCTGCGCCGCCCCGAGGGCGTCCTCCTCGGCGCGACGCCGGGGGCCGCGTACGAGGAGACCGAGACCCCGCTGCACCCGGGCGACGTGCTCGTGCTCCACACCGACGGTCTGACCCGCGGCGTGCACGTCCTCGACGACACCGGCGTCGACCGGCTGCTCGCCCTCGCCCCCCGGCTGGCGGAGGCGCGGGACGCGCAGGAGTGCCTGCGGTCGGTCCTGGAGGAGTTCGGCGACGAGGCACGCGAGGACGACGCCTGCGTGATGGTCGTCCGCGTCGGCTCCTGAGCCGGTGCCCACGGCGGCTCCCTGACCCCCGGCGCGCACCGGGACGAGAACCCGCACGAGGAGTCGTAGGCGGGGACGTACCCGAGGCAGGCCGGAGCACGGGCCGGTGGGCCCTGTCCGTCCGTCCGCGTCGCGCTTCCCGGGGTCGTACCGGCGCTCAGACCAGCCCCGACCGCGGCGCCTCCGGCGACCGCGGCAGTTCGACCTCCAGCTCGGCCCGCAGGTCCTCGATCTTCGAGTAGCCGGCGTACTGGCCGGTGAGCCGGTACATCTCGCGCAGCCGGTGCCAGGTCCGGTGCGAGGAGGTCTCGCCCATGGAGATCAGGGCGAGCCGGGCGTAGCGGTCCGCCTGCTCGGGGTCGTCGGCGATGAAGCAGGCCGAGGCCATCGAGATGTGGTCGAAGAGCTTCGAGCGGTCGTGCCCGTCGCTCCGCAGGTCCAGGGCAAGCCGGGCGTGGTGCTGCGCGGTGACCGCCGCCGTGGGGTCGTGCTCGGCGAGGGTCCGGTAGGCGAGCGCCTGCATGCCGTGCATGTCGGCCTCGTCGAAGCTCTGCATCCAGCTCGGCGTCTTCTCGTGCCGGTCGGAGACGAAGAGGTCCTCGGCCTCGCCCAGGGTGCGGCGCATCGCCTGGCCGTGCCCCATCGACGCCTGCGCCCACGCCTCGATGGTGTGGAACATCGCCCGGGTGCGCGGCAACAGCCGCTCCCCCGCACCGGACTTGGCGAGCTTCATCAGGTCGAGGGCGTCGTCGGGGCGGCCCAGGTGGACCATCTGGCGGGCGGCGCGGGAGAGCGCCTCGCCGGCCCGGGGCCGGTCGCCGCTCTCGCGGGCCGCGTGGGCGGCGATGACGAAGTACCGCTGGGCCGTGGGCTCCAGGCCCACGTCGTGGGACATCCAGCCCGCCAGGACGGCGAGGTTGGCGGCGACGCCCCACAGGCGGCGCTGGAGGTGCTCGGCGTGGCGGTAGGCCAGCATGCCGCCGACCTCGTTCAGCTGGCCGACCACGGCCTTGCGCTGGAGGCCGCCGCCCCGGGACGCGTCCCAGGCGCGGAAGACCTCCACGGAACGCTCCAGCGCCTCGATCTCCTCCGACCCGATGGGGGCGGCCTCGTAGCGGTCGTACCCGGCGGGGTCGGCGTGGAGGGGATCGGTGGCCCGGGAGGCCGCGGCGGGGCGGGAGGGCTCGGTCCTGAGCCAGTCGTGCAGGGAGCTGTTGAGTGCGGAGCCGGCGGTGAGCGCGATACCCGCGCCCATCAGGCCGCGTCGGTTGAGCATGAGGTCCATTCCCGTGAATTCGGTGAGGACCGCAGCCGTACGGTCGGGAGCCCAGGGCATGCCGTCAGGGTTCTCGTCGTTGTTCCTGACGGCCTGCCGTGTTCCGGCACGCCCGCGTCGTACGAACCCGAGGTCCTCGATGGTCACGACACGACCGAGTCGCTCGGTGAACAGGGCGGCCAGCACCCGGGGAACGGGATCGCGCGGGGTCTCCCCCTTGTCGATCCAGCGCCGCACCCGCGAGGTGTCGGTCGACAGCTGGGGGTGGCCCATGGCCGCCGCCTGCCGGTTGACCAGTCTCGCGAGTTCGCCCTTGGACCAGCCGGCGAGGCCGAAGAGGTCCGCCAGGCGGGTGTTGGTCTGTCCTGTCACGTCTAAGCCCCCAGGTTCTCGGCTGAGTTGACAGTAGCCCCCTGTCATAGGGCTGGCGACTATTCGCCAGGGTTCGCCAGGGTGCGCTCAGTGTTCCGCTACCCACGCGCGGGTGTCAGGTAGGTATGCGCCACCCCGCCCCGTCGACCGGCCCTCATTTTCCCCAGGGTGCGGACCGGGGGCGGGCGGGGGCGACGCACGCGATTCGTCGGCACACGAAGGGATCTGTCACCTCCATGTACACAGCATCGTCCTCCGTGTCCGCCCCGCCCCGGCCGCAGACCCGCCTGGTGCCGGCCGGCGCCGGACCGTACCTCGCCCCCGCGCCGCGGGGCGTCCGGCCCCGCTCCTGGGCGGCCGGGACCGGCACCGGACCCGGTGCCCAGATGAGCGGCAGGATCGACCTCTCCGGCCCGCAGGGTGCGCAGTTGAAGGTCGCCATCGCCTCGGTGCAGCGGATCTGCCCGGAGTTCAACCCGGTGCAGGTGCTGCGGCGCAGCGGCCGGTCCGTCCTGATCGTCGGGACGACCGGACGCACGACGGCGGTGGCGAAGTGTTTACTGGACCACTCGCCCGCGTGGGCCGAGCGGTTCCGGCACGAGATAGCTTCCTACCGCTCCTTCGTGCGCCACCGTCCGCCGGTGCGCGCGCCGCGGCTGATCGCCGCGGACCCGGAGAACTGCACGCTGGTGATCGAGCGGATGCCCGGACGGGCCGCGGCGCTCTCGCGCCACCCCGTGGAGGCCCCGCCGCGGTCCGACGTGCGGGCGGCGCTCGGGGCGATCGCCCGGCTCAACGCCTGGCGCCCGCCGGCCGGGACGTTCGACGCGCCGCTGGACTACGGGGCGAGGATCGCCCGCTACCACGAGCTCGGGCTCTTCACCGACCGGGACCGCGACGACCTGCAGAAGCTGTTGCACGGCCTGGCCCACGCGGGCGGCCGGCAGGGCATGGGGCAGTTCTGTCACGGTGACGCCCTGCTCTCCAACATCCTCCTCTCCCCCGCCGGTCCGGTCCTGGTCGACTGGGAGCACGCCGGCTGGTACCTGCCCGGCTACGACCTGGCGACCCTGTGGGCGGTGCTCGGTGACGCCCCGCTGGCGCGCCGCCAGATCAGCCAGATGGCCCAGCAGCAGGGCCCGGCCGCCAGGGACGCCTTCCTGGTGAACCTGATGATCGTGCTGACGCGGGAGATCCGTACGTACGAGACGGCGGTGCAGCGGACCATCAAGGAGGCTCCGCCGGCGGGCACGGTGCCGGTGCCCTCGGGGGCGCTGGCTCCGGGGGAGGAACAGCGGCTGCTGCTGAGGCGGCTGCACGACGACTGCGCCATGGCACGGCGGGCCGTGCGCGCGGCGGTCGGGACGCGCTGACGTCCCGGCCGCGAGACGGGGGTGTGCGCCGCGCACCCGGTGCCGACACACCGGGAGTGCGGCGCTTCGCCGTCTCCGGGCGCCGCGCCGGGGCCCTCATTGGTCGAGACCACCGACGCGCGGCCGGTGGGCGGGCCGTCACCGCGAAAGTGCGCCCGTTCGGCCGCCGGCACGGCGCTGACGTGGGAACTCGCCGCGCGTGAGGGGTGATTGACGGATGGTCCGGGAGCCGCTACCCCTGTACGGGTTCGGTCCCGCACGCCCCCGTGTCACCCCCCGCCCCTGGAGGCTGCCTTGCTCCGTTCCGCGTCCCGAGGACGTGTGCTCTCCGTCGCCGCGTCCGCGGCCCTGCTCCTGCCGCTGCTGTCGGGTGCGCCGCCGGCCGGTGCCGACGCGCCGGTGGCGGACTCGCTCCAGCGCCAGTTCGCGGCGGCGGCCGAGCGCCACGGTGTGCCGCAGAGCGTGCTGCTCGCCGTCTCCTACCTCCAGTCGCGCTGGGACGGGCACGCCGGCGCGCCCAGCGTGACCGGCGGCTACGGTCCGATGCACCTCACCGACGCGGCGACGGCGCTGGCCCGTTCCCTGCCGCACCACTCGGAGGACGGCGAGGACGCGCGCGGCGACGCCGCCCGGCCCGCCCGGACGGGGGCGGAGGCCGCACCGCCCGCGCCGGAGGAGCTGCCGGCCCGGCTGCGGACCCTGGAGCGGGCGTCGGCGCTCTCCGGGATCCCGGCGGAGGAGCTGCGGACCTCGACGGCGGCGAACATCGAGGGCGGCGCGGCGCTGCTCGCGGCGGCCCAGCGGGAGGCGGGTCTGGCGCCGAGCGCGGACCCGGCCGACTGGTACGGGGCGGTGGCCCGCTACTCGGGCGCCGACGACGCGGCCACGGCGGCTGCGTACGCGAACGACGTCTTCGACGTGATCCGGACCGGCGAGGAGCGGGTCACCGACAGCGGGCAGCGGGTGGCGCTGCCCGCCGCTCCGGCGGTGGCGCCGGAGACCGGCCAGGTGGCGGCGCTCGGGCTGCGCGCGCCGGAGCGGGGCCCGGTGGAGTGCCCGACGACGGTGGCCTGCGAGTGGATCCCGGCGCCGTACGAGGAGTTCGGCGACGGCGACTACGGCAACCACGACAAGGCGGACCGGCCGGTCTCCCAGTCGATCGACTACATCGTCGTCCACGACACCGAGGCGACCTGGGACGTCACCCTGAAGCTGGTGCAGGACCCGACGTACGTCTCCTGGCAGTACTCGCTGCGCTCGTCGGACGGGCACGTCGCCCAGCACCTGCCGCTGAAGGACGTCGGCTGGCACGCCGGGAACTGGTACGTGAACGCGAAGTCGGTGGGTCTGGAGCACGAGGGCTTCCTGACGGCCCCGGACTCCTGGTACACGGAGGCGATGTACCGGAGTTCGGCGCGGCTGGTGCGCCACCTGGCGCAGCGGTACGACATCCCGCTGGACCGGCAGCACGTCATCGGGCACGACAACGTGCCGGGGACGGTGACGTCGTCGATCCGGGGCATGCACACCGACCCGGGTCCGTACTGGGACTGGGCGCACTACTTCCGGCTGCTCGGCCGGCCGCTGACGCCGAGCGCCGGGCCGCGGTCGGGCGTGGTGACGATCCGGCCGGCGTACGGGGAGAACCGGCCGGTCTACACGGGGTGCGCGGCGGCCGGGGCGGCGTGCGCGCCGCACGGGAGCGGTGCCGTGCGCCTGCACACCGCGCCGAGCGCCGACGCGCCGCTGGTGAAGGACATCGGGCTGCGGCCCGGCGGGCAGGACTCCACGACGGGCGTCAACGACACCGGCGCGCGGGCGTCGACGGGGCAGAGCTACGCGGTGGCGGAGCGCCGGGGCGACTGGACGGCGATCTGGTACCTCGGGCAGAAGGCGTGGTTCCACGATCCGGCCTCGGCGCCGACGGCGGTGAACACGCGCGGCCAGGTGCTGACTCCGCGGGAGGGGCTGGCGGAGGTGCCGGTGTACGGGCGGGCCTATCCGGAGGCGTCGGCGTATCCCGCCGGGGTGCCGGTGCAGGCGGTCTCGCCGCTGCCGTACCGGCTGCTCGCCGGGCAGCGGTACGTGGTGGGGCACAAGACGCCCGGCGAGTACTACTACGCACCCGTGTTCGACAGCAGCAAGCACCGGGTGGTGCGCGGCCAGGAGGAGTACTACCAGATTCAGTTCGGCCATCGCATCGCCTTCGTCAAGGCCGCTGACGTGCGGGTTTCACAGGGCTGAGCCGGGTTGGCCGAAAGGTGCGGGGTGGTGCCGGAGTCGTCCTCCGGCACCACCCCTTCCTCTGCTCATACGACTATTCCTGAGGCGGGGTTCCGTGTGCGGGACAGGGGTAAGGCTGGGCCGGAACAGCACCCCTCCACCGGAAAGGCCCGTCCGCACATGCCTCAGCCCTTCGCCATGCCGGATTTCTATGTCCCGTATCCGGCGCGCCTCAACCCCCATGTGGAGGCGGCCCGGACGCACACCCGGGACTGGGCCCGCGCGATGGGGATGCTGGAGGGCTCCGGGGTCTGGGAGACGGCCGACCTCGACGCGCACGACTACGCGCTGCTCTGCGCCTACACCCACCCCGACTGCGACGAGGAGGCGCTGAACCTCGTCACCGACTGGTACACGTGGGTCTTCTTCTTCGACGACCACTTCCTGGAGGTCTTCAAGCGGACCCAGGACCGGGCCGGCAGCAAGGACTACCTCGACCGGCTGCCGTCCTTCATGCCCGCCGACCCGCTCCGCGGCATGCCCGAGCCGGTCAACCCGGTGGAGGCCGGCCTCGCCGACCTGTGGCGGCGCACCGTCCCCGCGATGTCCGACGGCTGGCGGCGCCGCTTCGCCGAGGCCACCGAGGCCCTCCTCTACGAGTCCCTCTGGGAGCTCGACAACATCAACGACAACCGGATCGCCAACCCCCTCGAATACATCGAGATGCGCCGCAAGGTCGGCGGCGCTCCCTGGTCCGCCGGGCTCGTGGAGTACGCCGCCGGGGCCGAGGTCCCCGACCGGGTCGCCGGCTCCCGGCCGCTGCGGGTGCTCCGCGACGCCTTCTCGGACGCCGTCCACCTGCGCAACGACCTCTTCTCGTACCAGCGCGAGGTCGAGGACGAAGGCGAGAACAGCAACGGCGTGCTCGTCCTGGAGCACTTCCTCGGCTGCACCACCCAGGAGGCCGCCGAGGCCGTCAACGACCTGCTGACCTCACGGCTCCAGCAGTTCGAGAACACCGCCCTCACCGAGGTGCCCGCGCTGGCCGTCCAGGAGCGCCTCACCCCCTCGGAGATCGCGGCGATCGGCGCGTACACCAAGGGACTCCAGGACTGGCAGTCCGGCGGGCACGAGTGGCACATGCGCTCCAGCCGGTACATGAACGAGGGCATGGTCGACGCCACCGCCGGCGCCCCCGCCCTCGGCACCGGCGTCCTCGACATCCGCACCCTGCTCGGCGGCCGCTCCGCCGACGCGCGGCGGCGGAGCCTCGGCCACACGCCCCACCAGCCCGTCGGCCCCCTCCCGCTGCCCGACTTCGCGCTGCCCTACCCCCTCGCCCTCAGCCCGCACCACCGCGAGGCCAAGCGGCGCTCCGAGGACTGGGCCGAGGCCATGGGGCTGCTCGACGACATCTGGGACCGGCCCCTCATGGCGGGCTTCGACCTCGCCCTGTGCTCGGCCGGCCTCGACCCCGACGCCACCCTGGAGGAGCTGGAGCTCAGCACCCTCTGGCTGACCTGGGGCACCTACGCCGACGACTACTACCCGATGGTCTTCGGCCGGCCCCGCGACCTGGCGGGCGCGCGGGCGCAGACCGAGCGGCTGAAGGCGTGCCTGCCGGTCGACGACCCCGCCTCCGCCGCCGGGTTCGCCGCGAACCCGCTGGAGCGGTCGCTCGCCGACGTGTGGGCGCGCACGGCCGGACCGATGGGGCCCGGGGCGCGGGCCGAGCTGTGGACGGCGCTCGACGCGATGCTGGAGAGCTGGATGTGGGAGCTGCACAACCAGGCGCAGCACCGGGTGCCCGACCCCGTCGACTACGTCGAGATGCGCCGCAGCACCTTCGGTTCCGAACTGACCATGCTGATGGGCCGGTTGCGCCAGGCCGGTGTGCTGCCGCCGGAGCTGTTCCGCTCGGGCACGGTCCGCGCGCTGGAGAACGCGGTGGCGGACTACGGGGCGCTCGTCAACGACCTCTTCTCGTACCAGAAGGAGGTCGAGGTGGAGGGCGAGCTGCACAACGGGGTACTCGTCCTGGAGAAGTTCTTCGACGTCGACCGGGACACCGCCGCCCGGATGACGTACGAGCTGATGTGCGGCCGGCTGCGCCAGTACGAGCACCTGAAGCAGCGTGAAGTGCCGCTGATGTACGCCCACTTCGGGCTGGACGCGGAGGGCAGGGCGGCCTTCGAGGCGCGGCTGCGGGAGCTGGAGGACTGGCTCGCGGGTGTGCTGCACTGGCACCGCACCGTGCGGCGGTACGGCGCCGGGGACGTCCACGCGGGCGCCGGGACCCCGCTGCTCCGCCGCGCCGGGGAGACCGCCCGGGTGCCCGAGTGGACCACCCCGCGCGGGCTCGGCACCACGGCGGCGCGGGTCGCGACGGCCTTCGCCGGCGTCCGGTCCTGACACGCGCGAGGGCCGCCCCGGAAGGTCCGGGGCGGCCCTCGTCCGTCCGGCTAGGGGCGCCGGCCGCGCAGCTCGTCGATCTCTCGGCGCTCGCGCTTGGTGGGGCGGCCCGCGCCGCGGTCGCGGACGGCGGCCAGCGCCACGTGCTCGCGCGGCGGCGGGGGCGGGCTGTTGTCCACGTACGCCTCGGCGGCGACCGGCGGGCCGACCCGCTTGGTCAGCAGCTCCTTGACCTCGACGATCCGCTCCCGGCCGGCCACGTACACCCGGACCTCGTCGCCCGGCTTCACGGACTGGGCGGGCTTGGCCCGCTCGCCGTTGACCCTGACGTGTCCGGCCCGGCAGGCCGCGGCGGCCTGGGAGCGGGTCTTGGTCAGCCGGACCGCCCAGATCCAGGCGTCGACGCGTGCACTCATCGGCCCCCGCCCCCGCTCAGCCCTGCTGGAACAGCTCGGCGGGCAGCGGCTTGAGGAGCGCGTACAGGTCGTCGGTGATCGGCCGGTCCCAACTGGCGATCGTCACCAGGACGTTGTCGCTGCGGTCGAACTGGACGCAGGAGATGCGGCTCTCGGAGAGCTTGAGGCGGCGCACGATGAGGAGGTTGTCGCCCTGCATCACGGGGACGTCCTCGGTGTCGAGCACCTCGACCGGCTCGTCGTTCTCGAGGGCGGCGAGGAGCTGGGCCACCTCGAAGGGGATCTGGCCGTCGGCGAGCTCCCGGGCCGGGGAGCCCTCCGGGAGGTTGCCGATGATCATCGCGGGGCCGCGGCCGCCGAAGAGGTCGTAGCGCAGGAAGACGCCCTGGCAGGAACCGTCGGGAGCGGGCAGCAGACCGGCGCCGAGATTGCCGGGCCAGTCCCCCGGGTCCATGGCCAGGACGTCGAAGTCCGGGCCAGCGGGAGTGGCGCTGCGGCGGCGGAGGAAGGACATACGGCCATGGTACGTGCCCGGGCGCGCGGCGCGGCGCCGGGCTCCGCCCTTCCGGTGCCGTCCGGGCGGGTCCGGCGGTGTCAGTCCACCGGATCCGGTGTCCCGGCCGCCGTCTCCCCCGTCGCCGGCGACTCCTGCTCGCCGCTCTCGCCCAGGGCGTGGGCGAGACCGGAGCGGTCGGTGCCCAGCTTGCGGTAGACGGAGGAGAGCAGCCGGGCGGCGGTCGTGGGGTCGACGCCGAGGGCGGCGGCCGGGTCGACGCCGCGGACGCTGGCCCGGGCGGCGGCCCGCTCACGGGCGGTGAGCGAGTTGCCGTCGGCGGTGTGCAGGGCGCGCGGGCGGAGTCCGGCGGCGGCCAGCTCGGCGCGGGCCTCCTCGACCAGACCGTCGGCTCCGCAGTCCTGGGCGGTCTCCAGACCCCGGTAGAGGTGCTCGGCGGCTTCGGCGTGTCGTTCGGTGCGGCGGAGCGCGGCGCCGAGGGCGACGAGCGAGCGGGCCAGCTCGTACGCGGCCGGGGACTGGTCCAGCCAGTCGACGGACTCCTCCAGGAGCTTGATCCGCTCGGCGCCCTCGGAGACCTCGGCGGTCACGCGGAGCGCCTGGCCGATCGCGGAGGGCGCGCCGTACTGACGGGCGCGGGCGACGGCGTCCTGGGCGGTGGCGAGCGCCCTGACCGGGGAGCCGGTGGCGGCCTCGGCGAGCGCGAGGTAGAGCTGCCAGGGGCTGCACGACGGGTTCCGCTTGCCGCGCGGCTCCAGCCGGCGGCCGATGTCGGCGAGGGCGGCGCACGCCTCCTCGGCGCGGCCGGTGGCGAGGAGCAGTTCGGCGTGGACGGTCTCGCAGTCGGGGATGGTGACGGTGGCGGGGAACGGCTCGCCGAAGTCGTGCTCGCGGGCGACCTGCTCGGCCTCGTCGGTACGGCCGCGGGCGAGCAGGACCTCGATCATGACGCCGGTCGCGTACCAGAGGGCGGGCGTGCGGGGGCCGACGCGCTCGGCGAGGCGCAGGCCGGCCCGGACGAAGTCCTCGGCCTCCATGAGCCGGCCGCGGCGGAGGCGGATGTAGCCGAGGAGGGTGTACGCGAAGGAGAGGTGGGCGCCGCGCCAGCCCTGCTTCTCGAACTCGGCGGTGCCGGCGGCGAAGAGCTCCTCGGCGCGGCCGGGCCGGTCGGCGTAGAGGTGGATGAGGGCGACGAGGACCGGCACCTCGAAGCCGCGGCTCTCGTCGGCCCAGCTCAGGCCGCCTTCGAGGGCCCGTTCGGCGTGGTGGAGGGCGACGGTGGCGGGTTCGGCGCGCAGGGTGGCGTCCCAGGCGCGCAGGCCGATGATGTAGCGCTCGGTGAGGTCGCGGCCGGGGAGCCGGTCGGCGAGGGCGGCCAGGCGGCGGGAGCGGGCCGGCGACTCCGGCTCGTCGGACCGGAGCGCGTCCCACATGAACCGCTCGGCCTGGATGCGGAGCCGGCTGCGGGCGTCGGTGGTCCGGCCGTTCTCGCTCTCCAGCAGCTCGGACGCCTCGACGAGCCGGTCGCTGTGGGCGAGGACCTGGGACAGGCGGTAGACGATGCCCTGGCGCAGGACCGGGTCGGCGATGGGCTCCTCCAGGGCCGCGCGCAGGTGGTTGACGGTGGTGGCGGGCTCGGTGAGGAGCGAGGCGGAGCCGAGCTCGAAGAGGACGGCGGCGCGCTCGTCGGCGGTGGGAGGCTCGCGCAGGGCGCGGGCGAGGTGGCGGCGGGCCGCGTCGGGCGCGCCGGCCCGGAGGTTCTCGCGGGCGGCGGCGCGGAGCTGGGTGACGACCCAGGGGTCGCCCTCCGGGTGGGTCTCCAGGAGGTGGCGGGCCGCGGCGGCGGGGCCGAGCCCGGCGTCGATGACGCACCAGGCGGCCTGGCCGTGGAAGGCGACCCGGATCGCGTCGGGGATGGCGCGGTAGACGGCGCTGGCGATCAGCGGGTGGACGAATTCGAGGGGGCCGTCGGGGGTGCTGGGGGCGGCGAGGACGCGGGCCTCGCGGAGGCGTTCGGCGCAGTCGGCCACGGCCTCGTCGCCGAGGCCCGCGAGGGCGCCGGCGAGCGCCGGGGAGATCTCCGTGCCGAGGACGGCGCAGGCCCAGGCGAGCCGGACGGTGGCGGTGCCGAGCCGTTCGAGGCGCCGGACGAGGCCGCTGCCCTTGAGGGCGGCGGCGAGGTCGCGGAGCTCGTGGGCGCCGTCGGCGGTGGGGTCGAGGCCGCGGTCACGGACCTTGGCGGCGAGTTCGACGGTCTCGAAGGGGTTGCCGGCGGTGACGGTCCAGAAGTCGTGGCAGAACGCGTCGTCGGCGTGGGCCCCTATCCGGTCCCGGACGAGCCGGGCGACGGCCTCGGCGGTCAGCGGGGCCAGGCCGTGCGGGCGCTGCCCGGACCGGCGTCCGGTGAATTCGGCTCCCTCGTCCGGGAGTTCGTCGGGCCGGTAGGCGACGACGAGGAGCATGGGGAGGTCCTCGGCGCGCGGGGCGAAGGAGGCGAGCCAGCCGAGGGACTCGGGGTCGGCCCAGTGGGCGTCGTCGAGGACGACGACGAGCGGGGCGCGGCGGACGGCGAGGTGGGTGAGGACCCAGTCGAGGCCGTCGCGCAGGCCCTGGGGGTCGGGCGGCGAGCCGGCGGTGGCGGCACGCAGGCCGAGGGCGGGGCCGACGATGTCGTACCAGGAGCCGAGCCGTTCGCGGAGTTCGGCGTCGGAGGCGTGGGCGAGCTGGGGCTGGAGGAGCTGGCGGGCGACGTGGAAGGCGACGCGCTGCTCCTGGTCGCCGCCGCGGGCGGAGAGGACGGTGCAGCCGCGGGCGCCGGCCCGGCGGCGGATCTCGGCGAGGAGGGTGGTCTTGCCGAGTCCGGCGGGCGCGGCGTAGACGAGGACGCCGCCCTGGGCGGAGGGGGTTTCGGGGCGCTGCTCGGCGGAGCCCGTACGGCCGTGCAGGGGGATGACGCGTGCGTCGCGCGGGGCGGGGACGCTCACGGGCGGGGACGGGGCTTCGTCGGCCAGGCCGGTGAGCAGGTCGAGCGCCTCCTCGGCCGCGTCGAGCGCGTCTTCGCGTTCGAAGAGGCCGAAGCCCTGGCGGGCCTGCCTGCCGTCCTGTCGTGCCACGTTCCACCCCCACACAGGGGGCGCACGCCCGGCGCACGGTCGGGGCGCCGGGGCGATCACCCCACGAAAGGTCCAGCGTACGCCGGAACGGGCCGCGTGTAACGGCATTCTGCCAAGCAGTTCGGGTGGTCTTGGGGCGGCGGGGCGACCGTTCCGAGGCGCAGGTCGGGGCGTGTTCGACGGACAGATGTACGGGGTCGGGGAAGGGCCGCGCGAAGCGTGTCGTCCTTGACCGGGGTCCCGGCGGCGTCTCCCATATGACGGGCGGTCAGTTCAAGATCGCCCTAGGTCCTGACGAGGGGATGAGCCGACCATGAGACCTCCCATTTCCCGCGCGCGGTCCTGGGCCGCGCGCTCGGCGTGTTCCCTCGCCCTGTGCGCCGCCGTGCTGACGGCGCTGCCCTCCCCGGTGCCGGCCGCGGCGGAGCCCGCGGTGCCGGTGGCGGGCGCGGCCGGGGCCCCGGCGGGGGCGCGCTCGGTGGGCGCGGCGCGGGCCGCGCTGGCGCGCCTGCTGCCCCGCCACGCGCGCCAGTTCGACCTGGTGCTCGTGCCGGCCGACGGCGCGGGCGACCGGTTCGCGGTGTCGGGCTCGGCGGGGCGGATCACCGTCACCGGCACCACGCCGGCGGTCCTGCTGCGCGGGGTGCACTGGTACCTCTCGTACACCGTGGGCGTGGACCTCGGCGCGCCCGGGGACAGCCTCGCGGCGCTGCCGGCCCGGCTGCCCGCCCCGTCGGGCACCATCTCCAAGTCGGCCTCCGTGCCGCACCGGTTCGCGCTCAACGACACGGACGACGGCTACTCGGGGGCGTACCGGGACTGGGCCGCGTACGAACGGCAGATCGACCTGCTCGCCCTGCACGGGGTGAACGAGGTGTTCGTGCAGATGGGCGCCGAGGCCGCCTACCACGCCGCCTTCCAGGAGTTCGGCTACACGGACGCGGAGCTGCGCGCGTGGATCCCGGGGCCGGCGCACCAGCCGTGGTGGCTGATGCAGAACATGTCGTCGTTCGGCGGCCCGATGTCCGAACAGCTGATCGCCCGCCGGGCGGCGCTGGGCAAGCGGATCGTGGACCGGCTGCGGGAGCTGGGCATGACGCCGGTGCTGCCGGGGTACTTCGGCACGGTGCCGCCGGGCTTCACGGAGCGCAACCCGGAGGGCCGGGTGGTGCCGCAGGGCCGGTGGATCGGCTTCACCCGGCCGGACTGGCTCGACCCGCGCGGTCCGCTCTTCCCGAAGGTCGCCGCGGCCTTCTACCGGCACCAGGCGCGGCTCCTCGGCACCACCAGCATGTACAAGATGGACCTGCTGCACGAGGGCGGGAACCCGGGTGACGTGCCGGTCGGCGAGGCCGCCGCCCGGGTGATGACGTCCCTGGAGGACGCGCGGCCGGGCGCGACGTGGGTGCTGCTCGGCTGGCAGCGCAACCCGAAGGCCGAACTGCTCGCGGGCGTCGACACCTCGCGGCTGCTCGTGGTGGACGGACTCTCCGACCGGTACGACAACCTGGACCGCGAGACGGCCTGGGCCGGGACGCCGTACGCCTTCGGCACCATCCCCAACTTCGGCGGGCACACCACGATCGGCGCCAACACCTCGGTGTGGACCGAGCGGTTCGACGCGTGGCGGAAGAAGCGGGACAGCGCGCTGCAGGGGATCGCCTTCCTCCCCGAGGCGACCTCCGCCAACCCGGTGACCTTCTCCCTCTTCACCGAACTGGCCTGGCGGGACACCCCGGTCGAGCACGCCGACTGGTTCACCGCGTACGCGGCCCGCCGCTACGGCGCCCCCGACCCGCACGCGGCCAAGGCGTGGGAGTGGCTGCGGACGGGCCCGTACGGGACCGCGTCGAACGGCTGGAGCGAGTCCCAGGACAGCCTCTTCACCGCCCGCCCGAGCCTCACCGTGCGCACCGCCGCCTCCTGGGGGCCGAAGTCGATGCGGTACGACGCGGCGACCGTGGAGCGGGCCCTGGCCGAGCTGCTCCAGGTGGCCCCGGCCCTGCGGCCCACCGACGCGTACCGCTTCGACCTGGTGGACACGGCGCGGCAGGCGCTCACCAACCGCAGCCGGGTGCTGCTGCCGAAGATCAAGGCCGCGTACGAGGCGAAGGACCTGACCGCGTTCCGGGCAGGTGCGGCGGAGTGGCGGCGGTCCATGGCGCTGCTCGACGAGGTCCTCGCCACCGACCGGCGGTTCCTGCTCGGGCCGTGGCTGGAGGGCGCCCGCTCGTGGGGCGGCTCGGACGCGGAGCGGGCGACGCTGGAGTTCGACGCCCGCTCGCTCGTCACGACCTGGGGGCACCGGGCGGGCAGCGAGGCCGGGCTGCACGACTACGCCAACCGCGAGTGGTCGGGGCTCGTCTCCGGCTTCTACGCGCCCCGCTGGTCCACCTACCTGGACTCGCTGGAGACCTCGCTGGTCACCGGGCGGGCGCCCGCCGCGATCGACTGGTTCGCCTGGGAGAACGCCTGGAACCTGCGCCGGGACTCCTACCCGGTGACCCCGAAGGGCGACCCGGTGGCGCTGGCGACGCGGGTCCGCGACAGCCTGCGCTGAGCGGGCGTCAGGCCGGCGGTTCGGCGCCCACCAGCCACATGGCGAAGAACTGGGCGCCGCCGCCGTAGGCGTGCCCGACGGCCCGGCGGGCGCCGTCCACCTGGTGCTCGCCGGCCTCCCCCCGTACCTGGAGGGCGGCCTCCGCGAAGCGGATCATGCCGGAGGCGCCGATCGGGTTGGTGGAGAGGACGCCTCCGGAGGGGTTCACCGGCAGGTCCCCGCCGAGTTCGGTGACGCCCGCCTCGGTGAGCTTCCATCCCTCGCCCTCGGCGGCGAAGCCCAGGTTCTCCAGCCACATCGGCTCGTACCAGGAGAACGGCACGTACATCTCCACGGCGTCGATCTGCCGGCGCGGGTCGGTGATCCCGGCCTGCCGGTAGACGTCGGCGGCGCAGTCGCTCCCCGCCCGGGGCGAGACGAAGTCCTTGCCGGCGAAGAGCGTCGGCTCGCTGCGCATGGCGCCGCCGTGCACCCAGGCGGCGGGCCGCGGCGCCCGGGCCGCGCCGGCCCGGTCGGTGAGGATCATCGCGCAGGCGCCGTCGGAGGACGGGCAGGTCTCCGAGTAGCGGATCGGGTCCCACAGCATCGGGGACGCCTGCACCTTCTCCAGGGTGATGTCGTGCTCGTGGAGATGGGCGTACGGGTTCCTGAGCGCGTTGCGGCGGTCCTTGTACGCGACGAGGGAGCCGATCGTGTCGGGGGCGCCGGTGCGCCGCATGTAGGCGCGGACGTGCGGGGCGAAGAAGCCGCCGGCGCCGGCGAGCAGCGGCTGCTGGAACGGCACCGGCAGGGACAGGCCCCACATGGCGTTCGACTCGGACTGCTTCTCGAACGCGAGGGTGAGGACGGTCCGGTGGACGCGGGCGGCGACCAGGTTGGCGGCGACGAGCGCGGTCGACCCGCCGACCGAACCGGCGGTGTGGACCCGGAGCATGGGCTTGCCCACGGCGCCCAGGGCGTCGGCGAGGTACAGCTCCGGCATCATGACGCCCTCGAAGAAGTCGGGCGCCTTGCCGATGACGACGGCGTCGACGTCCGCCCAGGTCAGCTCGGCGTCGGCGAGGGCGCGCACGGCGGCCTCGCGGACGAGTCCGGCGAGGGAGACGTCACGGCGGGCGGCGACGTGCTTGGTCTGGCCGACGCCGACGACCGCCACGGGTTCCTTAGCCACGGGGGTCTCCTTCCAGTACGGCCACCAGGTTCTGCTGGAGGCAGGGTCCCGAGGTGGCGTGGGCGAGCGCGCGGTCGGAGTCGCCCCGGTGGATGCCGGCGGCGGCCTCGCCGAGCCGGATGAGGCCCGCGGCCATGAGGGGGTTGGCGGCGAGCGCGCCGCCGGAGGGGTTGATCCGGACGTCGCCGCCGAGGCCGAGGGCCTTGGTGAGGACGACCTCCTGGGAGGTGAAGGGGGCGTGCAGCTCGGCGGTGTCCACGGGCCGTTCGAAGAAGCCGGCGCGCTCGGCGGCGAGCCGGGTGGACGGCGAGTCGGTGAGGTCGCGGACGCCGAGGGAGTGGGCCTCGACGCGGTGGTCCATGCCGCGGATCCAGGCGGGCCGCGCGCAGAGCTCGCGGGCCCGGTCGCCGGCGGCCAGGATCACGGCGGCGGCGCCGTCGCCGATCGGCGGGCAGTCCCCGGTGCGCAGCGGCGCGACCATGTGGTCGCCCTGCGGGCGGGCGCCGACCACCTGGGCGTACGGGTTGGCGGCGGCGTCGGCGCGGCTGCGGGCGGCGATCGCCGCGAGGGCCGCCTCGTCGGTGTCGCCGGCGTCCACGAGGGCCTGGGCCTGGAGCGCGGCGAGGGCGATGGAGTCCGGCCAGAGCGGGGCCAGGTAGTACGGGTCGAGCTGGCGGGTGAGCACGTCGCGGACGGAGCCGGGCGAGGACTTGCCGTAGGAGTACACGAGGGCGGTGTCGACCTCGCCGGTGAGCAGCTTCACCCACGCCTCGTACAGCGCCCAGGCGCCGTCGGTCTCGACGTGGGACTCGGAGATCGGCGGCCAGGCGCCGACGCCGTCGAGGGTCATGGTGAAGGAGAAGGCGCGCCCGGCGAGGTAGTCGGAGGAGCCGGAGCAGGTGAAGCCGATGTCGGAGGTCTTCAGGCCGGTCCGCCGCAGGACCTCGTGGAGGACGGGCATCACCATCTCGACCTCGGAGAGGTCGTCGGTGCGGCGCCGGTGGCCGCTCTGGGCGAAGGCGACGATGGCCACGTCGCGGCCGGGGGCGCTCACAGCAGCTCCTTGTACGTGTCGTAGTCGGCGTCCGGTTCCCCGGTGGGGCGGTAGTGGTCGGGGTAGCGGCCGTCCTCGCTCCACACGGGTTCGACGCGCAGGCCCATGCGGACCTGGTCGTAGGGGATGCCGCCGATCCGGCCGTGGAGGGCGAGCCCGGCGCCGTCGAGGGCGATGTGGGCGTAGACGTAGGGGACCTCGATGTCGTTCGCCGTGTGTGCGGCCTTGATGTTGACGATGCAGAAGGTGGTGACGGTGCCGCGGGGCCCGACCTCGACCCGGTCGGTGGTGGCGACGCCGCAGGTGGGGCAGGCGCCGCGGGGAGGGACGTACACCTTGGCGCAGGAGGGGCAGCGCTCGCCCACGGTGCGGCGTTCGGAGAGCGCCTGGAGGTAGCGGGTCTGGGCGCGGCCGGGGGTGTAGGTGTAGTCGAGCCGGGCCGGGGTGGTGATGCCGGTGACGGGGTCGTCGAACGTGCCGGTGTGCGGGGCGGGTTCGGGGTGCTCCGCGTCCCCCTCGTACGGCTCGAAGCAGGCGATGTCGGTGATGGCGCCGGTGCGTTCGGCGGCCCAGCGGATCCGGACGCGCATGCCGGTGCGCACGGCGTCCGGGCCGGGGGCGTCGACGGCGTGCAGGAGGGCCGTGTCGGCGCCGTCGAGGCGGACCAGGGCCCAGGCGAAGGGCGCGGCGAGGGGCTGGCCGCGGCGGGGCGCGGGGTTCCAGGCCCAGGTGGTGACGGTGCCGGTGGGCGCCACCTCGACGAGCTCGCGCAGCTCGGCGGCGGTCTCGGGGTCGTACTCCACGGGCGGGACGAGAACCCGCCCGTCCTCGGTGCGCACCCCCAGGACGGTGCGCTCGCGCAGACCGGTGAGAAAGGCGGACTGGACGGGGCCGAGCGAGCGGGTGAAGGGGAACTCGACGACGAGCGGGGCGCGGAGGATGTCGGGGGGTGGGGTGAGAGGGGTCATGGGCGGGGCCTTTCGTGGGCGGGAGGGATGGGGGGCTGATGTCAGCCCGCCCGGCGTTCGGGGGCACGGCCGAAGGCGGTACGGGGTCGGGGGCAAGCCCGGTTCCAGCCGCCGCCGGCGGTTGAGGCGCGGAGCTCCGGGAGCGAGCCCCGAATCCGGCCCCGCCGGCGTTCGAGGCGCGGAGGTCCGGGGTCGGAGCCCGGAATCCGGCCTCGCCGGCGTTCGAGGCGTGGGGGTCCAGGGGCGGAGACCGGAATCCGGCCCCGACGGCGTTCGAGGCACGGAGGTCCGGGAGCGAGCCCCGAATCCCGCCTCGCCGGCGTTCGAGGCGTGGGGGTCCGGGGGCGGAGCCCCTGGTGCGGGACGGGGCGGGGTGGGGGCAGGTCACTCCCGGCGGTACACCGGCGGGCGCTTCTCCGCGAAGGCCCTCGCCCCTTCCTTCGCGTCCGCCGTGTCGAAGATCGGCCACCCCCGCTTCAGTTCGGCGGCGAGCCCCTCCGTCTCGGTCGTCTCGGCCGTCTCGTACACGGACGCCTTCACCGCCTCGACCGCCAGCGGCCCGCACGCGTTGATCCGTTCGGCGAGTTCGAGGGCGGTGTCCAGGGCGGTGCCGTCGGGCACGACCCGCCCGATCAGGCCGATGCGGGCGGCCTCCTCCGCGGTGTAGGGCCGTCCGGTGAGGAGCATTTCGAGGGCGTGGGTGCGCGGGATCTGGCGCGGCAGGCGGACCGTGGACCCGCCGATCGGGAAGAGGCCGCGCCGGACCTCGAAGAGGCCGAACAGGGCCGAGGAACCGGCGACCCGGATGTCGGTGCCCTGGAGGATCTCCGTGCCGCCGGCCACGCAGGCGCCCTCGACGGCGGCGATGACGGGCTTGCGCGGGCGGTGGTGGCGGAGCATCGCCTTCCAGTGCAGGTCGGGGTCGGCCCTGAGCCGTTCGCGGTACGCGTCGCCCTCCATGCCCTTTCCGGCGAGCGCCTTGAGGTCCATGCCGGCGCAGAAGGCGCCGCCCGCTCCGGTGAGGACGATCGAGCGGACGGAGTCGTCGGCGTCGGCCTCGATCCAGCCGTCGTGGAGGCCGACGAGCATCGGCAGGGACAGGGCGTTCTTCGCCTCGGGGCGGTCGAGGGTGAGGACGAGCGTGGCGCCTTCGCGCCGCACGGTGAGGTGTTCAGTGCCGGCCATGGGCATCTCCCGTCTCCAGTTCTGGAACAGGTTGCAGGAGTGGCGTGGGCAGTTCAATAGTTTTCTGACACTCAGTCAGATTCTTTGGCGCACCCCCTTCCCACCTGTGCCCGACGGCGCTCTAATGACCGCCCGAGTCCGAACGTGCCGGGGTCAGGAGGAACGGTGGAGTACAACCTTGCCGACCTGTTCGAATCGGTCGTGGACGTGGTGCCGGAGCGCGAGGCGCTGGTCTACGTCGACCACCCGGGCACGGGCGCCGAGCGGCGGCTCACCTACGCCGCGCTCGACGAGGCGGCCAACCGGCTGGCCCACCACCTCCTCGACGCGGGCGTCCGCCCCGGCGAACACCTGGGCCTCCACCTCTACAACGGCGTCGAGTACCTCCAGACCGTGCTCGCCTGCCTGAAGGCCCGGATCGTGCCGGTGAACGTCAACTACCGGTACGTCGAGGAGGAGTTGGTCTATCTCTACCGGGACGCCGACCTCGCGGCGCTGGTGTACGACGCCGAGTTCACGGACCGGGTGGCGGCGGCCCTGCCGCGGTGCGAGAAGCTACGGCACCTCGTGCGGGTGGGGACCCCGCCCGAGGGGGCCGCCGCGCTCGACTGCGTACCCCTCGAAGAGGCGGAGGCGGCGGCCGATCCCGGGCGTGGCTTCGCGCCCCGCTCCGGCGACGACCTCTTCATCATCTACACCGGCGGCACCACCGGGATGCCCAAGGGCGTCCTGTGGCGCCAGGAGGACCTCTTCTTCGCCGGCCTGTTCGGCGGGGACCCCGCCGGCGAGCCGGTCAAGCGGCCCGAGGAGCTGGCCGAGCGGGTCGCCGCCGGCGGCGCCGGCCTCACCTTCTTCCCCGCGCCGCCGCTGATGCACGGCACCTCCACCCTCACCACCTTCATCGCCTTCCACTACGGCCAGCGGGTGGTCCTGCACCGCAAGTACGTGCCCGAGGAGGTGCTGCGGACCCTGGAGAAGGAGAAGGTGTCGAGCATCTCGCTGGTCGGCGACGCGATGCTGCGCCCGCTGATCGACGCGCTCGCCGGGCCGCTGCGCGGCACCGACCTGTCCGCGCTGTTCAGCCTCTCCTCGTCCGGCGCGATCATGTCGGAGACCGTACGGGCGCAGCTGCGCGAGCTGATGCCGAACGTCATCCTGCTCAACAACTTCGGCTCCACGGAGTCCGGTTCGAACGGCCGGGCGACCGACGACTCGGGCCCCGAGCGGGGCTTCCGGCTGCACGTCAACGAGCGGACCCAGGTCGTCGACCCGGCGACCCGCGAACCGGTCGCCGTCGGCGAGATCGGCCGCCTCGCCCAGCGCGGGCACGTGCCGCTCGGCTACTACAACGACCCGGCGAAGACGGCGGAGACCTTCTTCGAGCGGGACGGGGTGCGCTGGGTCCTCCTCGGCGACATGGCGACGGTCGACGCGGACGGTGTGGTGACCGTCCTCGGCCGCGGCTCCCAGTGCATCAACACGGGCGGCGAGAAGGTCTACCCGGAGGAGGTCGAGCAGGCCCTCAAGTCGCACCCCGACGTGTACGACGCGCTGGTGGCGGGCGTCCCGGACGCGAAGTGGGGCAGTCACGTGGCCGCCGTCGTCCAGCAGCGCGAGGGCACGGACCCCCTGGACCTGGCCACGGTCCAGGCCCACTGCCGCCGCCACCTGGCCGGCTACAAGGTCCCCCGCCAGCTCGTCCTCACCCCCCGCATCCAGCGCTCCCCGAGCGGCAAGGCGGACTACCGCTGGGCGAAGACGGTGGCGACGGAGGCGGACGTCGAGGAGCGCGGGTAGCGGGCCCGGCCCTACAGGCCGAACTCCCGCAGCGCGGCGAGGAATTCGGCGGGGCGGGTCTCGTGGACGAGGTGGCCCGCCTCGACGGTGACCAGGCGGGCCCCGGGGACGGCTCCGGCGAGGCCGGCGAGCTGTTCCTGGGGGATGTGACTGGTGGGGCCGCCGGCCAGGACGAGGGTGGGGGCCGTGACCGCGGGGAGCCGGGTGCGCCAGGCCGGATCGGGGGCGTTCAGCTGGGCGTCGGTGGTGGGGACGATGTCCCAGTCGAAGGCGAGCGGGCCCTCGGGGCGCTCGGCCACCGGGCGCGGCGGGTCGAGGGGGACGAACGCCGGCGGTTCCTCCAGGACGAGACGGCCGACGAGACCGGGTTCGTCCTGCGCGAGGAGGCAGGCGGCGCCCGCCCCCATCGAGTGGGCGACGACGGTCGCGCCGGTCAGGCCGAGGGCTTTGAGGAAGCCGCCGAGTTCGTCGCGGAAGTCCGCGAAGCCGTATCCTCCGGGCCGGTCGCTGAGCCCGTGGCCGCGCAGGTCCACGGCGTACACCCGGTGGTCGGCCGCCAGTTCGTCGGCGATCCCCGCCCAGGTGAGGGAGGACTCGCCGCGGCCGTGGACGAGGACGACGGGCCGGGCGTCCTCGGCTCCCGCGACCCGGTAGGCGAGCCGTACGCCCTCGACGGTGACCGTGCGGACGGCCGGGTCGAGGAAGGCGGCGACGGAGCGGACGAAGGCGTCCGCGTCGTCGATCCACGGGTAGTGTCCGGCGCCCGGCTGCACGACCAGCTCCGCGGCCGGGAAGTGGGCCGCCGCCTCGGCGGCCCTGGCGGGCGTCGGGCCCGCGTCGCGCTCGCCGGCCAGCACCAGTACGGGCGCGGCGAGCCCGGCGAGGGCGCGGCGGGTGCGCTCCGGGTGGTAGGCGCCGTCGTCGTGGTAGGCGACGGCCGCCTCCCAGTGGGTCCGCCGGGCGCCGTCCGCCGCGTGCGCGCGGGCGGCCGCGTCCCAGCGGCCGTACGTGAAGGGGGCGGCGATGTCGTGCACGCGCGGCAGCGGCGTGCCGGGGCCGAGGGTGTCGAGCGCCGCCCTGGCCTCCGGGTACCAGTCCCGGTCGGCGAAGACCTCGACCGCCCGGTGCCAGTCCTCGTCCGTGGCGGCGACGCCGAGGGCGCGGGAGACCGAGGCGACGAGCACCAGGGAGCGGATCCGCCCGGGGTGCGCGGCGGCGTAGAGGACGGCGAGGTTGCCGCCCGCCGAGTGGCCGAGGAGGTCGACGCGCTCCAGGCCGAGGTGGGCGCGGAGGGCCTCGACGTCGGCGACCTGCCGGTCGCAGCGGTAGGTGCCCGGATCGGCGGGGACGGCGCTGGCGCCGGTGCCCCGGGCGTCGGGCAGGACCAGCGTGCGGTGCGCGGCGAGCCCGCCGAGGTCCCCGAGGTAGGCGGCGTCCCGCATCGGGCCGCCCGCCAGACAGATCAGCGGTTCCCCCTCCCCGTGCAGCCGGTAGGAGAGTTCGGTCCCGTCATACGTCGTGAACGTCGGCATGATCATGATCATCCGGGGTGGCGGGCCGCTCCGCAATCGCATTCGGCCGCGTCCCGGACCTCCGCCGGGGGCGCGATACGGTGGGTGGATCGTCCCCGAACCGCGAAGGAACCGTTCCACCGTGCCCGACACCCGGGAAACCGCGCTGCGCGGCGACTGCGCGCAGTGCTTCGGTCTGTGCTGTGTGGCCCTGCCGTTCGCCAAGTCCGCCGACTTCGGCGTGGACAAGGCGGCCGGTGACCCCTGCCGCAATCTCCAGGACGACTTCCGCTGCGGGATCCACGCGCGGCTGCGGCCCAGCGGGTTCCAGGGGTGCACGGTGTACGACTGCTTCGGGGCCGGGCAGCGCGTCTCGCAGGTGACCTTCGGCGGGGTCTCGTGGCGGGAGGCTCCGGAGACGGCCCGGCAGATGTACGAGGTCTTTCCGGTGGTCCGGCAGCTCCACGAGCTGCTGCGCTACCTCACCGAGGCGCTGGGGCGGCCCGCCGCTCGCCGGGTCCACGGTGAGGTGCGCGCGGCCCTGGCGCGGGTCGAGGAACTGGCCTCGCTGCCCGCCGCCGGGCTGGAGGGGCTGGACGTCGGGCCCGTGCGGGCCGAGGTCAATCCGCTGCTGCTGCGGACCAGTGAGCTCGTCCGGGCCACGGCCGGCGGCACCCCGCGCAGCCGGCGGGGCGCGGACCTCATCGGGAAGCGGCTGCGCGGGGCGCGGCTGCGGGGCACCGACCTGCGCGGCGCCCTGCTGATCGCCGCCGACCTGACCGGCGCGGACCTCACCCTCGCGGACCTGATCGGCGCCGACCTGCGCGACGCGGACCTGTCCGGGGCCACGCTGACCGACGCCCTGTTCCTCACCCAGCCGCAGCTGAACTCGGCCCGCGGCGACGCGCGGACCGTCCTGCCGGAGGGCTTCGAGCGCCCGGCGCACTGGGCGGCCTAGGCCCTGTCGTCAAACTCCCGCCTGCCCCGCGACGCCATGCACGCGCTCTCGCCGCACCGGGTGAAAGCACGAGTACGTCCAGTACGAGGACT